>JAZNVH010000016.1:0-21756 GCA_045592745.1 Candidatus Aphodoplasma sp. | reverse complement strand
CTTCTTTTGAAACAGTAGCATCTATATTTGTTGTACCATCAGGATTTATAACCACTTCGGCCGTATTGCCGACAGCATCAGTTGTGGTTGTAGTAACTGTTCCGTCCTTCTTTGTTTCAACTACTTTCGTTTCCCCATCGGGATACTGCGTCTTTTGGATAACAGTACCTGTTTTAGAATCAGTTATTGTCTGAGTAACAGAACCATCCGCGTTTTCTGTTACAGTCGGTTTTGGTGTTATTGTTACACCACCGCCGCCACCGCCGCCGCTTGAGATATAGAAAGGTATTGCATTAACCTCTTCAGATTCAGTTCTTCCTGCGCCATTTATAGCAGCAACCTTAATCGTATATTGTGTATTGTTTACAAGATTTGTGATTGTATATGTGCTTTTGCTGCCCTCAACAGTTGCCACTACATTTCCATTAACAATAATTTCATAATTCAAAATTGCTGAACCATTTGCTTTGGCTGCAAATGATACTGTAATTTGACTGTTTCCAGCAGATACACTAGGAGTACTTGTAAATGAAGGAGCTTCAGCAGGAATAACAATAGTATTGGAAATGATTGCCCCTGTGTAAACATCTCCCATTGCCACAAGCTTTATGCTGATTTCACAGCCTTTGTCTTCATCCGTAACAACATAGCTTAAACCACTTGCGTTGGTAATTGCATTACCATTACGAAGCCATACAATAGTGTAGTTATCCTCTGATGGAACACCAGAAAGTGTAGCTGTAATAATATTTTCTGCATTTGCAACAAGAACGCTACCTGTCAAAACTGACTTACCAACAGTTATAGGCACACTTTCAATTGTTCCAATATAATTTCCTGAAGATGTGACCACAACCGAGATGTTTGACTCAAAATCTTCTGTGGTTACTGTGTATGTATCTGCCGTTGCATTATGAATATTTATACCATTTTTCTTCCACTGATAAGACAAATTATGACCTGTTGTTGCGCTAACATCAGCTTTCAATACAGTATCAATTATTATTGTTGCTCCGTTTGCAGAAATGTTAACACTACCTGTATAAACTGACGGAGTAATTGCAAATGTAGCATTCATCGACCCTGTGTAGTTACCCATACCTGTTACTGTTATAGTCGCTGTTCCAACATTTTCATTGTTTGAATATGAAACACTATAGTCGGTATTCTTTACTAAAACCCTGTCACCCCATTTCACTGTTATCTCAGGAGCGATTGCAGAACCTGTATATGTGTAACTCCGCTCAATACCCGATACTGTAAATTCTGTTTCAGAAATTGCCTTCTGTGTAATTTCAAAAGTCTTTGATACACTCGAGGTATAATTACCCATACCTGTTACTGTTATAGTCGCTGTTCCAACATTTGTGTTATTGGTATAACTAACGCTATAGTCCATATTTGCTGTTAAATTCGATGTGATAGCAGGTTTAATTTCGTTTCCTGTATAAACCTTGTTGTCAAGATCAAATACAAAATCAGCTTCACCAATCGAAATGCCAGGTATTAGCTTATAATTAAGAGGAATTTTAATAATCTCAAAACCTTGTGCATCACTTGATATGTAAAGCGACAAAGAAGTTTGTCCTTCAGGCAGCATAGGATAAACATTAAATTTAACAGTGCTTGACTCTGCCATTAACTGATCGACATAAAATATTTTACTATCCTTGGTAGGCAATCCGCTACCTTCAACCAATATAATGCCATAATAAGCACCTTGTGTTGCACCTGTATATGACACTTCAAGTCTGTTAGAATCTTTATAATACTGTTCCAGCTCCACATCATCATCCAGGTTTTCCATTGTAGCATCCACTTTTATATTTTTCGAATATGGTTCTATAACAACATTATTATATGTGCCAATGTCATAAAAACCACCTGATTCTTCTGCGGCCAATGCCGGCAAAGAGAGCAAACCAAGAAGCAAAGTTAATGATAATAAAGCAAAAATTATCTTTTTCATTTTCTTCTCCTTTACTATTTATTTTATATCAAGATAATTAACCAATATTTTCGCCAATTGTGCGCGAGTTGTATTTCCATCAGGTGTAAGTGTTTTTTCGCTCGTTCCAGAGATTAACTTATTATATACTCCCCAATATACAGAAGGTTTTGCCCACTGCGAAATATTATTGCTGTCTTCGAATGTGCCATCATAAATTCCGAAAAACATCATTTCTCCACCTGTAGCAGAACCTGAAAGTGAATGAAGTATTTTCATTGCTTCTTCGCGGGTAAGTGGCGCATCAGGCTCAAACGTCTCATTTGATGTGCCATTAATATAACCTTTTGCATATCCCCATGCAATCGCCTGCTTAAATTCAGGAATTTGTGTTTCAACATCCTTAAACGGCAACTTAGTATCTACACTTTCTTTTCCTGACATTCTCCAAAGAACTGTTATAAACTGTGCCCGTGTAACATCATCATCAGGATTAAATTCACCCTCTAAATCACCTACAAAAAGTCCATGTTTTACAGCTTTAACAACAAACTGCTGCGACCAATGATCAACAATATCATAAAATGTATATTCCTCTGTTTGCTTTTCTTGGCTTTTATCTTCCAAGATCGGATTTTCTATAGTTGTAGCACCGACCCCAGAGGCAAACAAAAGCATAAAAATAATCACCAAAGATATCATTCTACACTTTTTCACAAACACACTCCTCCATTTAAAAAAATAGATATACTTATATATTTTAATAATATCATTATTCTTTAGCTATGTCAAATATACAAATTCAAATTTATATAGTTTTTTTATAACAAACTATCTTAAACTACAGACAATGATAGGCATAAAGGGTAGCACAACTTATATTGCACTACCCTTTTCATTATTCCGACCATATAAAACATTCACTTTTCGCTTGCTTTTCGCTTTTGTTTGTCTTTTTGAAAATTCATATCGTTTTTTCAAATCATCAGCTATTTGCTCACTTGCTTTTTTGGTAATCTTATTTACATAAAATTTCCCATCAAGGTGCTTATTGATTTTTACTCTCGACACAAAATCACCGTGTTTTGTGCACGTGGCAAGGCAAATATGTTTCCCATTAACTGAAAGCCATGCACCATATTTTTTCATACATTCTCCGCATTTGGGACAAGCTATTTTGGTTACATTTTTATCTGCCATAGCCTTATTTTTTGTGTAAAAAGCACCAAAACTTGTATCATCAAGCTCTGCACATAAAATTTTAAAATCACTCTCAGAAACATATTCCTTAATACAAGCATCAATATCGTGCTTTATCAAAATCTGAGCCGTATAATACGCATCATCAAGCGCATCGTGCAAACGTCTGTTTTCGTCCTCTTGTATTTTCATATGCTCCATAGCAAAGCTTAAAGACTTTTGCTGCTTTTCACCAAGCTGCGACACAGAAAAAATAGTCTGCACATCGTACCAGCGAGTTATAAAGCTTTTATCAATACCATAAAAATCAAGATTTTGTTTTATAACCTGAACATCATCACTGCCCCAGGTAAAAATACAAAATTCATCACCGCACCAGTTTTTAAAACTCTCGATAGCACTTACAAAGCTTTTGCCCTCACCTATTGTCGTTTTATCAATGTTGGTAACTCTTTTTACAAAACTGTTGAGCTTTTTATAATATTTTGGCTTAATATATGCACAAAAGCTGTCAATTATTTTTAGTTTATCCGAAACCTTGTAAGCACCAATTTGAATTATTTCATTGGGCATCTTATCGCCTATTTTTAAATACGGATAGCTATTTTTTGAAACAGGCTGATTCCATTCAAGGTCCATAACTATATACGTCATTTATCTATTCCTCTTGAATTTTCTTTTACTTTTTCGGCTGCTTTGACAAAGGACTTACAGCTTCTGAATCTATACGCTCAGACTGTCCTATCGCTAATTTTTCCCTGATTTGCGCATCTATTTTTGCCGTGAATTCAGGGTTTTCCTCCATGTATTTACGCACGTTGTCTCTGCCCTGTCCAAGTCTTTCGCCTTCATAAGCAAACCACGAACCGCTCTTTTTGATTATATCAAGCGACGTTGCAACATCTAAAATGTTTCCTTCTTTAGATATGCCCTTTCCATAAAGAATATCAAATTCTGCCTCTTTAAATGGCGGTGCAACCTTATTTTTAACAACCTTTACACGTGCACGGTTACCTATTATTTCAGAACCGTTTTTTATAGCCTCAACTTTTCTTATATCAAGGCGCACAGATGCATAAAACTTGAGCGCACGTCCACCGGTGGTTGTTTCGGGATTTCCGTAAATTACACCCACCTTCTCACGAAGCTGATTTATAAATATTGCTATTGTATTAGACTTATTTAGTATGCCTGCAAGCTTACGAAGAGCCTGTGACATAAGACGTGCGTGAAGACCCACATGCGAATCGCCCATTTCGCCGTCAATCTCAGCCTTTGGTACAAGCGCCGCAACAGAATCGACAACAACAACGTCAATAGCACCGCTTCTTACCAAGGCTTCCATTATTTCAAGTGCCTGCTCGCCCGTATCAGGCTGTGCAACAAGCAAATTATCAATATCTACTCCAAGCCTTCTTGCATATTCGGGGTCAAGCGCGTGCTCTGCGTCGATAAATGCAACCTCGCCGCCAAGCTTTTGTGCCTCTGCAACAACATGAAGAGTAAGTGTAGTTTTTCCCGATGATTCCGGTCCATACACCTCTACAATTCTTCCGCGCGGAAGTCCGCCTATTCCAAGTGCCAAATCAAGACTCATTGAACCGGTTGGAATTGCCTCTATATTAGTTTTTGCATTTTCGCCAAGTTTCATTATCGAGCCGTCACCAAACTGCTTACGTATTCCGCTAAGCGCCGCATCAAGCGCCTTTCTTTTTTCGGACGTATTTTCAGGTAAATTCTCAGCCATAGTATATTCCTCGCTTTCACAAACAAATGTTCTATAATGATATTATACATCTATACAACGCGTATGTCAATACATTTTTTTATTTATTTAGCAAATATTCTCTTAGCATTGCGTATGCACTCACGCATGCTCGCATACGGATTTTTTCACGATTGCCTGTAAAGTTAAATTCCTTTACGATTGTATTCTCTCCATCAGCAAGTCCAATATAAACAAGACCGACAGGATTGCCCCTTTCGTCGCTTTCAGGCCCTGCGACACCTGTAACACTTACCGAAACATCAGCGCCCGATACCTCGAGTGCCCCTTTTGCCATTTGGCTTGCTACTTTCTCGCTTACCGCGCCATACTCTTTAAGTGTTTCTTCGCTCACACCTAAAAGGCTGTGCTTTGCATCATTTGAGTATGTGACAAAACTTTGAGAAAATACATTTGATGCTCCCGATACACTCGTTATACTCTGCGCAAGTAGTCCTCCCGTGCAGCTTTCCGCAAACGAAACACGCATATTTTTTTGTTTTAACATATCACATACTACGGAATAAATTGTATCGTTATCCGTACCATACACCACATTACCAAGCTCACGGCGTATCTTCTCTTCCACAGGCTCAATAAGTTTTTTTGCCTCATTCTCGTCTTTAGCTTTTGCTGTGATGCGAAGCGTTACCTCGCTTTGCTTTGCATATGGTGCAACTGTGGGATTTGCAGAATTTTTCATAAATTCCGAAAGCTTTTCCTCAACGCTTGACTCCCCCATACCAATAATACGAAGAGTCTTTGAAAACAACATAGAATCCGATTTTTTGGAAAGATACGGAAATACACTCTCGTTAAACATCGGTATTATCTCATTTGGCGGTCCCGGTAAAAAGATTGCAATTTTGCCATTCTTTTCGATTATGCCCCCCGGTGCAGTTCCGTTATTGTTTTTAAGCACAATACATTCTTCCGGCATAATTGCCTGCTTTACGTTTGTTGGTGACATCACACGTCCCGTGCGTTTAAAATACCCCTCTATAGCTTCAAGGCTCGGCTCATGCAGTTTTAGCCCCACTCCCATCACACTCGCAAGTGTTTCCTTTGTAATATCATCGTGTGTTGGTCCAAGGCCGCCGGACGTTATTACTATATCAGAGCGTAAAAGAGCGGTTTTTATTGTGTCGGTCAAACGTCTTTCGTTATCACCTACTACAGTTTGATAAAAAACATTAATTCCAAGCTTTGAAAGCTCCTGCGCCAGAAACTGCGCATCGGTATTTAATATATCACCAAGCAAAAGCTCAGTTCCAACAGCTATTATTTCTGCCGTCATAACACTCATACTCCTTTTATAATTTTACGGTTCAATAACGATAGTTTCAACGCCGTCTACTGCCTTTTGTATAAGCTGTTCTATTTCAAGCATCGACTCCGATGCATTAATTTTTTCCACTTTCGGCTTTGTTACAGGGTGCTTGGGCGTAAATACAGTGCAGCAATCCTCGTATGGCAAAATTGACGTTTCAAATGCTCCTATTTTGCGCGATATGCGCACAATTTCTTCTTTATCCATACCGATAAGCGGTCTGAAGACAGGCATATCCACAACTGAATTTGTAACATGTAGCGCCTGCATCGTTTGGCTCGCAACTTGACCAAGGCTTTCACCTGTAATAAGTGCTTCTGTATTGTTAAGTTTTGCAATACGCTCAGATATTTTCATCATAAACCGACGCATAATAAGCGTAAGATGCTCCTCGGGACAATTGTCGCGTATCGCAAGCTGAATTTCGGTAAAAGGTACTATATGAAGCTTTATTTTTGATGTGTAGCCCGAAAGAATCTTTGCAAGTGATATTACCTTCTCCTTTGCTCGCTCACTTGTATAAGGATAGCTGAAGAAATTTATAGCTTCAATTTCCACTCCGCGCTTTGCAATCATATATCCCGCAACAGGACTGTCAATTCCGCCCGATAAAAGAAGCATCGCACGGCCACCAGTTCCTATAGGCAAGCCCCCCTGACCTGCAATTTTTTTGCAGTATACATACGCGGCAAAATCGCGAATTTCAACCATTACAACATTTGACGGATTGTTCACATCAACAACTGCGCCTTCAAGGTTTTCAAATATATATCCACCGACCTCTCGGCATATTTCGGGCGATTTTAGCGGGAATTTTTTGTCGGCACGTTTTGCCTCTACCTTAAATGTTTTACCCTCAAGCACATCCTCGCCGCAATACTCAAGCGCCGCCTTTTTTATCGCATCAATATCCTTTTCGCATACGCCTGCGCGCGTAATGCTTAAAATACCAAAAATTTTTTTAAGACGTTCGATTACATCGTCTATGTCAACGCTTTCGGGCGGGTCAATGTAAATTGCCGCCTGCGCACGTGTAATATCAATTTCGCCAAGACTTTTAAGCGCCTCTCTGATATTTTTTAGAAGTATATTTTCAAATACAGGTCTGTTTAAACCCTTTAATATAATCTCACCGTATTTTACCAAAACAATTTCTTTCATTTATCTATCCCCTGACATACTTTCTTATGTTTTCGACTTCTTCTGTTAAAACTTTTATTGTATAATCAATTTCTTCTGTTGTATTCATAGATGAAAAACTGAAACGAACAGCGCCTTCTATTTCACGCTTATCCTTACCCATACACATAAGGGTGCGGCTGGGTGAAGGAGCGTTTGACGCACACGCAGACCCCGTAGAAACGTATATTCCCTTGCTTTCAAGTGCGTGCAAAAGAATTTCTGATTTTATCCCGATAAAAGATACGTTTAATATATATGAGAGCGCATTTTCATCGCCGTTTAACACCACATTTTCAATGTTTTCGATAATGCCATTACATAGTCTTTTTTTAAGCATATCCACATGCTCATAATTTTTGTCAATGTTTTTATATGCTTCACTTGCCGCAACAGCAAAACCAACCGCACCAAAAACATTTTGTGTTCCCGAGCGAAGATTTGACTGCTGATGGCCGCCGTGAAGAATCGGAAGTACGCGAATACCCTTTTTTATATACAAAAGACCTACGCCCTTTGGACCATGTATTTTGTGCGCGCTTGCACTCATCATATCTATACCGATTTTTGACGGTTTAACAGCTATTTTGCCGAATGATTGCACTGCATCGACAAAAAGCGCTGCATTTGGAGCTTTTCTTCTCATAATCGGCTTTAATTTTTCAATTGGCATTATAGCGCCGACCTCGTTATTTACGTGCATTACACACACCAAAACCGTATCCTCACGCAGCAAGTTTTCAAATTCTTCAAGGTCTATATAGCCGTTTTCATCTACTCCAAGCACATCTGCCTCATACCCCTGAGTTTTCGCATGCTCTACAGCCTCATATACTGCAGGATGCTCTACACCTGTGCAGATTATATGCTTTCCTTTGCGCTTTGCCGCCTCTAAATATCCAAATATAGCAAGGTTATTGCTCTCTGTACCGCCACTTGTAATATAGATTTCGTCTTTACTGCACGAAAGACAATCGGCAAGTGTCTGTTTTGCACCTTCAAAAGCTTTTTCAGCCTTCATTCCAAGATTGTGCAGCGATGACGGATTTGCGTAAGCTTTTTCAAGCACCTCTATCATCGAATCATTGACAGCTTTTGCAGTTTTTGTTGTTGCGCTGTTATCAAGATATATTTCTCTTTTATTTTCCATTTTTCCACCTATTTTTCAGAGCTATTTTGTCATTGTATCGAGTATATTCTGCACAAAGTCATCATTTGTCTTTGTACGTGTAAGCTTATTTAAAATTTCCTCTGTAACATCAACTGTATTTCTGCTGCTCATTGCCTTTCGTACCGCCCACACAGCCGAAAGCTCGCTACCACTTAAAAGAGTTTCCTCGTGACGTGTACCCGATTTTGCAATATCAATTGCAGGAAATACACGTTTTTCCTGAAGCTGTCTGTCAAGACGAACTTCCATGTTGCCCGTTCCTTTAAACTCCTCAAAAATAACCTCGTCCATACGACTGCCCGTTTCCATAAGGGCAGTTGCAAGAATTGTAAGGCTTCCGCCTTCTTCAATATTTCGCGCCGCACCAAAAAAGCGTTTTGGTTTATGAAATGCACCGGGGTCAAAGCCACCCGACAAAGTTCGTCCCGTAGGCGGCTCTATAAGGTTATACGCACGCGCAAGTCTTGTGATTGAATCAAGAAGTATAACAACGTCTTTTTTGTGCTCCACAAGCCTTTTTGCTCGTTCTAAAACAAGCTCCGCAATCTTTGCGTGATGCTCTGGTGTTTCATCAAAGGTTGAATATATTACCTCACCATTAATTGAGCGCTTCATATCTGTAACTTCTTCGGGGCGCTCGTCAATAAGAAGTACTATAAGCTTTACATCAGGATGATTTTTCGTAATGCTTTGGGCGATGTTTTTAAGAAGCGTCGTTTTTCCCGCTTTTGGCGGTGCAACGATAAGTCCGCGCTGACCATAGCCGAGCGGCGCTATAAGGTCAATAAGACGCATCGAAAAACCCGTAGGATTTGTTTCAAGATGAATTCTCTTTGTAGGATAAATCGGTGTAAGAGTATCAAATGAGCGTCTGCGAAGGCAAACATCAACGCTGTCACCGTTAACCTTGTGAACAAACAAAAGCGGTGCAAATTTTTCGTCGCCCGAAATCTTTCTTGCATCACCTAAAATCTCATCACCTGTCTGAAGTCGAAAGCGTCTTATCTGTGTATTTGAAACATAAATATCCTTTGCGCTTGATTCGTAGTTGTCAAAACGGATAAAACCGTAGCCGTCGGAGAGTACTTCGAGAAATCCTCGAACCTCCACAACATCATCAGGTCGCTGACGTTGCTTTGCATTTTTTATATTAGTCGCTTCTTTTAGCTGTGTTTTTTCATCAAAATTTTCTTCTGCATCATTATGGCTTTGAGAATTTTTTATGATACATTCTATAAGCTCATTTTTTCTTAGTGAGGCAATTTTTGTTATGCCCATCGTCTTTGCAATTTCGCGCAAATCAGTAAGTGATTTTTGCCTTAATATTTCATACTCCTGCATACTGCACCTCAAAATTATATTATTTTATAAACATTTCTGCGATTATATTCGTTTGATAAAAGTTTTTATATATGTATGATTGTTCGGTGGTATTCTTTATAAATGAAAGCTCGTTAAAACCGGACAAAGATACGCATATTGCAATAATTAAATACGAAATTAAAATTCCGTTGATAAGCCCTGCGATAAATCCTGCAAGCTTGTTTACTTCTTTTAAAAGCGGCAGTTTAAAGATACATTCAAGTATTTTTCTTAAAATCCATATCGCAATCAAGATAATCAAAAACAATAAAATTCCTGACACAAGCTTTATAAATGCAGTTGTAAGTGCACTGCTCACCGCCTCGGCAGCATTAAGTCTTGCTGTTCTCATCAGAAAGTCACTTTGCTCAAAAACACTTGAAAACATAAACTTTGGAATGTTCATTGTCTTTATAATTTCCTCGGTCGTACCTCCAAGTGAGTTTGATGATGAAATTTGTGTATCTGCCTCAGCGTTTTGTTCATTTGAAGAATCCGTCTTTTGTCCCTCACCGCTTACTGCTTTATATATGGATTCTTCGAGGCTTTGCGACACATTTTGTCCAACATCGGTATTTATTACATATTCAGAAAACGGAACGTAGAACATAAAAGACAAAGCTGCTGCAAGCAAAAACGACAATATAGAAAATGCCGCCTTGATAAAACCTTTTTTTACTCCGCGTATTACGGATATAATTATAATAAGCAAAATAACCGCATCAAGTATATATGGCATATAAAACCCTCACTTTAATTACTTTATCTCAATTATATCAATAGCTGTTCCTGTAACGCCACTCGCTCTTTTAGTTCCCGCAAGAAGAAAAAAGGAATTATACTTTTTAGGTGTTTGTATAACATAAAGCTCTTTCCCCGCAGCGTCACACACTACTATATTGTTTGCCCAACCATATGCAATTCTGTCTGCATAAGCACTGACAAAATTTGGAGTCTGGCGTACATTTATGTTGCATTTTTTACGCGCTTTATTGTCAAGCGCTACAATACTTTTTTGTCCGTTATCTTTCTCAAGCGAAAACACTAACAAAGAATCGCCTTTGTATATTTTATTTACAGTTTCAGCTTCATACACAAACTCCCCAACAACAGCTCCTGCCTCATCAACACAAATAGTTTTATTATCGGTCACAGCCAAAAAATTCTTGTCCGCCTTGTATATATTAGTAATAATGCAATCATCAAATGTATGCGTCTGGTATGGTGCAGTTTCGTACAAATTAAACATCAGCATACCGCTTGAAAGTCCTTTTGACACATCTTCATCAGAAGAGGAAGATGTGTCAAGCGTTGCAAGAGCAAGCTTGTTTTCATCTGCTCCAAACTGGGCATCGAGTATATATGCACTGCCCGAATGCCATACAAACACCTCGTTATTTTTTGCATCCTTAACAGTTACAAGACCTTTATAATACGGTTCCTCCGATACAATCACAAACTTTCCGTCAGATGCTGCTTTTGCATTTGTAATAGCATATGAGGACAAACTTTGAAGTATTACCTTGCCATCATTTATAAGATATATATCCTTGCCGCCTCTGTCGCACGCAAGTATATAATCACCGCAAATCGATAAGAGAGGCTTGTTTAATATGACAGGTATTTCCCACTCTTTTTTACCTGATTCTGAAAGTGAAAATATTTTTTCCTTTCCGCAAACTATTGTATTTGCACCCATTGACTTTATAACGCTGTTTTCCTGCTCAGTATAGGGCATTTCAAATACAGTATTTTCATCAAGATAAAGTTCTGTATTATTATGACTTTTAAACTCAGGGTTTGTGCCAACAAGAACTGCCGCAGTTATAACCAAAAGCACAATAAAGCAAAGACCTATAAGTCCTGCGTGCATGCGCACAAAGGTTATAAACGGACTTTCTGTGCGCTGTGATTTTTCTATTTCTTTTTGTTTCTTTCTTTTGTAATCAAGCCTACTCACAATAGTTTCGCTCCTTTTTATTTTCCAAAAATATCAAAATCATACTCTACATCTGCCATATAAAGTCCATATGCGGGAGCGGTAATTCCTGCAAGCCTTCTGTCACGCGACTCGATTATTTTTGAAACATCATCTGCATCTATACGTCCATCACCTACATAAGCAAGTGTACCGGCAATTATACGCACCATATTATATAAAAATCCATTTCCGCATATATCTATCGTAATAATATTATCGTTTTTTTGCGCGTCAAGGCTGTATATCGTTCTTGTGTGTGTATTTGTCTGTGCGCCGGCGGCGCAAAACGCACTAAAATCATGTTCTCCCAAAAAAGCTTCGCACGCCTTTTTCACTTTTTCCATGTCGATATTTCTTCTGTAATGCCACGCCAAATCCTTCATAAAAACATCAGAATGCTGCGAATTTAATACTTTATAAATATAGCGTTTTTTCTTTACGCTAAAGCGTGCATGGAAATCATTATCGACCGTTTTTGCCTTCATAATTCGTATGTCATCAGGCAAAACGCAATTTAGAGCAAATGGAATTTTTTCATCGGGAATTTTTGTTTGTGAATTAAAATTACAGACATAATTAAGGGCATGGACACCCGCATCGGTGCGTCCACAACCATGGAGCGTAACACTTTCTTTGCAAACCTTTTGTATTGCCGTTTCTAATATTCGCTGCACCGTAACGGCATTTTCCTGTGTTTGCCAGCCATGATATAAGCTGCCTTTATACTGAAGAGATAAAGCAATATTTCTCATAACAATCTCCATATTAAAATAAGAATGGGATATATCCTGCAAAAACAGCGACCGCAAGCGTCAAAATACAAACCGCACTGCAAATTATATCGCTTTTTGTTATCTTAAGCTTTTTCATTCTCGTTCTGCCGTTTCCTCCATTATAACAGCGACACTCCATTGCAAGCGCAAGCTCATCTGCACGTCTGAATGCACTGATAAAAAGCGGTACCAAAAGCGGCACAAGCGATTTTGCACGTTTTAATAAATTGCCCGTTTCAAAATCTGCTCCGCGCGAGGTTTGTGCTTTCATAATCTTTTCCGTTTCTTCAAGAAGAGTCGGAATAAATCGTATTGCAATCGTCATCATCATAGCAAGCTCGTGTGCGGGAACACCGATTTTTTTAAACGGTGAAAGCAAATGCTCTATGCCGTCAGTAAGCGAAATCGGTGATGATGTAAGAGTCAGAAGCGACGTTCCGACAATTAAAAACACAAGTCTTATTATCATAAAAGTCGCCATATATATACCTTCCCACGTTGCAACTATCGGCGTGTACGGAATACGAAATGCAATTCTTCCCTGTGTCATAAAAATGTTTAAAACTGCTGTAAAAACAATTATAAAAAGGAGTGGTTTTATTCCTTTAAAAACAAATTTTACAGGAATTTTTGAGCTGAATATCACAAAAAAAGTAAACGCAGCAAATACAGCAAAGCCCGTAAAGTTCTTTACTGTAAAAAGCAAAACTATATATAACATTGTAAGAAGAATCTTAACTCTCGGATCAAGATTATGAACCTTAGAATTTCCCGGGTAATACTGCCCGAGCGTGATGTCCTTTAACATATTTATCTCCCAAATTAGCCTTTTGGCTTAATAATCTTCAAAATTGCATCTTTTGCCTGCTCTACTGTATATATATCATCAGGTATATCTACTCCGCGCTCACGAAGCTTTTTTATAACAAGGCTTACTTGCGGAACGCTAAGTCCCATTTTTGAAAGCTCGTCCACATGCGAAAATACCTCGCAAACACTTCCGTCATAAGCAATCGTTTCATCATTCATAACTATAATACGGCGCACCGTGTTGGCTACATCCTCCATGCTGTGCGAAACAAGCACTATTGTCATACCGCAATCGTTTAATTTTTTTACAAGAGCCAAAAGCTCGTCGCGCCCCGCAGGGTCAAGCCCTGCCGTAGGCTCGTCAAGCACAAGCACATCAGGCTCCATTGCAAGCACACCCGCTATTGCGACGCGTCTTTTTTCACCGCCCGAAAGCTCGAACGGCGACTTGTCCAAAAGCTCTTCTTTAAGCCCAATCGCTTTCGCCGCGACAAGCACTCTTTCGCTAATATCCTCTTCGGACAAACCAAGGTTTTTTGGGCCAAACGCAATGTCGCGTCGCACAGTTTCTTCCATAAGCTGATGCTCGGGGTACTGAAACACCAAGCCAACCTTTTTACGAATTTGACGCAAATCAATTTTTGGTGTGCTGATATCAACGCCATCAATTATAACACTGCCTGAGGTAGGCTTTAAAAGAGCATTAAAATGTTGTATAAGCGTTGACTTCCCAGAGCCTGTATGTCCTATTATTGCAACAAGCTCGCCTGCTTCAATTTTTAAATTGATGTTTTTAAGCACCTGCTTTTCAAACGGAGAACCCGCCTGATAAGTATGGTACATATTTTTGCACTCTATCATATCAGCTTTATAATCTCCTCTACACATTCGTCAACCGTTATCACATCGCGCGCTACGTCTAAACCTTCAGTCGCAAGAGAAAGCATAAGCTCTGTTGTCTGCGGTATATCAAGTCCTGTTGATTTTAGTTCATCTGTTTTTACAAAAACCTCTTTCGGCGCTCCGTCAAGTATCACGCCGCCATCACGCAATACAATAATTCTGTCAGCCATCGCCGCCTCTTCCATATAGTGTGTAATCAAAATTACCGTCATATTTTGTTCCTTATTAAGACGGCTTATTGTCGCCAAAACTTCTTTTCGGCCTATCGGGTCAAGCATTGCCGTAGGCTCGTCAAGGATAATGTATTTTGGCTGCATTGCTAAAATGCCTGCGATAGCTATGCGCTGTTTTTGTCCACCTGACAAAAGATGCGGTGCCTCGAGGCGATGTTCATACATACCAACAGCATCTAACGCATTATCTACACGCTCTCGTATCTTTTCCGACTCAATACCAAGATTTTCAGGTGCAAACGCAACATCCTCTTCCACTATCGTTGCAACAAGTTGATTGTCGGGATTTTGAAACACCATACCAACGCGACGGCGAATTTCAAACACAAGCTCCTCGTCAGATGTATCAAGGTTTTCTACATACACCTTACCGCCCGAAGGAAGATGTACTGCATTAAAATGTTTTGCAAGAGTCGACTTTCCTGAGCCGTTGTGTCCTACAAGTGCAACAAACTCCCCTTTGTGAATTTCAAGATTGATGCCCTTTAAAACCCTAATCTCTTTTTCATCATCGGTTTCATAATTATATTGTAAATTTTCGGTTTTAATCATTTGCTAAACCGCCGTTTCCAAAATTTTTTAATATATTGTTATTTTATTGACTGCCATCTTCCCGATATTCCGCACGGAAGATACAGCCCGCTTTTTGCGCTCATCGGTATGCCAACCTCATCGGCATCAATATAGCCACTAAAACGCTTTTTAAGTGTGAGCGTCAATATGTTTTTTAAAACAGACGGACCAAGTCCTGTTGTATATGAATTTATAAGGAAAAATAACGGATCATCTGAAAGGATTTTCACGCACTCACATACAAGCGAATAAAGCTCGTTTTCTATTTTCCATACTTCGCCCGATGGTCCGCGTCCATACGATGGCGGGTCCATTATAATCGCGTCATATTTTTTCCCACGTCTTTGCTCACGTGCGACAAACTTTAGTACATCATCAACTATATAACGCACCTCGGCATCAATATATCCCGAAGAATTGACGTTTTCTTTTGCCCACGAAACCATACCCTTTGCAGCATCAACGTGCGTTACAGCCGCACCTGCTGAAAGAGCAGCAACAGTTGCGCCTCCTGTATATGCAAACAAATTAAGTACGCGCACGGGGCGGTTTGCCCTTCTTATAAGGTTAGAAAACCAATCCCAGTTTGCCGCTTGTTCTGGAAAAAGTCCCGTATGCTTAAAATTCATAGGTTTTATATTAAAGATTAAATCATCATATTTTATTGTCCAGCGCTCAGGTAGTTTATCTTTATACTCCCAATGTCCGCCACCGCTTTGCGAACGGTGATAGTGCGCCGCACACTCATTCCAACCCTTTGCAGACTTGTCCGTCCATACAGCCTGCGGGTCAGGTCTTCTTAATATATATTTGCCCCAGCGTTCAAGCTTTTCACCGCCCGCGCTGTCTATAAGCTCATAATCCTTCCATCTGTCCGCTTTAAACATCTTTTTATCCCTTCCGATACAAATACAGATTTATCCAAAGTATCAAATAATTCATAATATATTATTTTACACTTAAATACCCTATAAGTCAAGTATTGGCATATACTTTTTAATATTGTTTTTTTATAAAAAAACCGCCTGTATCTCATTATACAAGCGGTTTTTCTTTGGTCTGAGTGGGGAGACTTGAACTCCCGGCCTCTTGAACCCCATTCAAGCACGCTACCAACTGCGCCACACCCAGATATGCAATTTTTATGACTTAATTATTATAATTGAATTTAACCTTTATGTCAATAGTTTTTTGATAAATTGTATAATTTGTTTGATATTTCCAGATTAAACAAAAAAAGTGTTGACTATTTCATTTTTTCGTGATAAAATATTTAAGTAGTTTTTTAGATGCTCGAGTGGCGGAACAGGCAGACGCCCGGGACTTAAAATCCCGTGGGAAGTGATTCCCGTACCGGTTCGACCCCGGTCTCGAGCACCAAAATCCTCATGTAATAACATGAGGATTTTTTGTATTGCGAGGCATAAGGTTTAGATGCAGCCAATTTTCAAGTGCAGTTCGTGTTAAACTAGAACTAAAAAATATTATATCAGCAAATGATCTAGGTATATTAAATTCCCAAGCTGATTGCACCGTATAAATGTTCTGCGTAACTTTCAAATCCTTTATCATTCGGATGAAGTCTTAAGTCTGCATAATATTTTTCATCTTTAGGAACAAAATCAAATCCCGAAATCACAGTAATATTTTCAATGCCTTTTACACACTCTCTGATTGTCTTTTCAACATCTTCAAAAGCACCAAATACTCTCTCTTCATTCATATCTTTTCTCCAAATTGGTGTAATTGCAAATATTTTAGACTCGGGGTAATTCTTTATTAAATTTTCATAGAAACCCTTGCATTTTTCTTTGAAAGTACACATCTCTATGCCGTTCCAATCATTCGTGCCATAAGCAACCGTTATATAATCCGGCACAAAGGCATCTTTTAACTTTGCAAGTTCAGGGAAAAAGCGTTCGCCTCCTATCGCTTTATTAAATTCTTCGGCACCAATTTTATCTGCAAGCTTGGAAATATAGCGATTGGAAGGACGCAATGCATCATACCCATGCGTAATTGAATCACCATATGCTAGCAATTTCTTTTTAGGCTTTACTCCCTTGACAAAAGCATTATCGTCGATAGAAATCTCTTCGATTAATGTTTTAACCGACCACGGAAGATGAACGCATACAGTTTTTTCACCTTCACCCAACCAAAACTTTTTTGAAAAATCACCAAAAGGAAATTCCATCTGTGTATAATTTTGTGGTAACTCAATATTAGAAAAATTATCAATATAACCTATAGGCTTTCCATCCACAAAAATATCAACTGAAAAATATTTTCGCGAAGACGAAATCATTGTTTTTAACTTTAGGAATAAACTTTTGCTATCCGTTTTAAATAAAAATTTAATTCCTGCTGTAGAAAAAGTCTTATTATAAAAATCCTGGTTTGTTACTTTGTATAACTCTTCCTGCTCCTGTGTAAACCGTTTCAATGAGATCATTCCATCTTCTTCCTTAACAAGAACAGCTCCCGTTGTAATTTGTTTAATTTGATTAAAACTTAATTTCATAATATCACCTTTTTCTTTCGACAACATTCGACATATTTATATTATTCAATTTTATTTAAGATAAAAAAGACGTACAAAGTACGTCTTTTTTATCTTTATCATTTATTTCTTTTCTGTAAATACAATCTCAGCAAGCGAGTTCCACTTGTTTGTATTGTTTCCATAACCGCGATATCTTACATATCTTGCCTGTGCTCCGCCAAGGTCAAAAGTTTCAAACTTACCGGTAGCATAATCTCCGCTCGTTTCCTTATCCTTGAGTATTGCAGTATAATTTACTCCATCAACGGAAACTTCTATGTCAAATTTATACTTTCTCGTGTTACCGTGCATAAATGTAATCATAACCTTGTCAAGCGTTTTTACCTCTCCAAAGTCATATATTCCCCATGCGTCATGATTATCACTCGAAACACCCCAATATGATGACGAGGCATTGCCATCAATACTCGACTGAATTTGTCTTTCGGGGTTATTCTCTGCGCCACTTTGCTTAGCACTCTTAATTGGAATATAATTGCGTATTCCAAGATCTAGCTGACTTACACGTTGCTTCGTAATAATTACCTTTTGCGCCAAATCGTCCCACGAAACCTTTGCGCCAAGATTTTCAGCAACAAAACGTACTGGAATTACAAACCTTCCGTCAATAATCATTGCCGGAACATCAAGTTCAACAGCGTTCCCGTTTACATAGACAGTCTTTTGATTTTCCGTAATCTTTATCTCAGTTCCCTCAGAAGCAACCGCAGTCGCTGTTGATGTTGCCTCATCCCACGAAACCTCAGCATCCATAGCCTCCAAAAGTGCACGCATTGGAATAAGGGTTCTTCCATCTCTTATTGTCGGAGGTACATCTGAATAAAGGAAGTTGTTATTAAAGAATATTGTCACACCTTCAAGCACGGGAGCAGCGCTCTTTGTAAACTGTTTATTTGCATCACCGCTTACATATGTAAGTGTAACGCTGCCTGCAGGAGCTGTAAAATAAATCATACCGCCATCTTCTGATGCAATTTGAGTGCCGATTTCACTGCCGTTTGCACTAATACTCCATGTGCCCGCTTTAAGACCTGCTACATTAACTTTAAGCGCAGTCTTATCTCCCGGTATTGTGAATGCTACTGTTTCGTTTGTGCGCTCTTTGGCTGTATTAAACATTGCTACTCTGTCAAATATTTTTGCGCCGACGAAAGCATCTGTTTCAATAAGTTCTGCCTTCTGCAGTGCTGAGTCATCATCAGCCGAGCCAACATACATTACATTTAACATATAGTCAAGCTCTTCTGATTTTTTTGGCATAATCTCAACTCTGCCCCAACCCGCTTCAAGACCGTTGCCCATCTTTACAACTCTGCCCGTTGTATTTGCATTTTTTGCGGCTTCAATATCATCCTGAATAAACATCCAGCTTTTTTCCTTATTCCAGAAGCGTTTATCTGTTTCAGTAATTAAATTACCATTAGCGTCATACTCTGCTCCACCAATTTTTTCAATAGCCAGATTAGCCGACTTAGGCAAAAGCGTCTGGTTTACAAGCTTACCGTTATAATCTTTTTCTACCCTTTTAATTGTGGTAACATTACCCTTTACCTCAGGTTCTTCCTGCGAATGAAGCAAAAACGCTTTCTTCATTCCGCCTTCTTTTGTTTCTATCTTATCAAATACAACAAATGCAGCAGGATTCTTCTCATTTCCTGTCGGAAGGAATATCATATGACGAAGTGCCTCTTTTACTCCATCATCGTAATCAGATGTATATGCATTTGCAAGATCGCCTGCAAGGTACGAATATTCAGGATACTGAAGGTCAGGACCAAACTCATAACCTATAACCTGAGCAGTATTAATCTGATTATCATTTTGATATTCTTCCCATGATTCCGGCATCCAGAAAAAGTTTCTTCCTTTTACTGTATTAATATCCGTGGCATCAGGGCCATCCATACCCTGATTCTGATTACCCCATTTATTGTAAGCAGTTTCAATTACAAGCGTATTATGTGCAATCGACTGTGACATATAGTTTTTCTGATGATCCGAGCCATGCATCTCATACCAACCCGAATCATTTGCCAAAATGCCTTTATAATAGATCATAAAGTGACCCGAATCATAATGGTCATGATTCATGCCATAGTACTCGCCAATTTTCATAGTCGCTATAACGTCATTTGATTTTATGCCTAAATCCCAACCTGTACGGGCAACCATTTCGCCTACAGGAGAGCCAAAATATCTTGTAAGCGGAAGCGTGCCTGCAGTTACATCAGCTTTAACATTAGGATCGTTTAATATAATCTTTTCTACAGTCTGTACCGATTCTCTGCTGTATTCATTTTCAAAACCGCCATTATACAAAAATTCTTTTTTGAAAAGCGGGTCACCCGATATAACGTATGCAAGAAAAACTGCGTCTTTTGAGCTGACTCCATATCCAGTTACATATGTATTATATGGATTTGAGTTAGGATTATTATCATCGCCGTCAATCATTATTTGTCCATCGGGACGACGGCGGTATATAGATTCATAAGCAATTTTTACAAGGTCCTCTTCATTGAATAATTCTGCTCCGCACATTTTCTTTATAAGAACGTGCGCCTGCATTTCTGCCTTCCAGCGTGTCTGGGTAGCATAAGAACTGCCCTGCGAATGTGTACCCGACTGATTCCACCAGTTTCTGTAATCAACAGAATCAGCTGAGAATATTTTACCCGCTACCATATTGTATACATCGGGATACTCATCATAGCACGCAATTGCCATTGCGAGCCAGTCACGATAAAGCTGATACTCAGCGCCGTGACCGCAAATCATTGTCTGCAAATCCGGTGGGAAGCCTACTTCCATTTCCGACGAAAGCGTCTGAGCGAGTACTAACAGCTCTGCTTTATCCTGGCTTGTCAAAAGCGGATAGCACCAGTCATACACCTTTGCAATATACGATATTGTTTGTCCAAGCTGGCGGCTCTTATCACCCGTTGCTGAAACATTAAGACTTCTTGCATAATTTTTTATTGCCGAAATTGCCTGTTTAGCGTTTTCCGTATTGCCATTGATTGCATAGTCAAACGCTTTTGAGGCAATGATTTCAAGTCCTTTAGAATCATCATTTGGATCCTTTGAAGGAAGCTCTCCAGTGTAAGATGTTTCTTTGAGAATATTAAACTCGTCCACAAGCTCAGCCATTTCAGGATGAGTCATATTTGTCTTTATTCTTTCAATATCCTCTGCTTTGAAAAACAGTTTTGGATGCTGCGGTGGAGGTGTTATAGTGGGAATTGGATAACGATCCTCGGGCATTTTTTCCGGTGTAAAAGGCGCATTCGGATCAGGAGCCTTACCTACTCCTTTAGGAGTATAAGATGCTATATCTGTAATAATAATCTTATCAAGTGTGAACCAACCTTCACGCGTACGCAAACGCACCTTGATTTTTTCGCCTTCCTGCGCCGGTATTATAGCTACTTTTTTCCAAAGGTATTCCGTATCAGTTGACGACAACGCAAAGCCTGCATTTATATAGCCTCTTTCTCTTGTTCTTTCCTCTTCGGCATCATAATCAAGCCATACAGTATCAGAGCCTGGCGCTATATAGCGAAACCACATAAAATACTTGCCTGTTTTGTCAAATTCAAGTTCAAAACCAACAAACCCCGGCATATCCGCCGTAGGCTTTGTCAGATTTGCATTCATAAATTTGACATGCTTTCTTTTCGAAGCTTCTTTTACGGCAATTACATTTGCTTCGTTTTTATCAACTACATAATCTTCCGCTTCGATTACAACAGAGCCCTGCGTTGTTTTGACCTTTTTATACTTTGTTGGATCATCATCCGAGGTCAAAGCACTACCCATAATTGGATACACTGCAAATACGCTTATAAGCATTGTAAGAGAAAGTATAAACGTAATTGGTTTCATGATTTTTTTAAGCATATATATTCCTCCTTTTATTTTTTCATCACAACTATCCTTGAACGTAATCATATTTATTTGCG
>JAZNVH010000015.1:0-58692 GCA_045592745.1 Candidatus Aphodoplasma sp. | reverse complement strand
TGCCGGAAGATGTTTATACCATTGCAATAAATAATGAGCATGGTGATTTTTTCGAAGGCGAAAAAATTATAGCATCTTATACGTCAAACAACGCTCTTTTATATGAGTATATAACTACATTTTTACCATACGATAAGGAAAGTGAAAACGTGTCGAAAGCAGAAAAAAATAATACGTCCGATATTGTATCACGCCAAAGCTCGACGCTTATTATGGCTCTTATAGTTCTGTTTGCAGCACTTGTGGTTTATTTTATCGTAAAAAGAAAGCAAAAAAATTCATAAATTAATACCATGTAAAATCTCCCCTAGAGATTGACACATAAGGTTTTTTGTTATAAAATAGATATATTAGTTATATTTAGTAATGCACGTGCGTGCATATTATCAATTTACAATTGGAGGAAGATGCTGATTATGAAGCTTTTAACGCCTGAAAGATACGAAGAATACGAAAAGTTTTTGTGGGAAAATAAAAAAGGACATTTTCTGCAGTCACTCGCCTGGGCAAAGGTAAAGGATATGTGGAAAAATGAAATCCTTATAGCTGAAGATGAAAATGGAAAAATAAAGGGATCTATGTCGCTTCTTATAAGAAAAGTGCCGATATTTCCTCTTACAATTATGTATGCACCAAGAGGTCCTGTGTGCGACATATATGACAAAGACACTATAAAAGAGCTTGTTGAAGGTGCAAAAGAGCTTGCAAAAAAACATAAAAGCTATGTGCTCAAAATCGACCCCGATGTTGAGGCAAGCGACGAGAAATTCTGCGCTATGATGTCGGATTTGGGCTTTAAATTCAACAAATCCAAAAACTTTGAAGGAGTACAGCCAAGATTCGTATTCCGTAAAACGATGACAGGTATGAGCGAAGACGAGGTTTTGGCAAGCTTTGAAAACAAAACACGTTACAACGTTCGTGTGGCGATACGCAAAGGCGTTACATGCCGCATTGGTACAAGAGAAGATTTGCCTGCTTTTTGCAAGGTTATGATGGATACAGGTGTGCGTGACGGCTTTATTCCCCGCTCACTTGAATATTTTGAAAAAATGTATGACGAAATGGGTGACAAGCTTCGTTTGTACCTTATATACAATGGCGAAAAGCTTTTATCGGGTGCTGTTGCAATCCTTTACGGAAATAAAGTTTGGTATCTGTACGGTGCAAGCAGCAACGAGGACAGAAACCTTATGCCAAACTATCTTATGCAGTGGGAAATGATGAAATGGGCGGTTGAAAACAACTGCGATATATATGATTTTCGTGGTGTATCGGGCGACCTTAACAAAGGACAGCCACTTTATGGCCTCTATCGCTTCAAGAAGGGCTTTACGGGTGACTTTGTCGAATTTGTCGGTGCTCTTGATTATGTGTTTAACCCGTTTATGTACTTCTTTATAGAAAAAGGTGAACGCGCATACCGTGAGCTTCGCCGCAGACTATTCTTAAGGAAAAACAAAGATTTACTACCTGATAAGGTGCGTGAAACTGCAAATGAAAAAGCTACTTATACAAAAGAATCTGCTGACAAGTAATATAAAAAAAATTGTTGAAACTGCGCGTCTTGGTGGCAGCGAGGTTATAGCTATGCTCAAGGGCAACGGCTATGGACTGGGTCTTTGTCAGTTTGCCCGTGTGCTATTACAAAACGGAATAAACACCCTCGCCGTAAGTGAATTTTGCGAAGCAAAAGAGCTTAGAGAAAACGGAATCGACGCTGAAATTATCTTACTTTCACCTATGTGCGATTTAAATGATGCTACAGAGGCAGTGCGCCTTGACATTGTATGCGCTATTGGCAGCGAGGAATCGGCAATTATATTAAATCTTGCAGCAGAGCAACAAGACATGCGTGTACGCGCACATATCTGTCTTGATACGGGCTTTGGTCGTTTCGGCTTTTTGGCTGATGATACAGAATATATAAACGATATTCTCTCCCGTCTTACAAACGTGGATATTGAAGGTGTATTTTCTCATTTGTCAGATTCGTTTGGTGATGAAAAAAATTCACAAAAACAGTATGGTCTTTTTAAAAGCGCTGTTAAAAATCTCGAAGATGACGGATATTCGTTTAAGCTAAAGCATATATGTAATTCGTGCGCGTTTTTGCGTTTTAGTGATATGTGCATGGATGCAGTTCGCGTAGGTTCAGCATTTCTTGGAAGGTTGCCAATAAAAAACACGCTTGGCTTAAACAGAATTGGACTTCTTGAAAGTTGTATATGTGAAATCAAAACGCTTCCAAAAGGACATAACATAGGCTACGCAAATACTTACAGCACAAAACGCGAAACAAAAATCGCAGTAATTCCCGTAGGTTATAAGGACGGATTTGGTGTTGTAAAGTCAAACGATGCGTTTAGATTTAAAGACATTTTAAGGTACATTTACTCAGATGTGCGTTCACTGTTTCGTGATAACAGCATTTATGTTACCATAAACAATAAAAAGTGCCGTCTTTTAGGACGCGTGAGTATGTTTAATATAATAGCCGATATCACAGATATAGAGGCGCAGGTTGGCGATGCGGTGCATCTTGAATGTAACCCTATTTTGATTGACAGCGCCATAGAGCGTGAGTATATATAATTTGTGCATTGTCCACACGGACAGAAAGGAAAAGAAAGATTAATGTTTGATAAGCTTGCATTTATAGAAGAACGATATGAGGATCTTAGCAAAAAAATCAGTGACCCTGATGTAATAGCGGATAATGCAAACTGGACAAAGCTTTGCAAAGAGCATTCCGACATAACTCCGATAGTTGAAAAATACCGCGAATATAAAGCCGCAGTTGAAACCATAAATGAGGCAAGAGAACTTTTGAGTGGTGAAAATGACAAAGATTTTGAAGAACTGTTGCGTGCTGAACTTAACGAAGCGCAGGAGAATATAGAACGCTTTAAAAACGAGCTTACTGTATTGCTTCTTCCAAAAGACCCTAACGATGACAAAAACGTTATTATTGAAATACGTGGCGGCGCAGGCGGTGATGAAGCGGCGTTATT
This sequence comes from Candidatus Aphodoplasma sp., assembly GCA_045592745.1. Taxonomy (GTDB): domain Bacteria; phylum Bacillota; class Clostridia; order UBA1381; family UMGS1253; genus Aphodoplasma. The sequence goes on along the minus strand of JAZNVH010000015.1, from coordinate 55,678 downwards.
TGCGGCAGATTTGATGCGCATGTATAGTATGTATGCAGAGACTCGCAATTGGAAAATTGATATAATGAACTCAAACGAGACCGACATAGGCGGCTATAAGGAAGTATCCTTTATGCTTATGGGGCAGGGCGCTTACAGCAGGCTAAAGTTTGAAAGTGGTGCTCACAGAGTACAGCGTGTACCTTCGACCGAGTCAAGCGGACGTATACACACCTCTACCGTTACAGTTGCAGTTTTGCCTGAGGTTGAGGAAGTTGAAGTCGAAATCAATCAAAACGATTTGCGTATAGATGTATTTCGTGCAGGCGGTCCCGGTGGACAGTGCGTTAATACAACAGACTCTGCAGTGAGAATTACTCATCTTCCCACAGGACTTGTCGTATCGTGTCAGGATGAAAAATCGCAGCACAAAAACAAGGATAAGGCTATGAAAATTCTTCGTTCGCGTCTGTATGATTTAATAAGTTCGCAGCAACATGAAGAAATTGCCCAAAACAGAAAAAGTCAGGTTGGTACAGGCGATCGAAGTGAGCGCATAAGAACGTACAACTTCCCGCAGGGACGTGTTACTGATCATCGTATAGGACTTACTCTTCACAAACTTGAAGCTGTATTAAATGGTGATTTGGACGAACTGATAGATGCTCTAAATACAGCCGACCAAAGTGAAAAGCTTAAGGCAAATGCAGAGGGCTAAAATAAAATATTAAAAGGTGTGGTTTTAATAACCACACCTTTTTTCTTATTTATAAGATTCATAATAATCAATGATAATTACATCCGTAACAACATCGCGTTTTGTCTTTATAATTGCATGTGCTCCGCTATACTCGCCTCTCGATTTCACATCGGTTACATCTATATTGCCAAAGCGTTTTTCCACAGCCTTCATATATGGCTTATAGAGCGAGTATCTCACTCCTTCAAAAGGCACAAGCACCATCTGGTCTACATTACCGCCGTGGTTAAGTGTTATTCTAAGACCACCTTCTAATTCTTTCATTTTACTGACTTTACCATAGTATAACTTTATCGTAGCATCCGAATCGTAAAGTCCCCAACCTTGTGGCACGCTTAACGTCTGTGCAAGAGGTTTTGTAGGTGTTGGCGGTTTTGTTCCGCCGCTAAACACTACGCGTATTGCATCTACGCTGTTTTTTGTTTGAAGGCTATAAATAAGCACATCACCGCACGCAATATCAGCTACATTTGTCTTAAGGCCGCCTACCTTTACATCAGGGCGTACTACAAGTGGCTGGAGCGAGCGCTCGCCATGAAAGTCATAGTATATAACATAACACGCTTCACCATCTATACTTGCCACAAGTGTATCAACTACAGTTATCATATCCTGTGATGACTTTGGTGTTGCTTGTGGTGTACTTGTCGGTGCAACTGTTGGCGTAGGCGTTGGAGTTTGAGTCGGCGTTGGCGAAACTGTCGGAATATCCATTGACTCTCTATACTCAAGAGCGCGGTCCAAAAGCACTACCGCTTCGGCGCGTGTTACGTCGCCATCAGGGCGCAGCGTATTATCTTCATATCCTTTTATAAGCCCTGCCGACGAAACAGCATTTACATACTCATATAAGTTTTTATTCACATTGTCTGCATCGGCAAATGTTTTAAGACAATCATCATCTTCCTTTATGCCAAGCACGCGTGCGAGTGCATATGCAATTTCCTGTCTTGATGCATTTTTATCGGGCATATATAAGCCATTTGCGTTTTCATAAAGAAGATCTGCCGAAACGGTATAATCAGTTCCCAACAAAACGTATTCATAATGCCAGCTTTCTTTATCTACATCAGCGTACTCACTCTGACTTTCACTCTTTATGTCAAATGTGAGCACAAGCATCTTTGCAAATTCAGCGCGTGTTACACTATCATTTGGCGCAAATACACCCTCGCCCTTTCCTACAATAATATTTTTTTCGCAAAATTTTTCAATTGCCTCCGCTGCCCACGAAAAATCATCACCGACATCCGTAAACGAAGATGCGTATGCACTAAAGCAAATGCTGATGCTCATCATAAGCAAAACAAATATTGCTGTTACTTTTTTCATATGTATCACCTCTTATTATATTAGACGAATATTATTAATCTTTTGTTCCTGATTATATTATAACTTTTTTAAAAAGCCTTAAAAAATTCTCATATGCAATTTTATTAACTATACTTTCATTGTAATTGAGCATAAGCAATTTGTCAAGGAGCTTATACACATCTTCTACTCCGCACAAGTCGAAAGGCACTGTATCAATTCCGTCAAAATCGCCGCCAAGGCCGATATGGTTTTCGCCGCCCAGCGAGCAAAAATGCTCTATATGTTTTATTATATCATCAATCGTGGCTTTATCAGTATTGTTAACAAACATCGGATAATAATTTATCCCTGCAACGCCTCCGTTTTTGCAAAGCGCCGCAAACTGCTCGTCTGTAAGGTTTCTTCTATTAATACATACAGTTTTTGAATTTGAATGTGACGCTGCAATCGGCGACTTTGTATATTCTAAAACATCCCAAAATGCCCTCTCGGATATATGCGAAACATCAATTAGCATACCAAGAGAATTCATCTTCTTTATTGCCTTTTTCCCAAATTCACTTACACCAAAATCTGCCTTCTCACCTCCCACACCGCTTGCTATATCATTTGAACCATTCCAGGTAAGAGTTATACAGCGCACACCTTTTTGGTAAAGCTCATCAATATCCTCGCGCGTTTTTACACAATCTGCGCCCTCTATCGATAAAATCGCAGCAATTTTATCCTCTTCCCATGCTTTTTCTATTTGGTCAGCTCGCAGTATATGTACGATATCGTCGGCATTTTTTTGTATCTCGTTGTAAAATCTTTCTATAATTGCATCCTCGTTTTTCTTTTGCATTATAACTGAATCACAATGCTCAGTCCACACCGCAAAAATCTGTAAATAATTTTTATAATCTTTCATGCGGCAAATATCAAGATGCGCTTTGTTTTTCCCAAGCGGTGCTTTTTTGTACATCTCACCTATTGTATCACAATGTGCATCTATAATTTTATAATCATATTTTTTGTTCATGTCAGTTCAAACGCTCCCCTGATATGATTTATATTTGTAATACATATTTTCTCTCCAACCGGTTTGTATAACAGTTCAATTACATCAAATCGCACAGGCGTTTCATACTCATTTTGTCCAAGATATCTTTGCGCCGCCATAATAAGCTTTTTTTGTTTCGCCTTTGTAACCGCCTCGCACGGCATTCCAAAAAGCGTACTTTTTCGCGCTTTGACCTCTACAAACACAGTATATTCATCTTCGCGCGCCACAATGTCAATTTCTCCCTCACGACAATGAAAGTTTGTCAAAAGAACCTCTATATCATTCTGTTCAAGATATTTTTTTGCATAGCTTTCACACACATCGCCAATTTCTTTTGCGGTCATTTTACATACTCCTTTACGCCTTTAAAGCTTTTTCGGTGTATAGGACACGGACCATATTTTGCTATAAGTTCTCTGTGAAGCTTTGTTCCATAGGCTTTATGCTTTTCAAATTCATACTCAGGATATAGCTTTGCCATTTCGTTCATATATCTGTCACGACTTACTTTCGCAAGCACAGACGCTGCCGCAATTGAAAGTGACAAATCATCTCCGCCAATTAAAGTCGCATGCTCAATATCGTCCATACCTTTACTGCGGTTTCCGTCAATCATAACAAAATCAGGCTTTATACTAAGCTTATCAACTGCGCCGTGCATCGCCTCAAACGTCGCCTCAAGTATATTTATCTCATCTATTCTGTCTGAGTCAACTGCGCATATTCCATACGCGAGTGCTTTATCGATAATAACGTCAAAAAGCTGCTCACGTTTTTTTTCGGAAAGCTTTTTTGAGTCACGAAGCCCCTCTATAACGCACCCCTTTGGCAAAATAACCGCAGCTGCATACACGCTGCCAGCAAGAGGACCTCTGCCCGCCTCATCTACTCCTGCTATATATTTATAACCTTGTTCATAAAGCGTATTTTCATACGCAAGCATATCCTTTTGTAAATCTTTCTCTGACATTTTTTACTTTCCTTCTCCTTTGTACGGGCACACCTTCATACAAATTCCGCATACAACACCGCGCCCGATATGCTGATACTGTTTTTTCATATAATTGCTACACGCGGCTGCGTCAATTATGCTTTCTCGCGGTGCACCTTCTTTATATAAATTCCCTGTAATAGCCATCGCAGGACAACTCTTTTTGCATATATTGCAAGAGCCGCACACATCCATAAATTCCTTTTTACTCACCGTATCAAGCGGCATATCCGTAAGAAGCGTTCCAAGACGCACCCTTGCCCCATATCGTTTTGACAAAAAGAGCGCATTTTTTCCAATAGTACCCAGTCCCGCGACGCGTGCAACCGCCTTGTGACTTATATATGCAGAATACGGTGTATTATTTGAAGGAATCGACTGCGAGGCCGCTATCGGCATATATCTGTAGCCATTTTCCTGTATAAATATTCCAAGCTGTAATAACGCAGAATCTATGTATGCATTGATAGCGCGGTAATGCTGAAAATATGCAAAGGTAGGCTCTTTATCAATTTCGTCAATAATATAATCAGACAACGGCACTACAATACTTACTGCATTCGGAAGAGTATTTGCGCGATTCCGGTCAATCTCTTTAATATTTGCAAAACCAAATTCATTTATACCCAACATATTGAGTTTTTGAGAAATTATTTCATTAAAACTATTCACAAAACCACCATTTTCTCATAATTATTTACTTTGTAAAATAATTGTTAGATAAAGTATATCATAAAAATATATTTTATGCTACAAAAATTATTAATTATATGATATAATTTAATAAGCTACAAATTTTTAAATTGCATTTTATATGAGGTGACAGTTAAATGAAGCATTATTACAAAATCGATGACCCGTTCGAAATAAGAATTATTATTCTGCATACTCTCAAAAAAGCAGAAAGAGCGCTTACGCCATATGAAATATCACATATAATTTTATCAAGTGCCATAATTGATTTTTTCGATATTCATAATGCGCTCGATTTTCTTAAAAACGCTGATGAGATATATATGTTTAAAAGCCTTGAGGATAAAACGCTCTATGCGCTTACTGATTCGGGCAAAATAAGTGCCGAAAATTTTATAGCGCAAATTCCTCTCGAAATCCAAAGCTATATAAACGAATGTATCATCTCTTTATTTGAAGAGCAAAAAAACAGTGATATAATTAGCGCAAAATCTGTGCCGATAAATTTTGAAGAGTACGGTGCGCATCTTGAAATGCGCGATGATAAGCTCAGCTTAATGGCTCTTGACATATTTGCAGGCGATGAAAAGCTTTCAAAAAAAATGTGCAAAAACTTTCGTCTGTATAACACAGAAATTTATGACAGTATAATATCAATTCTGACAAGAGATGAAATAGAAGACAATATTTTAGAAAACGAAAAAGAAAACCAATAATGTTTTTTCAATAGTGAAATGATTATATGCGGTTTTACCACTTCACGCTCAAAGCTTAAATATGTGCTTGTGGATATCGGCAATGATAACAGTGTAAGCTATCGTTTTATGGATGTATATTAAAGCAAAATATTCTCTATAAAAAACAAGCATACCACTTTTATGGTATGCTTGTTTTAATTTGTTTTCACTTCTTTAAAAACAGCGTTCTTTGTGCTCCTTTTTACAACTGCCGTTTTTATTACAGTTATAACATACCTCATTTATAAGAGGTTTATCTTCAAAAAAGTCTTTTAGATTATCAATCGTTGTCATTGCAATATTTTCAAGTGCTTCCTTTGTCAAAAACGCCTGATGAGACGTAACAAGGACATTCGGCATCGAAATAAGACGCGAAAGCACATCGTCGTATATGATTTCGCCCGAAAAGTCCTCAAAAAACAAATCCGTTTCCTCTTCGTAAACGTCAAGTGCCGCTCCCCCGACCTTTTCGCTTTTGATTGCCTCCAAAAGTGCCTCACTGTCTATAAGAGCTCCTCTCGAGGTGTTTATAATATAAACACCTTCTTTCATAAGGCCAAGCGTTTTTTCGTTTATAATATGGCGCGTAGACTCGCTAAGCGGACAATGAAGCGATATTATGTCAGAGCGAGAGAACAGTTCTTCCAAAGATACGTATTCTATATCGCTTTTTTCGTCAGGATACGGGTCATACGCAATCACATTAAGCCCAAAACCGCGGCATATATTTATAAAAATCCTTCCTATTTTACCCGTACCTATTATTCCTGCCGTCTTTCCGTTTAAATCAAAGCCCACAAGTCCCGAAAGACTGAAATTAAAGTCGCGAGTGCGATTATACGCTTTGTGAATCTTTCTGTTAAGCGCCAAAAACATCGCCATTGTATGTTCCGCTACTGCATGCGGCGAATATGCAGGCACGCGAAGCACATGCACTTTCCCATATGCACTTTTAAAGTCTACATTGTTGTATCCTGCACAGCGCATCGCGATTACACGGATTCCGTTATTATAAAGCTTTTCTATTACATCTGCATTTATATCATCATTTACAAACGCCACAACACCATCAAAGCCCGATGTGATGCTCGCCGTGTCGGCATTGAGCTTACTTTCAAAATATTTAAACTCAAGTCCGCTGTTTTCTTTATGAAGGTCAAAATATGTCCTGTCGTATGGCTTTGTATCAAAAAAAGCAATTCTTTTCATATTTTATTATCTCCTTATATTTTCTTATATTTTTATTATCTTAAATCAACATTTTTTTATTCTTGTTTATGAATATTCGGTTTTGCATATAAACAAACTATAACTATACAAATTATATAAAAAGGACTGATTCATGTGAAAAAAATGACACAGAGTGGGTATAAAAGCTATGTTGAAAAAAAATCCCCAAACTCTCCTCTTTTAAAAGACGTATGTTTCGCTTTTTTGTTCGGCGGCATTATCTGCACAATAGGTCAAGGTATAAACGACGCATATATGAATTTCGCCTCGCTTACAAAAGACGCTGCCGCAAGCGCTACAAGTATTACGCTTATATTTATAGGTGCACTTCTTACAGGACTTGATTTATATAACAAGCTTGCAAGATTTGCGGGCGCAGGAACAATTGTGCCAATAACAGGCTTTGCAAACTCAATTGTTTCTCCTGCAATGGAATTTAAAAGCGAAGGCTTTGTTCTTGGAATGGCGGCAAAAATGTTCACTATTGCAGGCCCCGTTTTGGTTTTTGGTATATCAACCTCTGTAATATGTGGTCTTTTATTATGGCTGTTTCGTATAATTTACTGACAAAAAAGCAGATACAAATTCTTATGTATCTGCCCTTTTTTAAAATTTATTCATAACGATTCCCGTAACAAGCTTTGGATAAAAATACGTTGATTTTTGTGGCATTTTCTCGCCTGCCAAAGAAACGTCCTTAATTTCACGCACTTTTGTTGGATTTAATATAAATGCGCATTGCTGATTGCCTTTTTTAACCTCTTCTATCGCCTCTACCGCATCCCTTGTATAAGTAAGATTTGACTGATTTGCGAGGTTTTCTGTATCAATTCCGTACACCTTATCAAGTATGAGTGTATGCAAAATTGTAACGTCAAGGTTTTGATATGCACAAGACTTTTCAGGAAGAACCTTTGCCATAACGCTCTCGTCTGCAAGACTTAATCTGTAATAGTAGTCTGCGCCAAAGTAAAGCGCATAACCCTTCTTTTCCTGAAGTGTAACCAAATCTTTTTCAATAGTTTCCAAAAGCTCATCAGTATTTTTGCTTACTATGATTTTGTCTATATTAAAATCATCTTTTAAAAGAGAAACCGCCATAGCCTCATCAAGTTTTACATTGTTAACAAGTCGGTGAGTAGGAAATACCACAAGACCCGGGTCATCCATATCGACAAGCATCATCATAACGTAATTGAAAAGGTCGTCCTCTTTCCAATCGGGGTTTTCCTCACGAAGCTTGTTTCTGAAATTAAGCGCAGTTTCATATCTATGATGTCCATCAGCAATAAAGAGCTGTTTATCTGCAAAGCAATTTTGTATTTCTTCTATAACTGCATCGTCACGTACAATCCACAAATTCTGCTCAATACTATCCTCGTCGGATATAAAGCTTACATCAGGCTCTTTTGTTGTAATCTGCTCCATTATATTTCTTATCTTAAGTTTTTCATCCATATAAAGACAATATATCGGGCTGAAATTTGCATGAGTTGTACTCATAAGGTTAAATCTGTCTGTTTTAGCCTTTGAAAGAGTTTCTTCATGTGGCAAAACTATTCCTTTTGAAAACTCCTCAAGCTGTGTAAGCGTCAAAAATCCGCGATATGTAAGAGTTTGTCCCATATGTGAAAATCTCTGCTCATAAAGATAAATGCACGCTTTATCCTCAAACTTTAATACTCCATTATCAAGCCACTCATTCAAAAACGAAGCGGCGCGAGTATATCTGTTATCAGTATCAGTGTCGCTTTCATACTGCGCACCATACTCGAGACGTATTACACTGTTTTCGTGCTTTTTGTAATATTCACTTTGCTGAGCGGGCGAAATAATATCATACGGCGGTGTAACAACGTCCGAAAGCTTACCCACCTTTTTTTCATCATATCTTAGTCCTTTAAATGGTATAATTTTTGCCATGTATATCTCCCCTTTATCTTAATTGTAATTTACCTGATGCCTTATTTTTTCAACTGTTCAAAAACCTCTACAAGATACATAAGCGCTCTTGGAAGGTGGAACGGGTCCTTTACAGGAAGTGCTGCCGTTTCGCCCACATTACCGTCTTTATCAAGCCAATTTATCCAGTCGCCATATCCATTCGGATAATGCGAAAACGCAAATTCGTTTACCTTTTTGTGAATATCCATAAACCACTCATCACCTGTATACTTATACGCATACGCTGTTGCAACAAGTGTTTCAAGCTGTACCCACCACGGCTTATATGTAGGCTTGCCCCAGAAAACAGGCTCTTTTCCGTCTATATCCAGTGCAAGGAACAATCCGCCCCTTTCTTTGTCAATAGCAAGCTCTATATGGCGCTTTATTATATCACAGCATTTTTTAATATTCTCCGTTTCGTTTCTGTCCTCAAATATATTAATCAAAAACCACATGCACTCTATTGCGTGGCCTGGCACACAACTTCTTCCCTCGGGAGTATCTGAAAAACTTCCGTCCTCCATAATAAATTCAAGAACGGCATCCTTTTCTTTTACATAAAACTTGTTTATAACCTCAAGTGCAAGCTTGTGACCTTCTTCTCTTATAGCATCTCTGCCGAGAACTTTACCAAGACAATCATAGAAGAAACAGAAAATCATATTTACACCATGTGTTTTCATTCCCTTCGGAATAACATAAGGCGCTACATTTATAGTATCGGGCTTATTTAGCCTTTCAAGTGTGCTTTTATAAATTTTAAGAGCAATTTCCTTTGCCTTTTCATCTTTTGTCATTGCGTAATACTCTGTCATGCCAGCAAGAACAAAGCCATCTACATATATACTGATTGTTCCTTCTTTTACATTACCGTCACCATCGTAAAGATAGTTCCATTTATAATCATCATCTTTTGGCTCTATTGTAAGAAGGTAGTTGAATATTCCTTTTGCCTTATCAAAATACTCCTGTTTCTTTTCAATACGGTTATACATCGCAGAAAATGTCCAGAGTGCTCTTCCCTGTGACCATATGTAACGGTCGCGTGAAAGAAGTGTTCCGTCCTCACTCAGACAGTTATTTATGGCACCACTTTCGTCGCCCGAATATTTAAGCCAATATGGGATTACATTATCTGTAAGTTCTTTTGCGTATTGGTCGTAGTATTTTTCCAAAATCTGCTTGTCCATAGTGACGCCCCCCTCATTTGTAATATTTATATTCTAACACATTTTTTGTGACAATACAAGAATTGATTAATATTTATCAAACAATTTATCTAAACCGCTATCCTTTTTTGTATAGCTAAGTCCGTCAACTATCTGCGTTTCCGTCAGCGTAGCTTCTATCTGCATTTTTGAATTCATAACGTTTACTATATAATATCTGTCATAAGAAAAGCTTTTTAAAAGCTTGCTAAGCGAAATATTTTTCGTCACAGCAAGCTCGCGCACAGGCATAATCTCTCGCTTTGAAAGCTTTCTTTTTGAATAAACGAGTTGGCGCATAAGTGCAAACTCATTATTTCTTTTTTCACTGCTCATATTAAAAATCAAAAATGTGCATAAAAGCATTACAGACACATTAAAATGTGTTATATACAAAACATAAATGCCAAAAAGTCCAATCAGCGCTATATTAATCTGCGATACTATATGCGAAAGCTTTGATGCCTTCAAAAAACCATATTTTGCCGTAAGCGCCGCTCTTAATATTCTTCCTCCGTCAAGCGGCACAACAGGAATCGTATTTATAAGAAAAATTGATGCATTCGAGCATATAAAAAAGTCAATAAGCTGCGTTGATTGGGTAAAATGACTACGAACTAAAAATCCTGCTATTATCAAAAAAAGATTTGCCAACGGTCCTGCCGCACATATAATACACTCGTGCACAGGGTTGTTTATCACGGCATCTTTTAAGCGTATAGATACTCCAAACGGCATAATTACAAATCCGCCAATCAACACCTTATACCGAAGTGCCGCAAAAAGATGCGCAAGCTCATGAAGAGTTGCAGTTATATATGCCATGCAAAGCTCTGAAAGCGAGTTTGTAATATACGCAGCAAACAGCAAGGGGATTATCAAAAGATTTATATATACTCTTCCAATTTTTATCATTGCTGCTCTCCGCTTTGTTCTTTTACACTAAAAGGTGGCTTCTCTGTCGCATTATTATCTTCAACACCTTGAACATTTGGATTTTGCACCTGCATAACAGCGTTATCAATATAGCTTTTCCCCTGCTCAATACTTCCTCTCAGATAGTCAAAAACCTCTCTTGATGACTTATACACACTTTGCAAATCAACTGTATAATTTATAGTATACGAAGCTTCGTTTATCACAGCATCACTAAAAGGAGTATCAACAAACTGCATACTGTAAACAAAAGAAAATACTATTACGCTCGCAATCGTTTGCAGCGCAAGCTTTTTTGTCGAAAAGAGTGGCTTTTCCTTCTCTCGAGTTCTTTCCCTTCTTGCATAAGAATTTGTATTCATTCGTGTTTTTTGATATACTCTTTCCATCTCCATCACCTCTGTAATATTTCTATGAAAATGATGGACAAATTATGATTAAAGCCTCGCTGTATCAGCGCTTTCTTCTTGTCTTTTTGTTTGCAAATTTTCTAAAACTCTTTTTAGCATAAGTTTTTTTCTGTTTATTCTTGCTTTGCTTATAATAAGAAGATTTTTTCGGTATAACTGCACGCGATTTTGTCATATCTGCAATTTCAAAATCAATTCTTCTCATTTTTGCATCAGCACATATAAGGCGCACACGCACCGTATCACCAAGTGCAAAAACTTTTCCAAATCTCTCACCGCGAAGCTGCATAAGCTCTTCTTCATAGATATAATAATCGTCGCTAAGCTGTGCCATAGGAACAAGCCCCTCTATACAGCCGTCAATTTCTACAAACATTCCAAAGTCAGTCACAGATGAAATGAGTGCGTCAAATTCCTGCCCTATAAACTGTTTCATATAAAGACACGCACACACCTTGTCCGCTATACGCTCTGTATCAGCTGCTCTTATTTCGGTTTCAGTTGACTGTACAGAAACGCGTTCTACAAAGGAGGTTAAATATGACTTTCTGTTTGGTGTTATGCCTTTATTTAGACTTTCACGCAGTATTCTGTGTATTAAAAGGTCGGGGTATCGTCTTATAGGAGATGTAAAATGGCAATAATTGTCAGATGCAAGACCAAAATGTCCCAGATTTTCGGGCGTATAACGTGCCTTCATCATCGCACGCAGACATAAAACGCCTATTGCCGATTCTTTTTCTTCACCCTTAATTGAATCAACTATTTTTTGTATATCAGACGGCTCTATCTTGCTCATATCATCTATTGAAAATGGTATATTAAACAATGACAAATACTTTTGTAGGGTGACCATTTTTTCTATACTTGGCGTTTCGTGCACGCGGTATACAAATGGCAATTCTTTTTCGGCGGCATATCTTGCAATCGTTTCATTTGCCAAAAGCATAAACTGCTCGATAATTTCGTTTGATATACCCGTTTTATACACACCTACGCCCACAACCTCGCCATTTTCATCAAGCATAATCTTTGGCTCTGGAAAATTAAAATCAATCACTCCACATTTGCGGCGTCTTTGTTTTAAAATCATTGCAAGCTCTTTCATATTGAATATATCCTCGCAGATATCCTTATAGCGCGCCAAAGCCTCACTGTCTCCTTCAAGCATTGCGCTGACTGTTGTATATGTCATACGGTGCAAAGAGCAAATCACACCCTCGCAAAGCCTGTAATCAAACACATTACCCTTTTTATCAACATGCATCTCAAGTGACATTGTAAGTCTGTTTACGCCTTCATTAAGACTGCAAATTCCGTTAGAAAGTTCGCGTGGCAGCATAGGTATTACGCGGTCAGGCAAATATACGCTTGTACCACGCTCATAAGCATCTAAATCTATCGGTGTATTTTCACCCACATAATGCGATACGTCGGCTATATGAACGTAAAGTATATAAGAACCGTCATCACATTTTTTCACACATACAGCGTCGTCTAAATCACGTGCATCTTCGCCGTCAATTGTGATAACTTTATCATTTCTAAAATCCACTCTTGAACTAATTTCACCATCTGCGACAACGTCAGGCGTGTTTTGTGCCTGTTTTAGCGATTCTTTTGAAAAATCACAAGGAATTTTTTGTTCCCTTATCACACACTCTGTAAGCGTAGACACATTATCATCTTCACCAAGAATTTCAGTTATGCGCACCTTCATAAGCTGTTTTGCATCAGGAAAACGAACAACCTTCGCGACTGCCTTTTGATGTGCGTTCGCGCTTATACTGTCCTTTGATATAATCGCACTGTCTACACTTGCATTGTCAGGCACAAAAATCATACGTCCTGCTATATCGTCAATAGTACCTATCAGCTCATCTGTTGCTCGGTGTACGACCTTTAAGACTACACCTTCCCGACGTTTATTTTCTTCTCTTTTAACAGAGCGTAAAAGTTTTATAGAAACAGTGTCGCCGTCAAATGCATAATTCACATTTGAGCGGTCTATAAAAATATCTTCACTCTCGCTTTCAGCCGTGGCTGCATCTACCGTAACAAAAGCATTTTTTGCTTTTGTCAGACGAAGTGTGCCATATATAATATTTTGCGAAGAAGCCTTTTTAAGTCTGCCCTTTTTACTTTGCACTATTTTGCCTTCGGTCAAAAGTTCTTCTATAAGCGCCGAAAGCTTTGTATAATCACTTTTTGGCACATCAAGAACAACCGCAAGCTCTTTTATAGTAAGAGGTTTGTAGCTTTCATGACATATATATTTGTATATTTTTTCTTTTCTGTCCAAAGAGGTATCCTCCGTTTTTGATACTTTTTTTACATTAATTATGATATCATAAATTACAAAATAAAAACGTCTTTTTTTATTTTATTTTAACATCAATCGCATAATAATCAAAATTTCTCATCCTTGCGAACGAGAAATTTGTGGCACCCTCTACGTGAATCGAACACGTAACTGACCCTTAGGAGGGGTCTGTTATATCCATTTAACTAAGAGGGCGTATATTTATTTATAAACATCTTAACAATAAAAGAGTATAACAAATTTTCTCAAAAAAGTCAATATGATTTATTGGTCAGCTGTTGTTGTTTGTGAGCTTTTAAAAAATTTTTATAAATAAATGTATATCTTTTCTTTATAACGGACATAATGATAATGACCTCACAAAATACATTTTTTATCAGACGAAAAGGATATTACCCCTTATTCCTTTTCGTACCCCCCCTTATTAAGAAAATCGCCGCTAAACAGCGGCGATTTTCTTTTATCAAATTCTTTTTATATACCCAAATAACCTCTTACCGCACCCGTCATATAATTAATCTGACTGTGTGCTTCACCCGCTGTGCTCGCAGCGGTACATATATAAAGCTTTATTTTCGGCTCAGTTCCTGACGGACGCACTACAACAAAAGTCTTATCGTCTGCAAGGCAAAACTTTAATACGTTGCTTTTTGGAAAATCACCAACGCAGCCTTTTGTGCCATCGTCATTATAACATACTCCCGAAAGATAATCCTGTGTCTGTTTTATTTTAATACCACCAAGCTCTGTTGGCAAATTTTCGCGAATTCTCTTCATTGTATCAGATATTTGTTTCATACCGTCTTTTCCGGGCATAACAACAGAAACAGTCTTTTCCTCGTGGTATCCATAACGCTCAAACAGTTCCATAAGACCATCGTAAAGTGTCATATTTTTTGCACGATACGTCGCTGCCATCTCAACAATGAGCATTACAGACGCAACAGAATCTTTATCTCTTGCGTATGTTCCGGGAAGATATCCATAGCTTTCTTCAAAGCCAAATTCATACACATTAGAACCCGTTTTTTCATATTCGGCAATTTTTTCGGCAATATATTTAAAGCCGGTAAGAACCTCAACCATCTGTACCCCATAATTTTTGGCAATTAATTTGCCAATATCGGACGTAACAATTGTTTTTATAATTGTAGATGTTGGCAAAAGAGCATTTTTAGCCTTTTTGGCAGACAATATATACTCACAAAGCAGTGCACCCGTTTGATTTCCTGTTAATACGCGGTATTCTCCCTCACTGTCACGCACAACTACTCCGACTCTGTCAGCATCAGGGTCTGTTCCAATAATAATTGATGCGTTATTTTCCTTTGCAAGCTCAATAGCATCTGTAAACGCTTCTCTTTCTTCAGGATTTGGCGATTTTACAGTCGAAAAATTTGAATCCGGCACAGCCTGATTAGGCTCTACAATAACATTTTTCATGCCTATACGCTCAAGCACTGCCATAACCGGACGAAGACCTGTACCGTGAAGTGGCGTATAAACAATTTTAAAATCATCGCCTACTTCTTTTAAAATATCAGGATTTACTGCCTGCTCGCATACTGTATCAATAAATTTTTCATCAACCTCTTTGCCGATAAGCTCAAACAAATCTGATGCTTCAAGCTCACTGTCTGTGATAATTTTTACATCTTTAAAGATATCACAATTATTTACAACCTCAACGATAGCATCGCTTGCTTCGGGTGGAAACTGTGCTCCATCAGGACCGTAAGCCTTATAACCGTTGTACTCTTTTGGATTATGACTCGCTGTAATCATAACACCTGCCGCCGCTTTATAATAGCGGATTGCAAAAGATACCTCAGGTGTTGCGTGAACAGCATCAAAAAGGTATGCTTTGATGCCGTTTGCAACAAGCACGCGTGCCGTTTCTTTTGCAAACACGTCGCTAAGATAACGCGTATCATAACCTATAACAACACCGCTGTCTGCACCTCCATTTTCAAGAACATACTCGGCAAGGCCTTGTGTAGCACGTCTTACAGTATATATATTCATGCGATTTGTACCTGCGCCGATTACACCGCGCATACCACCTGTACCAAATTCCAAATCGCGATAAAATCGTTCTTCAATCTCATTTGATGAATCCTTGATTGACAAAAGTTCCTCTTTAACCTCTTTATCAAGAGTATCGTTTTGTAGCCAATAATCATATAGTTGCTGTGATGTTTTTCTCATAGTCTATCTTCCCTTTTTCATATTTTATTATCTTTTTATTCTTACGAATATTTTATCAATAATTGAGCGTATAGTCAATACATTTTTAAACTTCATGCACCTATACACTCATCTTTTCCCGAAGATTAGCAAGTATTTTCTTTTCAAGACGCGATACTTGTACCTGACTTATGCCAAGCACCTTAGCCACTTCACTTTGAGTTTTGTTTTTAAAATATCTGAAAACTATTATCTGCCTTTCACGCGCTTTAAGCTGACTTATCATCTCTCTAAGGGCAATTTTATCTACTATTTCCGTCTCGCCCATATCTTTTGAGGGCATTTTATCAATTAACAAATTTGTGTTTTGCTCACTTGTCGATGCATAAAGTGACTCAGGCGGCACGGATGCCTCAAGCGCATACGCTATATTTTCACCGCTTTGTCCAAGTATTGACGCAATCTCATTTACAGATGGTGCTTCGCCTGTTTGCTTTTCAATCATTTCTGATACAGAACGCACCTTAATTGCAAGTTCTTTTGCGCTGCGGCTCACCTTTATAGGACCATCATCGCGCAAAAAACGTTTAATTTCTCCAATTATCATAGGAACTGCATATGTTGAAAATCTTACATCATATGACAAGTCAAATTTTCTGATTGCTTTTAAAAGTCCCATCGAGCCTACCTGAAATAAATCTTCACTATCATAAGAAGTACCCAAGAACTTCTTCACTACGCTGTGCACAAGTCCCAGATTATTTTGTACAAGCAGCTTTACAGCCTCTTCATCGCCTTTGCTTGCTCTCAATAGAAGATTTTTCTGCTCCCATTTTTCGCCCTCCATAACTTCACCTCGCTTTAATTTAATATTTTTAAATTGCGATATGTAAAATTATTTCTGACGAATTGTTTTTACCATTTTTACACACGTTCCCTCTCCTATGTTAGTAGTTACTTCAACAGAGTCCATAAACGTTTCCATAACCGTAAAACCCATGCCTGAGCGCTCCATTTCGGGATGACTTGTGTAAAGTGGCTCCATAGCCTGCGCTACGTTTTCAATTCCTTTGCCTTTGTCAATCACGCTAATTTCAACAGTTTTATCTTTTATCCTGCATTCAACTGTGACAATTCCGTCAGCTATATTCTCATATCCATGAATTATAGCATTTGTAACCGCTTCGGAAAGCGCAGTCTTAATATCACTTATTTCTTCAAGCGTAGGGTCAAGTCTTGCCGTAAATGCAGCTACACTGACGCGTGCAAATGACTCATTCGATGAATTTGCATCAAATTCAAGCTTCATATAATTATCCATTTTTCATAACCTCACTTTCCTGAAGCTTTGCAAGCGCTTCATTTGTATTTTTTGCCCAACCTGCTATTTTGTATATTCCCGATATACTTATAAGCCTGTCAAGCTGTGGCGAAACCCCGACGAGAATTACCCGCCCTTTAATAGGTGATATAAGCTTATAACGCCCCATAATTAATCCTATTCCTGAACTGTCCATAAAATTAAGCTTTGAAAAATCGAATATTATATTTACTGCCTTTGTTTTTAAAAACTCATCGTCAATAACTCTGCGATAATCGGCTGCACTGTGGTGGTCAATTTCGCCATCAATACTCACAACAAGCGCTCTTGATGTATTAATATATTTAATCTGCATATTTCTGTCCTCCTCTTTTGTAATTTAATTTATATTTTTTACATATAAGCTATTCTTCGTCGCTCTTTGATTTCCTTCTGCAAAAACACACTACTTTTGTCGCTTTTTGTATTCTCGTCGACAAGTTTTTTGTACAAAAAAAAGACCACAACAAAATTGTAGTCTTTCTAATAGGTTGATGAGAAAATAGTGCAGAACGGACAAACTGAGCCCATAAGCGCATCCGAAGGCGTACATTGGTACGCCGAGAGGCGAAGTTTGTTCGCAGCATAAAGCATTTTTTATTCCCTTAAAATTTCTTAACTTTTTTTGCTTTATGCGGTCTGTGCATTTTATCGCAACCCTATAATAATAAAAAAAGATGCCTGCGCTAATGCACAAGCATCTTTGAATTTAACTATAATTAGTTAACTGAAGCTACAACGCCAGAACCTACTGTTCTACCACCCTCACGGATAGCGAAACGAAGGCCTTCTTCAATAGCGATAGGTGTGATAAGTTCAACTTCGATTGAAACGTTATCACCAGGCATACACATCTCAACACCTTCAGGAAGTGAGATTACACCAGTAACGTCAGTTGTTCTGAAATAGAACTGAGGACGATAGTTGTTGAAGAACGGAGTATGACGTCCGCCTTCTTCCTTGCTAAGAACGTAAACCTCACCCTTGAACTTTGTGTGCGGCTGAATTGTACCGGGCTTTGCAAGAACCTGACCTCTTTCGATTTCGTTTCTCTGTACACCACGGAGAAGTGCACCGATGTTGTCACCAGCTTCAGCATAGTCAAGAAGCTTTCTGAACATTTCGATACCTGTTACAACAACTTTTCTCTTCTCGTCTGTAAGACCAACGATTTCAACTTCTTCAGAGACGTTAAGCTGACCTCTCTCAACTCTACCTGTAGCAACTGTACCACGGCCTGTGATTGAGAAGATATCCTCGATAGGCATGAGGAACGGAAGGTCGCTCTTTCTTTCCGGAGTAGGAATGTAAGCGTCAACTTCAGCCATAAGCTTGTTGATGCACTCATACTCAGGAGCGTTAGGATCTGTTGATGAAGACTCAAGAGCTACAAGAGCAGAACCTGTAACGATCGGAATATCGTCACCCGGGAACTCATACTCTGAGAGAAGCTCTCTGATTTCCATTTCAACGAGCTCAAGAAGCTCAGGATCGTCAACCTGGTCAGCCTTGTTCATGAATACAACAATGTAAGGAACGCCAACCTGACGTGAGAGAAGGATATGCTCTCTTGTCTGAGGCATCGGACCATCTGCAGCTGATACAACCAAGATAGCGCCGTCCATCTGAGCAGCACCTGTGATCATGTTCTTAACGTAGTCAGCGTGTCCGGGGCAGTCAACGTGAGCGTAGTGACGTGTATCTGTCTCGTACTCAACGTGAGCTGTTGAAATTGTGATACCTCTTTCTCTCTCTTCGGGAGCCTTGTCGATCATGTCATATGCTTCGTACTGTGCTTTACCCTGCATAGCCAATACCTTTGTGATAGCAGCTGTTAACGATGTCTTACCATGGTCAACGTGACCAATGGTACCAATGTTAACGTGGGGTTTACTTCTTTCAAATTTTTCCTTTGCCATTTTTGTTTTCCTCCTTTTACGGTCTATAATTTTTTCTTTAATATTATTTTACTACACTCTGTGAAAAAATCAAGAGTATTTTTAAAATATTTACATTATTTTGGATTTTGTATTACTCATCCTTCTTTGCACGAGCTGATACAATCTCATCCTGTATACTCTTTGGAACCTGTTCATAGTGGCTCGGCTCCATTGTATACTGACCACGTCCCTGTGTACGGCTACGAAGCTCAGTTGCATAACCAAACATTTCACCAAGCGGTACAAACGCTGTGATTGCCTGTGCACCCGGTCTTGCTTCCATACCCTGGATAAGTCCACGTCTTGAGTTAAGGTCACCCATAACATCGCCCATGTACTCTTCAGGAACAATTACAACAACCTTCATTACAGGCTCCTTCAATACGGCGTCAGCCTTGCGGCAAGCCTCTTTGAATGCCATTGAGGGGGCAATCTTAAACGCCATTTCTGAAGAATCGACTTCGTGGTATGAACCATAAGTAAGTCTTACTCTTACGTCAACAACGTTATAACCTGCCAATACACCTGAAAGCATTGCGCCCTGGATACCCTGGTCAACAGCGGGGATATATTCCTTTGGAATAACACCGCCGACGATTTCATTTACGAACTCATAACCCTTACCGGCTTCTTGCGGCTCAACAGTGATAACAACGTGACCATACTGACCACGACCACCGGACTGTCTTGCATATTTATGGTCAACCTCAACAGTTTTTGTAATTGTTTCCTTATATGAAACCTGAGGCTTACCAACGTTTGCCTCTACCTTAAACTCGCGCAAAAGTCTGTCAACGATAATTTCAAGATGAAGCTCACCCATTCCGGCGATAATTGTCTGACCTGTTTCTTCATCTGTATAAGTCTGGAATGTCGGATCTTCTTCTGCAAGCTTTGCAAGAGCAATACCCATCTTTTCCTGACCAGCCTTTGTTTTAGGCTCGATAGCAACACGGATAACCGGTTCCGGGAAGTCCATTGACTCAAGGATGATAGGTGCTTTTTCGTCACAAAGTGTATCACCTGTTGTTGTGTTTCTAAGTCCAACAGCAGCAGCGATATCACCCGAGTAAACAACATGTATATCCTCTCTGTGGTTAGCGTGCATCTGAAGAATTCTTCCGAGACGCTCTCTGTTGCCCTTGCATGAGTTGAGTACATACGAACCTGATTCGATTGTACCCGAATATACTCTGAAGAAGCAAAGCTTTCCTACGAACGGGTCTGTTGCAATCTTAAATGCCAATGCAGCAAACGGAGCATCGTCTGTTGACGGTCTCTCGTCATCCTCGCCTGTATCGGGGTTTACACCCTTGATGTTCTCGACATCTGTCGGAGCAGGCATGTACTCAATAATAGCATCCAAAAGCATCTGAACACCCTTATTTCTGTACGATGTACCGCAAAGCATAGGAACGATTTCGTTATTGATTGTAGCCTTTCTGAGTGCTTTTTTGAGCTCATCAATTGTAAGCTCTTCGCCATCAAGGTACTTCATCATAAGATCTTCATCAGTTTCGGCAATAGCCTCAACCATCTTATTTCTGTATTCCTCAGCCTTATCAAGCATATCAGCAGGAATTTCTTCCTCGCCAAATTCTTTACCCATTTCGTCGTAGTATATCTCGGCTTTCATTGTCATAAGGTCAATGATTCCCTTGAAAGTATCCTCCGCACCGATAGGAAGCTGAATCGGAATACCATTTGCATGAAGTCTATCTTTTACCATTTGCTCAACGTTATAAAAATCTGCACCCATGATATCCATTTTATTAACGTATATCATTCTCGGTACATTATAATCGTTAGCCTGACGCCATACAGTTTCTGACTGAGGCTCAACACCGCCCTTTGCGCACATAACAGTTACTGAACCGTCAAGTACACGAAGTGAACGCTGAACTTCTACTGTAAAGTCAACGTGTCCGGGAGTGTCAATGATATTGATTCTTGTCTTCGGGAACTGATCCTGTGAACCACCCCAGAAGCAAGTCGTAGCAGCTGAAGTAATTGTAATACCTCTTTCCTGCTCCTGCGCCATCCAGTCCATTGTACCTGCGCCTTCATGAGTTTCACCCATTTTGTGAATACGACCTGTATAATAAAGTATTCTTTCGGTTGTAGTTGTTTTACCGGCATCGATGTGAGCCATGATACCAATATTTCTTGTATTTTCCAATGAATACTCTCTACCCATTATTCATTTTCCTCCTTTCCTCTAAAAATAGCGCTTACGCAATTTTTAGTAACAAAAAACTTGTGTTTTGTTTAAAATTAAAACTACCAGCGGAAATGTGCAAATGCTTTGTTGGCTTCTGCCATCTTGTGTGTATCTTCACGCTTTTTAACAGCACCACCTGTACCGTTTATTGCATCAAGAATTTCATTTGCAAGTCTTTCACGCATAGTTCTTTCACTGCGCTGTCTTGAGTAAACAGTAAGCCATCTAAGACCTAATGTCTGACGTCTGTCAGGACGAACCTCGATCGGAACCTGATAGTTGGCACCGCCGACACGTCTTGCCTTTACTTCAAGTACAGGCATGATATTTTCGAGAGCCTGCTCGAAAACTTCAAGAGCATCTTTGCCAGTTTTCTCCGCAATAATCTCAAATGCGTCGTATACTATTCTCTGAGCAACACCTCTCTTACCGTCAAGCATGATGTTGTTGATGAGCTTTGTAACTACAACACTGTTGTAAAGCGGATCGGCCAAAACCTCTCTCTTAGCTATAAAACCTCTTCTTGGCACTTTTCTTCCCTCCTTCATGATTAATCATAATCACAGGTACTCGGCAGCATAATATCTGCCGTCAGCGCGCATCTACAATTTATATATACAGCCTTGCTGAAAAGCACAGGTCTGAATCAGTAGTCGCACCAATTATTGATTTGTGATTTTTAGCAAAGCTACATACTGCGTTTTAGTCGCATCACTTCGCCTTTGGCTTCTTTGCACCATAGCGGCTTCTTGCCTGCATACGGTTTGCAACACCCTGTGCATCGAGTGTACCGCGAATAATGTGATAACGTGTACCAGGAAGGTCACGTACTCTACCGCCCTCGATAAGAACAACGCTATGCTCTTGCAAGTTGTGTCCTATACCCGGGATATAAGCAGTTACTTCAATGCCGTTTGTAAGACGTACTCTGGCAACCTTACGAAGAGCCGAGTTAGGCTTTTTAGGTGTCATTGTTCTTACAGAAGTACACACACCGCGCTTTTGAGGAGCACTTTGGTCTGTAGCTTTCTTCTGCAAAGAGTTAAGTCCCTTTTGAAGAGCCGGAGCCTTGGACTTAAAGTTTTTGTCCTGTCTGCCTTTTCTTACTAATTGGTTAAATGTTGGCATTCCTTGTTTTTCCTCCTTTCTTATAAAATTTTATATATAAAAGCGTAATGCCTTTATAGCAAAAATAAAAAACAATCTAAAAAATCAGTTCTTGAGTTCTACCACAACCGCCGCACCGCGCTCAATTCCCGCATCATGGCCAAGACGCAGCATACTCTCGATATAAACGACTTCAACGCCCGCCGCAGCACACTGTGCCACAAAGGCGTCGGTGACGTGAGGGTCAGCGTCCTCGGCAACATAAGCCTTTAAAACATTTCCCTCCTGCAAAGCTCTTTTTGATTGCTTCAAGCCGACATGTATGTGTCCGCTTTTTAAATGACTGTTCATTTTGTTTTTTCTTACCTCCGTAATCTGCCCGAAAAGCCGCATAAAAGTACAGCTTGTATCAAAAAAGCGTACATTCCTGCAGCGACAAATGGGCAAAATACCTCATTATTTATTCCAGACTAATGTATTTTATCAGTTTTGTCAAGTATTGTCAAGCGTTTTTGTTATTTTTTTATTTTTGTTTTCTTATGAACTGCTTTTTTGTAGATTTCTGTAATCAGTTTTATAAAAATCAATCCCGTCTGCACAGCAATACAACAGCATGAGCACTAATGCCAAGCTTTTCTCCCTCAAAACCAAGCTTTTCTGTCGTAGTCGCTTTAACGTTAATATAATCTTCGTCAACACCACACGCATCGGCAACGTTTTTACGCATTTTGTCTATAAAGCCTGCAAGCTTTGGAGCTTGTGCGATTATCGTAATATCGGCATTCCCAAGGCTATATCCAATATCTGCAAGCATTGATACAACCTCTTCAAGCAAAAGCATGCTGTTTGCTCCTGCATATTTTTCATTGCTGTCCGGAAAACGCTTTCCTATATCTCCAAGTGCCGCCGCTCCAAGCATGGCATCCATAAGCGCATGAACCGCCACATCCGCATCGGAATGGCCCAAAAGCCCCGTTTCATGTTCAATTTCAACGCCGCACAATATAAGCTTTCTTCCACTTACAAGCTTGTGTACATCATATCCGTGTCCGACTCGTATCATAATCTTTCCCCTCTTTATTATTTATAAAAAATCACAAACCAAGCAAAGCCTCGGCAAGAACTAAATCCTCCTGCGTAGTAAGCTTGATATTATTTGCGCTTCCTTCAACCATTTTTATATTGATTCCAACATATTCTGCAACAGAGCAATCATCTGTTACTGCAATGCCATCATCAGCCGCTTTTTTATGAGCATCTATAATCTGGCTTGTATAAAATACCTGCGGCGTTTGTATGCGATAGATATTTGTTCGTTCAACAGTTTGGGTAATATTCATATCACCATCTACACGTTTTAAAGTATCCGTGCACGCAACTCCAAGAGCCGCCGCTCCGTTTTCTATTGCAGACAATACAACTCTTTTTATATTATCCGGCGTTATAAGGCATCTCGCTCCATCGTGAATGGCAACAACCTCAAATTCGTCTTCAATTTCAGCAAGACCGTTTAAAACAGATTTTTGCCTTGTGTCACCGCCGCACGCAATGCTTTTAAGCTTCGATATATTAAACTCCTCTGCAAGCCTGGCACATAATGGTATATCACATTCGCGCGTCACCACAAAGATTTTATCAATCACGTCACAGCTTTCAAACGCTTTAAGTGTATGCGCAAGCACAGGCATATCTCCAAGCTCTAAAAACACTTTATTAACGCCTGCATATTTTGAATTTTCAAGCTTCATCCGCCTGCCACTTCCTGCAGCAACAATGAGTGCGGCGCAGCTTGTTTTTTTATTTTTTTGAAGAATCATTCTTTATCTCCTTCTTCGCTTTCTGTTTTCTCATCCTTTTTTGCGCAGGCATCAAAAACAAAATCGCAAATATCCTTTGCCGCATTTGGCTTGCCCATAAAGCGTGCCGCAGCACCGAGCATTTCAAGATGCCACTTATGAAGCACCAGCTGATACATCGCCTCGTCTATTGGGAAGGTATCACTCACCTTTATGGCAAGTCCGTTATTCAATAAAAACTCGACATTTCTGTCCTCGTGACCAGGTATCGGGTCGAGTAAAATCGCAGGAAGTCCTTTTGCAAGAAACTCCGACGTCGTAAGCCCGCCCGGTTTTGTCACAATAACATCTGAAGCATCCATCATTATATCAACATTGTCAACATATCCATATGCGCGCACTTTTTTATTCCATGAATGTCCGCTTATGAGTGTATGAAGACGTTTGTTGTTGCCGCAAACGCACAAAACCTGAAAATCGCCTTCCATATTGTCAAGCTTTATAATATCCTTCATTATATGTCCGTATCCCATCGAGCCCATCATAACAAGCACTGTCGTTTTATCATCTATACCAAGTTTATTTCTTGCCTCTTGCTTTAGCATACTCTTTGAAAACTTTGGATGTATCGGTATTCCCACAGGCAACGCTTTTTCCTTTGGTATACCCTTTTTCTCAAGCTGCAAATTAAGCATTCTGCTCGCAGTTACATAATAATCAAGGTTTGTTTCTTCCCAAAACGGATGAACTGTAAAGTCGGTTATGATGCCCATACAAAGACAACCAAGCTTGCCTTTCGTTCTAAGGTACGATACAATCTGTGCCGCAAAGATATGCGTACAAATAATGGCGTCAGGCTCATAATTTTTTATAAATTTCATAAGCTTTGACGAAAGTATTTTATTTAGCGTGTTTTTCATAAAGCTCGGGTCAACGCTTTGCTTCTTTTCCGCCATTCTGTAAAACTGACCGTACATCTTTGGTGTAAGCTTTGTCGAAAGAAGATATCCACGCGAAATAGTTTCGCTCAGTATTGGATTTACATATTCAAAGGCATCAAGCATTACACATGCGGCTCCGTTTTTTTCAAACTCGTTTTTAAGAGCCATTCCCGTCTGGTGATGGCCCATCCCCGTAGTTACCGAAAGAATAAGTACTTTCATATTAGCGCCTCCTTTGCTAATTAAAGCCTTCAATCATACACCTGTTTTATATAAAATTTTCCATCATTTGTTTTTATCATTATTATACACTTTTTTACTATCTATTACAACTGTTTTTTAACATTTGTTTTTCATACAAAAAAGATGTGACCTGCAAAGCAAATCACATCATATTTTTATTTTCTTATTCGTCAGCCGAAGTAACCTCAGCATCAACCACTACATCTTCGCTTTTGCTCTCTCCCGGCATATCATCAACCTCATATCCTACAACATCAGGAAGCTTCGTAGCACATTTGCTGCAATATACCGCTTTGGCTTCATTTTCATACTCACACTTGGGGCATCTTTTCATATTTCGAAGACTTGCAAACTGATTTTTCTTTTCTTCTATTTGCTCTTTTATCTTTTCAAGGCTTACACATTTTTCTTCTACAAGCTCACCATTACCCGTACCGCTTTTATATGCATCATATACGATACTGCCTATTTCGCGCAAAAGCTCATCAGCTTCATTTTCCGCACTTGTGATTGCAAGCTTTACCTTTGTTATTTCAACTACATCCGTCGATTTTTGCATAACTACTTTTGTTGTCTTTTCAACTTTTTTTATGATTTTATCAAAAATATCCATAAAATTTTCCTCCTGCCGAAAACGGCTGTGTTTTTACTTCTGTTATATTATTACCACAAAAAAATATCAGCTAAACAAATTTATTTATGCGCGCGGATGTGCCTTTGTATATACCTCTTTGATTTTATTTTTCAAAAGCTGCGAATAAACCTGTGTTGAAGATATGTCGCTGTGACCGAGCATCTCCTGAATTGAGCGCAAATCCGCACCATTTTCGAGAAGATGCGTCGCAAACGAATGTCTTAAAGTATGTGGCGTAAGCTCGCCCGTAATATTTGCTTTAAGCTTATACTGCTTTATTATTTTCCAAAAGCCCTGCCTTGTAAGGCGGCGACCGTTGCAATTTACAAAAAGCGCACGTTCTTTATCGTCTTTTATCATAACATTTCTTGCCTGTTGTATGTAATCGGCACATGCGCTCATTGCAAGGCTTCCAAGAGGAATTACGCGTCCACGTCCGCTCTGGCATTTTAAAAATCCCATCGATATATTTATATCGTCAATATCAAGCAAAACAAGCTCGCTGACACGTATTCCCGTCGCATACAAAAGCTCAAGCATTGCTTTATCGCGCATTCCTTTAAGATCCTCGCCGTCAGGCTGCTCCAAAAGCCTTTCAACCTCCTGCGTGCTCAAAACCTTTGGCAGCTTTTTTTCAACCTTTGGTGCTTCAAGTCCAAGCGTGGGGTCTGTTTTTATCATACCCGACCTGTTTAGATACCCATAAAAAGAGCGTAGCGAAGCTAAATGACGCGATATTGTCGAAGCGGCTCTTCCTTGTTTTTGAAGGTTCAAAAGATATGTTAAAACGATTGTCTTATTTGTTTTTTCAAGAGTGGTTATCTTTCTTGTTTCAAGATATGATATGTAATGTTCTATGTCGCGCCTGTAAGATGACAAGGTATTGAGTGTAAGATGTCTTTCTTTATCAAGATACCTTACAAAATTCTCTTGATACGCGTTTAACATTTAAGTTTCCATAGCCTTTCTGCCCACAAAACTGCAACTGAATGTTTTTTACTTTTTATCTTGTGAGCCAGATAAAAAGTACATCTATAATATATAAAACGCATTTGCATTTTATAATAAATTTCTTCTTTGTATTTATTATTTTACAAGACTTTTTTTAAAAAGTATATAGGTTTTTAAAAATTATCACATCTAAATTTATACCATTTTTCAAATAATTTTCCATATAAGTTATTTAAGAGTAAATTCTACATTTTCAATGCCCACAAAAGTAAATATGGCGATACATAGCTTTCAAAAAGTGAGCAAACGCCAAACGCCAGCGTAAGCAACAAACAAAATATGCAATAAGCTATAAATCTTCTGCGTTTTTGCATTTTGTCATTCGTTTTCAATGTAAAAAGGCATTGATTTATTGCAGCCACACAAAACACTTCCATAACGATAAACATTACAAGCATTTGTGGTGCTATTCCTACAGCCGCAGCCAAAAGTCCTGATGCGCCATGCAAAAGCACAAGCGACGCAGTGCAAAAGCCGCACGCAAACCCCTTTAGTGCAAGTATAAATGGCGCCATAACCACACCGAGTCTTGTCAAGCCGCACAGCCATATGAAAAACGCAAGCTGCATCAAATTTGTAATCGAGCTTAAAAACGTTGAAAAAGAGTCATGTCCGCTTTCAAGAAGCTCAAAATTGCCAAGGCTGTGCGAAAGAGGCGTCGTATCTTTAAGCGTCACACAATAAATGCTGCCTGTAATTATTCCTAAAACCACACAAGCCGTGCAAATTACAAGTATTATTATGTTATTTTTTATGTAGCTGTCCAACACACTTCCGACAGCCGTATGTGCCTTCAAAAAAACCCCTCCAATCCATACAATAAATTTGTATGTCTGAAAAGGGGCAAAAATTCCGGTTACATAAAAGTTTTACATAAAGCCTCGCAGTTTATTTTTACTTTTTACCCATTTCCAATGTTTTTTTTGTGCAAGCATCCATCGCTTCTATAACCGCGCTTTTAAAACCTCGTTTTTCAAGCACCGCTACAGCATCGATAGTCGTTCCGCCGGGTGAGCATACCATATCCTTAAGCTCGCCCGGATGTTTTTTTGTTTCAAGTACCATTTTTGCAGAGCCAAGTACCGACTGAGCCGCAAGCTCATAGGATATATCGCGTGCAAGACCACTCTTTACTCCTGCATCAGCCATCGCTTCTATAAGCATAAACACATAAGCGGGGCTGCTTCCGCTGATTGCTACAACGCTGTCCATCATTTTTTCATCAAGACGCACTGTCTTTCCAACGCATGAAAAAATCTCATCAGCACACGCAAAATCGTTTTCATCGGCATATGTGCCCGTACACAAGACACTCATACCCTCTCCCACCATTGCAGGAGTATTGGGCATCGTTCGTATGACGCGCACGTTTTTATCAAAATATGACTCAATTTTCTTTGTGGTAATTCCGGGAGCAATTGATATGATAAGCTTGTTTTCTGCATTTTCAATTTTTGACATTTCATCGAGCACAAACGGATATATATTAGGCTTTACAGCAAATATAATAATTTCACTGTTTTTATATATTTCATTATTATCTGTGCTTACGTTAACGCCAAGAGCACTTAGTGTATCAAGCTTTTGTGTATCTTTGTCCGATACGAATATATCGTTTGCATTAATTTTTTTTGAAGCGACAACCCCGCGTACAATTGCGGACGCCATGTTTCCTGCTCCTATAACTCCAAGCTTCATTCCAATCTCTCCTCTGTATGTCAAAATCAATCTACCAATATATAAAATATTATGACCAGAATTTTCTGTCAAGACTTCTGTACTGTATCGCCTCAGCTATATGCTTTGATTGTATATTCTCACTTGCATCAAGGTCAGCAATCGTTCTTGCGACCTTTAAAATTCTGTTATATGCACGTGCACTGAGTCCAAGTCTGTCAAAAGCGCCTTTAATTATTGCACGTTCCTGTTCACCGAGCCTGCAAAAAATGTTAATCATAGCAGGTGTAAGCTGCGAATTTGAATATATATTGTAATCTTTATATCGCTGCATTTGAATTTTTCTTGCCGCATCGACGCGTCGCTTTATCTTCTCCGAGCTTTCAGCCGGAGCAGTATTTTCCAAATCCTTATATTTAACAGGTGAAACCTCTATATGCAAATCTATTCTGTCAAGAAGCGGTCCTGACACTTTGCCCAGATACTGAGCTATCTGCGACTCGCTGCATTTACATCTTCCACTCGGGTCGCCGTAGTAGCCGCATTTACAAGGGTTCATCGACGCCACAAACATAACATTACAAGGATATGTAAGCGTTGCACTCACACGTGCAATTGTCACGCTGCCATCTTCAAGCGGCTGACGCATTACCTCGAGTGCATCTTTATTAAATTCGGGAAGTTCATCCAAAAACAATACTCCATTATGCGCAAGACTTATCTCGCCCGGCTTTGGCGTACGTCCTCCGCCCGAAAGACCCGTCGCAGAAATTGTATGATGCGGATGACGAAATGGTCTTTTCGTTATAATTGGAGTATCATCTGAAAGCGTCCCTGCAATCGAATGTATTTTGGTTACCTCAAGTGCCTCTTCAAAGCTCATATCGGGCAAAATTGTTGGCAGACGTTGCGCTATCATTGATTTACCGCTTCCGGGGCTTCCAATCATCAGCATATTATGGTTACCTGCAGCTGCAATTTCAAGTGCACGTTTTACATTTTCCTGACCCTTAACCTCTGAAAAATCAACACCTCTTTGGTCAGCATTCTTAAAATAATCATCAACATTAACCGTATGCGGCAAAAGCTTTTTTAAGCCATTTATATGGTCACAAAGCTCAATAAGCGTTTCAGGTGCTAATATTTCTATTCCTTTTACAACAGCCGCCTCGAGCGCGTTCTCTTTTGGCACTATGGCATATTTTGCTCCGCTGTCGCGTGCAGCAATAACCATAGGAAGAACTCCGCAAACAGGTCTTATATCACCATTAAGCGAAAGCTCACCGATAAAAACGAAATCATCAACGTTATCAAGCGCAATCTGTCCGCTCGCCCAGAGAAAAGAAACTGCCACGGGCAAATCGTAGACTGAGCCTTCCTTTTTTATATGCGCAGGCGCAAGATTGATTGTGACGCGTCTTGAAGGGAAAGCATAACCGCTGTTTTTAATTGCAGCACGTACACGCTCTCTTGATTCCTTGACTGCCGCATCAGGCAGGCCTACTATGTCAAAAGCGGGCATACCCATAGCGATATCCGTCTCTACTTCGACTATGTATCCGTCAAGTCCGACAAGACCGCAGCTTTTTACTTTTGCAATCACAACCCACGCCTCCTCTTTTAGTCTAATAAAATGATTATATACCAAAACAATCCCATTTTACAACACTTAATTACAAAATTTTTATTTTTTTATTAAAATTTTTTTACTAAATATTAAAAAATGTGCATTTTTACATAAAAATATAATGCAAAAACACAGTTTTAATTTATACTTTAAAAAAAACTTGTACTTTATTTATTTTTAGTGTATAATGTTATGATAGTAGTAATATGAGTTGCCATATTGGCATACGGAGGGATTGTGAAATATTATGTCAGAAGAAATTAAACAATTAGCAAGCAGAATTAAAGAGCTTCGTGAAATATGCGGATACAGCAGACACGCCGTCGCAAAAATGGTCGGTGTGGACTATGAAACCTACAAAAGCTATGAGGAGAGCGGACTTGATATTCCGATAAGCGTGTTATACAAGCTCGCCGCTGAATACAAAGTTGATTTTACTGAAATCTTGACAGGAAAATCGCCAAAGCTTAATACCTATTGCGCTGTAAAAAATGGCAAAGGTATAAACATAGACCGCTATCCCGGATATCACTTTGAAAGCCTTGCATATAAGTTCAAGGGTAAAATAATGGAGCCTTTAATGGTTACTGTAATGCCAGATGCAAAAGAGCACGACCTCGTCGTCCACGAGGGACAGGAATTTAACTACGTCGTCGAAGGCACAATCCTGGTAAAATTCGGAGACGAATCAGTTGTTCTTGAAAAGGGAGACTCGATATACTTTGACCCTATGCTCCCCCATGGTCAAAAAGCACTAAACGGAAAACCGGCAAAATTTTTGACCGTTATATCCCAATAAAATAATTATTAACATGACGAGGTGCAAAAATGCTGTTACATAAATTTTTAGACAGAGTCGAATTTGACTCATATGAGGACTTTAAACAAAATTATAAATTGAATATTCCCGAAAATTTCAATTTCGGATATGACGTTGTCGACGCATGGGCAGAATATGACAAGGAAAAAATAGCTCTTGTATGGTGCGACGATCACGATAACGAAAAGATTTTCACTTTTGACGATATAAAGCGTCTTAGCGGTAAAGCTGCAAACTTTTTTAAGAACCTTGGAATAAACAAAGGTGATAAAGTACTGTTTTTAATGCGTCAGCGCTATGAATATTGGTTCTTGGCAACAGCGCTTCATAAAATCGGTGCAATTTTGATTCCTGCATCGCTTCAGCTTACGGCAAAAGATATAAAATATCGTGTAAACGCCGCAGGAGTGAAGGCAATCGTTGCCGTAAATGAGCCGTATATAACAGAGCAGGTAGAGCTTGCAGCAAAAGATACTCCTACACTTGAGCACAAAATTGCCGTAGTCGGCGCTCGCGGGGGCTGGATTTCGCTCGATGAAAAATTAGATTCCTTCAGCGAGGATTTTCCGCGTCCGACAGGTAAAGACGCAACACACAATGACGAAATTTTTATTACATATTTTACAAGCGGTACATCAGGCTGGCCAAAAATGGTTGCACACAATCATACATATCCGCTTGGCCACATTGTAACCGCAAAATACTGGCAGAAGGTAATTGATAACAAGCTTCACATGACCGCATCCGATTCTGGCTGGGCAAAGTTTGGCTGGGGAAAAATTTATGGTCAGTGGGTATCGGGCGCAGGAATTTTTGCATACGATGCGGACAAGTTTGTACCGCACAATATGCTTGAAAAACTTATTAAGTACAAGCCTGCAACCTTCTGTGCACCGCCTACAATTTTCAGATTTTTAATCCATGAGGATTTATCAAAATATGACCTGTCCTTTATCACACACTGCTGTACAGCAGGAGAGCCGCTCAATCCCGAAGTTTATAATAAGTGGTTATCACTTACCGGACTTCATATGTGCGAAGGCTTTGGTCAGAGCGAATCGACAGTTTTGCTTGCAAACTTTGATGGTTTTGAGCCAAACCCAGGCTCTATGGGAAAACCTTCGCCTCTATATAATATAGACATAATCGACGAAGATGGTAACTCATGCGATGTCGGTGAAGAGGGCGAGCTTGTTGTTCGCGATATAGACAAGTATATGCCCACCGGTCTTGTGTGTGCGTATCTTAATGACCCTGAGGTTACAAAGGAAAAACTCGGTGGAAAATTCTATCACACAGGCGATATTGTATGGCGTGACAGCAAAGGATACTACTGGTTTGTAGGACGCACAGACGACGTTATCAAATGCTCAGGCTACAGAATAGGGCCTTTCGAGGTTGAAAGTGCTCTTATGGAGCATCCGTCAGTACTTGAGTGTGCTATTACAGCAGCCCCTGACCCCGACCGTGGACAAGTTGTAAAGGCAACGATAGTTCTTACAAAGGATTACGAGCCGTCAGATGCCCTTGTCCGCGAACTGCAAGACCATGTAAAACACGCAACAGCGCCGTATAAGTATCCGCGTATAGTAGAATTTGTCAAAGAGCTTCCAAAAACTACAAGCGGAAAAATACGCCGTGTTGAAATAAGAGAAAATGACAACAAAAAATAATTAATTTTCAGCCACCTGCTGCATATCGACAGGTGGCTTATTCTTTATAAATTCCCCAGCACATTTGCAATTGCACGGGCTGTATATTTTGCGCACAAAAGCGCCTCCTCAAGCGTATTTCCGTCCGTTCCAACCTCGAGTATCAAAGAACCTTTTGTTGCGTGCTGATTATATCTTTCTTTCACAAGTTGCAACGGTCTTGCAAGCGCGGGATATTTATTTGCAAGCTCTTGTTGTATTCTAAGCCCAAGCTTTAAATTTTCCCGCCAGTTTTCGTGTTTGAGGCCTCCTTCGCTGCTTCCGCAAAGAACCATTACCTGCGCCGTCTTTTCGCCATCAACCTCGGCACAAACCTTCATCTTTGTTCCGTCTTGTTTTGTCATACCGTCACGGTGCACATCCAAAACCACTTGTATTGACGGATATTTTTTAAGATAATCCTCTATTATGCCGAGCGTCTTTTTATATGAGCCGTTATATGAAGGATAATCATTTATACTCGTATCATGAATTGTATTTATCCCTCCCTTGATAAGCTCTTCCTTTATCACCTCGCCCACCCTGACAACATTATAGTTTTTATCCTGTGTTCGTGTACTTTCGTTTGGCGAATAAGTCTGTTTTCCCGAAGGTGTATAGCTCTCAGTTGTATGTGTATGTACTATAAGCACCAGTGGCCCGTCTTTTTTTGTAATAGAAATTTTTTCTTCAAGAAACTCATTTATATCTATTTCAAAACTCGTTTCATTATTTATATAAACTGATTTGTTTTTGCCGCTCCCTGAAAAAGAGCCTACAACACTGCTTGTTTGAGCAATAGGATAATTTTGCTCATCATTATCTGTCTTTTCATCTTCTTTATTCTCCTGTGTTCTTTGTGCTGCTTTGCTTTGTTCATCAACCACCTGCGCTATTTTTATATGGCTTAGCTGACTATATAAAATTGTTTGTGGTTTTTTTATATCAAAGCCTGCAATCTCACAAAAAATGGCATATAAAAGCTTTTCTTGCTCATCGTTTACTAAGTTTGGCATTACATTTTTTATGCATGCATTTACAATCATGCTCTGCTGCGTCTGCGACAGAGCATTCATCAATGTTACAGACGCACTTGCTGCAAAATATAAAATCGTTATTACTGCAAATAATATCACACACATATATACGCATGTCCTGTTTAGTATCAGCGCTCTTACTCTACGTCTTTTTTTCCTTGTGCGCATATTTTTTTAATCCTTTCACGACAAATTACTATATTTATATTAATTTTTTTATAAAAATATTACGTATACCAGTAACGGCGGTGAATAATCATTCAAATTAGGACAAATAATAATCGGGAAACGCAAAAAACAATACTGACAAAGCGAGGAAGATATCTATGAAAGCAATAATCATGGCTGGTGGAGAAGGCAGCGGATTACGTCCACTTACCTGCACACGCCCAAAGCCTATGGTCCGCCTTCTTGACAAACCTGTAATCGAGTATACAATTTCACTTTTAAAAAAATATCAAATTACTGATATAGGCATTACCACACACTATCTGTCAAGAGAAATCATAGATTACTTTGGTGACGGCAGTGAGTTTGGTGTTTGTATCTCGTATTTTGTAGAACGCTCACCTATGGGAACTGCAGGGAGCATAAAAAACGCGCTTTCTTTTGTTGATGATACTTTTCTCGTAATAGGCGGTGATTCTCTCACAGACATTGACATAAGCGATGCTGTAGAATTTCACAAAAAGAACTCATCTTTAGCAACGCTCGTTTTAAAAAAGTCAGATGCCCCTCTCGAACGCGGAGTAGTGGTTACAGACAAAAACGGAAAAATTCTTCATTTTGTTGAAAAACCTGACTGGGATGGCGTGGTGAGCGACACCGTAAATACAGGCATATACATTCTTGAACCCGAAATTTTTGATTTGGCGCCAAATATGAAGGTATGCGATTTTTCATTAGACCTGTTTCCAAAACTTTTACACGAAAAAAAATCTCTTTACGGCTATTGTGCAAATGGCTATTGGTGTGATATAGGCGATATCTTTTCATATATGTCCTGTCAACATGATATGCTTACAAAAAAAGTCGATATAACCCCTTCATCAAAACAGGTCTGTGAGCAAATTTATATAGGCGAAAATGTTTCAATAGAACCTGGTGCAGATTTGTGCGCTCCCTTATACGTTGGAGATAATGTGCACATAAGCGAAGGTGCACATATAAGCGGTGGCTGTGTTATCGAAAGCGGTGCACACATAGAAAAATATGCAAATATAAAAAAAAGTATTGTAGGTGCAAATTCTCACATAGGAGCATTTTCACAATTGCGTGGCTGTGTAGTTGGCGAAAAAACAATTATAAAACCATCTGTATGCGTTTTTGAGCAATCCGTTATAGGTGACATGTGTACTATCGGTGAAGAAAGCATTATAAAACCATCAATAAAACTATGGCCGAATAAAATTGTTGAGCCTCACAGCAAGGTTCATACAAATCTTGTATGGGAAAGCAAGCATAAAAAAACTCTTTTTAAAGACGGCAAAATACGCGGTGAAATCGGCGCAGATATAACATGCGAATCAGTTTCGCGCATCGCAAGCTCGTTTGGCACAATGCTAAATGGTGCTCGTGTCGCTATAAGCTATTGCGGAGATGCAGGTGCCAATATGCTTTGCCGTTCCTTTGGAGCAGCACTTATGTCCTGCGGCTGCACAGTATATGAGTTTGGCACACAACCTTGCAGCACAACTCGTTTTGGCATTCGTTTTTACAAGCTTGCGGCAGGCATACACATAAACGCCTTATCAAACCAGAAAGTTAATAACGTAAGTATCACTATTATGGACTCAGACGGGTGCGATATAGACATAAAACAACAACGCAAGCTCGAAAAAATATTTGAGCGCGAAGATTTTGTGCGCTGCGCATGTGCAAATATAAAAGACAGTGTTAATATTAAAAATTATAAAGAGCTTTATATTAAAGACATTGCAAAACACGACCAAAACAAAAAAATTGACAAAAAAATCCTTGTAAACATCCAAAACAAAGAAGCCGAAAAAATAATAACAAGAATTTTCTCACAGCTTGGCGTCAGGGTAACAATAACAAACCATCAAGTTCTATCCCCTTCCTCCGAGACTATGCACATTTTAGCAGAGCGTGTAAAAAACGAAGGATTTCTGTTAGGTGCTTCAATAGATGATGAATGTGAAAATTTAATACTTGCAGATGAAAAAGGGCGAATCCTTGATAGATGGGGCGTTCTTGTTACAAATATTATAATTGCACTCCAAAGTTGCCATCAGGATAAAATCGTTATACCTGTATCAGCCCCCAATGTGCTTAACAAACTCGCAAAAAAATATAATAAAGATATTGTATATGCCAAAATTGAAAACAATGACTTTATGAAAGAAATAAGCAAAAACAACTGCACACAGCAGTTTATTCTTCATTTTGATGCAATAGGCTCACTTGTGCATTTGCTCGTTTTCCTTTCAAATCAAAATCAGACTCTTTCTTCCATATCAAACCAAGCCGCAGACTACTTTTTAACCTATGATAAGGTTGAGTGCGTTCATAGTGAAAAAGGCAGCATAATCAAAAAGCTCATAGAAGAGTTTGAAGGATATGAAACAGACCTTACCGAAGGTATTAAAATATTTGATGAAAGAGGCTGGGTCCTTGTTGTACCGGACAGCACATTATCGGCGGTAAATATCATAAGCGAGGGCTACAATATAGAAGCGGCAAACGAGCTTAGCGCTGATATGATAGACAGAATAAAACAAATTAAAGCCGAGCATTAAAAAATGCAGCAAGATTGTCTTGCTGCATTTTTTTGTTTAGCAGATATCTTTATTCTTGATTTTCAAACAATTCATTTGCTCTTGAAAGATATACGTCTATATCACGCATAACCTTTCCTGCATTTTCATAGTCGTTTTGAGCATTATATTTTTTGTAGCTTTCATACAGGTTTACAATATTTTTAAGTATTGCCTCTGTTTCTGCTTGATTTTGCTCACTTGTATAGTCAGACGGTTCAAGAAGATTATCTTCTACTGCTATGTTTTCTGTAATCTCCTGCTCCTCATCAGCATTTTCAAATAATTTCCTAAAACACTCTTCGAGCGTGTTTTCCATTACGATTTTTTCTTTATATGCTACAATAATGCGTTTAAGCTCGGGAAACGACGCTGAGTTCTGTGTTGTTATATATAACGGCTCTATATACAAAAGTGAATCCTTTATCGGAACCATTATCATATTTCCGCGAACAACCGACGAACCACCCTGTCCCCAAAGTGTTATTTGACTTGATATTGCAGGGTCATTATCAATTCTGTTTTCCATCTGCATTGTTCCGTATGAGTTTTTCTCGGCATTTGTAAATCGATAAAGAATAAGCTTTCCGTAATATTTATCATCAGAACCCGCCGCAAGCCAGCTGCTGATATAATCCTTGTTTTGTATTGTAAACGGCATTGTCAAAAGAAGGCTCTCTCCCTTTTCATCAAAGCCCGTAATTTTCATCATATTATAATACGGCTCAATGTACTGTCCTTCATTTTTGGCATATTTTTCTCTCGCAATATCCCACACATCACTTTTATTATAAAAAACGTGTGCGTCAGTAATATGATACTGCTTATACATTTCTGCCTGGATTTTAAACAGTCTTTCAGGATAACGTATATGACGCTTTAAATCTTCTGGAAGTGGCTCCTTCGCGAACATATCCGGATATATTTTTTTATACGTCATCGCAATAGGGTCTGTTTCATCTACAATATAAAATTTCACACTGCCGTCATATGCATCTACAACTACTTTTACACTGTTGCGAATATAATTAATCTTATCATATTTTTGAGCATAGGGATAATACTCGGACACTGCATACGCATCTATTATCCATTTTAAACGCCCTGAATCATCAATCAGTATATACGGATTTTCATCATACTCAAAAAACGGTGCAACTTTTTTTACACGCTCAACCACGTTTCTGTTTGCGAGTATTTTACTCTCGGAGGTAATCTGATTTGACACAAACATTTTGTAGTCACCTTTTATAAACGAAAACAACATCCTGTTAAACCAGTTTAGCTTTATACCGCCCTCACCATCATACGAAAACTCCATATTCTTTTGTCCCTCGGAGTAATCAATTTCCTTTAGCTTCGTATTGACAATGACGTGATTATTTGTAAACTCACCATAATAAATTCTCGGCTGCGTAACGTTTACTATGCCAGAATCAGAAACCATAGGAATATCGCGCACAATGTATTCGGGCTGTCCTTCCTTTGTTACTGTGTTCATAGGATTTACCGCCACACCATAACCGTGTGTATATTTATATGTCTTATTAAGATATGTGTCACTCGCCTGCGAAGAAAGCTTTTCTGTATCAAGCTCACGCGCACCAATTGCAACCGCTGTAGGCTTTCCGTTAACATCATAAGATACTACATCTGCGCTTTTAAATGTGTAATAAGGCTTAATTCCCTGAAGCTTATTCATAGCCGTAACATTGGCATTATAATCAATAATTCTTATATTATCAACCGTTTCGGCATTTCCTTCAATATCCTTCATTGACAAGGTATTTTCAACAGGAAAATCCTGCTCAATTATTTTGTCAAGTCCATACGCTTCGCGTGTCATATATATATTATTTTCAATGTTTGGTGCCTCAACAGCAACATCATTTGGCGCAACAACAAGCGTCTGCACTCCAAGAGCAATAACGCACGTAACAAGCCACGTTGCAGGAAATACAAGCACGCTGATTATGCCCGCCTTTATTTTCCCGCGAAGAAGGAAAAATACCGTAGCTATAACCACCGCTAAAAGAAGATACGGCGCAATATTATAATACTTTGTCCATATCTGTATGTCTGTATAACCCGCTCCCGAAAGCTCTCCGAAATTCCCATACAAAATTTCTTCAGCATTATATTTAAATGACATAGCTATGCTTATAAACAGCAAAAGCACATTTACAATATTGTGTGTAACAATGCTCTTATTTTTCAAAACATCGCCAAAATTTTCAATTCCGTTTCGCATATTCAAAAACAGATATATAATCGCGGTATATACAGTCTGAATAATCAAAATTACCTTTATACTGTCAATAAGCGAAGCCATAAACGGACGTATAAAAATATAATATCCTATATCCTGAAAAAATACAGGGTCAGTTCTGTTAAAGGGCGTGGAGTTCGCAAACGATAAAAATCTGCTGTAAACGTTATCACTTATAAAAGAGCTTGCAACAAGTGCTATCACAAACGTCAAAAGCACCATAGGTACAATTTTTGATACAAAGGATAAATCAGCGTTCTCTTTAATTAAAATGCGCCTAAGCACAAAATTGTTTATCATAAATACAATAAATACAATTAAGAAGCTTACCATCTGAGCTATAAGGCGCACTTTTATATTTGTAATAAAAGTACTCACATACTCAGAACCGATTTCCTTGATTTCTATATAGTTTACCATTATTGACATCACAGCAATAAAAGCAATCGCTGCAATTATCGCCAATAATATCCATACGAGCTTTTTTGTGCCTTTACCTTTGTTATAATCAACCTCTCTTGCATTTTTAAAATCCCTTGCATCAAATGCCATGCTCATATCCACCCTTCATAAATTGCTTTTATGTGCGCCAATCACTTAAAACAGTGCCTTTGCAAAATCGGCTGCATTAAACGGCTGCATATCGTCAATTCCCTCACCTACACCAATAAAGCGTACAGGAATACTCTGCTCGCGGCATATTCCTATAACTACGCCGCCTTTTGCCGTTCCGTCAAGCTTTGTAAGAACGATTCCGTCAATTTGTGCAGCTTCACCAAATAGCTTTGCCTGACTTATTGCGTTTTGTCCCGTCGTTGCATCAAGTACCAAAAATACGTGTTTTGACAAATCAGGTGCCTCTCGCGCAATAATTCTGCCTATTTTTGCAAGTTCATCCATAAGATTCTTTTTGTTATGAAGTCTGCCTGCAGTGTCGCAAATCAAAACATCTGTGCCGCGTGATTTTGCTGCCGAAAGTGCATCAAATACAACAGAGCTTGGGTCACTGCCTTCCTCACGCGCAATAATTTCACAATCGCTTCTATCTGCCCATACTTTCAGCTGGTCAATCGCAGCGGCGCGAAAAGTATCGGCAGCTGCAAGCATAACGCTCTTGCCCTGCGACTTATAGTGTGCTGCAAGCTTTCCTATTGTCGTTGTCTTGCCAACACCATTTACACCAATGACCAAAATTACCTGGGGTGTTTTTTCTATGCATTCTTCGGGCATATTTTCCTTCATAATATCTGCAATAATTTCGCAAAGCTTTTCTCTTACCTGCTCAGCTTCGGTTATACGCTCACGCTTTACGGTTTCACGCAGCTTTTCTATTATATACATCGATGTTTCCATACCGACATCCGCCATAATAAGCGCTTCTTCAAGTTCCTCGAAAAGCTCTTCGTCAACCTTTACAAAGGAACCAAAAACATCGCTTATTCTTTCAGAAAATGCCCCGCGCGTTTTTTCAAGCCCTTGTTTTAATTTATCAAAAAGACCCATATCAATAATATCCTTTCAGTTATCGTCTATAATCTTACTCTTGTATTTTTACTGCCTCATCAAGTTTTAATGTCAAAAGCTTTGATACGCCCTTCTCCTGCATCGTAACACCATAAAGAAGGTCTGCTGCCTCCATTGTACCGCGTCTGTGAGTAACCAAAATAAACTGAGTTTTATCGCTGTACTTTTTCACATAATCGGCAAAACGGTATACATTTGACTCGTCAAGTGCTGCCTCGATTTCATCAAGTACACAAAACGGCGTCGGGCGCACCTTTAAAATGGCAAACAAGAGTGCAATCGCGCAAAAAGCCATCTCTCCGCCTGATAAAAGTGACAAATTTTGAAGTTTCTTTCCGGGTGGCTGTGCGTCGATTTCAACTCCGCTGCCAAGTATGTCTGTCGGGTCGGTGAGCCTGAGTTCTGCCCTTCCTCCGCCAAAAAGCTCGGAAAACGTTGAAGAAAACTTCTCATTTATGATTTCAAACTGTGCTTTAAACTGCGTTTTCATCTTTTCCTGTATAGATTCAATCAGCTTTTCAAGGCTCTGTTTTGCCTCCATCAAATCGTTTTGCTGATTTGAAAGAAAATCATATCTTTCGCGCACGCTTATATATTCCTCAATCGCATCTACATTGACATTTCCGAGCGCGCGTATACTGCCTCGAAGCTCGCCTATGCGTGCTTTTGCCGATGTCAGTGAGCCGATATCCGTTTCATATTCCTTTGCACTAAGGTATGTCACCTCATATTCTTCCCACATTTTTGTAGTTATAGAATCAAGTTCTGCTTCAATTTTTACACGCTTATTGTCAATTCGGTTTTGTTCCTCTTTGAGTGCATATATTTTATCGCGTGACTCTTTACTTTCATCAAGGCATTCACGAACGCGGCTTCTTACCTGCTCACGCTCAGCTGAAAGCTTATTTATAAGCTCTGTAACCGATGATGCCCTTCCTCTTTGCTCGTCAATCTGCTTTTCAAGCCCCGATATCTGCAAAAGTATCTGCTCATTGTTGTTTTTGATATCGTCTATATCTTTTTTCTTATTCTCAATCTCAGCAATCGCTTCGTCTTTTTGAGCAGCATTTTCACTTAATCTGTAATCGTAAGCAGCAATATCCTTTTTAGCTGCCATAAGCTCAATATTCTTTTCGTTTATACTATCTGAAAGCTCATTTTTCTTTTCATTAAGAGCCGCAAGCTCATTTTCCTTTATAAGTGCCTCATCATTGCTTTTATCAATTTCAAGCTCGAGCGCCGTAATAGCATTTATAACAGCTGCAAGCTGCTCGTTAGTGTCTGCAATCTGCTCACCAAGCTGTACAAGCTCGCTCTCTATCGACTCACCGGAGTGTTTTTTTGCCTCTGCACTTTGCTTTATATGTTCAAGCTGCGTGCCAAGACGCACGCTCTCCTGCTCTGCTGTGCGCACAACTATATCCATACCTTTTCTTTGTGCAAATATAGCGTTTGCCTCTTCCTGCGCCTTTTGCAGCTGTGAACTTAATGCGTCAAGTTCTTTCTTTTCAGCTATACTCTGCGCTTCAAGCTCTTTAATCTGCGAAGCCCTGCTTAGTATACCCGTCGATTTATTCATAAAACCACCGCTGATAGAGCCTCCTGCATTGAAAAGCTCACCTTCAAGCGTAGCCACACGGAATTTGTATGAAAATTTTTTACTCATAGCAATTGCGTTGTCAATTGTATCAACAATGACGCATCTGCCCAAAAGGCTTTTTATAATTCCGTCATATTTTTGATTAAAGCTTACAAGCTCACTCGCAAGACCGATATATCCCTTTTGCGCCGATACTTCTTTTTTATTGTCAAGTTCTCGTCCCGAAACCGATGACACAGGCAAAAACGTAACACGTCCCATATGGTTACTCTTTAAATACTCAATCGCATTTTTAGCATCCTCTTCGCTTTGTACAACAACGTTTTGAAGTGCCCCGCCCAAAAGCGCCTCAATTGCACTAACATATTTTTTATCAACGCCAATTAGTGATGACAATGCACCGTATATCTTCGCACCGCTAAGTTTTCCCTGCTCATTTGCACTTAAAACGCCTTTTACGCTCTTTGCAAAGCCTTCAAAATCACGCTCCATTTCACGAAGCATATAAAGCTGGGACTGATGCTTTGAAAGAATTGTATTTTTGTTTTCAATATCGTCTTTAAGCTTTGCAAGATTTGATTCAATTTCAGCTATCTGTTTTTCAAGTGCCTCAAGCTGAGCTTTTCCTTCTGATGCACGCTTATTTGATTCATCAAATGCCTTCTGGCTCTCAGAAAGCGCCTGCAATGTTTCTTCAAGCTCGGCGCCCATGCTTTCTTTTTCCGCCTCAATAACCTCGATACGCTGTATAAAGCTCTTTTTAAACGCTTCAAGCGAGCTAAGCTGTGATTTTTTTGCCGACACCTCATTTAAACACTCGATAACCTCTGCCTTTATATTATTAATGCTTCCTGAAAGCTCATTTATCTTGGTTAAAAGCTCTTCGTTTTGAGCTGAAAGCTCATCTGAGCGCTCGCTGATAGACGAAAGTACTTCCGCTTTACCCTGTTTTTCCTTTTCTAAAAGCTCTGCCGCCAAAGAAAGCTCCTCTATTTTCTTATTTTGAAGCTCTATTTCATTTACAACGCGCTCTTTTAGTCTTTCATTTGACTCAATATTCGTTTTCAGCACGTCAATATCGCCCAAAATGCCTTTAACAGCTACCTCTGTGTCGGCACTTTCGGCTCTTTTTTGCTCTATCTCAAGTTCAAGGCTGTCGGCTAACTGGTTTAGTCTTTCAACCTCGGCGTCCCCTTTTTCATTTTCGGCTTGCAATTTTAAAAGCTGGTCTGTGACAATATTAAATTTTTCGTTTGTCTGCGAAACCTCTGCCTTTATCTTGTCAACAGTCTGCATAAATACATTAAGCTCAAGCTTTTTCATCTCTTCGCGCAAATCGAGGTATTTTTTCGCTTTTTGCGACTGTTTTGAAAGTGGCTCAAGCTGTGATTCAAGCTCTGTTACAATATCGTTAATACGCACAAGATTATCCTCTGTATTAAGAAGCTTGCGCTCGGCCTCATCCTTTCTGTGACGATATTTTGATATACCTGCCGCCTCATCAAAGATGTAACGTCTGTCGTCGGCCTTGCCCGATATGATTTCGTTAACCTTGCCCTGACCAATAATCGAATAACCGTCACGTCCAAGTCCCGTATCCATAAAAAGCTCATGTATATCACGAAGGCGACAAGCTGCACCATTTATATAATATTCACTTTCTCCCGAACGGTAAACACGCCTTGTAACCGTTACCTCGCCATATTCTATGTCAAGCGCTTTGTCCGAATTGTCAAGCGTAATGCTAACCTGTGCAAAGCCAAGCGGCTTACGAGCCTGTGTGCCCGCAAAAATTACGTCCTGCATATTTGAGCCACGAAGGCTTTTTGCGCTCATTTCGCCCATAACCCAACGGATAGCATCCGAAATATTACTTTTACCGCTGCCGTTAGGTCCGACTACCGACGTAACGCCCTTTTCAAACGAAAGACTTGTCTTATCTGCAAACGACTTAAATCCGGTAAGCTCTATTCCCTTTAAATACAAGCTTATCTCCCCTTTTTATCAAAAATATACACAAAACTAAATAGCCTTTATATCATTTTCAAGCATAAGCTTTTCTATAGCGTTTGCCATAGAAGCAAAACCAAAATCTGTCGGATGGACACCGTCTACCAAGCCTTCATCTTTGCAAAGCTCGGTAAGCTTTGGCCCATCAATGAAATATACATTCTTATCTCCTGCCAAAACTGCATTTTTATATGTAGCCTCAATAATATCGCGTCTTTGTTTCTCATCATCTGTCAAAAAGTGTTTTGGACGTGACATTATTATAATCGGTATAAGAGGATGCTTTTCTCTTACTGCCTTAAACATTTTTTCATGTGTTTTCTCAAGGTGCTCTTTGCTCGGTGCATTATGGTCGTAATCAAACACAAAAAGCGACATATCAAGTTCTTTTACATAATCAATTATCTCATCCTCTGCCTTTGCATTCCCCGAAAAACCGAGATTTACATAGTCATAATCAAATCTTCTTGATAAAATTGCCTGATAACTCATTCCAGGTCTTGACGCACATCCTCCCTGGGTAATTGATGAGCCATAATATACAACAGGCTTTGAGTTTTTATATGGCTCAGCCTCCTTTACATATGCATTTTCATCAATACCAACCAAAAGCTCTGAAACATTTGAAAAGTTTGGAAAGTTTATTGTAATACTTCTTTCTTTTACATCTTCAAACTCGATTATGCTTTCAAATCCGTCTTTAATATTAAGTGTCGGTGAATATGTAT
Source organism: Candidatus Aphodoplasma sp. (assembly GCA_045592745.1). Classification (GTDB taxonomy): domain Bacteria; phylum Bacillota; class Clostridia; order UBA1381; family UMGS1253; genus Aphodoplasma. The sequence continues at coordinate 10,905 of JAZNVH010000015.1, read as the reverse complement.
CAACATAGTGACCATCAGCATATAAATCAAATCCGCACGAATTTATTACAGTGCCATTCGTGCCCATGCCCATGCTATCCATTTTGCTCTTGATTGCTACATAAGGGCTGTTTGTTATAAATCTTACTCTTCCGCCCGCAGTATTTGCATGAAGTGCATATACGCCGTCGCTTACTGTTTTTGCAACCGCTTCATTCATACGGCGATATTTCCCATTTTCTCTGAATATTCCATGCACCGAAAACGGTGCTTCGTCAACATTATAAAACTTTACTCCCTCTTTTTCTATCTTCTCACTAACAAAAAACCTTTCATCAATTCTCCAAAGTTCAAACTCAAGTATCCTCCTTCGTTTTGATAATATGTTATACCAGTCCCATACACCACTCAACACCAATTGCGACAACTACCACAAGTGCCGATATAATAAAACCATGTATCATCGGACTTATTCCCGATTTTTTCATGTCGTTAAAGCTTGTATTAAGGCCTATTGCACCAAGAGCAGCAACCATTAAGAATTTACTGATATCTTTTGCAATAGCAGAAATATTCTGTGGAATAATTCCAAAACTGTTAATTGCAGCTAAGGCTAAAAAACCTAAAATAAACCACGGAAACAGTTTGCCTATTTTTACTTTTTTATGCTCTGTATCTGCATTTTCTTTTCTTTTAAGTCTAATGTTTACAAGTGAGAAAACCAAGACTGTCGGAATTATAGAAAGCGTACGAGTAAGTTTTACCATAGTAGCAAAATCGCCTGCACCTTCACTGAATGCGTATCCCGCCGCCACAACACTTGACGTATCGTTTACCGCAGTTCCGGCCCATAAACCGTAGGCAATATCACTAAGTCCCAGCATTCTGCCCATAATAGGAAACAATACTATCATCGCCATATCAAACAAAAATGTTGCAGACATTGCATACGCTATATCAGAATCTTCTGCATCAATTACAGGCGCAATAGCCGCTATAGCGGATCCGCCGCATATCCCCGTTCCTGCCGAAATCAGATTCGATAATTTCCAGTTCAGTTTCAACGCTTTTCCTATAAAATAACCTCCACCAAAACAAGTCAGTAAGGTAAAACACATAACCATCAAAGATAACTTTCCAACAGAAAGTATTACTCTTACACTAAGCGATGCACCAAGGAGTATAATTGCAAATTTCAACACCTTTTTTGACGTAAACTTAATGCCCGCCTTTAAAAATTCTGGTTTCCAGAAATGGTTAATTATCATTCCGATAAATAAGGCAATAACCGAAGCACCTATAATATGTATCGGCAAAAGATTTTCTATTGTCTTTGCAACAGCTGCTATTATTAAAGACATTAACAAGCCCGGAATTATTTTTGCTGTGTTCTTTAAAATTTTCATTTTTTATCTCCTTTTATGCATAGATTTATATACCAAAAGTCAATTCGCCGTCGGGATTATTTTGAACTATATTGTCAATTATAACATCTTTAACCTCTGCATTAACCTCCACGGCATATTTTGCAGTTTCACTGGTTACATTTGACACCTCTATATCGTGAATGTCGCCTGAATTATATCCGTCACCATAACCTGTATATATGCTGACAGTCGCCGTGCGGTTTCCTTCCTTGCTTTCTTTTATAGTATCTATCTTTATATTATACACCTGATTTGAGAGCGCTGCAAGACAAATAACTCCGTGATGAAGTCCGCCCGTTGTAATATTTTTTATAACAACATCGTGAATATCTCTGTTAAACTCTCTGCCAAGGCAGTTATACGGCTCTGACGGATACAGGTATTTTCCGGCAGGATACCCCGACCGACCGCCTGATGCAAGCGCGGTGCACGCAACCGTATCATCGGATGTATAGCCCGAAATATTTTCTACGCGGCAATTATAACATCCCGAGCGAAAATCTACGCCGTCACCATTTTTAACATTAGAGTGGATTTCCAAATTGTGTATATACAAATCATGACAACAGTCAAACGAAATTGCCCAACACATCGTCTGCAAAAGCGTCAAACCGCCAATTTCAATATTCTCACCAAGTGAAAATGAGAACATATGTGTACGCCATCCCCAGAAATCGCCAACCATTAACTGCTCTTCTTCAAACATTGGGTGGTAGCCAACTCTTGGCTTGGATGTACCGATAATTTTTGCACCATTTTTGCCGATAATTTTTATGTTTTTTTGAGGCCTTACGTCAAGCGGCGCACCGTATGGGTCGTCTTCGCTCAAAATAAGGTTTGCCCCACGAAATACATTGTCAAACACCTCTCTGTTTTGCTTTATGCTACACCCGTCTATGATAACCTCTGTGTCATCTGGCACTACAATCGCTCTGTCAATATAATAATCTTTTGAATCAAATATTATTGTCTTTGCACCATTATGGCGCTGCGCCTCTTTAATGCAATTTTCAATCGCCCATGTATCAGTTTTTCCTTCTGCGATAAAATCTTTTACATAAAAATTGTTTGACATAGTTATCACACCTCATATACGTTAGATTTCTTCTTTAATTTTGTTGTATAAATTCTGGGTATAATGTGCAGCGAAAGAGTTGAGGCTATTCTTAATTTTTGCATATAAAAATACTTCCTTGTTTATATGAATTATTTTTAAAACTCTAAGTTTCGATATTAATACCCAAATAAAATCGGTTCATCAAAACACATTGATTTATTAAGCATATTAATTATCATCTTTTCAATCTTATCAGCGTTTACAGGTTTTTCTACCGCACCTTCAATAAGCTTGATTGTATTGTCGCAATGCCTCAGGCGCATTTCCCATCTTGAGCCATCGCACACCTGCACTATATAATCCGATTCCCATTCGTTATTTAAATCAAGTCTATTGATAAATTCAAAAAAAGAATCCATATCTTTTTTCAAAACGTTGTATGTTCTTTCTTCCACTTTTTCGTCAAAACCGTTGTATTTACTCACTTTAATTGATTTTTTTCTCAAATATAGCGTTGTTTTTTCACGCACTATATCCTCGCCACAACAAAGTCCACAATTATACCAGTCAATGCAAAATGACGTTATTGCATTTTTCATCATTCTATCATTCCCTATTTTATATTATACATTAAAATATTACTATATTTAGTTTAATTTGTCAATTAAACTGCCATATATTGTCAGCAAAAAAGCGAAATAAATTTATAAAATTTTAATTAAAATTTTCAAAAAAACAATTTTATAAATATATTGAATTATTTGTAATCATATGATATACTTAACAGGTAATAAAATTTTAATATGCAGGTATGGCGGAATTGGCAGACGCGCATGGTTCAGGTCCATGTGAATTAGGTTTCATGCAGGTTCAAGTCCGTGAACCCTTTTTAAGGGAGTAACATAAAACGGCTTGTGTAAATGCTAACAACTTAAAATTTAATATATGCGCCCTTGGCGGAATTGGCAGACGCGCATGGTTCAGGTCCATGTGCCAGCAATGGCTTGGGAGTTCAAGTCTCCCAGGGCGCACCACCGAAAAAAGGTACAATTACTATTATTATGATTGTACTTTTTTGTATTAATAATCTTTTTGTTGGACTATATGAAATTAGATATTATGCTGATTTTGAAAAAATTTCATAATATATTGATTAATTTAAATATTTGTATTATAATTATAATGTTTAACAGTTAAGATTTCCAAAAGGTAGGATTCGAATATGTATGATAATTTTTCACACACAATACTCTCTCTTAATAGAATTATTGATGAAATAAAGAAAGGCAGATTATCTGTATTTGCAGGTGCAGGGTTATCGTGCGGTTCGGGTTTTGTCGATTGGAAAACATTAATGAAACCAGTTTTTGAACAACTTGAAATTAGCGATGATGTTGATTTAACTGTTGCTGCTCAGTATTTTGATGATAATTACGATCGACAATTTTTAAACACCTTGATCATTGATGAATTTAACAAACAAACCAAAAATAATGAGAATTTAGATGTATTGTGTGACTTACCTATCGAATCTTATTGGACAACAAATTACGATTCTTTGATTGAAGATTGTTTGCAAAGCAAAGGCAAAAATGTAGATATAATAACTGATCAACTTCAATTGAAATATCAATCATCTTCACGTGATGCTGTTGTTTATAAGATGCATGGAGATAAATCCTGTCCAGATAAAGTTATATTAACAAAACGTGATTATGAAACATATGATGAAGAAAGAGCTTTCTTTTCACACAGTTTAATACATGATCTGATTGTTAAAACCTTTTTGTTTATAGGCTTTAGTTTTAAAGATCCAAACTTTGAAAGAATCATTACATATATTAAAAACATCTTTGGTAAACATGCTCCTCAAAACCATTACTGCTTTATGCGCCGAGTATGCAAACAAGACTTTGTTGATGTTGATGGTAAGATAAATGAAGATAAATATAATAAGGAAAAACGATTATTAGAATTTCGTATATCCGATCTTCAAAATTATGGTATACAAACAATATTGGTAGATGATTTTAATCAAATTACCGATATTCTCAAATATATAAGAGCAAGGTTGGAAATGGATAATATTTTTATATCTGGTAGTGCTGGAGCAAATGACACTGATGAAAAAGTATTAAACGAAGAAGACGAACAGTTTATTTATTCATTATCCAAAACTTTAATTGAGAGAAATTATAATATTTACACCGGATATGGCAGAGAAGTCGGAAACAATATTGTATTAGGTATATTTAGCGCAGAAAAAGGAAATAGTATTAACAATATTGATAAACAAACTCATATATACCCTCTGATGTCTGTGAAAGATGATAAAGAAAAAACACTTCACAAAATAAGAACAAATCTTATTAAGAAATGTGGCTTTTTTATTTCTTTATATGGAAAAGAATTAGAAGATCAAAATAAAATTGAAAATGATGGAATGTATAAAGAATACAGCATTGCATTAGAAGAGGATAAAACTATCATTCCAATAGGTGCTTCTAATGGAATGGCACGATATATATATAACAAAATTATTTCTGAAGTTGAGAGTAAGTATAATTCCAACACAGAATTAAAAGAAGCTTATAAGAATTTAGGTGGTGAAAAAATAGATACTACAATGATTGAAGATGTTATTTCAATTATTAACTTAATGAAGAGTCAAAAAGAGAAAGAATTAGAGGTAACATTAAAAAGAAGTATATCTACCCAAAATATGGATAAGAAGATTTTTATAAGTTATCATTATCAAAACGAATATAAGACTGTGAAAGATATTATTGCTGAACTAAAAAAAATTAGCGCATATGAAATTGTAAATATTGAAGATGAAAAGCTAAAAAACAAAAATGAGATAACTGCTTGGATCGATAACAAATTATCTAATGCGGATTTGACGATATTAATCATTGGAGAAGAAACAGCAAGCAGAGAATATGTTCGTTATGAAATAGAAAAAAGCATTAGAGATAAAAAAGCATTATTAGGCATAGCTTTAAAGAATAATATTAAAAATCCACTAGATGATATTAAAATTAAAAACTCTAAAGCTAGTGACATTTTTAAAACATACAGTTATAATTCACAGATAAATTGGGAATTTGCAATTCAAGAAGCATTTGAAATATCAAATACAATATATTAAAAATAGGTTGTATCATTTAGATACAACCTATTTTTAGTTGTTAATAAAGTTACTTTCAATAGTATTTAAAACTTCGTAGACTTTTAGAAACTTCTATGGTATTGTTTGTGGTTGAATAAGGAGGTAAACGCAAATCATTGACACTCTTATATATTTTATTGTTAATGGTAAAACAAAAATGCAGCTATTGATTATAGTTGTACTTTTGTTCTTTTATAGAATTTATAAAAAATTAGTTATAATTGAAATCATATATCAACTTATCCCCAAAAGCTCCAAAAGAAAAGGGCATTCATTTTTACATCTGTCGCACCCCAATGTATTGTGAGAGTTCAAACAATTTCTCCTTTTAACAATTTGCCTTTTATTATATTTTTCAAAATGTTTAACATCTTCTATTGCATTCACGGCTATCCTGGCAGTCATAATTGCTTCATAAATAGAATCAACTGTTGGAATTCCACCTGTATGTTCTTCTCTAGTAACCGCATTTGCAATATCAACACCCCCTAGCAAGGCCATCTGTGAAACTCCTATTGCTGATGCAATATGATCCCAACCAACCGCCCTATCTGTTACTATTGGTCCTAACGGCATAAAAGGAACATAAAAATCATCCCTAATATTATTAATATATTCAGGCAAATGTTTCAGCGATATATGCCCTATCCCCTCCATAATTACTTTTATCTGCTTTTTGCTGAGTATATGTACAAGTTCTTTTTGTCTAGCAATTTCATCTAAATTTACATCATCTAATGCATCATATAATGTTGATGGTCTGTATGTTGTCCCTATACTGATAACAACAGAGTGTTTTCTTAATATTTTGCAAATCTCATCTATGTATTCTAAAAAAACATTTTCTTTACGATTGTTTAAATACAAATCTCTTAAGACCAAACTCCCACCTCTGCTAATTACAGAAATATTTCTATTCAAAGATTTTCTGTATAATTTATCAGCAGCAGTAAAATGCATAGTCATAAATGCCACACCGTTTTCAGCTTCTTCCTCTATTGTTTCCAGTAATTTATTTTTTTGAATTCCTTCTTTTTCGTTAAAACAAGTATATACAGGAACGACCCCTACAGGACATCCAATTTCTTCTTGAATTATTTTATATATTGGTTTTTTTAAATCAAGAATGCTTAAATCCATCATAATATCCGGCAAACAGTCAAATTGTGCTATTTTCTTTATTTTATCAATTTCGGCATTGTAATTGCCTATATCACTAACACCAACAGAAGCATTAATCTTTAATTTTAATCCTTTGCCTACATACTCCGACTTCTTTTTCCCTTTCAATAATACGATTTCATTATTATCAATAGCTTTTTTGAACACTTCTTTATCGTCAATCTCTGTTAAATTATTACTCATCATAATAGCACTCCATTAATACACTGGTTCATTCTATTTTTATATTGTTCTTTTAATATATAATCTTTAAAGTCAACAAACGCTGTTTTTTCCAGCAATTTGTTAATTATATTTAATTTTTTCATTATGAGCGAAACAGCAGAAATTCCTCCGCTTAAAATCAGTGCTTCCTTACTAATAGCACTACTGGAAAAATAGTTTATTATCAATCCAATAAATATTGCTTCGGATTTTTCCATAACTGAAGCTACCTCTCTAAAAACATTCCGCTTAATACGTTCGTTTTTTAAAGTTGTATTTATTTTTTTATTTGCCTTTTCCATTATATCCTGTTGTTCAAAGTATATATCATTTACAATTTGTACATAAGATGATATAAACTTTAAATATTCAGGAGAATTCTTTATCCTGATAATTTCTTCACATGTTAGAGACATAATCATTGATTCATTAATTCCAAAATTCTTTAATAATTCCGAATACATTCTAATGTTTGCCTTGTACACATGAACACTACTCATATTTCGGGACAAATAGAAATCACTATCACTAGCATTGGCATTAGCCTTAAGATAGAGCCACGAAGTTCTTTCCTGTAACTTTTCTTTAATACGATCGTCTATATCAAGTGACAAAATATAATCTATCAAAACACTTCTTGAAAAATGCTCATAATCAACATCATTTTTTAAACAAGATATAATCAAATTATAATTAACCATATCTATATTGGATTGATATAATATCATAGATAAAGAATATATATCTGTAGAATTGGTTAGATCTTTTTTCCATAAAGCGATAAATTCATCTTTTACAGACTTCTCTTCTAAATGCAAACAGACATTAAGGCCATTCAAAAAATTCATATCCCTTTCATTCTCTTTCGTTGCTATTTCTGATGATAGGGCAGGAATTTTATATACTTCTAAATTCTTAACTATATTTGTTTCACTTTGTCGCTTTTCGAAATAATCCTTTATATCCCGCGTTTCTTTCGACTTCCTAATTATGGGCAAAACATTTTCAGTTAAAATGAGTGATTGGATTTTGTACATTACCTCTCTCATTTGTTCAGATTGCCACATATATGCTGCCGGAATAAAGACATTATCATATAGCAATGTTGCAATTTTTATTTTATAAATTAATTCTTTTTCGGTAAAACCGCTTCTTATAATTGTGTATGAGTCTGTATCTGCCAAAAAAATTTTTCTTTGATTATCATATGATGAAATAAATTTATCCATATTGCAAACCTTTCTTCCTTTGATTATTTATTATACTATACCATACATTTTAGGTTTTAACAATATATTGTAATAATTTAAAACAAAGCTACTATAAATTGTTCTATACATTCTGGTATTGTTTTAAAAACTATTATATCTTTACTATTATCTTCTAATTTGGTATAATATAAAAGAAACTATTTATTTTTAGAATAATTATAGAAACAAAATATGAACAAGTATTTAAACATAATGTCTCAATAAGGAGCAGCAAATGGTACATAAAGATATTTCTAAATTTGATAACTTTTGCACCTTTAAAATTATTAAAAATGATTGTAATAGTTATTTAAAACTTTTTCAATCAAATAGAAATCCAGTCTTCTCTATGTGTATTATGCCATATTTGGCACTTATGTGTATAGAGATACAAAATGCTATTAATGTAGAACTGTTTGAAAGTCCATATAATACGATATTTTCTGATATGCGTAATAGTTTGAAAAGATTTATAGATAGATACGGCAAAACATCAAAAACCTTTTCAAAAACAGATGAAATTCAAGATGCTCATTTTTCAGGATTACTACGTTTTAAAGCGTTATCTAAGCTAAACATACATCTAAATCTTGGTATTTACTTTGATGAATTAGGAAATGTTATAGGTAACACGCAACATTTGGCTTCGATATTTGATTTTAATAATATTCCAGGAAATGATGAGAAAGAAAAATCCTATAATTTAGGATATGAATTAGGTCGCGTGATATCTTCCGTCTTTAATATCCTAAAAGATAGCTTCCCTGATAATGACGATTTAATATTAAATCAAATGCATCCCATATACTATTTAGATTTAAACACAAATAAAAACGATGCTTTTTGGAACAACCAATATGACAAAGATGTACGGCTATATATTTTACATCTCATTAGTTTTATAGGGTTTATTAATAACACGCTATCAACACTTCTCCCATATGATAATTTGTGGTTGTTTAGATTAAGATACATCTCTTGCTATTATTGCATATGTGGATTAAACAAGCTTTGTTTACATGTAAACGATAATGTCGTTCGAAATATAAAAACGCTAATTGATGAATCAAATACTATTTTTAATAGTCGGTTTAGAGGGTGTATGATGCATTACTCGTTTACCGACACAGATGGTTTTTGTATTAAAGAAGACTATTTTGATCTTAATATCCCTTTATTTGGGCTAGTTGAGAGCTGTTTCTTTGGGAAATCTTTTGATAAATATAATACTGAGTTGATTTCGTTGTCAGAAAAAATTGAGAATTTATTAAAAAATCAATTCAATATTGATAAAAATCGCTTACAACTTTTATGATAAAAATTCGATTCATGGAGCCATATTAATGAAAATATACAATGATTATTGTAACAAAAAATATACAAAAATAAAAGTTCCAATTATTCTTAAGAAAACACATTCTGATTATGGGTGTACTGAGAATTATTTTGATGTTGATTGTGACTCCTTCTGCCAAGAAAAGTGCTATATTAAAAATTTGTTTGTAGAGAAAATATTTATACAGCAAAATGCTACAATTAAAAGTGAAACGACAATGGCAGAAATGAAATGGAATGTCGAAATTGTAATTCCAGAATATAAAGATGAAAATGAAGTTATTTTAATTGTAAACAACTTTTGCAGGGAAATATCTTTAAATTATGCTCTTGCACATAAGTATTTTCAATATGGTGGATTTAAGGGTTTCGCTTTTCGAGAAATGGACATTAAACGATATTACTCTGATGATAATAGTAATTATGGAGATGCTGAAATAAACACACACTGTGGAATGATTGAGATAAAAACATCCAATAAGATAAAAGAGAACATCTTTGAATTACCTAAATCATCACTGATGTGTGATAGTTTCTTCAATGATTTGAGTACAGCTTTTATTAATGCTTTAAAGGCAGATGATGATATATCTAGATTTCTGCTATTGTATTATTTATTTGAGTTGATTTTTGAATCTTCAGATTATAAAGAAATTGAAATAACTAATGGGAAACGTTCAAAGAATATAAACTTATTACAATATCTTACACATATAGGAGTCGAAGAATATTATTCTTTGGGAAAAACACTTAATTTGTCGGAAGAAATTTTATTGGATATAATTAAAACGAGAAACAACCTTACTCATAGAGGTGACACAACTAAGATTTCTTCTGTTATGTATCAGCATCTACTACCAATTTTACAACAATTATTAATTGTTCTAGAGAATAATAATTCTTAAAATTCCTTCGTTGACTTCCTCTCCCTTTCATGGTATTGTTTGTGTCACTGGAGGTGACAAGAATGGCAAAGTATACATTAGACGATATTATGTACGGTGACAAATATGGAATTGAAAGTGCAGTGGTTGCTGAAGTATTCAAGATGGCTCAACATGGTATAAATGCAAAAGAAATAAAAGAACAACTAAATACGCTATATGTCAAGCACACATTACTTGCGGCAAAGAAAATGCACGAAGAAGGCGATTGTATTTTGAAGCGAACCCCAAAGTTTAGACAAAATTAAATATTAACTTGCTTGTGAATGAGTTCGGAATTGTACCGGACTCATTCCTTTTAGTTTTAATGAAATTCTTTCATTGTTGTAGTAATCAATATATTTTTTTAATTCAT
>JAZNVH010000014.1:0-60301 GCA_045592745.1 Candidatus Aphodoplasma sp. | reverse complement strand
ATGAATTAAAAAAATATATTGATTACTACAACAATGAAAGAATTTCATTAAAACTAAAAGGAATGAGTCCGGTACAATTCCGAACTCATTCACAAGCAAGTTAATATTTAATTTTGTCTAAACTTTGGGGTTCGCTTCATTACGAAGCATCGTTTTTATTTTTATATCAATTACAGGCTGAAAGCTCTCAGTTTACGATTTTTAAACTATTAGCAACAATCATCTTTTCTACAGCGACACCTTCTTGCTGTAAGGCACACTTTCAGTATAAGAATAACCAAAATAAGCACCGCAAGAACTACCGCCAAAACTATTATAGCCGCCATAGCTCCCATAATAGCCTCTGCAAAAGCTGCGCCTATCAAAAGACCTACTACAAACGCAAGAAATGCTGCAAGCAAACCTAACACTATACCAACGCACAAAACAGAGCGGCATCTTGTTGGGCAAGCATTGTAGTTAGCAGTCTCTTCTGCTGCGCAAGTTGTATCAGTAACGCAGGTAGTTTCAAACCCTGTATTAGCAGTTGTATTGTAGTTAATCACGTCATAACCTCCCTTCGCATATACTTCACTATATTATACGCGAATGGCGCCAGCTGTGTTACTTTGGAAACAATCAAAAAGGTGTGTCCGTAGGGCACACCTTTTATCTTTTCAATTTTTGTGCAAGCTCTTCATCAGGCGCTATATAAATCGTATTATAATGCTCATATATAACCATTCCAGGCTTTGCACCTGACGGCTTTTTCACATTCTTTATCTGAGTATAATCGACCTCGACCTTTGGCGAATTTTTAGCCGAGCTGTAAAACGCCGCAAGCGACGCCGCCTCAAGCATTGTTCTGTCAGGGACGTCTTTATCAAGTCCAAGCTTTATAATTGTATGCGAGCCGGCAAAGTTTTTGGTATGAAACCATATGTCCGAGCTATTTGCAAGCTTTAACGTAACATAATCATTTTGCGCATTATTTTTTCCCACATATATATCAAATCCGTCGCTGCTTACAAAATGCATCGGCTTTGAAGGTTGCTCATTTTTCTTCTTACGCTCATTAGTACGAGCATTTACATAACCTTGCAACACAAGCTCGCTGCGGATTGATAAAATATCGTCCTCATCTGCCGCAAGCGATATATTCTGCATTACACTCTCAAGGTACAAAAGCTCTTCATTTGCTATTTTGAGCTGTTTTTGTGCCTGCACCTGCGCAACCTTTGCCTTGTTATATTTTTTATAATACTTTTGTGCGTTTTGCTGAGGTGTTATAGATGCATCAAGCGGTATTGTTATATCCTCACAATCCTGCGAGTAGAAATTTTGCACAGTAGCGCTTTTTTGCCCATCAATAATTCGGTAAAGGTTTGCAGTAATAAGGTCTGCATACAGCTTATGTTTTTCACGGTCGCGCGCACTGTCAATCGTCTGCTGCAAAAGTATAAGCTTCTTTGCACATCTGTCAATATTATTTGCTACAAGCTTTGTAAGCGCGGCAGTTTTTTGCTTTTTTCTCTCCTCGGTATCACGCGTAACATAATACGCCTCCACAGCCTCACTTATTGAACTGCAGCTTTGCACGCTTGCCATTTGCTGATACTGCTCTATATCGTGAGCACAAAAATCAAGCGGCCTTTTGCTCACCTTGTCATATATTATGCACGGCTTAAAGCGTTCATTTTTAATATCATCAAACAAAGAGAAAATGCTGTCGCAAAGCGCTTTTTGTCTTTCGGGATTAAGCGAAGAAGCAAGAACATCCGTGCTTTGCAAAGCTCTATGGCACATCTCACGCGCCGCAAGCGGACTTATTCCCTCAAAGCTTTGTAAGATAAGCTTGTCTGCTTTAATTTTTTCATCAGCCGACGCAATAACCTTTACAACATCAAGATATTCACATTCAAGCGGATTTATTTTATCCTGCGGTGGCGGATAAGAATATATAAGCCCTGGCAAAATCTGACGCACACTTGAGAGTGTGAAATCTATATGCTTTATACTGTCAAGGATTTTGCCCTCATCATCTGTGAGTATTATATTTGAATACTTACCCATTATTTCAATTATCAAGTGCTTTAGCGTAAGGTCACCAAGCTCTGTATACGATTCTATGCAAAAATCGATGCTTCGCTCGAGCCCTTTTTGACGCACCGCTATAAGCTTACCACCACAAAGATGCTTTCGAAGAAGCATACAAAACATCGGGGCACTTAAAGGATTTTTCTTTGATATTTCACTAAAATGTGCTCGCGGATTTGATGAGCTCGCGGATAAAAGAAGCTTTTTTGTGCCATTGGCAGAGCGAAACGTCACTGTAATTTCGTCTTTTTCGGGCTGATATATCTTATCAACCTTGGCTGACAAAATTTCATTATTAAATTGTTTTACAAGGGCATGTACTGCTATGCCGTCAAGTGCCATGACGCTTCCTCCTTCTTTTATATATTTTAAACTATAAAAGCATGACTACCGGCAAGCCGATAGTCATCTAATGTATATTTTTATAATAAATTACACTTTAATTATACAATAATAAAGCCAGTTTGTCAATTCCATGTAGTTTTTATAGTATCAGCAGCATAGATGCCAAAACGCGATATTTTTCTTTTTTCGCCTGCTCACGCGTTAAAACCTGAACGCTTCCTTCTTTATCGCACAAAACAAGCTTGCTTTTCTTTTCTGAGCGCTGTGCAACCAATGTTACCTCACTGCCCTGCCACATTATCTTTACAGCAAAAATATCTGCGTTTACCTCTTCTATCGGCACTTGTATATAATCGCTTGCCTCAGTCGCAATAAACTTTGGTAAATCAAGCGCTGTCACAAGACTTACGAGCGGTATTTTTTGCGAAATAATATACTTTTTCCCTTTTTCAAACATACTCTGCGAATCGCCTATAAGATAAGCAACCCTTACTCCAAAATATCTGGCAAGTACAACAAGCTTTTGTGTGCTCGGTATCGTAACATTATGCTCATAATTTGAGATTGCACTCTTGCCAACACCAATAACCTCTCCGATTTCCGCCTGTGTTTTATTATGAATCGTTCTTAAAAATTTTAATCGTTCTCCTAATGTAAGCATTTTTTGCGCCTCCGATTTTTTTGTTATATTATCTCATTGTTAATCCTCAAAATATAACAGCTTATAAGGTGGTATTTCAAGTGCTTTTGCTATTTTAAATAATGTATCAAGTGAAATTGCCTTGTAAATATTCGGAGCTTCTATTTGCCCCACAAACGATACACCACAATCCAATATCTGGGCAAGCTGTTCTTATGTTAAAGATTTTAACTTTCTGTAATAAGATATTTTTAATCCTATTTTGATATAATTATCCTTAAATTCTATATTCACTCAAATCACTCATTTTCCAAAGCATAAAAACAATGCTTCACTCAGCATTGTTTTTAAACTCATTGATTATCTCAATATTTTTTAGTAGGAGTTCTTTTTCTTTGTGCGTGTAGCCATCTGTCAATTCTGTAATCTTTTTCACAAAATAATTGTTAGCAGCCTGATTATTTAAATCCCCAAAAAGCAGACTGTCCGTCGATATTTCAAGAGCATTTGCAATCTTAACCAATGTCTCAAGCGACGGTGTTCCTTTTGCTCTTTCTATCTGACCTATAAAGGTAGTTGAAACATCAATCTTTTCCGCCAGCTGCTCTAATGTGTAATTTTTCTCTTTTCTGCGCCTTCTTATGTGTTTTCCCAATAATTCGTAGTTCAAAACATTAACACCTACCTTTATTTTAGTTTACCATTTTAATAAGAAAGCTAACAGAATGTATAAGCTTTTATTTATTAACTCGTATCTTTATTTTTGCCTGGAATATATGATAATTTACAAAGTTTTTACAAATAAATATGGTAATTAAATAAAATTAGTGTTATACTTATATATAATTGTAATTTTTATAAGCAGTTTCAGGAGGGAAGCCTATATGGGCATGTTTGAAAAAATATTCGGAACATATTCCGACAGAGAGATAAAACGCATTATACCGATTGCAAAAAAGATTATGGACTATGACGAGGCGTACTCAACGCTCAGCGATGCCACTCTTCGCGCAAAAACAGATGAATTCAAAGCGCGCCTTGCAAAAGGAGAAACGCTTGACGATATACTTCCCGAGGCATTTGCCGCTGTGCGCGAGGCTTCGTGGAGAGTACTTGGCATGAAGCATTTTTATGTGCAGATTTTAGGCGGCATTATACTTCATCAGGGAAGAATTTCCGAAATGAAAACAGGTGAAGGAAAAACGCTTGTATCAACTCTTCCTGCATATCTTAATGCACTCACAGGCAAGGGCGTTCACATCGTTACAGTCAACGATTATCTTGCAAAGCGCGACAGTGAATGGATGGGCAAAGTATTTAAGTTTATGGGTCTTAGCGTAGGTCTTATTATACATGACTTAGACTCCGAACAAAGAAGAGAAGCATATAACGCAGATATCACATACGCAACAAACAATGAGCTTGGCTTTGATTATCTTCGCGACAACATGGTAATATATAAAGAAGAACTTGTGGGGCGCGGACAAAACTATGCCATAATCGACGAGGTAGACTCAATTTTGATTGACGAAGCAAGAACACCTCTTATAATATCGGGTGCAAGCGGAAAATCCACCGAGCTTTATACGCTTGCAAACACCTTTGCAACTAAGCTTAGAGTAAAATATGTAAAGCAATCCGACGATAAAGAGCTTGACGAGCAAATCGACGCAGATTACATCGTCGACGAAAAAGCAAAAACAGCTACGCTCACTCCCAAAGGTATAAAAAAAGCAGAAGAATTTTTTAATATCGAAAATCTTTCCGACCCCAACAATATGCTTATCAGCCACCATATAAACCAGGCTATCAAGGCTCACGGCGTTATGAAGCGTGACCGTGAATATGTTGTAAAAAACGGCGAAGTAATTATCGTTGACGAATTTACGGGCCGTATGATGATGGGACGTCGTTATTCCGACGGACTTCATCAGGCAATCGAGGCAAAAGAACATGTGAAGGTTGAACGTGAGAGCAAAACGCTCGCCACAATTACCTTCCAGAATTTCTTCAGACTTTATTCAAAGCTGTCGGGTATGACAGGCACTGCCCTTACAGAAGAGCAGGAATTTCAGCAGATTTACAGCCTTGACGTTGTGGTTATACCAACAAACAAGGATATGATAAGAAAAGATTTTGATGACGCCGTATACAAAAATACAATCGGCAAATATAACGCTATTGTAGAGCAGGTAATTGCATGTCACGAAAAAGGCCAGCCCGTACTTGTTGGTACAGTTTCTATTGAAAAATCAGAGCTTATAAGCGCTATGCTTAAAAAGCGCGGTATAAAGCACGAGGTGCTAAATGCCAAATACCATGAAAAAGAAGCCGAAATCATAGCTCAGGCGGGCAAAAAAGGTGCCGTTACAATTGCTACAAATATGGCAGGCCGTGGTACGGATATAATGCTTGGCGGTAATGCAGAGCATATGGCAACACACGAAATGCGCCGTCTCGGTTTTAGCGAAGAACTTATAACTGAGTCAACAAGCTACTCCGAAACAACCGATGAAGAAACCCTGAATGCAAGACGCACATTTAAAGAACTTAATTTAAAATACAAAGAGCAGATACGCCCCGAGGCCGAAGAGGTCGCAAAAGCAGGCGGTTTGTTTGTAATCGGTACAGAGCGCCACGAATCACGACGCGTTGATAATCAGCTTCGCGGACGTTCGGGCCGTCAGGGTGACCCTGGTAGTTCAAAATTCTTTTTATCGCTTGAGGACGATTTAATGCGTCTTTTTGGTTCGGAAAGAATAAGCATGATGATTGACAGAGTAGGAATTGAAGATGATCAGCCGATAGAGGCAAGGCTCTTATCAGGCGCTATTGAAAACGCTCAAAAGAAGGTTGAAGGACACAACTTTGATATAAGAAAGCATGTACTCCAGTTCGACGAGGTTATGAATGAGCAGCGCAAAATGATATATTCACAAAGAAGAAAAGTGCTTGACGGCGAAGATTTGCACCCGACAATTCTTCATATGATGGACGAGATAATAGAGTCTACCGTAGATAATTATACCGCCGCAGGCGCTCCTGATGATTGGGATTTTGAGGGCCTTGGCGCATTTGCGACATCAATGTTCTTTGCTCCCGAAGATACATTCAAGCTTTCTTTTGACGAGCTTAATTCGGTTACACGCGAGGATATCAAAGAAAAAATGCACACTCTTGCAGACGCAAGAATGGCATATCAGAAAGAGTTATTCGGCGACAATATGGCGGAGCTTGAAAGAGTTGTGCTGCTGCGCGTTGTTGATACAAAATGGATGGACCATATAGACGATATGGACCAACTTAAAAACGGCATAGGCTTAAATGCATATGCACAGCGCGATCCCGTGGTCGAATACAGACTTGTCGGCTCGGATATGTACGACGAAATGCTCGCCAATATATCGCATGATACTGTACGCTATGTTCTCGGCGCTGCGCCTGCAAGCGATGCACTCGAAAGAAAACAGGTTGCAAATCCGACAAGCGCAAGTCATGGCGGCGATGGCAGTATAAAAAAACAACCTGTCGTAAAGGCCGAAAAAGTCGGAAGAAATGACCCGTGTCCGTGCGGAAGCGGCAAGAAATACAAAAAGTGCTGCGGTCTTAATGAAGAATAATTTACTAAAAAATGGTGTGAACATTCACACCATTTTTTATATGCAAAAATTTATGTTTCTGCCAAAATCTCTGAAATCTTATAGACATTTCCCGCTCCCATTGTAATTACAATATCGCCTTGGCCAATCACACTGCCAAGCTGCGTAGCAATTTCATCAAACGAGCTTATATATATGGCATTTTTTCCACGCTCCGAAAGTTTTTTTGACAAATCGCTCGCATGAATCTCGCCTGTATCTTTCTCGCGTGCGGCATAAATATCTGTTACAATTATCCGGTCTGCATCATCAAATGCCTTTGAAAATTCATCAAGCAGGCACTTTGTGCGCGTATATGTATGCGGCTGAAAAACCACATACAGCTTTCCTTTGCACATACTGCGCGCAGTTTTGAGCGTACACATAATCTCTGTCGGATGGTGCGCATAATCATCTATTATACGCGCTCCGTTTTTTACTCCCTTTTTTTCAAATCGTCTGTGAACAAGCGTGAATTTTTCAAGTCCTGCTGCAACTCTCTCACCATCGAATCCAAGTGCATATGAGGTTGCAAAACACGAAAGCGCATTTAAAACATTGTGCTCACCTGCGACACCGAGACTGACATGAATGATTTTTCCACCATACTCTACATCGAATTCGCCGCATCCGTCATTATATTTTAAATTTTTAGGGCAAAATACGTTTTCATCACCAAAGCCATAGCTTAAAATTTTACCTCTTACATTTTGTATGCATTGGGGGATATTTTTATCGTCACCGCATACAATAATATAGCCGCTTTCATCAGGAATTTCGGCAAACTGTTTAAACGCCGACTTTATGTGCTCAAGGTCACCAAAAAAGTCAAGATGATCCTCATCGACATTTGTTATGATTGCAACTTTTGGAAAAAATTCTAAAAACGAGCAGTGATATTCGCATGCTTCTGTCAAAAAATATTCAGACTCACCAACCCGCATATTTCCGCCTATTGCGTCAAGCTCTCCCCCAAGCATAATTGTCGGGTCACAGTCACACTCTAATAAAACGTGTGAAAGCATAGATGTTGTAGTGGTTTTCCCATGAGTTCCCGCAACACATATGCTACACTTATAATCGCGCATAATTGCTCCAAGAAATGTTGAGCGCTCTACACAGAGTAGCCCATTTTTTTTCGCTGCGGCAAGCTCCTCATTTTCAGCATTTATTGCCGCTGTATATACAACAAGGTCAGCCCCATTTATATTTTCAGCGCTGTGTCCTTTATAAATCTTCACCCCCGCATCTGCAAGCTGTCTTGTAATATGCGTTTCGTTTATATCAGAGCCGCTGATTGTATATCCACGCTTTATACATATATGGGCAAGAGCACTCATGCTGATTCCGCCTATGCCTATAAAATGTATGTGTGCCGACTCTTTTATATCAGACATATAAAAATTGTTCATTTATAATGTCACTCCCAATTGTGAAATTTTGTATATTTTTTACGTATAAAAACATTATATACCAAATAAGGAATAAATAAAACATTTTTTTAATAAATATAGTAATTTTTGTATAAAAAATTTTGATTTACAACACTCCAAAAAGCTATCAACAAGTCATTTTGCCACATTTTTTTATTGTTTTATGTTAATATTGCACAACATTTAATCTCAAAATAAACATTTTAAGTTATTTTTGTTTAAAAAACAGACAAAAAGACTTGACTAACTCTTTTCTTTATGTGAGAATGAATTCAGGGGGACTTTGTCCTTTATGGCTGTGTTATGCTTCATATTATGTTTGAGCGGTGGCCTCTTGTTAGTGGCACGCAAGAAAGGTGGTGAATGTATCGTGGAAATTACAGATATCAGAGTAAGAAAAATCAATGCGGAAGGGAAAATGAAGGCAGTTGTTTCCGTCACCTTTGATAATGCTATAGTTGTTCATGATATTAAAATCATTGATGGTCAGGAAAAACTATTTATAGCAATGCCCAGTAGAAAGACACCCGATGGTGAGTTCAAGGATATTGCACATCCTATCAATGCCCAGGTTCGTGAGTATCTCGAAAATGCTATACTCGAAAAATACGAATCTGCACTTGCCGAGGAAGCTTCAGCAGCAACAGAATCAGTAGAATAATATAGTTTAGTTAAGTACAATTAATATTTAATAAAACAAGAAAAGCCAAACTGCTTATTGCTGTTTGCAATAAGCTATAACACAGTAGAAATTAATATTATAAAACAGGGTTTTGCATATAGTGCAAAACCCTGTTTGTTTTCATTATTAAGCTTAGTGAGTTTTCTTTGGAAGAACGCCTGTGTTTTTCAAAAATTTTGCTTTTTCAAGCGCAACCAAAAGCACAACAGAAATAACACAATCAACAGCATGGTGAAATACCGTAATGCCAAATACTGTTTCTATAAGATATGTAAGCGACGTGCTGTCTGCAAAACCGCAAAGCGGCCCAAACACATAAACTGAAACAGCCTCCCCAAGACCATGCAAAAGCGCACATATAACAAATACAAGATATGTATTAGCTTTTTTTCTGAGCATATAAGCACCCACAAGCGCGAAAATTATATGACTTGCTGCACGAATTGCTACAATGGGTCCAAGTGAAATAAAAAATCCAACTGTTGAACCAATTACTGTACAAACTGCAACCCACGGATTAAAGAACATCGCAACAAGCGTCGGTACATGTGCCGCAAACGTTACACTGAACGGTTGCGGGAACGGAAGCTTGAACGGAAAAAGCGGTATAATAAGCGAAAACGCCGTAAGTATACCTGCGATAACAATATTTTTTACATACTGATTTTTCGAATTTGCCATTTTTATTCCTCCCAAAACATTGCTTGTACAACATTTTACATCACATAATGCAAAATTGCAAGTATTTTTTACATATTAGGTCAATTTTTGACGATTAATTTTTTTAATATTTCCATGCCATTTTTACCACCAAAAAAATTTTTCCTATTTTTTTATTTTTTTATTGACAAACGCTCATTATCAGTGTATAATATAAAAGTCGACTAAAAAGGGATATGCTTTTTTGTAATTTAATATGCACCATTAGCTCAGTTGGTAGAGCACCTGACTCTTAATCAGGGTGTCCACGGTTCGAGCCCGTGATGGTGTACCAAAACCGCCGGAGTCATCGATTTTGGCGGTTTTTTTGATAAAAAAACTATTGGTTGAATTTAATTTCAAGGAGCAAAATTATGAATATCAAAGAGAAATTAAACATGGATAAAGAGGCACTTTTGAAAAACGGAGCTATCACGATAGTAGCTTTCGGCGACAGCGTTACTCACGGCGCGCTAAGAGACCCTATCGACTACGAAAACGCTTACTAGAACGTTTTAAAAAGAAAGCTTAATGCTGTAAGAGAATATGTGCCCGTAAATGTCATAAACTCAGGAATCGGCGGTGACCGAGCAGGTCTGGCAGTAAACAGAATAGAGCGCGATGTTACATCGCATCATCCTGACCTTATAATTGTGTGCTTTGGACTAAACGATATTAACGTCGAGCTTGAAGATTACATAGAGCCGCTTAAAAAGATTTTTACAGAGTGTAAAAAATGCGGTTGCGAATTGATTTTTATGACTCCGAATATGCTCAACACTTACGTCGCAGAAGGTACACAGGAACAATATCTTGAATATGCAGCTGTGACAGCATCATATCAAAACAAGGGCAGAATGGATAAATATATGTCAGCAGCAATAGATGCAGCAAAAGAGATGGATGTTACAGCTTGCGACTGCTATGACGAGTGGAAAAAGCTTTATAATAATGGTGTTGACACTACCATGCTTCTCAGCAACCGCATAAACCATCCCACATCCGAGATGCACAAACTTTTTGCAGATATGCTTTTCGATATAATTATGGGAGAAGGTTTTGATAAAAAAGAGTCATCAACAACAATGTATGAAAATAAAAAATAATATTATATATAAAAAGTCGACGAAAAATTTTCGTCGGCTTTTGTTATGTACCAAAAACTTTTATTGTGTTTTCCACTGACCGGAAATAAGGAAACACAACCCAATAATAATCGGGACAAATCCCGCAAGCGCATCTCCGTACCAAAAACCAAGGCAATCCATATGAAGCGCAAAACCAAGAAGTGCCGCTATACCTACACGGCTTATTACACCGTCAATAATTGCAACTGCCAGATTAAGTCTTGTATTACCCGAGCCGTTAATAATCGAAAAGCTGATGCTGCGTGTTGCAGAGCCAAAGAAATTTAATATAATAGGCCAGATGAGTATTGACGCAATCGCCAAAACATCAATATCGCTCGTAAATGCCGCAAAGCTCTGATTCGGGAATACAAATATTACAAGCGAAAATACAATCGAAACAATAAATCCGCATACACCTACGGTTTTTAATATCTGCGGCACTCGCTCGTCCTTTTTTGCACCGAGATTTTGTCCCACCATAGCACTGCCCGCAGTTGTAAACGCCTGAGAAATAACACCAGCTACAACATTAATCTTATTATAAATGCCCGCAAGTGCAGAGAAAACTACTCCATACATATTAATCCACGCCATCAGCACAACTTTGGACATACTGATTGCCGCAGACTGTATTGCCATTGGAACACCAAGTGCTACAATTCTTGAAAGAGCCTCTTTTTCCATTGCAAAGCTTTTTAATTTAAAATCGAAGCAAAAACTCTCTCTTCTTTTATAAAGATAAATAATTGACACTATAAAACTTACGCCTTGTCCTATTACTGTTGCAAGCGCTGCGCCAAAAACCTCCATGCCGCAATATGCAACGAATATAATATCAAGAACAATATTCAGCACCGCTGCAACCGCAATAAACACAAACGGTCTTTTGCTGTCACCCATACCGCGCAGTATTGCGCTCACGATATTATATCCATAAATGAACACAAGCCCCACAATGCATGTAAGCGTATAGTCCATTGTGTACTTGTACGATTCCGGTGGCGTGTTAAGCCATCCAAGCATGGGATTGCGTATGATAAAGCAAATAACCGATATAAGCACAGAAACTATAAACAAAAATGTAAACATCGTACCTATTGTGCGTCGCACCTTGTCAAAACGATTCGCTCCAACGTCCTGCGCTATCAAGACCTGTCCCGCTGACGAAAAACCCATTGCCACAAATGTGAGCAAATGAAGTATATCACCGCCGATTGAAACGGCTGACATACCCGCTCCGCCAATGCAGCGACCTACAACAATCATATCTACAATATTATAAATTGCCTGAAGTGCATTTGACAAAAAAAGCGGAAATGCAAACTTTAAAAGCAGCTTTGTTACGTTTCCTTTTGTCAAATCAGTAACCATTGAATTACTCATACGCATCGTACTCCCATATTTTATGTTTAGTCAGCAATGGTATTATATCACCGAGTTTGATAAATTGCAAATATTAATTACGATTTGAAAATAAAACAACAATACCGCCTGCAGTATAAAAACTGCAGGCGGTAAATTCAAGCAAAACGAACGTTGTTGATTATTTTTTTAGTATCCATTTTATAACTAAAATAATAAGTATTGCCACAAGTACAACAATGAGGAAGCAAGCTATAATTAAAAAAATGCCCAACTGCCTTGACTCTTTGGTGTAAAATCCCAAAGAATCAAATAGTTCTTGTTCTTCTTTTTCAAAATCTTCAAAACGAGTAATATAATTCACATTTTCAAGCAAAACCCTATCTTGGGAAGTGCATATTGTTGCAGTCTTATTTCTATCAATTACAGCATAGCCGTCTTTTGCAATTACATAAAACTTATCATTTCTAAACCTTTGAGTAATTACAGAATTTAACAATATGATTTTTTCTTCGTTCTTGATATACTCCAATCTTTTGTCATACTTGTCATACATAGTGATTATATAAGTTCTGTCATGTATTTCGGGCCAAGACACATCCATAAACTCTTCTCCAATATCTAAAAATCGCGCGCGCGTCAATCGTATGTCTAGTAAGGTCCAAAACTGATTGAAAAGTATCTGTCTGTTTGTGTATACAGTGCCAATAAAAGAGACAATAAGAATAGCTATAAGAAGTATAAGCAAAATAATCTTTTTCATTTTAAACTATCACCTCGTTGTGTAAAAATCCACCGTAACGTGGTATGGATTAATTGCCCCAAGTATTTGAGATGCTACAGCTAAATCATTTGCTACTGTTCCATCGCTGAATTGTGTCGACCACCCTCCGTTATCGTCTTTAAAAGTCATAAATTCTGTAAAATCATATTTATCAGATAGTGTTGCATGCACAATCCACTTTCCATTACTTTGTCTATGTCCGGTAACATGAATATTTGCTTTGTGAATTGAATAATATAAATCGTCGTTCTTAAATCGTATATCTTTCAAATCAGTGTCAATTGTTCCATCCTTGGATGCTTTAATAGCCTCATCTAATTTGTCCAAATAAACTTTGTCATTATTAATCAAAGATGCAATTCTGGAATCATTTCCACGCCATATATCACTTGGATTATCTTGCAGAGCGTGCTCAAGCATCCATAAAGAAGTATCAAATCCTTTTTTTCCTAAATAAGGTTGAGCTCCAGTTCTCCATATGCTTCTTTGTATATCCTTTTGCGTTTCGTAAGGAAGCTCCCCAAAAAATTGAAAGGCTTGTTTAGCAGCATTAAGTATATTTTTAAGAGCATTATCTACCAAGGTCCTTGTATTTACCATGCTCAGCGTATTGTTGGTATCTTGCAAAAGCAAAGATGATACATTATTATTGTCATTCTCTGGAAACAAATTGAAGTTGTCAACAGGCACAATGTTATTTTTAGCATTAAAAAAGTTAGATTTTGTATTTTGCACAGTATTTATCTTTTGCTTAGCAGAATCAGCAGCTCTATTTAACTGACTCTCAAGTGGTGAACCGCTAAAAGCACTTTGCCACTGTTTTATTGCGTTGTCTGCATCTGCTATTTGAGTTTGATGATAAGCTTTTTCCTCTTCGTCGCCCATTAGTCCACTTAAAAACGCACGGTCAGTATCGTTGGAAATTTTAGGATTTAATACGCTGTTTGATTTGCTTTTGAATAAATCAAGCATTTGATTGCGTTCATCTGCTGCGCCATAAGCCTCCTTGTTATACTGACGCTCTTCGATAGATGGAAATCCGTTGTTTTCCAGAAAACTCTGCGTTTTGCCAATATTATCCTTGGAGTAAAGGTAATCAAGGGCAGAATTTGCAAAAGTGTCATCAAAAACATTTTTATTATTTTTAGGTGTGTTTATTCCATTATAATTCTTTTTATAGCTTTTGTCCAGCGGAAATACAGTGTCAAATGAATTTAACAAATAATTTTCATTAGTCATAATCTCACCTCCTTTCAAAAACAAACAAACGTTCGAAGTGTTTGGAAAATAAGTTTAACACAAAACTTGAAAAAAAGCAATACTTAAAATGAAAATTTTTTCTAATACAAAAAAACAACCGCACTACCTTCGGTAATACGGTTGTTTTTGGCGTGCCTGGAGGGATTCGAACCCCCGACCTTTTGGTTCGTAGCCAAACACTCTATCCAGCTGAGCTACAGGCACAAATATGTCTTAACAAATCAACATTAGATATTATAACACCATTTTTTTCAAAAGTCAAACAATTTTTATATTTTTTTAAAAATTTTAAAAGGGGATTTATAAAAATCATAAATCCCCCGCATCTTTTAGTACATTTTAAGAGAGTAAATCGATACCCTTTTTAATTCTTTCTATACTTTCTTCTTTACCAAGAAGCGATGCGATTTCAACGCCGCCGCCCGGAGTAAATTTCTTGCCCGACAAAGCCACTCTGAGTGGGAAAAGTATAACACCGTTCTTTACCTCAAGCTTTTCAATGAGTGCAAAAAGTGCGTCGTGAATAGCGTCGTGGTTCCAATCAGAAAGCCCTTCAAGAACAGGCAAAATCTTCTCAAGCGACTCTTTCGAGCTTTCGCATGTTGTTTTCATCTTCTTGTTTACATAAAGCTCTGTATCATACTGGGGAAGCGCATCAATAAAATCAACCGCCTCAGGTATGTCAGAGAATTTTTCTGTTCTGTCATGAAGAAGCTGCGAAAGTGCCATAAAATCTATATCGCGCTTAACTGCCTCTTTATAATACGGCATAGCCTCTGTGCAAAACTCTTCAATACTCATCTTGCGGATATATTCGCCGTTCATCCAGTTTAGCTTGTTTATGTCAAATATAGCAGGAGATTTGCTTATGCCCGATACATCAAACTGCTCTGCAAGCTCGCCGAGTGTAAATATTTCCTGCTCACTTCCGGGACTCCATCCCAAAAGCGCAATATAGTTTATAATTGCATCCTTTAAATATCCCTTATTTATAAAATCTTCATACGATGCATCACCGTCACGCTTTGAAAGCTTTTTCTGCGCATCCTTCATAACCGGTGAACAGTGGATATATGTCGGAATTTCCCAACCAAATGATTCGTACAAAAGATTATACTTAGGCGTCGACGAAAGGTACTCGCTACCACGTATAACGTGTGTAATTCCCATCAAATGGTCGTCAACAACATTTGCAAAGTTATATGTCGGAAGTCCGTCTGCCTTTAAAAGTACGTTATCATCAAGAGTTGAATTTTCAACAGTTATATCGCCAAATACCTCATCGTGAAACGAGGTTGTACCCTCTCTCGGAATTTTCTGGCGGATAACATATGGTACTCCGCTTTTAAGCTTTTCTTCAATTTCTTCTTTTGAAAGACGTGAGCAATGGCCGTCATACTTTGGCGGAACCTTTGACGCCGTCTGAATTGCACGAAGCTCATCAAGGCGGTCTTTATCACAGAAACAATAGTACGCACCGCCAAGCTCTACAAGCTTTTCGGCATACTCTTTATAAAGGTTTCGACGCTCACTCTGGATATACGGACCAAATCCGCCATCCTTGTCAGGACCTTCATCATGTGTAAGGCCTGTATCGGCAAGCGTCTTATAAATAAGCTCAACAGCTCCGTCAACATAACGCTCCTGGTCGGTATCCTCTATTCTTAAAATAAAATCGCCGCCATCTTTACGTGCCAAAAGCCATGCATAAAGAGCTGTACGCAAGTTTCCTATATGCATATACCCCGTAGGACTCGGGGCAAATCTTGTCCTTACTTTTTTTGTGTCACTCATATTACTCTCCATTCCGCCGCCACGCGGCAATACTTACTTATTATAAGTATAAGCCTTAAACCTCTGTTTGTCAACCAAAAAGCAATTTATGGTTATAAATTAAATAATTGCAAAGCATATGTGTAGTGTGGTATAATTTCTGTATATACAGAGTTTTACATCTATTTAAGGAGAATACATACATGAAAATCATAAAAAACATTGTATCTGCATTGAAACTGATACCATTAGGAATTTTAATCGGAATTTGTGGCGGACTGCTGGGAACGCTTTTTCATATAAGCTTGGATTATGTAACCGAACTCAGAGAGCACAATCCGTTTTTGCTCTGTTTTTTACCTTTGGGCGGTGTTGTGATTGCTTTTATGTATAAAGCCTTCAGTTCAAAAGGCAATATAGATATAAAACGTGTTTTTCAATCGATTAAAGAAAATAAAGATATACCATTTGTTATGATTCCATTGATATTTGCAGCAACGCTGATTACGCATATGTTTGGCGGCTCTGCCGGAAGAGAAGGCGCAGCCCTGCAGCTCGGCGGAAGCATGGGCTATAATATAGCAAAAAAATTGAACTATGATAACGAAAAATCTGTGCTGATGGTTAGCGCCGGAATGAGCAGCGTTTTTTCTGCTCTATTCGGTGTACCTTTTGCAGCAACAATTTTTTCTCTGGAAGTAACAAAGAAAAAAGGTCTGTTTACCTGCAGCAGCATTTTTACAGGCTTTATCAGCTCTGTGATTGCTTTTGTTGTGTCACAATTTCTGGGTGTATCACCGGTCAGGTTTAATATGCCACAAATCTCTTTTTATCACACGGATATAATATTAAAATCAGCTTTGTTGGCCGTATTATGTGCAGGTGTCTGCATTGTTTTTGCAACCGCTATCCATAAAACAGAAATTTATATGAAAAAGTATATGGCAAACTGCTATTTGAGAGCCGCTTTGGGTGGCTTGATAATTGTTCTTCTGTCAGTCGCTTTAAAAACAACTGATTATAATGGTGCAGGTATGGGCGTTATAGAAAATGCCATTTCAGGTCATGCTCTAAACAGTGCATTTATTATGAAAATCATATTTACTGCAATTACAATTGGTGCAGGCTTCAAAGGCGGCGAAATTGTTCCCACATTTTTTATAGGTGCTACTTTTGGCTGCGCAATAAGCGCATTTATGGGCTTTAATGCAGGTCTTGGCGCATCACTCGGATTAGTCGCGCTGTTTGCGGGTATGACTAAATGTCCGCTTACCTCTTTGCTTTTAGCGGCAGAGGTATTTGGGGTAGAAGGAATTGTTCTTTTCTGTATTGTGATTGTAATTACATACGCCTTTTCCGGACGGTTTGGTCTGTATGACAATATAAACAAAAAAGGGAAACTCTGGCTTTAAAGGCAAATTATTTTTGTCCCTAACTTGACAAAATCCTATAATGATTGTCGAATACTGTCGAAAATACAAATGAAAATTTGCGAGGTGAGGCATAATGAAAATATTAATTCGCGAATACGAAGAAAAAGACTTAATTGAAATGATACAAATTTGGAACGAAGTTGTTGAGGAAGGAAATGCATTTCCGCAAGAAGAATATTTAAGTCTTGAAAGCGGAATAAATTTTTTTGCCGCGCAGACTTATACAGGTGTTGCGGTAGATATCGAAACAGAGAAAATATATGGGCTTTATATTTTACATCCAAATAATATTGGCAGATGTAGTCATATTTGCAATGCAAGTTATGCTGTAAGTTCGCAAAGCAGGGGATTACATATAGGTGAAAAAATGGTATTGGATTGTATTGAGCAGGGACGTGAATACGGTTTTTCAATTTTACAATTCAATGCAGTTGTTGCAACAAATGAACATGCCAGACATTTATATGAGCGTCTCGGATTCATTCAATTAGGAACAATTCCAAAAGGATTTCGTATGAAAGACGGATATTTTGAAGATATTTGTCCTTATTATCGAGTTTTATGAGTTCAAATTTTATACTAACTTGATGTGAATTACAGAGGAAAAGACTGGCATCTAGTTTATACAGTCTTTATATAATTAATATCAAAACTTTCACAGGTGAAATTATGTTTGATTTAAAAAAACAACTTAAAAACCTTCCCGAGCAGCCGGGCGTGTATTTGATGCACGATAAAGATGATAACATAATATATATAGG
This sequence comes from Candidatus Aphodoplasma sp., assembly GCA_045592745.1. Classification (GTDB taxonomy): domain Bacteria; phylum Bacillota; class Clostridia; order UBA1381; family UMGS1253; genus Aphodoplasma. The sequence continues at coordinate 42,285 of JAZNVH010000014.1, read as the reverse complement.
CAAGGCAAAGATTTTAAAAAACAGAGTGCGTCAGTATTTTAATTCGTCAAAAAGCCACTCACCAAAGGTGCGCGCAATGGTGGCTCATATTGCGTGGTTTGAGTATATCGTAACCGACTCGGAGCTTGAAGCGCTTGTGCTTGAATGTAACCTTATAAAAAAGCACAAGCCCCATTATAACATTCTTTTAAAAGACGATAAGCACTATCCATATATAAAAGTGACTATGAACGAAGATTATCCGAAACTTACGGTAACACGCGCTATGAAAAACGACGGCGCAAAATATTTTGGACCATATTCGGGAATGGGCCCCGTTCGTCAGACAATGGATGTGATTAAAAAAATCTTTCTTATTCCTACTTGTAAGCGCGTTTTTCCGCGTGATATAGGCAAAGCGCGACCATGTCTTAACTGCCAGATAAATAAGTGCTTTGCCCCATGCACAGGAGGTGTGTCACAAAATGAATACAGAGATGTTTTTAATAGTATCTGCTCGTTTTTAGAAGGAAAAACAGACGAGCTTATAGGGCTGCTTGAAAAAAATATGATTGATGCCGCAAACGTGCTCGACTTTGAAAAAGCGGCAGAGGTGCGCGATAAAATAACCGCAATAAAAGCGATAACGCAAAAGCAAAAAATTGTTTCTGACAAAATGGCAAATCAGGATGTTATTGCCTTTAGGTGTTATGACGGAAAAGCCTTTGTCGAAGTGTTTTTTATACGAAGCGGGCGTGTGCTTGGAAGAAAAAGCTGTGTAATAGATGATATCGACGAGCTTTCGGACGCAGAAATTATAAGCGAATTTTTAAAGCAGTTTTACACAGATGCAACATATATTCCAAACGAGATTATCTGCCAGTGCGAAACCCAGGAAACCGACTTGTTTGTCGGCTGGCTCTCTGAGAGGCTCGGCAAAAAGCTTGTGTTTACAGTACCTGTGCGTGGCGAGAAGGTATCACTTATAAAAATGGTGCAAAAAAATGCCGATTTAAGCATAGAAAATTACAAGCTAAATATGATCAAAAAAGAGGCAAATAAAAACGCACTTGAAAAGCTTGCAGAATATATAAACCTTGAAAATGCGCCAAAACGCATTGAAAGCTATGATATATCAAACATTTCGGGCACAAGCAATGTCGGTGTTATGATTGCATTTAAAAATGGCGTGCATGACCCTGCTCTTACGCGAAAATTTCAGATAAAATCCTTTGAAGGAAGCGACGATTATATGGCAATGAGCGAGGTCATTTACCGTCGCATTATTCGCGCAAAGGATGAAGAGGACAAAATAGAGCGCGGCGTGCTTGAAAAAAGCAAGGCAAAATTTCTCCCTCTCCCCGACCTGATTTTACTTGACGGCGGTAAGGGACACGTAAATACAATCAAACGCGTGCTTGAAAATGAAAGAGTGTCTATTCCCCTTTTGGGCATGGTTAAAGATGATAAACATCATTTCCGCGCACTTACAGATGGTGAACATGAAATAATCCTTCCAAAAAATTCGCCTGCATACAATCTTGTATGTGCGATATCCGAAAAGGTTCACGAAACAGCAATAAGCTATCACTCGAAAATGCGTGGCAAAAAAGGACTTTCATCCGAGCTGTCGAATATTAATGGAATAGGAGATGTCAAGAGAAAAAAGCTTATGCGCACTTTTAAATCAATTGATAATATCGCAAATGCAAGTATTGACGAGCTTATAGGTGCAGGAATTGACAAACGCAGTGCAAAAAATGTATATGACTATTTTAATTAGAAGGTGAAAAGTTTGAATATCGGTTTTACACGTCATAAAGAAGGCTCTCTTGTATATTACAGCATCGACGCTTTTACAAAAACGAAGCTTGTACGCGCTGGTATGTCTACGCGTCTGGGCGGCGTAAGCACGGGCGAAACCGCTACTTTAAACCTTGGATTTAACAAAAAAGATACGCGTGAAAACGTGATTAAAAATTATGATATAATATGTTCAGCTTTGGGTATTGACTATAAAAAGCTTGTTTTATCAAATCAGGTACACGAAAACAAAGTTCGCATTATCAGCTCTGATGACTGCGGCAAGGGAATTACAAAAGAAAGCGACATTATTGGAATTGATGCTTTTGTATGCGGCGAAAAAAACGTGCCATTTGTAATTTTTTGTGCCGACTGTGTGCCTGTATTTTTCCTTGACACAAAAAAAGGAGTCGCAGCGCTTGCTCATTCAGGTTGGCGCTCTACTGTAAAAAATATTTCGTGCGAAGTAATCAAAACTATGAAAGACAGTTTCGGCTGTAAGACATCCGATATTATATGTGCAATAGGTCCATCTATCGGACAGTGCTGTTTTGAGGTTGATAATGATGTGGCGCAGATGTTTGATTCACACTTTAGTGAGAAGCGTGCAGAAAAATATAATATAGATTTATGGGGTGTAATTTTTTCCCAGCTCAGCGATGCAGGCATAAGTGAGCATAATATTACACTTGCAAATATATGCACCTGCTGCAAGGGCGATGAGTTTTTTTCAAACAGAGCGCATAAGGGGAAAATAGGACTTATGGGTGCATTTATGGAGCTTATATAAAAAGATTTAAACAAATGGTGGTTTTATATGAAAAAAAAGACTGTTTTTTTTGTGAAAAGAATAATAGCGCTTGTATTGGCTTTTGTTATGCTGTTTCTTTGTGCGTGCTATGAGGGAAACGAGCCACAAAATATGCCCCAAGGCAGCAATGCAAATTCTATAAGTATCGGAGTATACAATTTTGATACGTATAACCCCATAGCAACCGTATCACACTCAGTTACGCAGACAAGCGCACTCATATACGATTCTTTGGTAAAACGAAAAGGCGATCACAGCGTAGAGATGTGTCTTGCAAGCGACTATACCATTTCAGACGGCGGTCTTACTTATACCTTTACGCTAAAAGACGGTATAACATGGCACGATGGCAGCGAATTTAACGCAGCAGACGTCGAATATACCTTTAAAATGATAACAGAGCTTGAAAAAAGCGCATACAAAAACAGAATTTCAAATATAGAATCCTTCAGGCGTGCAGGCAAAAACACTTTTATAATAACTTTGTATCGTCCAAACGGAAACTTTATAGCACTTATGGACATACCCATAATAAAAAGCGGCACAGACTGCGTAAATTCTTTAAAAGAGTATATTCCGATAGGAACAGGTGCGTACAAGTATGTTTATTCGGGGCTTAGCCGCGCTATGCGTCTTGTAAGAAACGAAAACTATATTACATCGCAAAAACCTCTTATAGAAGAAATTATCATAAAGCAATTACCCTCAGAAGAGCTTGTATCATCCGCGCTTGAGACAAGAGAAATTGAGGTGGCATCCTTTAGTGCAGCTCAAATGCGCAATTATAACCCAAAAGGCAACCTGAGCACTGTTTCATATACCAACAACGCCCTTACATTTGTAGGTATAAATACAACCGTTAACGGACTTGATAACTCACTGATAAGACGCGCACTTTCCTATGCGCTTAATCGAAAACAAATCGCTCAGGATATTTTCTTTGGAAGAGCTCAGGCGGTAAATGTACCGATTGCGCCAGACTCCTATTTTTCAAATCCCATATATCAGTATGAGCGCGACACTGAGCGTGCTATAACTCTTCTTTCGGATGCAGGCTACAGTTTGGACGAAAATAATATTATGAAAAACGCGCAAGCACAAAAGCTTTCGTTTGACCTTTTAGTAAATCTTGAGAACGAACTAAGAATTTCAGCAGCTGAAAAAATCAAATCAGACCTTGCCCAAATCGGTGTTGAGATAAGAATAAGAAAACTTTCGTATAGCGATTATACAAACTCTGTAAGTGAGGGCGAATACGAAATGTTTTTAGGCGAAGTAAAATTAAGCGATACACTTGATTTGTCGGCTCTTGCGGGCTTTGGTGCTTCTTACAGCATATATGAAAGTGAGAGAATTGACTCTCTTTTAAAAAGATGCAGGACCGCCGAAAGCAAAGAAATATTCAAATCAACCTACAACGAGCTTGCCGAGGTATTTTTAAGCGAAATGCCCGTAATTCCAATCGTTATGGGAACAGATGTGCTTGTTCTAAACAGCAAAATAAAAGGCGTAACGCCACCGTGCTATGAAAACATTTTTGCAAATACTGCCTCTTGGTATGTCGAATACTAAAGTATGTAATATAAAAAAACGCATTTGATTTTTTATGTGTTTTGTGGTAATATTTTTTATATAAAAAAACAAATTCAATATTTTTGTATTTTGGGGGACTAAAATGTATATAAATACTCTTTTTAATCAAGCAAAGCCTGTGTTTTCACTCGAAATTTTTCCGCCGAAAAAGGACAGCGGTATAGACACAATATATCAGACGCTTGACAATTTAAAATCTCTTACGCCCGATTTTATCAGTGTAACCTATGGCGCGGGTGCAAGCATTGCAGACAAATCTACCGTACAAATTGCTTCGCACATTAAATCAAAGCTGGGCATTGAGTCTCTTGCCCATCTGACGTGTCTTACATCTACAAAAGAGCAGGTAGCCGAGCGTGTAGAGCAGTTTAAAGAATGCGATATACAAAACATACTTGCGCTTCGCGGTGATATAAACCCCGACGTAAAAGCGGCAAACGATTTTGCTCACGCAAGTGACCTTGTAAAAACAATAAAACAGAGCGGAGATTTTAATGTGGTTGGCGCATGCTATCCCGAGGGGCACTATGAAAACAAAACTCTTGAGAAAGATATTGACAACTTAAAATATAAGCTTGATGCGGGTGTTACACACCTAATTACACAGTTGTTTTTTGACAACTCACTGTTTTATAAATTTCTTGACACAGCACGCACGCGCGGTGTAGCGGTGCCCGTTCAGGCAGGCATTATGCCTATTGTAAAGGTTCGTCAGATAGAGCGCACGGTGGCGCTTAGCGGCTCAAGTCTGCCGCCGAAATTTACAAAAATGATAAGTAAGTACGATACTGACAGCGATGCACTTTTTGATGCGGGAATCGAATATGCAGTAGAGCAAATAAACGATTTGCTCGCACAAGGCGTAGATGGAATTCATCTGTATACCATGAATAATCCGACCGTTGCAAAAAGAGTTTATGAAGGCATTCGTGCCGCTTTAAAACGATAACCATGGAAAAGCTTACTGTTGATAAAATTGATAAAAACGAGGTGCTTCGTTATCTTGGGCAAAAAGATTTCGGGAAGCTTTCAGAAAATATTGATGAGATGCTTCAAAAGGCAATCACACAGACGCTTGATATAATAAATCCGCGCGCTGTGCACGCTCTTTTTTCGACTAATGAGCTAAAAAAGACGGATTTGCTCGAGGGAAAAGATATTGAAGCACACCTTAAAGGATGCACTCATGCAATTTTGCTCGCACTCACTTTGGGTGCAGAAATTGAACAAAAAATACGCGCATCGCAGGCGACAGATGCACTTTTTCCCGTTATGCTTGATGCATGTGCTACCGTTTGCGCCGAAGCTGCCTGCGATAAATACTCAGAGCATCTTTGCTCGCTCTATTCAAAAGATAAGTTATTTCTCACAGGCCGTTTTTCTCCAGGGTACGGCGATTTCCCGATTGAAAAACAGCATATATTACTGCAACTTGTCGACGCACAGCGTAAAATCGGGCTGTGCGTAACTCAGAGCAGTATACTTACGCCAAGAAAATCGATAACTGCTATTATAGGCGTTTCAACTGCACCGACAAAAGGTAAAATGGCAGGATGTGAAAACTGCGCACTAAAAGATAAATGTAATTATAAAAACAAAGGGGAAACTTGTAATGTTTAAGCTTGATAAAAATAAATATACAATACTTGATGGTGCTATGGGTACAATGCTTCAAAAAAGCGGTCTTGAAGTTGGTGGCGTGCCCGAGCTTTTGTCTTTATCAAACCCCGATTTGATTGAAAGTATTCACCGCTCCTATATAGAAAGCGGTGCTGATATTATATATGCAAATACTTTTGGAGCTAATGCATTAAAGCTTTCAAGATGCAAAAAAAGAGTAAAAGAAGTAGTAGAAGCTTCAATCGGTATAGCAAAAAAAGCGTGTCTTGGAACAAATACCGCTGTAGCCCTTGATATAGGACCGCTCGGTGAGCTTTTAGAGCCTTCAGGCACACTCAGCTTTGAGCGTGCATATGAGCTTTTTAGTGAGATTGCCGTCACAGGTGAAAAAAGCGGTGCCGACCTTGCAATAATTGAAACTATGACCGACCTTTATGAAGTAAAAGCGGCAGTTTTGGCGATTCGTGAAAATACAAATCTGCCAATATTTGTATCAATGAGTTTTGAACAAAACGGCCGCACATTTACGGGCTGCTCGATAGAAGCTATGGCCTCCGTTCTTGAGGGGCTTGGAGTATGCGCTCTTGGCATAAACTGTTCTCTCGGCCCTGTGGAAATATACCCTCTTGCAAAAAGACTTTGCGCATCTACAAACCTCCCTGTTTTTGTAAAGCCAAACGCAGGCCTTCCAAATCCCGTAGACGGTACATATGATATTGATGCTGAGGAGTTTGGCCAAATACTTTCAGATTATCATGAGCTTGGAATATGTATGCTTGGTGGATGCTGCGGCACAACGCCGGAGTATATAAAAGCCGTAGCCGATATCTTTAAATCAAAAACACCCAAAAAGAGAACGTTTGAAAGACAAAGTATGGTCTGTACGCCCACACGCATTGTCACACCGGACTCTGTTGCCGTAATAGGCGAGCGTATAAATCCTACCGGGAAAAAGCTTTTTAAACAGGCACTACTCGAAAACAACATTGACTATATACTCGCACAGGCTGTTTCGCAGGCCGATGCAGGCGCAGATATTCTTGATGTAAATGTTGGCATGCCGGGCATCGACGAAGTGGCGATGCTTAAAAATATAGTAAGAAAAATTCAGAGCGTAACAGACCTTCCGTTGCAGATTGACTCGTCAAATCCTGACGCTATTGAGGCGGCGCTTCGCATATATAACGGCAAGGCTATTGTCAATTCAGTAAACGGCGAAAAGGCAGTGCTTGAGCGCATTTTACCGATAGTAGAAAAATATGGTGCAGCTGTTGTTGCGCTTACACTTGACGAAAACGGAATTCCCGACACAGCCGAGGGACGCATAGAAATTGCAAAACGTATACTTGAATGCGCGCTCTCATATGGAATACCAAAAGAAGATGTATATGTTGATGCGCTCACTTTGACTGCATCAGCGCAGCAGGAAGGTGCCGGTCAAACATTAAAGGCTCTTCGTTATGTCAAACAAGAGCTTGGACTCCGCACAGTTTTGGGTGTGTCAAATATATCATTTGGTCTTCCAAACCGCGAACTTTTAAACTCTTCATTTTTGACGCTTGCACTTGGAGCGGGACTTGATTTTCCGATTATCAACCCAAATGTAAAAGCGATGATGGATGCTGTGCATGCATACCGTGTACTGTCTAACATTGATAAAAATTCAAAAGAATATATAGAGCGTTTCTCAAACGATGAAGAAAAAAAGGCAACCTTTGCCCCATCATCTGAGCACACTCTCACAGAAGCAGTAAAAAAAGGACTTGGTGACGAGGCACATGCACTGTGTGTGAAGCTTCTTGAAACAAACGAGCCTTTAGATGTTGTAAACACACACCTTATACCTGCTCTTGATGAGGTTGGCGCAGATTTTGAGCGTGGAAAATTATTTTTACCCCAGCTTTTAAGCGCAGCTAATGCAGCACAGTCAGCATTTGATGCAGTAAAATCGAAAATTGCCGAGTGCGGAAACGAAAGTGTATCAAAGGGCAAAATTGTTATTGCAACAGTAAAAGGCGACATTCACGATATAGGAAAAAATATTGTAAAAGTAATACTTGAAAACTATGGTTACAGCGTAATTGACCTTGGACGCGACGTTGAACCCGAAATTGTTGCAAAAGCTGTGAAAGACGAAAATGCTCAGCTTGTCGGACTCAGTGCTCTTATGACCACAACGCTCGGTGCTATGGAGGATACAATCAAACTGCTTAGCGCCGACTGCCCCGAATGTCGTATTATGGTTGGCGGAGCGGTAGTTACCCCCGATTATGCGAAAAGTATTGGCGCACATTATTATGCAAAGGACGCAAAATGTGCCGCAGATATAGCAAAAGAAGTTTTTGAAAACTAATAAATATCCACCCGCGTAGCGGGTGGCTTTTCATTTTTGGGCATAGCCCTATCCTTTACTGGCGACGCACAAGTGCGTTTTTTATTGGCCTGCGCCAGCCATGCAGCCTTTACTTACTACACATAAATGGGTCCCGCAGGTCAAACATACTCAACTGATTGCTTTCTTTGTCTCTTTTTAATTGTTCTGCTATGTATTGTTTGATTGCTTTTTTGTTTTTGCCCGTGGCGTCCACGTAATATCCCTTGCATCAAAACTCGCGATTTCGGTATGCAAATTTCATATTTTCCCACTTTTGAAATATCACAAGTGAGCTTTTTCCCTTTAAATATCCTATAAATCCCGAAATGCTCATTTTGGGCAGGATGCTAATTGACATATGTATATGATCTGGACACACTTCTCCCTCTATTATCTCTATCCCTTTCCATTGACATAACTTGCGTAGCATTTCTCTTATTTATAGTCTTGTTTCTTCAAAAAATATTTTTCTTCTGTATTTCGATGCAAACACTATGTGGTACTTGCAATCCCATTTTGTATGCGCTAAACTATTTGTGTCTATGTTTTCTTTTTTCATAGATTAATCCTCCAATGTATTTTTTATTTTTGATTGGCAAGTCAATTTTATTATAACACACTGGAGATTTTTTGTTCATCGGTTAATATCTTTTGAACCACGTGATTATCGCGTGGTTTTCATTATATAAAAAAAGAAAGAGTAATCACTCTTTCTTTTTTTGTCTCGTTTTGTTTTTTGTTTTTAAAAAGTCAGGTCTTTTAATTGACAAATATTTATTTGTAAATATCCCCTTTAGAGCATCAACAAAACCAAACGGGGCATACGGCGCAAAATACGGAGTTTTAAGCGAGGTATCTGAAATAAGCATAAGCGCAAGCAAAAACAAGCCGCACACAAGTCCGAACAGACCAAAAAATGCCGTCAAAAATATAAATACGAATTTTATCATCCTTACAGCATTTGTAAGGTTGTAATCGGGAACTATATAAGAGGTCATAAGCGAAAGCGCCGCAATTACAAGCACAACAGGGCTGAAAATTCCCGCCTCTACCGCCGCCTGTCCTATTACTATACCGCCGACAATTCCCATTGCCGAGCCGCTGCTTCGTGGGACGCGCAACAGCGATTCACGAAGTATTTCGACAAGCACCTCTATCAAAATAACCTCTGTTACAACGCTAAACGGTACGCCGGCGCGTCCCGAGGCAATCATCATTGAATACACCGTCGGAAGTGCCCCTGCATGAAAACCCGTCAGCGCCATATAAAAGGACGTTATCGTCGCAGAAATAAAGATGGACAATATACGAAGTAGCTTTGAAAATATACCAAAGTATATATTGTCACATTCATCATCGTCAGACCATAAAAATTCAATCAAAAGCTTTGGCAAAACAAGCGCAATACCACTTCCGTCAATTAAAATCACAATTTTTCCTTCAAGCATTGCGCTGCACGCTATGTCGGAGCGCTGTTCAAGTCCCGCCTGTGGAAAAAGTGCAAACTTTTTATCATTTAAAAACCACTGAAACTTTGCGGACTCTAAAATTCCGTCTATATCAATTTTTTCTATGCGTTTTTTTATTGTATTTACATATTCTTCATTTGCAACATCACCGATATATGCCATTAAAAGCATAGTCTTTGTTCTGCGCCCTACAGTATATGTTTCAAGCTTTAAAGACGGGTCTTTTATTCGGTAACGTATAAGCGATAAATTTGAGTCAAGATTTTCAGTAAATGAATCCTTTCCGCCCCAGATTGAATAATTTATCTCAGAAGCATCCGTCGATTTTTTTTCAACCTTTTTAAGATTTACCTCAATTCCTCTTTCATCACCCGAAAAAAGCACTATCACCATGCCCGAAAGCACTTTTTCCAGTATCTCATGCTCATCTTCTATAAAAGCGCAGTCATCTGCAGTAATTATACTGTCAAGAGCAAATTCGGCATTTATTGCGTTATCATTTTTTAGCCAGTAATGCTGTATCGGTTTTATAATATGCTCGGACAAAAGGTATATATCACAAAGCTGCTTTACATATATTATATACACCTCGCCGTTTTTACTTTTCAGTACCCTCTTTTTGACATTGTTGTTTTTTTGTATATCGTCGCATAGCTTTTTTACGTCCGTAATTGCCATATTCTATCACCTCAGCGCCTTGTTTTTCACCTTATCTACACTTACATTTGTCGATATATTCATTGCAGAAATCATCTTGTTCCAGTCAAGATTAGAAAAGTTTGCCCGTTCTTTTGTTTGATACGCTTTATACAGCTCCAGAAAATCGCATCCCTGCTCTTTCGCTGTGTTTAAAACCTCATTAATCTGATTATCAATCAGTCCGCACACTTGCTTTTTTATCTGCTGTGTCTGCTCATGTGTCAAGCGCTCATCCCCCGCCGCGCTCATTGTTATGTCAAATACAAATGACATATCTACGCAAAGCTCTCCATTAGCATCTTCAAATACGTCAATATTCTTTTTTACCATTTCGGCATAAACCTCAAATTCACCCACATTAGACACCTCAATCATATATCCCGAGCGCGCTTTTTTGCTTAATATATAATTAAGCGCTGCCCCTGAAAACTCATCTATATGCAGCAATTTTTTTTCTCCGTCAAAAACACTGTATCCATTTACGCTCATTACATCGTCTGATATTTCTATGTCGGGCAACACAAAGCCAACGCGCTCAGTCTTTGCTTCCAGTATTTTTGACAAGCTGCAGTTTATCATGGAATTTTGCGACTGCAAATTGCTTATAATACTCTCTGCCGCAAAACCGCCCGAAAAATCATTTACTGCTTTGTACTCTACAATATCTCGCGCATCCTCCGAAGACGTAAATACGCTCACATTTGCTCTATGGTCAGGCAGCGTCTGAAGATAATCAAGAAATTCTCCCACTCCGCCTGATGCATACTCACTGCCTATTACAAGTGCTCGTATGCCGCCGTAGAAAAGCTTATGGTCAGCGCTTAGCTGTAATTTTTTTGATGCTTCATACATGCTGTCCGCCTGTGCACTTATATAGCTTACAGGTTTGTCTGCCATAGAATCTGACAGACTTCTTACATTCGCAATTCCTCCGCCAAGCTGTATTTTGTCTCCGTTTTTGTATACAAAATGAGATGTGAGTATATCCATATTCTCAATTTCGGTATAACCTGTGCACGAACATAAAAAACACGAAAGAAAAACTACTGCCAAAGACAAACAAACTACTTTATTTTTTCTTTTCATGACGCACCCCCGAAAAAGCAAAAATTATTATTGGCATTATAAAAAGCACAAAAACTCCAAGCGTTTTGCACCATATATTAATATACAAAAGTGCACTTTGGGCATCAAACGGCAAAGAAGCAACAATAAAAATAAGTATAGCTACAACAATTATTTTCATATACTCTTTCACATTTGGAAGGATTCTTTTTACATATACATACGGAATATGGCATATACTGCAAACCCCGTTTAATACCAAAAGTGTCCACGTAATTATAAATATTATATCTGCACGCTGTATAAAGCTTACAGCGGATATGTCAAAAGCCTTTACAGAAAGCAGAGTCGCCTCGGGATAAAGGCCCGTGCGTAGCGGGCCGAGTATACAAAAACACGATGCGCATACAAGTATAAGTAAAAGCGCTCCCACAATTACCGCCCCCACCGCATAAACTAAATTCTTTTGCGTTTTTGTATGAGGTATAATAGCCAAAACTCCCGTACCAAAAAAGAACATCGCTACGGATACAGTTGCTTCTAAAAAGCCTTTTTTCATAACTTCACCCTCTAAAATCGGAAAAAGACCTCTTGTATCACCGGAAAATATCATCGAAAACCTTATCGCTACAACAGCCAAAACAGTAATTATGCCTACAAAGCTCACAAGACGCCGCGTGGATACAAAACCTTTTGAAAGTGCATAAGCGCATACAAATACAATAAATGCGCACACAAGATAAAAGCTTGTATCAGGAAGTATCCACGAGCAAACTATATGCGAAAAATATGATATAAAAAGCGCAGTAAAGACCAGATAAAAAAGCGCAAAAACAGCAGAGTATACCTCACCTGCTTGTTTTCCCAAAATCTTTTTTGAATAATTAAACAAAGTGGCTCCGTCATATTTTTTCGAAATATGAGAAAGTACGCTCGTCGGCACAAGAAAAATTATCGCCGCCAAAAGTATCGAAAGCCACGCTCCAGTTGACATATACTTTGAAGCAATATACGGCACAGCAAAAATACCGCCTCCAAGTATTGTGCTGAGAAGCGCAAAAAATATTTGTCTGCCCTTTATACTTTCTTTCATAAGCCCTCCAAAAACAGATAAAATATACATTTATGCTGTCCGTTTTTAGAAAAATTATGCAAAAGCTTTATTTACAGTAAACCTCAAAAACTCAAACACACGTTTTTCGCTCTGATTATTTGTACAAACTCAACAAAAACAATTTTCATTACCCTAACTCTTTACAAACCACAAAATTTCAGTTATAATAGTAAAAGTGATATTTTAATTATATTCTATTATAATTATTTTGAAAGGATATGAAATACAATGAACATCAGCATTACAAGAACAACAACACCAAAACAAAAGCCTTCGCCGGATACTCCGCTCGGCTTTGGTAAAATTCCAACCGACCATATGTTTATTATGAATTATACAGAGGGCAAAGGCTGGCACGATGCAAGAATCGTCCCCTATCAAAACATTTCACTTGCTCCGTCAGCAATGGTTTTCCATTATGGACAGGAAATGTTTGAGGGACTTAAAGCATACAAGGGCGTTGACGGAAAAACAAGACTTTTCCGCCCCGAAATGAATGCAAAACGTGCCAACGCATCAAATGAAAGACTTTGCATACCGCAGCTTCCAGAAGAAGATTTTGTTGAAGCTGTAAAAGCAATTGTAAAGGTTGATGAGGACTGGATTCCCACAACTGAGGGCGCATCACTTTACATAAGACCGTTTATCATCGCAACAGATGAATTTTTGGGAGTTGCTCCTTCAAAGACATATTTGTTTATTATAATTCTTTCACCAAGCGGTGCATACTATGCGAGCGGACTTGCTCCGGTAGGCATTTGGATTGAAGACGATTATGTTCGCGCAGTAAAGGGCGGTATCGGCTATGCCAAAACAGGCGGTAACTATGCAGCAAGCCTTGCAGCGCAGGTTAAAGCACATGATGACGGATATTCACAGGTTCTCTGGCTTGATGGTGTTGAAAGAAAATATATAGAAGAAGTTGGCGCAATGAATATTTTCTTCAAAATAGACGGCAAAATTATCACCCCTATGTTAAACGGCAGCATTCTTCCGGGTATTACAAGAAATTCTGTAATAAATGTATGCAAGAGCTGGGGCTATGAGGTTGAAGAAAGAAAGATATCGGTTGACGAGCTTCTTGAGGCTCAAAAAAGCGGCAAGCTTGAAGAATGCTTCGGTACAGGTACAGCCGCTGTAATTTCACCGGTTGGCAAGCTTCGCTTTAAAGATGACGTTATGACAATCAACAATAACGAAATCGGCCCTGTAAGCCAGAAGCTCTACGATACAATTACAGGTATCCAGTGGGGTAAATGCGAGGATACATTTGGCTGGACAACTACATTATAAAACAAAATCAAATTCAAAAAACCACCTGAAAAGGTGGTTTTTTATTATGTGCAAAGCGTCAAAATGCAGTCTTAAAACCGCGGCCTATAATCTCGCTTGAGGTACATATGATGCAAAATGCATTTTCATCTATTCTTTTAATTTTATGCCTTAGCTTTACCGCCTCGCGTCTTCCAACAACTGTCATTATAAGCGTTTTTTTCTCATTTGTAAACGCACCGTATGAGTGTGGCATAATTGTTGCACCGCGACCTAAATCATCATTTATATAACGGCAGATTTTGTCTGCTTCATCTGTGATAATCACAAAATATTTTGATGTATTAAGACTTTCCATGGCATTGTCAAGCACAAGTGTGCGAAGCACTATTATAAAAAGTGAATACAAAGCCGTCTCTATTCCAAACGCTGCAAATGACGCACAAACAACAAAAAAATCAACTATTAAAAGCGCGACTCCTATGTTAATGCCGATATATTTTTTAATAAGCATTGCCGCTATATCACTTCCGCCGGAGCTGCTTTCCTCGTTAAAGATAAGGGCACTTCCCGTCGAAATAAGCAAAACGTCTATAAACATTTCAAGTGTTTTCTGATTGGTAAGAGGCGAGCTTAATGGGACAAAAATCTCAAGAAGATACGTCGTAACCGACAACAAAAGCGAACAGTACACCGTTTTAATGCCAAATTGTTTGCCAAACATAATAAATCCTACTACCATAAGGAAAAAATTCAAAATAAAAAACCAGCCCGCCGGCGATATATACGGTGCTATTTGTCCAAGCACTATTGATATACCGCCGACACCACCGGTCGTAAATTTGTTTGTGAATTCGAAAAAATATATTCCAATCCCTATTAAAACTGTTCCAAGTGTAATTAATAAATATGATTTCATTTTAGCCTTCATATATCTGCACCTGCTTTTTATAAGTATGTACGCATTTTAGGTGCTTTTTTATTACGGCTTTAATATTATTTCCAAAAACTTTTAAAATTATTTTTTAAAATCCAAAATACTCCTTGGCGTTTTCATAACATATACCCTTGATAATCTTTTCAAGATATTTATAATCCTTTGGATACTCGCCTTTTTCTACCCATCCGCCAATCAGGTTACAAAGTATTCTTCTAAAATACTCATGACGCGGATATGATACAAAGCTTCTTGAATCAGTAAGCATTCCTACAAACTTACCTAAAATACCAAGATTTGCAAGTGCGCTCATCTGCGCTTCCATTCCGTCGCGGTTATCGTTAAACCACCAGCCCGAACCAAACTGAATTTTGCTCTTTACCGGGCCACTCTGAAAATTTCCAAGCATTGTGCCAAGAACATAATTATCCTTCGGATTAAGCGTATACAAAATAGTCTTTGGCAAACTATCATTTTTTTCGAGATTATCCATAAACAACGAAAGATTCTGTGCAACACACAAATCATTTATGCTGTCAAAGCCCGTATCTGTCGCCATCGCCCGTTATAAACTTCTTCATCAATACCAAAGCTTCTCATCTGACGCCATTTATAGTGGTCTCCGCCGAGAAACAAATCATATGTATCTTTAAACTTGTAGTCATTTGCTATCATTTCAGGAACAAGGTGACAATGGTAATCTATTATCGGAAGGTTTTGTGCAAAATCATAATACAGCTTTTTGGCCATTTTGGTATTAAGCATAAAATCCTTGTTGATAATTCCCATAATAAAAATCTCCTTTTATGTTGTTATTTTATTTGTCTTGCTCTTCATTTTCTGCAAAAAAGCAGTTTAAAAACTTGATATCATAGGGCGTTTCACCGTTAACCTTCTTATACTTATCACGGCGCTCAAAATCCTTTTCTCTTATCTTTGCCGCAGAAAATGATACATCACAGCGCTTTGCAATATCAGCTGCACTTCTGTCGCCATAACTGTCAAGCACCGATAATGGCATCAAAAGTTCATCGGCAAAATACGCCGCCTCAACATCTGTTGCTTTATCAGCTCTGCCCACCAAAATATGACCTAAAAATATATGTGCAAGCTGGCAGGCAAGCGTAAAGCGAATTCTTTGACGCGAATGACTTGGGTTATAGACAATAATATATTCTTCTCCGCTTTTTATAATATAACCATCATCATTTGGCACATCGTTTTTGTGTGAACTTCGCAGTGCAATTTTATCCATTTTTATACAGCGAATGTTATACTGCTTTAATATGTTGTTTATTCTAACAGGAAGAGAATGGATATCAGACTTTTTCATTATGTCAATAACTATATCTTTTATTTCATTTTTTCTTTCCCGTGTTATAAAATATGTCGCCACCTCTTCACACCGCCTCTTTTAAAAGCCTTATTGGCAAAAATCAAAATTAAAGATTTGTAACCTTTCTTATGGTTGTACTTCCCTTTTCAAGCGAAACGCTTCCCGTACGGCATATTTCAAGTATTGTATAATCACGCATAAGATTTATAAAATCATCAATTCTCTGACTTGTTCCCGTAAGCTCAAGCATAATTGAATCCTTTGAATAATCTACTGTTTTTGCATCAAATGCCTGTGCTGCCGCACTTATTTCACCACGCGTATCAGCATCGTTTTGCATTTTTATAAGCAAAAGCTCACAGCTTATTGAATTTGATTCATCAAGCTCACTTATAGAGCACACATCAGCCAGTTTATAAAGCTGATTTATAAGCTGCTGCTTATTCGCCTCGTCACCATCAAACACAACCGTAATTCTCGAATATGCGCTTGACTCCGTTTCGCTAACCGTAAGCGCGCTTATATTAAAGCGTCTTCTGCGAAACATGCTTGTTACGCGGTTAAGCACACCAAACTGGTTATTTACAAGCACGGCTACTGTATATCTTTGCATATTAATCCTCCACCTTTACAATTATATCATCGTCCTCGCTATTTGGTGGCAGCATCGGCAAAACAAGCTCGTCTTTATCAATTACGCAGTCAATTACATATACTCCTTTTTGATAAAATGCCCTGTCAAATGCGTTTTTAAGCTCATCTAAATCAGCTACCCTCTCACCGTCTGCTCCAAAAGCCTTTGCAAGTGCGACAAAATCAGTCTTTCTGTCAATCACAGTTGAAGAATAACGCTTATCATAAAACATCGTCTGCCACTGGCGAACCATACCCAAAGCACCATTATTCAAAATAAGAATTACAATATCAGCCCCATAGCTTACCGCCGTGGCAAGCTCGTTAAGGCTCATTCCAAAGCTTCCGTCGCCTGTAACGAGGACGCTTCTTTCTTTTGTGCCAAAATATGCACCAATAGCCGCTCCGAGTCCATATCCCATTGTGCCAAGACCGCCACTTGTTGCAAAGCGTCTGTTTTTCTTAAACACTAAATTCTGCGCCGACCACATCTGATGCTGACCAACATCGGTTGCAACGGCTGTATTTTCGCCGATATAATCATTTAGCATCAAAATCGCATTACGCGGTGTAAGCGTGTCCCTTTTATCATTATAATAATACTCATCCTGTTTAAAGGATTCTATCTGCTTTTGCCAAAGTGGTTTTTCGCTCTTTTCGATAAGTGGCAAAAGCTTTTCAAGCGTAAGCTTTAAGTCTCCCCTGAGTCCATAGCCTGAATCAACATTTTTGCAAAGCTCGGAACCGTCTATATCTATATGAACAACCTCTGCTTTTTGCGCAAAGCTTTCTTTGTCGCCCGTCGCTCTGTTATTAAAACGTACACCAAGCGAAATTATGCAGTCTGCATTGTTCATCGCCATAGTCGAGGCATAATGTCCATGCATACCCTGCATACCCAGAAAGCGCACCTCATCTGTCGCAATCGCTGATATGCCCATAAGTGAGCATCCGAGTGGCGCATCAATTTTTTCTGAAAGCTCAAGCATCTTCTCCTGTGCATCCGACGCTATAATGCCGCCGCCAAAATATATGTACGGACGCTTCGCTCGGTTAATACATTCTGCCGCCGCTTTTATACGTACATCCTTTGCCGCAAAAACTTCATCCTGCACCTCTTTTTCAGCTTTTGTGTATTCACACGCAGCTATTTGCACATCCTTTGGAATATCTACAAGCACAGGGCCACGCCTTCCCGACATAGCAAGCCTGAAAGCCTCACGCAAGGTATCGGCAAGCTCGCCTATATCATTTACAAAGAAATTATGCTTTGTTATAGGAAGCGTTATACCCGTAATATCTATTTCCTGAAAGCTGTCCGTTCCGATTTTGTCCGTAGCCACATTTCCGCAGATAGCTACAAGCGGCACAGAATCAAGGTGTGCCGTAGCAATTCCTGTAACAAGATTTGTCGCACCAGGGCCTGAGGTGGAAAGTACTACGCCAACCTTTCCCGTTGTTCTTGCATAACCATCTGCCGCGTGCACCGCCCCTTGCTCATGTGCACTTAAAATATGCTTTATTTTATCGTTATACTTATACAAAGAGTCGTATATGTCTATTACCTGTGCTCCGGGATAACCGAATATCACGTCACACCCTTGTTCAAGCAGCACTTCTATAACTATGTCTGCTCCCGATAATATCATACTACCCCTCCTCTGTTATACTTTGACCTCATTTTGTAAAAATTTGATAAACCCGTTATTTTTTATATCTTTTAACAAATCGTTCAATGCGCTCAAGCGCTTGTGTTATATCGTCTATTGAATATGCATAAGAGCAACGCACAAAACCTTCGCCGCTCTCACCAAAAGCATTACCCGGTACAACAGCAACTTTTTCTTCCTGCAAAAGCTTTTCGCAAAATTCATTCGAGCTAAAGCCTGTACTTTTTATACACGGAAATACGTAAAATGCACCAAGCGGCTCAAAGCAACTCAGCCCCATTTTTCTAAAGCCATCAACAATATAACGGCGACGGAAATTGTATTCCTTTTTCATACGCTCAATATCATCATCACCGTTTTTTAGCGCTTCAATCGCTGCATACTGACTTGTTGTAGGTGCGCTCATAATTGCGTACTGGTGAATTTTTGTCATCGCCGCAATCAAATCCTTGTTTCCGCATGCATAACCAAGTCTCCAGCCCGTCATAGCATACGCCTTTGAAAAACCGCTCACTATAAGCGTGCGCTCACGCATCGAAGGAATTTGTGCTATTGAAAAATGCTTATTATCGCCATACGTAAGCTCGGCATATATTTCATCTGAAATCACTACAATATTTGTTCCTTCGAGCACCTTTGCAATTTCATAAAGCTGCTCGCGTGTCATAATACCACCCGTGGGATTGTTCGGATACGGCAAAACAAGCACCTTTGTCTTATCTGTAATTGCCGCCTTTAATACATCGGCTCTTAGAGCAAAGTTGTCCTCTTCATACGTTTCAAGAGGCACCGGAACGCCTCCTGCAAGTGCTGCGTCTGGCTTATAACAAACAAAGCTCGGCTCGGGAATGAGCACCTCATCGCCATTTGATACAAGCGCTCTTATTGCAAGGTCTATCGCCTCACTTCCGCCCACTGAAACAAGCACTTCGCTCTTAGAATCATACGATAAATCAAAACGTCTTTTTAAGTACTTTGCAATCTCATCACGAAGCTCAGCTATACCTGCATTTGATGTATAGTATGTATGTCCGTTTTCAAGAGAAGCGATACCGGCCTCACGTATATGTGCCGGTGTAATAAAGTCAGGCTCACCTACACCAAGAGAAATTGCATCCTTCATTTCACTTACTATGTCAAAAAATTTTCTTATCCCCGATGGCTTCATGTTTTTAACCACCGGTGATAGTATGTCCTTCATTTCAAAGCTGCTCATAGGGTTATCATCCTTCTTTCATCCTCGGATTCATGCGCAAAAACAACACCTGCATCCTTGTACTTTTTGAGCACAAAATGCGTCGCAGTACTGAGCACACTATCCATTGGCGCAAGCTTTTCTGCCACAAAAAGAGAAACCTCTTTCAGTGTTTTTCCTTCAATAATTACCGCCAAATCAAATCCGCCACTCATAAGATACACGCTTTTAACACATTCGTGCTGGTATATCTTTTTGGCAATTTTATCAAAGCCTTCCCCAAACTGCGGAGTAACCTTAAGCTCAATAAAAGCAGTGACATACTCTTTCATTGTTTTTTCCCAATTTATAAGGGTTTTGTATCCTAAAATGATATTCTTCTCTTCATAAGTACGAATCGCATCCGCGACCGCTTCAGGCTCCTTATCAAGCATAACCGCAATCTTTTCGGCTGTTATTCTGCAATCTTTTTCAAGAAGTTCCAAAATCTGTTCCATAATACTCTTTTCTCCTTTTAAACGATATATTCCTATATTTTATATTATACGCCAATTGGATGCAATAAATCAATACATTTATTAAAATAACTCTTGTTTTTGAGACGCATTTGTATTATAATGTGCTATATCTTTGACTTTGGAGGCAGAAAATGTATAAAGAATACGCAAAACCAATGAAATATACAACATTACTGATAATTGTGCTAATCACTGCTGCACTTATATTTGCAGGAGCTATAAATACGCTTATAACATATCTTAATCTGCCTTACCGCTCACTTTATCAGCTTTTAATTCTTGCACTATTATCATCGGTGGTATATTTTCTTATAAAAAACATACTTTCCGAATACGAATATTGCCTTACAGATAATGAGCTTATTGTAAAATCAAAGCTTGGTCAAAACGAGCAAATCAGAGCGCAAATAGACATAAGCTCAATAGATGTTATAGCTTTTTATACTAATCCCCTATTAAAACAAAGAAAGTTTACCGAAAAATACACCGCAAAAAAATCGCTTTTGTCCGAAAACACATACATCTGTATTTTTAGTAATAATAAGCTATGTGCTCTTAAGTTTGAGCCAAGCGATAAGCTTTTAGACCTTTTAAAAGAAAAGGGCATACAAATAGAAAAATAAAAAAACAATATTAATACGTCAAAAGCCATCGACTTATAAAAAGTCCGACGGCTTTTATTTTTAACCTTATAATCTGTAACCACCTTAGCACTTCGTTCATATTATGGTATTACAATAATCGCTTACAAAAACAAAGCGGCAAACACAAAAAAGCTTTGACGGCGACTATTGGGCAGATGCGCCAAATCGGCAAAATCTGTGAAAATGTTTGCGAAAGGAGGTTTAGCTATGGGCTGCTTCTTCAACGGATGTGGCGATGACAACAATAGTTGTAGCTGGATTATCTGGATAATCCTTATACTCATCGTTCTTTGCTGCTGCTGCAACGACTAAACACCTGTCGCGGCGCAATATTACTTAGGGTAAAAGGACACAAACCGTCCATAGCAAAAAGCCGCCTTTGGCGCAAACAAATATATCGGCAGGCTTTGAGCAAATATGCCGTCGGAAGTTTTTCCGGCGGTATATTTTTATAAAAAAAACAGCATCCACTTTTGTGAATGCTGTTGATATAATCGTAAATAACCAATTAACGTTTTGAGAACTGCGGAGCACGACGAGCTGCTTTTAAGCCGTACTTCTTTCTTTCCTTCATTCTCGGGTCACGTGTGAGGTATCCGGCCTTCTTAAGTACTGCTCTGAACTCAGAATCAGCCTCAAGGAGTGCACGTGCAATGCCGTGACGGATTGCGCCTGCCTGACCTGTGAAACCACCGCCTGTAACAGTTGTTATAACGTCAAACTTTGCATCTGTTTTTGTAGCTGTCAAAGGCTGACGTACGATAACCTTCAATGTTTCAAGACCAAAATAATCGTCAATATCTCTTTTGTTGATAGTTATATTACCTGTGGCGGGTACAAGACGTACTCTCGCAACGGATTTCTTTCTTCTGCCGGTACCATAAAATACTGTTTTATCTGCCATTTTCGTCATCCTCCTTCTTATTTAATCTCGCCTGTCCATACTTCGGGCTTCTGTGCAGCATTTTCATGCTCGCTACCCTTGTATACGCGAAGTCTTTTTAGTGCATGTGCACCGATTGTGTTGTGAGGAAGCATTCCCTCAATGGCCATATACATAGCCTTATCGCTGTTTTCAGCCATAAGCTTCTTGTACTTAATCTCCTTAAGACCGCCAATCCAACCTGTGTGGTAATAACGCACCTTGTTGTCAAGTTTTTTACCTGTAAGTACTGCCTTGTCTGTGTTTACAATGATAACATGGTCACCACAATCAACGTGAGGAGTAAAAGTAGGAAGATGTTTTCCTCTCAATATGCTCGCTGCTGTTGAAGCAACTCTGCCAAGCGGCTTGTCAGTTGCATCTATGATATACCATTTTCTGCTAAGTTCGCTGCTTTTTGCCATGTAGCTACTCATTTTTCTACCTCCTTAAATAGTTGCTTATATTAAAAAAATAAGCTATCAATTAATTACCATATGATATTTTAATACACAAGTTAAATTTTGTCAACACTTTTTTCTTATTTTTTTAATATGTCAAAATCAATCTTCGTTTTTCTTTTATTTTCTCTTTTTTTCTCGCTAATGCTCGCTTTCTATTTTCACTTTTTTGTGTAAAAATCAAGCCTGTGCATCAAGATTCAATAGTGCACAGGCATAATTTTAAAAAAATTCGGTTATTAGCGATTAATCTCAAGTATTTTAAACTGAATTTTTCCTGCAGGAGCATCTACATCAACGATATCTCCTACTTTTTTACCGATAAGCGCCTTGCCGACGGGGGACTCATAAGAGAGTCTGTTCTGTGAGGGGTCAGCCTCGGAGCTTCCAACAATTGAATACTCCTCTTCATCCTCAAACTCAACATCCAAAAGCCTTACGCGAGTTCCTATTCCCACTGCATCTGTGCTTATAGCACTTTCATCAACCACTCTGGCAAGCTTGAGCATACTTTCAATCTGGGCAATTCTTGCCTCTACCTGAGCCTGCTCATTTTTTGCCTCATCATATTCGGAATTTTCAGACAAATCCCCAAACGCCAATGCCTGCTTTATTTTTTCTGCGACTTCCTTGCGGCGAACAACCTTTAACTGTTCAAGCTCGTTTTCAAGCTTTGAAAGTCCTTCTGCAGTCATTAAAATTTCCTTTGCGTTTTCCATAACACAAATCCTCCAAACCCTTGCCCTTGTATTAAAGCAATATATTTTTAAAAAGAATTCGTCAAACAAAACTTATAATGTCCCATACAATTCATATATTATACTATTTGCGTTGCTATTTGTCAACATTTTTGTGCGGCTTGTATAAAACTTTTTTAAATTTGCAGCCTATATTGTCCAATTCCTTATAAATATTGTCTGTTCTTGCAATATTTACATCACAGCAATCAAACAAAAATTCCACACATCTTTGTTCGCAAACCCCAAAATAATCCATTAGTGTGTTAAACCCAAACGCAAGCGAAAACTCTATCGCATTTTTACACCTGAAAGCGTAAAGTCCGCTTTCATCTATTATAACAGTTTTTTCATTTAAAATCGGATTCGGCGTTTTATCAAAAGTGATTACAAAATCAAAACAGTTAAGCTCTGAAATATTTTGTGATACCTTTGCCGAAAGCCCTGTGTCTGAATATAACCTGTCCGCATATTCCATAGCCTCATCTGCATCGTTTGTGCAAAGCGTAAGATATTTAAACTCTGCGGAAATTCTTTCTAAGCTTCTGTAGCTATACTCATCAAAGCGTGAATGCCATACAGCTGCCTGCACGGAAGATGCATCAATTCCCCTTTGTTTGCCGCACCAGCGTATGACGTCACACAAAAGCAGAGTGAAAAGCCTTGTGCCCGTCGGCACCTTAAAATGCCTGAAAAACTTTTTACAAGGCAAAAAATCAATAACCTCATCTGTAAGATATACGCTTTCTACACCATTTTTTTCAAGAGCACGCACACATTTATCTATAATAGAATTTACCTTTTTTTCACTGCACTCACAAATCTCTCCCTCACTGTATCCTATTGTATATATACAAATTGGATGCGTAGCATAAATTACTTCTGTATCAGATACTTTATTTCTTTTTAATTTAAACCTATCCCAAAACGAAGCATTTTTTTCATCTTTTCTTTCAAGCGTAACTATCGCACATTTCATATGTCCTCACCTCATATGAAATGTATATGCACATAAATTTTTAAATATCTCATATTTTTTAAATTTAAAACCCCTTATTCATAAGCGTTTGGATCATGCATTTTATAAACTCTGTTGTACTCTTTTGTTTCATCCTTGCCTACTGCGGATTTGTTTTTTTGCAAAAACTCCACAAACTGGTACATATCAATCCAGATTTCGTTGTTTGACTCCTTTTGCGATTCATCAAAAATAAGCTGAAGCCCAAAATGCAAATGCGGTATGTTTATATTGTTCGTATTTTCCTTTGTGCTATAGCCACTCATACCCAGATAACCTATTACATCACCCGCGGTTACGCTTTTGCCTACAAAAAGCGAGCTATGATACGGGCGGTCCTTTCTAAGATGTGCGTAATAATAATAGCGCATACCGTCAAGCGAACGAATTCCGATTCGCCAGCCGCCGTACCTGTTCCACCCCAGCGCCTCTACAATGCCCGATTCCACTGCAATAATCGGTGTTCCCACACTGCCCATAAGGTCATTTCCAAGATGTTTTCGTTTAAAGCCATAGGTTCTGCCTGCACCAAAATCATCATAATGCGAAAAAGAGTATCCCTTTGCAATCGGCGAAAAGCCTTTTAGTCCATATTTTCTTACCATAACCCTGCCCGCATCCATGTCCTGCTCGATTTCATAATATCCTACAAGTCCGCCAAGAGCCGCCTTGTAACCTTCATAATAATAGTTATAATATTTTTCGCTTCCTGCAATTTTTTGTGGCGTTTCCCCTTCTTTCATTTTCCGGCACACTTCATCTACATCAGTGGCCTTGCATGCACTGAGCTTTCCTCCGTTTTTTGTCGCAAGGCACGCCATAATTTTTATCCAGTCAAGCTTTACATCACCTGATTTTTCAGACTCTATATCCGCCTGCAGCGCACGTGTCATAATTTCGTTGGTAGCATCAAACTCAAACCACTTTATATATGAATCTTCCATATTTTCTGCATTAGTTGATACATTTGTGCTCATATTCATACGCATCTGCG
Organism: Candidatus Aphodoplasma sp.; assembly: GCA_045592745.1. Lineage (GTDB taxonomy): Bacteria > Bacillota > Clostridia > UBA1381 > UMGS1253 > Aphodoplasma. Next base: position 17,421 of record JAZNVH010000014.1, on the reverse strand, counting down.
CTATAAACGTCGCAGATACAGAGCATATAATACATATACATATAAAAGAAAAAAACAACTTTTTTCCCATAAACTTTTTCATAACAAAAGCCTCTCCAAACACAAATTTTATGCCAATTCTTATTATATATATGATAAAAAAAAGCCCATTATGAAAATGTGCTCACAATAAAAAACCACCTTCATATACGAAGATGGTTTTTAACATAATTTTATTTACCTGTTTCGCTCAATAATCTTTCTTACTATAAAACCTACGATTTGAGCAGTATACGCATATATCAAATATATCAGTATATTTGCAAGCATACTTTCGCCATAATAAAAGAAGCAAGCCGGCGCATACAAAAATATAACTACAAACGGATAATACCACTTAAAGCCTTCTTTTATGGTAAGCGCAAGCGATGTTATGAGAATTACTGCCATATTAACCGCTTCCGCTATCAGCATTATCATCAAAACAGTTTCCTGAGTAGCAACAAATCTTAACGCCGGTAAAATATAAAACGCTGCAATACACACAATAATATGCCATTTCATAGGTCTGAATATATCCGAAAAATACATATTACATCCTCCGTTTAAGCAATAATACCACGCGGGCATTTTTCTTTACAAGCACCGCAGTTTGTGCATTTTGCGCTGTCAACAACTGCAAGATTATCCTCTATCGTAATCGCCTCTGACGGACAAACCTTAGCGCAAAGACCGCATCCAATACAGCCTACACGGCACGCTTTTGTAACCACTGCGCCCTTTTGCTTTGAGCTGCAAAGAACGATTCTTTCAGCCTTCTCGGGCAAAATCTTTATAACATGCTTCGGACAAGCATTTACGCACATTCCGCAAGCAGTACATTTTTCCTTGTCAATAACCGCAACTCCGTCTTTTATAGAAATTGCGCCAAATTTACAAACACCCTGACATGTGCCAAGACCAAGACAAGCATATTCGCACTGTTTTTGACCTCCGCCAAGACGCATAGCCGCATTACAGTCATTTATGCCTTTATAAACATATTTTTGCTCAGTAACACTTGATGAGCCACTGCAAAGTACAACAGCACTCATTTTTTCTTCCTCGCCCGCCGTTACACCCATAATCTTTGCAATATGCTCACGCTGCGATGAATTACATACAGGACATCCTGAGTAAGGTGCATCTCCGCTTACAACCGAGGCAGCAAAGTTTGAACATCCGGCAAAGCCGCAGCCTCCACAGTTTGCGCCGGGTAGACACGATACAATTTTATCTATTCTCTCATCACTTTCAACATGAAAAACCTTTGACGCATATCCAAGCAGCGCTCCGAACAAGAGTCCAAGTCCACCAAGTATTAAAAGAGATATCAATATCTGCATAATACGAACCCTTCCTTTCCTTTAAATCGTACACTATAATAAGCTTAGTCCTTCTCAGATTTTAAATCCGGAAAAGCCCATAAACGCAAGTGCAATAAGTCCCGCACTGATAAGCGCTATCGGAAATCCTTCAAGACACTTTGGAATTTTCGAAAACTTTGTTCTTTCACGCACACCTGCAAAAAGTACAATCGCAAGCGTAAAACCGATAGCAGCAGTAAGTCCGTATACAACCGAGCTTATAAAGTTATAGCCGTTGTCAATATTTAAAATTGCAACACCAAGCACTGCGCAGTTTGTCGTAATAAGCGGCAAATATATACCAAGTGCATTATAAAGTGACGGCATAAGCTTTTGCAAAACCATTTCTACGAACTGTACCAAAACGGCAATTACGAGTATAAATGCAATAGTCTGCAAATACTCAAGACCAAGCGGCACAAGCATATATGTCCATACCGCATATGTTATGGCAGATGCAAGCGTCATTACAAACGCAACGGCGCAGCCCATACCTACTGCTGTATCAACTCTCTTTGATACACCTAAAAACGGACATATTCCCAAAAACTTTACAAGCACAAAATTTTCAATCAATATAGCCGTAAGTGAAATTGTAAAAAGCTCTGCAACCATTATGCATCACCGCCTTTTCTCTTTTTAGCTGTCGCCGCAATAAGCTGTATCATACCTATTACAAGACCTAAAATTATAAATCCTCCGGGAGGAAGTATAAACATAGTCATAGCAGGCGCACCAAAAAGAACATTTACGCCCCATATTGTACCTGCGCCAAGAATTTCACGAATTGCTGATACAATTGCAAGAGCACATGTAAATCCAAGTCCCATACCAAGCCCGTCAAGTGCTGAAAGCGCTACGGTATTTTTTGATGCAAATGCTTCGGCACGCGCAAGAATTATACAGTTTACCACTATAAGCGGAATAAAGATTCCAAGGCTTTCTGCAAGTGCGGGCAAAAATGCATTTAACAGCATCTCAATAATTGATACAAAGCCTGCGATAATTACGATATATGCTGCAATTCTTATCTTGTCCGGTATAAATCTTCTTAAAAGTGAGATTACAACGTTTGATGCAACAAGCACAAGCGTCGCCGCAATACCCATAGTTACACCGTTTTGAAGCGTAGTCGTAACAGCAAGCGTCGGACACATTCCGATAAGCTGTACAAATGTCGGGTTTTCAGTTAAAAGTCCATTAAAAAGAGTGGCTAAATACTTATTCTTTTTCATTGTATATATATCCCCTCTCCTTTAATTTGTTTTAGCACCGAAACTGCAGAATTAACACTTCCTGTAAGTGCTTTTGAGCTTATCGTTGCACCTGATATAGCGTTTACCTGATCATCTTTTGCTCCGGCTTTTACAACGCTTACCTCTCCCTTGCCTGTAAACTGACCTTTAAAATCTTCATTTACAAGCTTTGCGCCAAGACCGGGAGTTTCCGAGTGAGAAATAATGCTTACACCGGTAACAATACCTTCTGTATCAACGCCTATTATACTTACAATTTCACCGCCATAGCCGTTTTTTGCCATCTTAACGCACAGACCTATCGCCTTATCCGATGCATCCTTTGCGATATATATCGCCTGTGCACCGTAGCCCGTAGCTGATGCCTCGTCAAGCGGCTCAAAGCTTTCGGCATCTGACATTACCTCACGAAGGGCATTATTTTCTGCCAAAACCGCATTTTGTGCAATCTTATCAGCAGTTACCATATTTACCCACGCAAGAAGCGCTGCCGTTATCGCGGTTATGATAAACAAAACCAAAGCATATTTAAAAATATTTTTTATCTGATTATCCACGCTTTGACACCTCCCCGAATTTTCTCGGATGAACATACTTATCTATAAGCGGTGTTACCACGTTCATAAGAAGTATAGAATATGAAACTCCTTCGGGATATCCGCCAAAACGTCTTATAACAAATGTGAGTATACCACAGCCTATTCCAAAGATGATGTGTCCCATTTTTGTAGTGGGCGTTGTCACATAATCGGTAGCCATAAAGAAGGCTCCAAGCATAAAACCGCCTGTGCACAAATGATACATAACAAAATTTATATTGTATGGTTGTGAACCGAAGAAAAATACCAAAAGCGCAAAGCTTGCTATGTACGCAAGCGGTATACGTGCATCGATAACGCGGCGCACCATAAGATAAATTCCTCCAATTAGTATAAGAAGCGCAGCTGTTTCACCAATACATCCGCCAATTCGTCCCAAAAACGCATCATACAAAGACGGTGCTGCAGCACTTTCAAAGCCCTCCTTTAACAAGGAAAGCGGAGTTGCACTTGTCAATACATCAACACGGTTTATATACTTTGAAAAGCTCATCACCGGCGATACAAACGATGTCATTGCAACAGGCCACGACGCAAGCATAAACGCACGCGCGCCGAGTGCAGGATTGACAAAGTTGTGTCCGATTCCGCCAAAAAGCTGTTTTACAATAATAATTGCAAACACAGAGCCGATTATTACCATAGGATATGGTATTGTCACCGGAAGATTGTACGCGAGCAGCATTCCGGTCACAACAGCGCTCAAATCGCCGACAGTTGTTTTTGATTTAGCACGCTCTAGCGCATCGCGCATTGTTGTTCTTTTTTCATTTTTAATTTTAAAACCAATATATAGCCACTGGTATACATACTCAGCAAGCACACATGATATAACGCTTACACACACAACCGCAAGCGCGCGTATACCAAAGTAAAACCATCCCGCTATAAGTGCTGGTATAAGAGCAATTATAACATCAAGCATTATCGTTTTTGTATTTTCCGCTGTCGATATATGCGGTGATAATGATACGACAAATTTTTGATCCGCCATATTATTTTTGCAGAAAAATTTTCTGCATCCTCCCCTCAAGTTTATCTTTTAAAGCCTTATTTCTTGCCACTTTCTCTTGCACGCTTCATTTCAAGCACCTTTTGCTTTGCAACACGGATATTCTGAAGCGGATGACGACGACCGGGGCACAAATATGAACATACTCCGCACTCGATACAATCAAGTATGTGATATTTTTCGCACATCTCATAGTCGCGCTCCTGGGCATACATATTAAGGTATAAAGGCATCAAATGCATAGGGCAAGCCTTCACGCACTTTCCGCAGCGTATACAGGTTTCATCCTCGTCATAAACATTCATATCCGAGCTAAACGCCAAAAGCGCCGATGTTCCCTTTACAACCGGAACCTTTAATGACGATTGCGCCTGTCCCATCATAGGGCCACCCATGATTATCTTTTCAGGGGCTTTTATAAAGCCGCCCGCTTTTTCAAACAAAGTTTCAAAGCTTACGCCTGTACGTACTTCAAAGTTAGAAGGCTTTGCAACTGCATCACCCGACACCGTAACTATACGTCTTATTGAAGGCATACCCGTTTTTATTGCAGTTGCAACAGCTACCGCAGTATCTACATTTACTACAACTGCACCCGCATCTGCAGGAAGCCCGCCGCTTGGCACTTCACGTCCTGTAATTGCCCATATAAGCTGTTTTTCTGCTCCCTGAGGATACTTTGTTTTAAGCTCGCACAGCTTTATTCCCTCATATTCACTCTCTTTAAGCTTTTCTTTTATAAGCAAAATAGCGTCGGGCTTGTTTTTTTCTATCGCAATATGTCCAACGTCTAATCCAAGCACACGCATAATTGCTTTTAAACCGAACAAAACCATATCCGGAGTTTCCAAAAGTACCCTGTGGTCGCTCGTTAAGTATGGCTCACACTCTGCTCCGTTTACGATTATGTATTCGATTTTCTTATCCTTTGGCACAGAAAGCTTGACATGTGTTGGAAAGCCTGCGCCGCCCATACCCACAATGCCCGCCTCGCGAACAATTTTTATAATCTCTTCGGGCGATAAATCTTCAAGCTTGCCCTTCGGCGTAACGGTTTCGTCAATTGTATACTCGCCGTCGTTTTCGACTATAATACTCATAACATAGGCTCCATTGGGATGAAGTCTTTTCTCAATCGCCTTGACAGTTCCCGAAACAGAGCTGTGAATAGGCGCTGATACAAAAGCCTGGGAATCAGCAATTTTTGTTCCCACATTAACATGGCTTCCGATTTCCACTATTGGCTCAAGCGGTGCACCAATATGCTGTATAAGCGGATAAACGTGCTCACTTACACCGTCTAAAACACATATCGGTACATTGTTTGTATATGTTTTGTTATCATCGGGATGAATTCCTCCCTTAAAACTATATGCCACTTGTTATCATCTCCTTTTCGATAAATCTTTGCATACATAGTATATTTTAACATATTAATCTACATATTGCAATTATAGTTAAATAAATAACAATATTTGGTGATTTTTGTAAAAAAACGTAATGAAAATTTTTCTTTTATATACTTTTTCGTGTATAATACACTCAAAGTTACGCAATAGTAATATAACAGTCACATAACTGTTATAGCAAAACCTCTATCAGCATAATATAATATATTTACACCACACTTTAAATTAGTGTAGTTTGAGCGTCCTGCATCGAAGGGAGAGATTAGCATGAAAATTGAAAAGCTTTCAACAGACAAAATTAAAGTTACGGTTACGCCCGAAGAACTCAACACATGGGACATAAACCCAAGAGAAATTTCACCCGATTTGCCCCAGCTTAAAGATTTTATAGCCTCACTTATAAAACAGTCATATGACGCAGCTGATGACGAATTATTAAATTCAAATATACTCGTTGAAGCGCGGCCCCAAGGGGAAAATTTTGTTTTTGTAATTACGCGTGTAGGTTACGATTACGAAAAAATGCAAAAACAGATATCAGGCTATGTCAAAAAGCAAAAGTTTTTAAACGGAAACTATACATCGCGCATCGTTTCACAGAATTCTATGTCATATTTTATATTTGATTCGCTTGACGATTTCTGCCAGATGCTTGACTCGGTTGGTTATGAGTTGTTGCGAGATACTGTCTTGTATAAATCACAAAACGAATTTTATCTTGGAATAAAACGATGCCGGGATGACTTTAATAAATTATGCGTGGTTTTAAGTGAATATGCAAAGCCAATGCGACACGATATATGCACAGGCGCATATATTCACGAGCACGCTGTCAAATTTGCCGAACACAAGGATTATGAAGCGTTAAGACGCTGCTTCTGATAATTTTAAGGGCTGTGATATAAATTTATATCACATCCCTTTTTATATCCCCTATCAATCTTTCATCGCTTTTATATACTCACATATTAAAGCAGTAGAGTTTTTTGCCGCCATAGCACAAAACTGACCGTAGTCCATATGCGAGCTTCCGTCCGCTTTGTCAGAAACTGCACGAAGCACACCAAACTCCACACCATTTACATAGCACACATGACCGATGCTTCCACCCTCCATTTCGCACGCAATTGCATCAAAGTTGGAAACAAGCCAGTCTTTTTTGCTACTGTCTGCAATAAAAGCATCACTCGTCGAAATCGTTCCACGCACGCTGTGAAGACCAAGCTTGTCAGCGCACTTTGAAAGCAAACTTGTCACAGCTTCGCTGCATGGTATTTTTATAATATTAATCGTAGAAATCAAACCAACAGGGTCACCAAGCGGCGAAGTATCAGCATCGCTTTGAACAACATAATCTGCTATTGCAACATCACCTATATCAAGAAGGTTTGATAAAGAGCCGCCAACACCTATATTGATTATCGCATCGGGAGCATATTTTAAAATCATGCTCTGAGCACATATTGCAGCATTTACCTTTCCAATACCACAGCGCGCCACGACAACCTCTTTTTCGGAAAGCTTTCCTTTTACAAACTCAACTGTGCTGATTGTTTCGGTTTGCGTATCAGAAAGCATCGATTTTAGCATATCAACTTCAATATCCATAGCACCTATAATTCCAAGCATTTTTTATCCCTCCGTTAATAGTTAAGATTATCTGCGTCAACTCTTTTTAAAACCTCGAGATAACGCGCACACTCTTTTTTTGCATTTTCAAGGCTTAGTGTTTTATAATTTCCACATTCAACAGAAGAATTTCCAAAAACCTCACCTTCGTGTGAAAGCACATCAGCGCACGCTTTTTTCAATACTTCGAGCACCTTTTTATTGTCTGCATTTCTTACAAGAAGATAAAAGCCCGTCTGGCATCCCATAGGGCCAAAATATATCACATCTTCTTTAATAGAAGAATTTCGTATATATGTTGCAAACATGTGCTCGCATGAGTGCATTGTCGAATGGTCCATAAGGTCATTTGTATTAGGCTTTCTTGTGCGCAAATCATACGTTGTAATATCGCCGTCAATGCGCGAAATATACAATCCCGTTTCAAGCGTTTCGTGATTGACTGTAAAGCTTGCAATCTTTTCCATAATTTTTCCTCTCTGTTTTTTAGTTTATTATGTTTTTGCTCATTATCGAGTCTATTTAACCATAAAACTGCCCTATTGTCAAGCGATACAAATGTTAACTATTCACAAAAAATTACCAAGTTATACGCACTCTTAAAAGAAAAACAATTTTTTCTTTTAGAAATATTGAATTTAAAATTTGTGCATAGTATAATTAATATTGTAAAAAATCGAATGAGTATAATTGTTTTAACCCAATTATACAAAACAGGGAGGTTTATACTTTGGGTAGATTATTTGGAACTGATGGTGTAAGAGGCGTTGCAAACAAAGAGCTTACGGCAGAGCTTGCATTTAAGCTTGGCTATGCAGGCGCAACGGTGCTTACAAAAGAACTTTCTCACACACCTAAAATTCTCGTAGGCAAAGACACTCGTCTTTCGGGCGACATGCTTGAATGTGCTCTCGAGGCAGGAATATGCTCTACAGGCGCACAGGTTATAAAGCTTGGTGTAATTCCTACACCAGCCGTTGCTTATCTTGTAAGAAAATATGGCGCAGATGCAGGCGTTGTAATATCCGCATCGCATAACTCGTTTGAGTACAACGGAATAAAGTTTTTTAACTCACAAGGCTACAAACTCAGCGATGAGGTAGAAGAAAAAATCGAAGAAATTATCCTTGACGGAAAAAATCCGGGCACCGAATTTCCGACACACGAAGGTGTAGGATGCTGCACAGACGGCGAAAATGCAGCAAATGATTACATTGAATATTTATCTTCGGCAATCGGCTGTTCTCTTGATGGTCTTAATCTTTTGGTAGACTGTTCAAACGGTGCAAATTCAAAAATTGCCCCTCGTGCATTTGAAAAGCTTGGTGCAAAAGTGAAGTGCATAAGCTGTGAGCCTGACGGAATAAACATTAACGCAAATTGTGGCTCAACACATATAGATAAGCTTGCGAAAAAGGTGGCAGATGACGCTTGTTATGATATCGGCATCGCCTTTGATGGTGACGCTGACAGAATGCTTGCTGTTGACGAAAAAGGCGTACGCCTTACAGGCGATGAAATTATGCTTATAGTAGGAAAATATATGAAGGAAAACGGCAAGCTTAAAAATAATTCAATTGCCGCAACTGTTATGAGCAATCTCGGATTTTTTATCGGTGCGAAAAAGCTTGGTATAAACGCTGTGCAAACAGCAGTAGGCGACCGCTATGTGCTTGAGGAAATGCTTAAATCAGATTACGTTCTTGGCGGAGAAGAATCAGGCCATATTATCTGCCTTGATTATAACTCTACAGGTGACGGACTTTTGTCGGCGCTTTTACTTCTTGAAGTAATGCAAAAAACCAAAAAGCCGCTTTCCGAGCTTAGAGGTGTTATGAACGTTCTTCCGCAGGTGCTTGTAAATGCACGCGTTAAAAATGAAAACAAGCCTCAGCTTACGCAAAATGAGCAAATCACAAAAGAGATTGCAGCTCTTGAAGAAGCTCTTAAAGGTGAAGGCAGAATCTTGATTCGTCCTTCCGGAACAGAGCCGGTAGTACGCGTTATGCTCGAAGGAAACGATAAAGACTGGCTTACAGAAAAAGCAAAAGCACTTGCATCACTTATAGAAGGACTTCTAGGATAAAAAATTTATAATTAAGCCAGACATAAAAAGGTATAGAATCCAAAAAATTCTATACCTTTTTTATTTTTTTCAAATTAAAGTATATCAAAAAACCATAAAGTGCACAATACATATAAATCGTATATTTCAATGTAAAAAAACACATATTATACACGTTGATATGTTTTTTAACTGAAAATGCAAATAAAGGGGAAATGTTGTTATGAAAAAAGCAATTGTTTTTGGAAGCTTTGTTGTCGATTTGATGGCGAGGGCGCCACATCTGCCCGCGCCGGGCGAAACCGTAAAAGGCAGTATGTTTGCTCAGGGGCCGGGCGGTAAAGGTTTTAACCAAGCTGTTGCTGCAAAACGTGCAGGCGCAGATGTTTTAATGGCAACAAAGCTCGGCAAAGATTCTCTTTCGCGCATTGCTTATGACAAATTAAAAAGCGAGAATATGAACACCCAGTGCGTTTTTGAAACGGATAAAGCATCTACCGGAACGGCAATCATAATGGTTGATGAAAAAACATCTCAAAACCAGATAGTTGTTACGTCCGGTGCGTGTGATACGTTCGATGAAACTGACATAGAAAAAATAATGCCGCATATGAAAGATTGCAGCTTTCTTTTAGCACAACTTGAAACAAACATCGATGCCGTCAAGACCATAATCTGCGAGGCGAAAAAAAACGACGTTTTTGTAATACTAAATCCCGCTCCCGTGCAACAAATTGATGATGAGCTTTACAAAAAAATAGATATTATCACACCAAACGAGGTTGAGGCAGAAATTCTCACCGGCATAAAAATCAATAATGAAGATGGCGCCATACGCGCGGCGGACGTATTTTTTAAAAAAGGTGTAAAAAACGTCATAATCACGCTCGGCAAAAAAGGTGCTCTTATTACAGACGGTGAAAAATATGAAATTATTAATAACTACGATGTAGATGTGCTTGATACAACAGGTGCGGGAGATGCTTTTAACGGCGGACTTTTGGCAGCTCTTTGCGAGGGCATGGATATATGGAAGGCATCGCGTTTTGCAAATGTGGTATCAAATCTTGCCGTAACACGTCTTGGCACTGCCAATGCTATGCCATCGCGCGAAGAAATAGACAAATTTATTAAAAAACACAATATTTAAAAACGGAGTGATTAACTTGTTAAAAGGCGGAATACTAAATCCCCAGATAGCACATACTCTTGCAAGCCTTGCCCACATGGACACACTTGTTGTATCCGACGCAGGACTTCCCGTTCCAAAAGGCGTACAGAGAATAGACCTTGCATGGAAAGAGGGCGAGCCAAAATATCTTGATGTACTTTCTGAAATCTTAAAACACATAGTGGTCGAGAAAGCAATATTGGCAAACGAGCTTAAAAGTGTAAGTCCAAAAATGCACGAAGATATAGTTCGCTTGCTCGATGATATACCAATAGAATATGTAGAGCATACAAATCTTAAACAGCAGACAGAAAAAGCCAAATCCATTATCAGAACTGGTGAATTTACGCCATATCCAAGCGTAATACTTGTTTGTGGCTGTGCATACTAACAAAGAAAAAATGCATTATTTTATGATAAGAGGGTAACAAAATGACCGATTATATTTTAGAGCTTAAAAATATAACAAAAACCTTTCCGGGTGTACGCGCCCTTGACAATGTGCACCTTCAGATAGCACCCGGCGAAGTGCATGCTCTGTGCGGCGAAAACGGCGCAGGCAAATCCACACTTATGAAAATCATATCGGGCGCACAAAAATACACTTCGGGCGAAATTTTAGTCGAAGGAAAGCCTTATATATTTGAATCGACAAGCGAAGCGCAAAACGTCGGAATTTCAATGATATATCAGGAATTCAACCTTGTGCCCCATCTGTCAGTGGCGGAAAATATTTTTCTCGGAAGACTAAAAACAAAAAACGGAGCGGTGGCATGGAAACAGATATACAAAGACGCAAATGAAATATTAGAAAAACTTGGTCTTGATATAGATCCGCGCAAAACCGTTTCAAGCCTGTCTGTTGCACATATGCAGATGGTTGAAATCGCAAAATGTCTTTCCATAAACGCGCGCGTCATTATTATGGACGAGCCGACAGCGGCACTTACCGACGAAGAAATACGGGTGCTTTTTGATATAATAGCCTCACTAAAAAAACAAGGCATTTCAATTATATACATTTCTCACCGAATGGACGAAATTTTTACTATAAGCGATACAATAACAGTTTTTCGTGACGGAAAATATATAAAAACTCTCAAAACACAAAATACAAACTATGATGAGCTTGTATCATTAATGGTGGGCCAGAGTATAGAAAAACTCTACCCCGACAGAGATTATAAAAAGGGCGAGGTCGTTCTTGATGTAAGAAACCTTGTCGGCAAAGCAGTAAACGATGTGTCATTTCAGCTTCATAAGGGCGAAATCTTAGGTATATGCGGACTTTTGGGCGCAGGCAATATAGAACTTTCAAAAATAATTTATGGTGCAATAGAAAAGACGGGTGGAAGCGTCATAAAGAGCGGCAGAGAAATTAAATGTAAAAACCCGTACTCTAGCATAAAAGACGGCATCGGCCTTGTTCCCGATGACAGAAAAAATGACGGACTTGTGCTTATGCGCAGCGTCAAGGAAAATATTTCGCTTTCATCTTTAAATGGAATTTCGACAAATGGATTTATAATTGCGCCACGCGAAAATACAAAGGTGGCAAATGTGATTAAGGCTCTGGCTGTAAAAGTGCCTTCGCCCGAGCATATAGTCGGCAACTTAAGCGGAGGAAATCAGCAAAAGGTTGTGTTTGCGAAGGTTTTGCAGGCAAGCCCCGACATTTTGATTCTTGACGAGCCCACGCGCGGCGTTGATGTCGGCGCAAAGGCTGAAATTTATCAGATAATTGACCTTCTTACAAAAAAAGGGAAAAGCATAATACTAATTTCCTCCGATCTTCCTGAGGCAATCGGCATGTGTGACCGTATACTCGTTATGAAAGAGGGAAAAATTGTAAAAGAAGTTCTAAAATCAGAAGCAACGCAGGAGGTCATACTGGCTCATGCTGCAGGAGGTGTAGTGTAATGAACAAGCAAAACAGCAAAAAACGTATTTTCAATAAAATTATGAACGAATACAGAAGCTTTGCAATACTTGCAATAATTTTAATTTTTGCTTCTGTAATTTCGCGTGATTTTTTATCGCTCACAAACATTTTTAACGTAATAAGGCAGGTTTCTATAATTTCAATTTTAGCCTGCGGCATGACATTTGTCATTTTAACGGGTGGAATTGACCTTTCTGTCGGCTCTATCCTCGGTCTTTCAGGTGCGCTTTGTGCAGGAGCGCTAAGCGCTGTTACATCGTGGACAGGAAGTTCATTTTTAGGCATTGCGTGCGCAATACTGACGGCGCTGATTGTTGGAACAGCGTGTGGCTTTTTTAACGGCTTATTTATAACAAAAGGTTCTTTGCCGCCATTTATAGTAACACTTGCAACACTTACTTTATTATCAGGACTTTTGCTTGTATATACAAACGGCGCTCCTATTCGTGTAACAGACTCGTCCTATATGTTTATAGGAAAAGGATTTTTATTTGGAATACCTTTCCCTATATGGATTTTAGTCATTGTATATGCACTTGCTTTTTTTGTCCTTCAGTACACAACCTTTGGAAGACGGGTATATGCTATCGGCGGAAACAAAGAAGCCTCGCGTCTGTCAGGTATTGACACAAACAAAATTGAAACGTATGTATATGCACTAAACGGATTTTTGGCAGGTCTTGGCGGAATTATTTTAACTGCAAGGCTTGGCGCTGCCCAGCCAACTGCCGGCAGCGGTTTTGAACTTGACGCCATAGCTGCCGTAATTTTGGGCGGAACGAGTCTTTCGGGCGGTCAGGGTTTTGTGCTGCCTACAGTAGTCGGAGCAGTAATTTTGGGCGTTCTTGATAATATTTTGGTGCTGATGAACGTAAATCCATTTGTATCTGATATCGTAAAAGGCGGCGTAATTTTAGTTGCAGTGCTTATAGACAGAAAATTTAAGAATATATCATCAAAAATTGAAGGCTAAGCCTTAAAAAAAGGAGAATGAAAATGAAAAAAACAAAAAAACTGATTAAATCTTTACTTGGCGCTATAATGTGCGCTATAATGGCAGTATCTTTTGCAGGTTGCGGCGAAAACGGCGGACTTACAACAGGTGAAAAACAGTTTAAAATCGGTCTTTCGATGAATACCCTAAACAATCCTTACTTTGTTGATGCAAAAAACGGTGTCGAGAAAGGCGCAAGCGAAAACAATATAAAGCTTTCCGTTGTTGATGCACAAAATGACCCCTCAAAACAGATTACAGACGTCGAAAATTTGATTGCGCAAAAACCCGACCTTATAATAATTGACCCATCGGATTCTGACTCAATTGTTTCGGCAATCGAGGCGTGCAATGACGCAAATATTCCTGTCGTAACTATGGACAGAAAAGCAAACGGCGGAAAAGTTGTGGCACACTTAGGCTTTAACGCAATTGAATCGGGAAAAATTGCCGGAGAATATATTGCAAAAATGATGAACGGAAAAGATGCAAATATCGTTGAAATTCAGGGCATAATGGGAACAAATGTTGCACAAGACCGTTCAAAAGGCTTTAATGAGGCAATTTCAAAATACCCCAATCTTAAAAAAATTGCAACACAGTCTGCTGATTTTGATCGTGCAAAAGCAATGAGTGTTATGGAAAATATCTTGCAGGCAAACAAAAATATCGACGCAGTATACGCATCAAATGACGAAATGGCACTTGGTGCACTCGAGGCTATAAAAGCCGCAAAAAGAGAAAAAGACATTATCCTTATTGGATGTGATGCTATTGACGATGCCCTTGCGGCAGTAAGAAGCGGCTCTCTTAATGCAACAATTGCAGAGCCTCCGTTTTTCCTTGGCAAAAACGCACTCATAACCGCAGTAAAATATCTAAACGGTGAAATTGTCGAAGAAGAAGTAATTCTTGATTCCACGCTTTTGACAGCTGAAAACATTAACAGTGTAAAGACAAAAGAATAAAAAAACAGGTGAGAAAAAATGAATCTTAATAGTATTATTGACCACACATTGCTTCGGGCTGACGCTACAAAAGAAGAAATCATTTCTCTTTGCGAAGAAGCAAAAAAGCATGGTTTTGCATCCGTATGCACAAATTCTTCTTTTACGTCTTTAGTGCACGAAAAGCTTTCCGGTTCGGGCATTTTAACATGCAGTGTTGTAGGTTTTCCGCTTGGTGCTATGAGCCAAGCCGCAAAGGCTTTTGAAACAAAACAGGCGATAGCTGACGGTGCAGATGAAATTGATATGGTCATACACATAGGCGCACTAAAAAGCGGCGACTATAACTATGTACTAAATGACATAAAAGCCGTCGTAGATGCTGCAGATAAAAAACTCGTAAAGGTTATAATCGAAACGTGTATGCTAGATGATAGCCAGAAAGTAAAAGCCTGCGAATTAGCCGTGCAGGCAGGCGCCGGATATGTAAAAACCTCAACAGGCTTTGGGAGCGGCGGTGCTACAGCACATGATATAGCGCTTATGCGAAAAACCGTAGGTGAAAATATCGGCGTAAAAGCATCAGGCGGAATAAGAACAAAGCAGGACGCACTTGCCATGACAAACGCAGGCGCAAGCAGAATAGGCACAAGTCTGGGCACAGAAATTTGCAAATGAGCTGTAGAAAAATGCGTACACCACACAAGGCAAAAAAATCACAACAATACCGATATGTTAATGTAAATAATGCGCATGAACTTTAAAGAAGAAATTCGTCATTTGGCGAATTTCTTTTATATGCTATCTTGTGTTTTGAACAAACCTCGCCTCTCGTCGTACCAACGTACGACTTCGGGTAGCCCCTGCGGGCTTGGTTTGTCCAATCTACGCTATTTTTCGTCCAGCTCAAAACTTCTGTAGAAAAATGCGTACACCACACAAGGCAAAAAAATCACAACAATACCGATATGTTAATGTAAATAATGCGCATGAATTTTAAAGAAGAAATTCGTCATTTGGCGAATTTCTTTTATATGATGCACGCAAAAAAGCCGCACCGGACACAGCGTCTGATGCGGCTTAACTTTTTTATTATATACCGTCGGGATATTCACCTGGATTATTAACCTCAGGAGTTTTAGTCGGCGTCGGTGTCTTGACCGGCGTTTTCGTAGGCGTCGGTGTTTTTGTCGCCTCGGGCGTTTTTGTAGGTTTAGCACTATTCGTCGGCTTTGATGACGCAGTCGGCTTTGCAGATGAGGTGGGCTTTGATGTAGCTTCAGCATCATCATCTGTATCAGGCGATGCAGTCGGCTTAGTGCTTGCGCTCGGCGTTGGCGTTGGCGATGGTGTTGGTGTCGTCTTAGCAGGACGCGGTGTCGGTTTTACTTTTACGTTATACCAGAACACGTCATTTGCAAGCTTTTCCATCTCGGTTGCATTATAAAGCCAGTACGAAATCGTACCTTCATTGGTTTCACCCGGCAAAATATACATATTTATATTTTCCTCTTCTACCTTTGTAAGCGACGGAGCATATTTTATAGCATCGCCAAGTGTGATATTTGTTGTAACATACTTTGACATTGTGTTATAAAGCTCGCGAACCTTTAAAAGATTTGAAGCGTTAGCATGCTGAGTTATAAGTGCTTTTAAAAACTCACGCTGAATCTCGGTTCTCTTTATATCTGCCTGTGCATACTGATTTCTTGAACGGACAAGCTGTTCGGATTTTGCACCATCTAAAAGCTGTTCTCCCGGTTGCAAATCAATAAGCAAATCCTGCTCAGGATCTTTATAATAAAGACGTTTCGGCACATCAAATCTTACCCCGCCTAAAATATCAATTGCCTCACGAAATCCCTCAAAATCAACCTTTACATAAAAGTTTACGGGAAGTCCTGTAATCTCGCCGATTTGCTCAATAAGTCCAGCCATACCATTAGCAGCATAAACAGAATTTATCTTAGCATATCCCCTGCCACCATATGGATTCGGAACTCTCGTATCACGCGGAATTGACATTATATTTACAGTATGATTTTTACAATCCATCAAGGCAAGCATTATCGTGTCTGTATTATATCCGCCGCCATCAGCACCGACCAAAAGCACACTCACCTTATCTTCTACAATATCATCTACCAATACGTTCGGGTCTGTTCCCGAAAGTCCGATGTTTGAAATTCCCCAGACAATAATTCCAAGTATAAGCATTATACTAACAATAATTATCAGCATAATAAGACCATTCTTTTTCGGACCCTTAGAGCCGTTTGAACCTCTGCGGCGTCTTTTTGAGCGCTGAAGATTCATACGCCTTCTTATCTCTGACGCACCATCGGGGTCAATATCTTTTCTCATATATAAATCTGTTTGCGGCTGCATATCCGAATCTATTCTGTTTATTATTATCTCTTTTTCCTTCATGAAAATTTCTCCTAAAAAATAATCACTCATATGTAACTTGTCAACTTGCTGTAAATAAAACAAAAGCCGCAGCAAGCAGGTGCTACGGCAATTTGGTGGAAGGAGATGGATTCGAACCATCGAAGCTGAAAGCAACAGATTTACAGTCTGCCCCCTTTGGCCACTCGGGAACCCTTCCATGTGGAGCTGGTGATGGGACTCGAACCCGCAACCTGCTGATTACAAATCAGCTGCTCTGCCAATTGAGCTACACCAGCATTGACACGACAACAAAAGGTATTATAACACAAATTATCTTTCGTGTCAAGATATTTTTAAAGCTTTTTATTTCCGGCTACAAGATAAAATCTTGAAAAGGTTGTGTAGCCGCTGTCATAGCCGTAGGTGTTACGCAGTAATTCCATAACCGCCATAGGCTTTAAATTGGCTGTATTACCTGCCGATAAACGCATAAGAATATTTTCGTCCTTTATTATTATTTCAAAAATATCTTTTCGTATATCTACTGTTTTTATTCCCTTTTTTGTTTTCTTTTCCATAAGAATTTCCTGCTTGGAAAGGAAATCTTCTATTATTTTTTCA
>JAZNVH010000013.1:0-15825 GCA_045592745.1 Candidatus Aphodoplasma sp. | reverse complement strand
TGGTCATCACTGTTCAATTTTCAATGTTCAATGCCTTTTTTCAAGGCTTGTTTTCGCCTGCTCTCGCAAGCGACGTGATTTAGTATACCACCTTTTTTAACCCTTGTCAACACTTTTTTTAATATTTTTTTATATTTTTTTTATGTTTTTTAAAGTTTTTTATTTGTAAGCTGTTTCTTCTTATTTTATATGTTTTATTTTTTCTTTACCTCGGCATAAACCTCATTTTTACGAAGTCCGCGCTGTTTTGCAACAGCCTTTATGGCATCCATCTCGCTCATGCCCTCATCGATAAAGCTTTTCACATGTTCTTCAATAGATAAATCAGAATAATCTACCGCCTCCTGCCCGTCGGCAGTGCCTTCTATAACGAGCACATATTCTCCCTTGGGCGGTGTTTCCTCATACATCGTGATAGCCTCTTTTATTGTAGTGCGAGTAATCTGCTCAAATTTTTTCGTAAGCTCTCTTGCAAGGGCAATTCTTCTATCACCAAGCACCTCATATAAATCATCAAGCGTACGACGTAGCTTGTGCGGAGCCTCATAAAAAATCATCGTGCGTTTTTCATTTTTTATTTCTTCAAGATGAATCTTTCTCTGACGGCGGTTCATCGACAAAAATCCTTCAAAGCAGAATCTGCCCGTGCACAGCCCCGAGGTTATAACCGCATTTATAAGCGCCGCAGGTCCAGGTATGCTCACAACAGTTATGTCATTTTTTATACATTCCTCCACCAATTCTTCGCCCGGGTCGGAAATTCCGGGAGTACCTGCATCAGATACAACAGCAATATTTTTTCCTTCCTTTAAAAGAGAAATTAAATATCCACCCTTTTCATATTTATTATGCTCATAATAGCTTGTCATCTTTGTGTCTATGCCAAAATGGTTTAAAAGCTTGACAGTCTGGCGTGTATCCTCTGCCGCAATCAAATCGACCATCGACAAAGTTTCTATACACCTTGGCGTCATATCGCCAAGGTTTCCTATCGGTGTTGCACAAAGATATAAAGTTCCACTCACGCCTCGCACCCCCGTTCATAAATTTCATCAATCTGTTTTGTATAATTTCCGTTTTCATCATACACATAAAGCGGTTCAAGCATTTTAAGCTCTCGACCGCCCATATATGCGCCTTCTACAAGCACAATATTCGGCTTTTTCGATGCGCACGGGTGTACCATCTGCATATATTTTGGCTCAATTTTATGTTCACGCATAGCGCAAAATATATCACAAAGTCTCTCTGGACGATGCACCAAAAACAGCTTGCCTCCCGGCTTTAAAAGATATGATGCCGCTTTTATAACATCTTCAAGTGTGCATGCAATTTCGTGACGTGCAAGCTTTAACGCATCATTATCATTTGTAATAGCACACGTATTTTTTACATATGGCGGGTTGCAAGTAACAACGTCGAATTCACCGCGCGAAAAGATGTTTTGAACATTTCTAAGGTCGTCGCAAATTACTTCCACTCTGCCATCAAGGCCATTAAGCTCTACGCTCTGCATCGCAAGCGATGCCGCCTCCCTTTGCAATTCAAGAGCATATATTTTTTCGGTATCGGTTTTGCCCGATAAAAGAAGTGCTACAATCCCATTGCCGCTACAAAGGTCAATTGTCTTTGAAGCGCGGGCTTTTTTTGCCATATTGGCAAGCAAAACGGCATCTATGCCAAAACAAAAGCCGTCGCTGTCCTGCACAATTTTTAATCCTTTATATTGCAAATCATCAATTCGGCGCATTATAAAATCACCTCACCACAAATATATTAATAACGATTTTTCCACTATACGAAAATTGTCGGCTGCAAAAAAGCAACCGACAATTAAATTCGTGTGCAAAAGATTATGCCTGCTGCGGAGCGCCTACAGGACAAGCGTCAGCACAAGCGCCGCACTCGATGCAAGCATCAGCGTCGATTACGTACTTATCATCGCCTTCCGAAATACAACCTACGGGGCATTCACCTGCACAAGCACCACAGCTGATGCATGATTCGTCTATTTTATATGCCATGAAAAACACCTCCTACCAATTATAGTGTATATTATTATAACAGATATTTTTTTATTCTTCAAGTGTTTTTAAAATTTCTGCATCAATTTGTTCATTTTCTTCATGCTGCGCATCAGCAATTACCTTTACATCCTTCACGTCATACTCCGAAAGCTGCTTTTCCTTGCCTCCGTCGATGCTAACTTTGAGCTTACCTTTTAAAAGATTCACATACACAACCGTACCATTTCCATCAGGAGTTGATACAATCGCTCCCTGCTTTGGCGTAATCTTTAATAAATCGTCATAAGCGTCCTGCTCGTATTTTAAACAACACATAAGTCTTCCACACGTACCCGAAATCTTTGTCGGGTTAAGCGAAAGCCCCTGCTCTTTTGCCATTTTTATGCTTACAGGCGCAAAATCACCCAAAAACTGCGAACAGCACAAATTTCTACCGCATATGCCATAGCTGCCAATCATTTTCGCCTCATCACGCACACCAATCTGTCTAAGCTCTATGCGTGTACGAAATACCGACGCCAAATCCTTTACCAAATCGCGAAAATCAACACGTCCGTCAGCAGTAAAGTAGAACAGCACTTTTCCACCATCAAAAGTATACTCAACATCAACAAGACGCATTTCAAGCTTATGCTCTTTGATTTTTTCATTACATATTGAAAATGCTTCTTTTTCCTTTTTCTTGTTTTCCTCGGCAGCTTTAAAATCCGCCTGGGTAGCAATACGCAAAACCTTTTTTAGTGGCTGTACTACACTACTCTCATCAACAAGCCTGTTATCGAGCGCAACAGCGCCCATTTCAACGCCTCTTGACGTCTCAACAATAACACTTTGACCCTTTTGAATCGTAAACGAACCGGGATCAAAATAATATATTTTTCCAACGCTTTTAAAGCGCACTCCAATAATCTGTACCATTTTTGTTCTCCTTAGCAAGTTTGAAAACTAATCTATATAAAAAATATCAAGTGCAAGCTTCATTATTACCGCCTTATGCGACACATACCTTGAAAGCATCTGTTTTGTTTCCATTACAGAGCTTATCGCCTTGTATACCCTCTCATAGCTTGTCTTTGAAGCTATCGCCATAAGCACATCTTTTTGGTCGTTATTTGCAAGCTTATCTTTTATGCCGCCCGAAATATACAATATATCCTTAAAATACGAAAGCATAAAGTCAAGCAGTATCTGCGAGGTATCTTGCGAAATATTTTTGTCCTTTTTATACTCTTCAAAAATATCACACATTTTGAAAATACCATCTTCGTCTCTACCCTCAAGCAAAACCTTTACAAACTCAAGTGCCTCGGCGCGCATTTTTATGGCCAATTCGTCCGAGCATATAAAATCAGCTCTTCCCAAAGCCCCTCCTGCAAAGCTTGCCACAAATTCTGCACGGTTTGCCATATTAGGATATTTTTCTTTTACATATTCTATAATCTGTTTGTCACTCGAACTTATAAAACGAACAGAGCGCGTACGCGAGCGCACCGTCGGCAAAATAAGTTCTCCGTTTGATACACAGATAATAAATACCGCATACGAAGGCGGTTCTTCAAGTACTTTTAACAAAGCGTTTTGCGCCTGCACCGTAAGTGCATCGCCGTCCTCTAATATATACACCTTTTTTGACGCTTTAAAAGGACGTGTATACACATCGGATATAATAGAGCGCACATCATCTGCGCCAATACTTTTTTTATCCGTAATATCCGAAAGCGACATGCGTTTTATATCAGGGTTATTCCCACCAAGCGCCTGAATACAACTTTCGCATTCACCGCAAGGGACGCCCTTGTAATTTTCACACAAGAGCGCCGCCGCAAAATATGATGCTGTTTCCCTTTTTTGTAGACCTTTTTCGCCTTCAAACAGATATGCATGCGTATTGGTATTGCTTTTTATACTACCCAGCAATACATTTATAACACCTTCATCTGCCATAGGCTTTTTATATGACATTATACCTTCTCAAACCTTTCAACATCAACAACAAAAATCGTAGCACCGCCAACCTCAACCTCAACAGGATACGGTGTATATCCTGCACCAAGACCCGACATCGGCACAGGTGTGCTTATAATCTGCTTTCTTGTTTCACTCTTTGATTTTATAATGTCAACAACTGTCTGTACGTTCTGTTCGCTTGTTCCAACCAAAAGCGTCATGTTGCCCGCTTTCAAAAAGCCGCCTGTTGTCGCAAGCTTTGTAACACTAAAGCCCTGTTTATTAAGCTCATTCATAACCTTTGAGCCGTCTTCATCGTGTACTATCGCAAGTATAAGTTTCATAAAATTTCCTCCCTACATTTTATTGTGTGGATATTCAAAGCATATATTATTATGCTTATTAACATTTCTAACAATATTATACCACCACTATTAAAGTCAGTAACACCTTTGTCAAAACTTATTTTGCAATTTCATTTTATCATACATCATAAAATAAAGCAACTTTTTTATATTTTCACTATCAAAGCTCAAGGCTTGCCACGGCATTAAGAGTCATATCAGAAAAATCGTCTTCCAAATATTTATAGTATGCGCTACAACCTATCATTGCCGCATTGTCTGTGCAAAGCACCGGAGGCGGCACAAAAAATTCAAAGCCGTTCTCTGTGCAAAGCTTTTGCATACGTGCGCGAAGTGCACTGTTTGATGCAACGCCGCCTGCCAAAGCCACTTTACAAACACCTTTTTCTTTTGCGGCTCTTATTGTATGCTCGCCCAAAACATCTACCACAGCCTCCTGAAAACTTGCCGCAACATCTGCTTTGTTATATTCCTCGCCATTTTGTTCAAGCTTGTGAAGATAATTTATTACAGCAGTCTTTACACCACTAAAGCTAAAATCAAGCGCATTTGCCATTTTTACCCTTGGAAAAGCAATCGCCTCGCTGTTTCCCTCTTTTGCAAGCGCATCAATTTTCGGTCCACCCGGATATCCAAGTCCAAGAACTCTTGCAACCTTGTCATACGCTTCGCCCGCAGCATCGTCGCATGTACGCCCCAAAACCTCAAAATCATTGTAATCCTTAACAAGTACGATATGACTGTGTCCGCCCGACGCAACAAGACACACAAAAGGCGGTTTTAAATCCTTGTGCGCAATAAAGTTTGCCATAATGTGCCCTTTTATGTGATGAACAGCTATAAGCGGCTTGTTTTTTGCAAACGCAATTGCCTTTGCCTCGCTTACGCCCACCAAAAGTGCACCCACAAGACCAGGCCCGTATGTAACGGCAACAGCATCAATATCATCAAGCGTTATATGTGCCTTTAAAAGCGCCTCATCAATAACCGAATCAATCGCCTCGATATGACAACGCGACGCAATTTCGGGTACAACACCGCCATAGCGTTTGTGAATTTCTATTTGAGAATTAATCACGTTTGACAAAACTTCACGGCCATTTTTTACAACCGCCGCCGCAGTTTCATCGCACGAGCTTTCAATCGCCAGTATTAAAACATCCTTAGTTTTTTCCAAAAAAATCACCATTCTTTTATCATAATAACTGCATCCTCGCCATTGTCGGCATAGTATCTTTTTCTTATGGCTATACCTTCAAAGCCATGTTTTTCATAAAGCGCTCGTGCGGCTTTGTTTGACTCTCTCACCTCGAGCATCATTTTTTTTGCCCCAAGCTCTGATGCCAAAGCTATCATATATTTTAAAATATTTTCTCCAAGCCCCATACGCCTGAAGTCGGGGTGCACTGCCACATTGGTTATGTCCGCTCCGTCAAGCGTGTACCAAAAACCGCCATAACCCACAACTTTGCCGCCTATAACACATACAATATAATGCGTAGCGTCATTTTCAAGCTCACCTGCAAACATATTTTTTGTCCACGCAGTTTTGTGAAAACATATTTCTTCAAGCACTGTAACATCATCTATATGAGCCATACTCATCTTTTCAATAGTATATTTCATACCCTCTTATCTCCGTATTTTATCGTATATCTTGCAAATTGCATCAAAAAGCATATCAGCGCATCTTTTGTAACACTCCAAGTCGCCGCCATACGGGTCGGATATATCGCCATCCATATCCGCATACTCACATACCGTATATACCTTATCTTTAACCTCATCGCCAAAAGCGCTTATAAGCATTTGCTTATGTGGGCGTGTCATTGTAAGGATTAAATCTGCCTCACCCACTACATCGTCATTTATATTCTGCGCCACATGCTTTGATATGTCAATTTCTTTTTCCCCCATAGCCAAAATGGCATTTTGGCTTGCTCCCATACCCAAAGCGGCAAAAAGCCCGCCCGAAAGCACCTGTATATCATCTTTTTTGGAGAGCATACTTTTTAAAATGCCCTCTGCCATAGGCGAACGGCACGTATTGCCAGTACATACAAATAATATGTTCATCTGTGCTCATCATTTCCTTTTTCAAAGTTTAAAATGTTATTTGATGCTGCCTTGTAGAGTCTGTTTTTGACCGCGTTTGACATATCGTCGCAAAAGTTCATCGGACACAAAATTACATCGATGCCATTTTCGTCAAAATCCCTCAAAAGATAAAAAAGGTTCTCGGCATATTTTTTAGAACTTTCACCGCAGCAAGTATACCTATCTGCCCCGCATATAAAACCATTGTCGGCACAGTCCAGAATTCCCACGCGTGCGCCATTTTTTTTATGCTCACAAATCATTTCATCAACGCGCTCTTTATCAAGCTCATTTTTGTACTCAAGCACATATACGCTTGCCTTCGGTGCATAATGACGATACTTCATTCCTGGACAGCGCGGCGTATTTTCATCCGCTACATGCTGTTTTGAATACTTAACCTTTCCAATAACACTCTCAAGCATGCTTGCCGTTATGCCACCGGGACGAAGTATAACCGCCTCATCTCCCGAAAGGTCAAGCACAGTTGACTCGACTCCGACCAAGCATCTGCCGCCATCTACTATCATATCAATCTTTCCGTACATATCCTCGCGCACGTGCTTTGCAGACGTAGGCGAAGGCTTTCCGGAGGTGTTTGCAGACGGTGCGGCAACTGGAACGCCTGCCGCCTTTATAAGTGCAAGCGCAACAGGGTGTGAGGGCATACGAACCGCAACTGTATCAAGCCCCGCGCTTACCGCATCACCGATTTTATCAGATTTTTTCATTATAATACTTATCGGTCCTGGCCAGAACTTGTCCATAACAAGCTTTGCCTTTTCGCTCACAGACTCCACAAGCTCTTCTACGTCCTCTTTTGATGCGACATGAACTATTAAAGGATTGTCATTCGGACGTCCTTTCGCAGTAAAAATTGACCCTACTGCCACATCATCAAATGCATTTGCCCCAAGACCATAAACCGTTTCGGTCGGAAATGCGACAAGCCCGCCGTTTTTTAATATGCTTCCCGCCTCGTTTGCAAGCGAGGCATCTATATTATCAGGATTTATAAATATTTCTTTTGTTTCCATTACAAAAAAGCCTTCCTTTTTGCGCCTGTTTTTTATATAAAAGCTTCATTTATACAAATAAAATCCGTTACCTTTTATTCTTTGAGATTCTGAAAATACGATAAATGCCTGCTCATCTGTTTCAAGAATTTTTCTTTGAAAAGCCTCCGATTCGCTTTCTTTTAACGCACAAAAGAGCATTTGTTTGTCTGTATCTGTATAAACACCTTTTACATCTATCAGCGTTACACCCCTTGGCGATGTGTTGACAAGCTTCTTTGATATTTCTTCTCCCTTGTCCGTTACAACAAAGGCAAGACGAGATATGTTAAGCTTACTTATAACAAAATCTATCGAATAAGTTGATATAAATAGTGCTATTATACCAAACAGTGTAAGCTCTACGTCTTTAAATATAATCAAAGATACCGTAATAATAACTCCGTCAACAGCCAAAAGTAATTTGCCTATTGGAACATGAGGAAATTTAAGCTGAATTATCCTTCCCACAATATCAGTTCCGCCCGTTGAGGCCCCTGCCGCAAACGCAAGCCCGATTCCCAAACCATAAAGCACGCCACCAAATAACGGGGCAAGTATCATATTCTGTGTATATATCGGAATCAAAGAAAACAGCTGTACAAATGCAGAAAGTACAGTTGTACCAAAAAGCGTTTTTATTATAAACTGTTTTCCAAGTGCTCTTATACCGAGAAGCAAAAGCACAAGATTAAGTACATAAAAGCTTACACCAGGCGCTATGCCGAGGGTGTGATATAAAATCGTGGAAAGGCCCGATATCCCTCCGCCTACTATCGCATTTGGTGTTAAAAATGAACCTATGGCAAATCCTGTTATAAGTGTACCAAGTATTGTTAATAAAATAGATTTTGTCTTTGACATTATCCTTCTCCTCACGGCTTTAGTTTACTGTTATTTTCAGTTTATCTTTGCATAGAATCGCCTTTTTCTTACAAGCAGCAGCCTTTTTTATCGCCCACGCACAGTGGTTCATTCCATTTTGCGGTTCAGTTCCCGAACAGGTTCCAAAAAATATTATTTCAAACACAATATCCATCCTTTGTGTTTTGTAATATAAGCCAGTGCGGTAACAATACCTCATATTACATTGTAACACAAAATGTCAATACAGTCAATTTACAGGCCAAATATTTTTTAATCAGGTCTAACTTTAATCAAACTTATTGACACATCAAATAATTATATGATATATATATAATATGTAGAGTTTTATGCTGTTTTGTGAAAAAGGAAGGCGATATATCAAATGAAAAGATTAGAAAAAAGAATTCCGCTTTCTGTGCCGACAATGCATGGAGAAGAGCAAAAATACATAAAAGAGGCTTTTGATACAAACTGGATTGCGCCTCTCGGCAAGAATGTCGATGAGTTCGAAAAAGAAATTTGTAATTACATAAGCACAGATGGCGCACTTGCACTGTGCTCGGGTACAGCAGCACTTCATCTTGCAGTAAAATTGTCCGGACTCAAAAGAGGCGACAAGGTTTTTTGCTCTGATATGACATTTGCCGCAACGGTAAATCCTGTTTCATACGAAGGCGGCGAACAGGTGTATATTGATTCTGAGCGTGAAACATGGAATATGGATCCAAAAGCTCTTGAAGCGGCATTTACAAAATATCCTGATACAAAGCTTGTTATAGTTGCAAATCTGTATGGAGTGCCGGCAAAGCTTGATGAAATAAAAGATATCTGTAAAAAACACAACGCCATTTTAATCGAGGATGCAGCCGAGTCGCTTTCCGCTAAATACAAAGGTGTTCAAACGGGAACGTTTGGAGAGTATAACGCCATTTCGTTTAACGGAAATAAGATAATCACTACCTCAGGTGGCGGTATGCTTTTATCAGACGATAAAGATGCCATTGCAAAGGCGCGTTTCTGGTCAACACAGTCGCGCGAACCGTTTTTGTGGTATCAGCACGAAGAAATAGGCTACAATTACCGCATGAGCAACGTTGTTGCAGGCATTGGCAGAGGTCAGCTTTTACACCTTGAAAAGCACAAACAGCTTAAAACCGAGATATACAAAAGATATAAAGAAGGTTTTGCGGATTTGCCCGTATCAATGAACCCATATCTTGACTGTTCAGAGCCAAATTTCTGGCTTTCATGTATGTTAATTGACGAGGGCTGCAGTGTAGAGCCGATGAATGTTATAAAAAGGCTTGAAGATCTCAATATAGAGAGTCGTCCAATCTGGAAACCGATGCATATGCAGCCGGTATTTAGAAATTGTGACTTTATATACGTTGAAGACAAACCCGTTAATGAGGATATCTTTAAAAGAGGACTTTGTCTTCCAAGCGATATAAAGATGACATCCGAAGAACAAAACTGCGTTATAAAAGCAATAAAAGAAATGTTTTAATAAAATTTATTTCAGGCGGGGATGCATATGGATATAAAACATAAACCAGGATTTTATGAAAAGTACATAAAACTGCCGCAAGACATTTTTCTTGCCACGATGGCGCTAATTTTTCTAAGTCCCATTATGCTTATAACAGCGCTTTTAGTGCGGGTAAACTTAGGTGCACCTGTTATTTTTAAACAAGAGCGTGCAGGCAAAAACGGCAAACCATTTTATATGTATAAATTCCGTTCCATGTCGGATGCAAAAGATAGCAGCGGAAATTTGCTTCCTGATGAGCAGAGGCTCGGCAAATTTGGAAAGCTTTTGCGCAGCACATCACTTGACGAGCTGCCTTCTTTGTGGAATGTAATACGCGGTCAAATTGCTGTCGTAGGCCCTCGAAGTCTTTACATAAAATACAATAGCCGATACAGCGAAACTCAGGCAAGACGACTTGAGGTTCGCCCCGGCATTACAGGGCTTGCTCAGGCAAACGGCAGGAATGCAATAAGCTGGGAAAAAAGGTTTGAATACGATATCGAATACGTAGACAACATTACTTTCTGGGGCGATTGGAAGATTATCTTTCAAACCGCGTTTAAGGTTTTAAAACGCGAAGGTATAACCTCAGACACATCAGTAACTATGGAAGAATTTATGGGTAGTGCACAGGAGGTTGCCGTTCATGAATAGATTAGTTATAGTTGGGGCAGGCGGACACGGAAAGGTTATCTGTGATATTGCATTAAAAAACGGTTATTCTGATGTCAGTTTTATTGACGATAGTACAACAGGCGGTTGTATGGGTTTCCCCATTATAGGAAAAAGCGATAAAATTCAAACGCTCAATGACGGAAAAACTGATTTTATAATAGCTATTGGAAACAACAAAGTCAGAAAAAATATTGCGGAGAGGTATGACGTTAATTGGACAACACTTATTCATCCGTCAGCTCAAATTGCAACAAACGCCCACATCGGCAGAGGCAGCGTTGTTATGGCCGGTGCTGTTATCAACGCTGATGCTGTTATAGGAAATCACTGCATAATAAACACAAGAGCTGTCGCCGAACACGATAATATCATAAAAGATTATGTACATATATCCCCGGGAGTTTCACTCGGTGGTACAGCATGTGTTGGAGAGCAGACTCATGTCGGAATTGGGGCAACAGTAATCAACAATATCACTATATGCGACAATTGCGTAATTGGCGCCGGTGCAGTAGTAATAAAAAATATCAGCCACAGCGGAACCTACGTTGGCGTGCCTGCAAAGGAGCTCGTATGAAGATATTATATGTAACAACTATTTCACTTACGATGAATAGTTTTTTTAAACCCCATATCAATATGCTTGTAAGCGAAGGACACCATGTCGATATTGCCTGCAACTATACAGACTTGGCTTTAGATGATTTATATAAAGAGCTTGGTTGTGGCTTTTATCAAATTAACTTTTCCCGCTCGCCATTATCTTTTGATAATGTAAAAGCATATAAACAACTTAAAGAATTAATAAAAAATGGCAATTACGACATTGTCCACTGTCATACCCCCAACGCTTCTGCAATTACTCGTCTTGTTTGCAGAAAGTTTAGAAAAAAAACGGGGTTAAAAGTTTTCTATACCGCACATGGTTTTCACTTTTATAGAGGAGCTCCAACGCTTAACTGGATGCTTTACTATCCTGTTGAAAAACTTTGCGCTCCATTTACAGACAAGCTTATAACAATCAATAAAGAAGATTATACCCTGGCTGAAAACAAGCTTGGAGCAAAAGAGGTTTGTTATGTTCCCGGGGTCGGCATTGACCTTGCCAGATTTGAAAATATTTGTGCAGACAGAATGGCCAAAAGATGCGAAATAGGTGTTGCAGAAAATGACTTCTTGTTATTATCTGTCGGAGAGCTCAACGAAAACAAAAACCACAGCGTAATAATCAAAGCATTAGCAAAACTGGCTAACCCTTCAGTTCATTATGCGATAGCGGGTTTAGGCGATAAGCAAAATCAATTGCTTGAATTGGCTTCTTCTCTTGGAGTGGAAAAGCAAGTACATCTGTTAGGCTACAGAAAAGATATCCCCGAGCTTAATTACTCGTCAGATGTTTTTTGTTTTCCGTCATTTAGAGAAGGTCTTGGGCTTGCAGCAATAGAATCTATGGCTTGCGGACTTCCAGTTATAACATCAAATATTCACGGAATAAATGATTACAGTATATACGGTGTAACGGGCTATAAATGTGACCCTGACGATATTGATGGCTTTAAAAATGCAATTGAAAAATTACTTGCTGACCAAAGCCTTAGAGAAAGAATGGGAGCTGTAAACAAAGAAACCGTAAAAAAATATGACATATCATCCGTACTCGAAGAAATGCGCATCATATACGATATGTAAAAATAAAAACGTTTCCCGAAATAATTCAGGAAACGTTTTTTATTTGCCTTCCGCTATTGTCTATATAAAAGTCATCTTTGTATATAAGCTCGCCTACACTTTTAAACGAATACCCCATCTCACTAAGCTTTGGCAAAAGCTTTTCAAGTGCTGACGCAGTGTTTTTTGTGCCTGTGTGAAAAAGTATAATTGAGCCGTTTTTCACCCTTTTTAATATGCGCTCACAGATTTGTTCATCGCTAAGATTTTTATAATCAAGACTGTCTGCATCCCACTGAATAAAATAATAACCCATAGAATTTATCGCAGAAACAGTGTCATTATTATATTCTCCGTACGGAGCGCGGTAAAGATTGTTGTTTTTGCCCGTGATAGCATAGATTTTTTCTTCGCATTTTTTTGTATCCTCTTTAAGCTGCGCCTCTGAGAGCTTGTTTGGATGCGGATGCATATTAGAATGATTTGCTATTTCATGCCCTGCATCAAAAAAAGCCTTCGCAGATACAGCGCATCTGTCAAGATAATCCCCCGTTACAAAAAACGTCGCCTTTGCATTATTTTTTGAAAGAGCGTCCAGAATTTTTTGAGTATCTTCATCACCCCATGCCGAGTCAAACGTTATGGCGACGCATTTTTCATCTGTCTCTACGCTGTAAATAGGCAAAAGTCTTGCAGATGCGTTTATGGTCTGTGTATATCCTGCATCTCGCAAAGCTATCATACCAAATAAAGCTATTGTCAATACAGTGTAAAATAATATATTATTTTTTGCGAAAACAAAAATTTTCATACTGTCTGCCCCCTTGATAAACCATACACTATTATAAATATGAACAATAGGTTTTGAGTATTCTCTTGCAATGCATAATATACTTATGATAAAATTAAAATACAGCAAAAATTGAAAGGACGATGAAAAATGAAGATAATGTTTGCATCTGATATACACGGAAGCGCAGTAGCGGCAAAAAAAATTGCCGACACATATAAGCGCGAATGTGCCGACAGACTTGTATTGCTTGGAGATATACTCTACCATGGGCCGAGAAATCCGTTTCCTGAAGAGTATAATCCTCAGGAAGTAACAAAAATTCTAAATTCTCTTAAACAAAACATTTTATGTGTACGCGGAAACTGTGACAGCGAGGTTGACCAGATGCTTTTGGAGTTTCCGATTATGGCTCCATATGCACTTTTAAATACAGATGGACACACTATATTTCTTACGCACGGGCATTTATATAACGAAGAAGAGCTTCCTCCAATACAGGAGGGCGACATATTTATAAACGGACACACTCATGTGCCGTGTGCTTTTTCAAGAAATAAAAATATATTTTTAAATCCCGGTTCAGTGTCACTGCCTAAAAATGACTTTGCACCCAGCTATATGATTTATGAAAATAGCGTTTTCACGATTTATTCTTTTGAGGGAGAATGTATTTTTAAAATATCGTGCTAATAAAAAAGGGCTTCATAAAAGCCCTTTTTTACATATTTATTGATATTATATACCTTTTATCATGTTCCATCAAATCAAGCACATTAAACCCGTGTGGCATCATAGCGGCAACCTCGACTGTCATAGTCGAATCCTCATTATTCTTTATACTAATTGAGTCAGCATCAATACCAAGTTTTTTTATGTACTCTTTTAGATATTCGAGCGCATTTTCATCGTTAGTAATATGGAAAACAAGTTGTTCTTCAACAGGCTGAAGTAAAAACTTCCATTTCTTATGTGTAAGAAATTGTATAACCAATATAAGAAGCGAGCTTAGTACACCTATCATATACATTCCGCTTCCTATCGCCATACCAATGCCCGAAGTAGCCCATATACCCGCCGCAGTTGTAAGCCCTTTTACCGTCTGCTTTTGAACAAAAATCATTCCCGCGCCAAGAAAACCCACTCCCGATACAATTTGGGAAGCAATTCTTGAAGGGTCAAGGCGAACATCACCACTAAAACTAATATCACTAAATCCATACTTCGATACAACCATCATCAGTGCCGACGCTATTGCGACAATAATAT
Organism: Candidatus Aphodoplasma sp.; assembly: GCA_045592745.1. GTDB lineage: Bacteria > Bacillota > Clostridia > UBA1381 > UMGS1253 > Aphodoplasma. Next base: position 1,534 of record JAZNVH010000013.1, on the reverse strand, counting down.
GTGTACGAATTCCCGCTCCTTTTCCTCTGTTTTTTCTCTCATAACCTATAACAGCACCGCATATTCCTGCCAAAAGAATCCTGAAAAGGTACTCAAACATAACAAAAATATAGTCCACTAAAAAACGACCCCCTTTTTGAAAATAAAAAAGCACACCAAAAATAAACTCTATACATACAGGTTCACTTTTGTGCGTCTGTTGACTTTTGTACTATATTATGTATTAATATAGTAATTATGGCACATATTTTATAAAATGTCAACAAATGTATAACTTTTTTGCTTTTTTTTAAAATATATGATTTTTTGTATTGACATACGCTCCAAAACCGAGTATAATATATAAGTATCGTATTTTTATAGGGGTATAGCTCAGTTGGTAGAGCATCGGTCTCCAAAACCGAGTGCCGAGGGTTCAAGTCCTTCTGCCCCTGCCATACAAAGTGGCTCAAACACTGCGTTTGAGCCACTTCTTATTTTTTAATCATTAAAAATTTTTGTGTTTCAAAATCAAATTTCAGAGCATCAATTTTGAATTTTAGTAATTTTTAATTATATTTTTGATGACGGCGCATGGTCTTGAGACTCAAATAATCATGCCCGAAATGAGCATCAATTTCGCATACGGTTGCATCCGTTTGCAAGCGTTCCGTCTGCTACATCATCATTTTAGCATCACTTGATTTCGTCAATTCTATCAATTTCGCCTTTAGATAACAATTCTACCAGAACATTTTTTGATTCTCGCAGAATATTTTTACCAAAAATTAAAATCCCTTTTTCTTTGTTTATGCGTATCAAATTTTGATACCCCTGAGAGTGATTTAATTTCATTCTCAGGGGTATTCTATTCTGCGGTTTCGTCATATCTCGAACCCGTCTGTGATTCCGGTCAGCCTTGAGGTATCCTTTTTTACATAGTACCTTTCTGTTATCTCGATAGTGGTGTGTCCGAGGATGTCGGCTACCGCTTTTATGTTTAGTTTTTTATGCTTCCGTCAGCACACTTTGTTCCGTTGATTAGCTTGGTGGCGAAGGTGTGTCTGAATGCATGGAGTCCTTTTGTTTCTATTCCTGCAGCATCTTCTATTCTATATAGTCGTTTTCGTAGGTTAGTTGGGTTTGCATAGTCACCGTTGGCATCGCACACTAGTGGAGTGTCTTCGCCGAAGTAGTATTCTTTTCGCAAGTCGTGTATCATTTCTATAGCCGTGCTGTTTAGTGGCACGACTCGTTTGCTTGTGGTGGTTTTGGTTTTACCTACTTTTTTAACTTTACCTCCTATGAGCTTTGTTCCATCTCTTTGGTCGACTAATTTTACCGCTTGTCTTATAGTCATTGTTTTATTCTCAAAGTCTATATCACTGTTTAGTAACCCCAGAAGTTCGCCTATTCGCAGTCCAGTGTTGAGCATCAGGATGTAGGCTCCTGCCTGTTGATATACCCTATTGCCTGTAGAGTGTGTTCGGAAGGCTTCGGCTTTGAATTTTTCAAGCTCCTCATCCGTGAAGACTTCGATGGTTTCGCATTCCGG
>JAZNVH010000012.1:0-56799 GCA_045592745.1 Candidatus Aphodoplasma sp. | reverse complement strand
CTTTCTCCGTATGAAATTTCGATTGAAAGTATTGACATTGGCAAAATTGCAAACATTGAACAAACAATCCCGAGAGAATGGATTAACGAAGAAGGAAACGATGTTAATCAAGAAGTGATTGACTATATGTTCCCGCTTATACAGGGCGAGGCTCGTGTATTTATGAAGGACGGACTTCCCGTTCATGCGGTATTACCAATAAAAAGAGATTAAAAATAAATATGGCTGTGACAAAGATAGATTTGTCACAGCCTTTTTCCAAGCAAAAAGGCAGAAATCTCTGATTTCTGCCTTAAAAAATATTTATTCTGCCATTAAATAACCCGTATAATCAATACCCAAAAGCTCAAAAGCCTTGGCAGCCTGATTATCCACCAAAACCTCTGCTGCATTTGCCGCATTTGCAAGATTAATTTGAGTATTTATATCAAGTGTACCCGTAGGCTCAATTCCTATATCAGTCTGAAAAGCCGCAACCGCAAACTGCATTTTTTCATCGTACGGCGTATCAAAGCTTCCCACATCATAACCAAGTACATCAAGTCTTTGTTTTAAAGCACGAAGCGCCTCTCCGTCATATCCTACATCATATTTTGTAGCATATACCATCGTATCATGGCTAACGCAATCAAATGTCGCTGTGCGGTTTTCAACAATATAATCCGGTTTAATTCCAACCTTATTTATCTTATTTCCCTTGCGTGTCAGATATTCTCCGGTTGTCACCTTGCACATTCTTCCGCCATAAACACCCATAATTGTCTGTGTAACGGCTTTGCCATATGTCTGTTTTCCAACAAGCTTTGATGCACCAGATTCCTGAAGCGCACTCGCCAGAAGCTCTGCCGCACTTGCTGTATATTCATTGACAAGAGTTACCATTTCGTATTTTTTATTAGGAAGAGTCGACTTATAATCGACAGACTGGTTTCCATATTTAACCTTATATGTAGCAATATTTCCCTTTGGGACAAAGCGCTGCGCAACCGCAACTGCAGTTTCAAGGTATCCACCCGTATTATATCTTAAGTCGAGAATAAGTTTCTTCACGTTGTATTTGTAAAGCTCGGAAAGAGCATTACCGACTTCCTTATCCGTATCACTTGAAAAGCTGTCAATTTTTATGTATCCTACCTTATCAGCTAATACACCATAAGAAACTGTGCTCTGTTTAAGTTCGCCACGCACGATTGTAACATCAAAAGTTTCACCGCCACGTGCAAGCGTAAGTGTAACCTCTGTTCCTATTTCACCGCGCACTTTGCCGCTTACATAATCGCTCTCCTTGCCCGTCATATCCTCGCCGTTAACCTTGAAAATCATATCCCCCACCATTACTCCTGCCTTTTGCGCGGGATAACCGTCAAGAACATTTACGACCTCACAATAGCGAACAGCTTTTGACATCTGTATTCCTATTCCGCCGCCAACATTTTCAATCGAGCGCATAAGCTCAGCATACTCTTCTGGTAAATAAAACTCGCTGTATTCATCAAGGCTCGAAAACAATGCACGCAAAAACGTATCAAGCGACTCGGGGTCATCGTTGATTAAATTAGTCAGCGTACGCTGTAGTATTTCCTCTTTTGTTATATCAAACTGATATAAATTCACCAAATCGGTTGCAATACCGTCAAAAAACTTAGCTTCGTTGTTTGGTTTGATATCTTTTAAGTTTTCTCCTGCAAATACCGGCGTTGTAAAAACAAGTAAAAACACAAGTATTCCTGCAGTAATACGTTTTATAGTTCTCATACGCCTAACCTCCGTTTGTTATAATTTTTTATTACATTCTCTCAGGAGCATCTATTGAAAGCATTGAAAGCACATTTTTAAGTACAATTCTTACTGTATCAACAAGCTTTAAGCGAACTTCCATAAGCGCTCTGTTTTCCTGACGAACATGACAGCTGTTATAAAATGCGTGGAAGAGCGATGCAAGGTCTATGCAGTATCTTGTAAGTCTGCTCGGCTCATATACAAGCGCCGCCGACTTAATTTCTTCCGGAAGGTCACACAGCTTCTTTAAAAGTTCTTTTTCCTGTTCTTCTTTCAAAAGCGACAAATCAAGTTCGCTTGCACTTTTTACTACAACGCCCTCTTCAGCAAGCAATGATATAATGCTGCACATTCTTGCGTGAGCATACTGAACGTAGTATACGGGGTTTTCGCTTGTCTGCGCAACAGCAAGGTCAAGGTCAAATACCATATGGCTGTCAGCCTGACGCATATTAAAGAAAAATCTTGCCGCATCAACGCTTGTATCTTCAAGAAGATCAGAAAGTGTAACAGCCTTGCCGGTACGTTTTGACATTCTCACAATTTCGCCATCTTGTGTAAGACGTACAAGCTGCATTATAATAACATCAAGCTTGTCCGAATCTATACCAATCGCACTAAGTGCCTTTTTCATACGGGCAACGTGTCCATAGTGGTCCGCTCCCCAGATATCTATTGATTTGTCAAAGCCGCGCACCTCAATCTTGTTTCTGTGATATGCAACATCTGCCGCAAAATATGTCGGTATGCCATTTGCACGCACCAAAACGTCGTCCTTTTCTTCACCAAAATCAGTTGCCTTAAACCATAGTGCTCCGTCAAGTTCATAGGTATGACCGCTCTTTTTAAACAGCTCGATAACCTCTTTAACCGCTCCTGAGTTGTGAAGTTCACTTTCCCTGAACCATACGTCATAATTAATTCTGTACTTTTCAAGGTCGCTCTTAAGCGCATCAATATTTATCTCAAGTGCATACGCAACAAGTGCATCTTTTCTTTCCTGCTCAGGTGCGTTTACATACTTATCGCCATTAATTTTTGTAAATTCCTTTGCGTGCTCTATAATGTCGCTTCCCTGATATCCGTCTTCGGGAAACTGTACCTTATCTTCTCCGAGATGAAGCTGCAAATAGCGTGCATTAAGTGAGTTTGCAAACTTTTCAATCTGGTTTCCTGCATCGTTTATATAAAACTCACGTGTTACGTCATAGCCTGCCCATGACAAAAGCTCTGCAAGACAGTCGCCAAGCGCACCGCCTCTTGCATTACCCATATGCATAGGTCCTGTCGGGTTTGCCGAAACAAATTCAACCATATACTTTTGTCCCTTACCCATATCCGACTTACCGTAATCTGGGCCTTCTTTTTCAACTGCTTCAACAACAGGATAAAGCCACGAATCGTCAAGATAAAAGTTTATAAATCCCGCACCCGCAACCTCGCATTTTGAGATTTTGCCACCGACTTTTATGTTTTTTACAATCGCATCCGCAATCATGCGCGGTGCTTTTCTAAGCTTTCTTGTGAGCATCATAGCAATATTGGTCGAATAGTCGCCGTTTGCCTTTTCACGCGGCTCTTCAAGATTTATTTCGTATTCATCTACATTTTCAAGCTCGCCCGATGCTATCGCAGCCTTTAGAGCATTATCAATTATTGTTATAAGTTCTTCTCTCAAACTCTCAATTATCGTTTTCTTCATTTGTTTTCTCCTTTATGCTTATGTTTAAATGGTTTTCAGACTTTGCTCCGCCCATATCAAGACTGTATAGCATATCAAGCTCTCCGCCATCAACGTCAAGCGATACATCAATCTTTTTAGTGTGCGTTTCCATTGTAATAGAGCCAAAATCAAAATTGTATACACACGAATGAGCTTTTCCTTCTTCATAGCACATCGACGTGGTAAGCGCTCCGCTTCGTCTTACCAACACTTTGCCATCAGGCTCAATCTTGATTGTGGTTGTGCAGCCGCGCATTTCACTAAAACCCGTTTCCTCATAAATCATATAATATTTGCCGTTTTTATACTCATAACGAGCATCGACAATTATGTCCATTTGTGTAACTTCGCCGTCATTATCAACCCATGAGCGCACTCTTGCGCTTGCATTAGTATTTTTCAATGTCAATCTTGTTCACCATCTCTCCGATTTGCCTCTCTAAAAACAAACTGCCCAAATGAGCAAAATTATCAACGCTGTCGCTGACAAAATAACTGCACTTTCCGCCCTCATTTTTTGACGATAGCATATCGTTTTCTTCAAGGTAACGTTTAACATGCTTTGAGGCCGCCTCACCAACATCTATAAGAGTAACATCATCACCCATTATCTTATTTATTACGCCCCTTAAAAGTGGGTAATGCGTACATCCAAGCACAAGCGTATCAACTCCCACCTCTTTAAGTGGCTCTAAATATTCCTTTGCAACAAGCATTGCCACCTCTGAATTGAAGTGTCCATTTTCAACAAGCGGAACAAACAACGGGCACGCCTTTGAATACACATTTACACTTGGCTCAAGCGTTTGAATTTTTTTCTTAAATGCATCACTTTTTATTGTTGCGCTTGTAGCTATTACGCCTATTTTGTTATTTTTTGTAGCCTCTATCGCACAAACAGCCGCCTCGTCAACAACACCTGTCATACAGATGTCAAACTTATCACGCACTACCGGAAGTGCAACCGTGCTTGCTGTACCGCACGCAACAACTATCATTTTTATATTAAACGTTTTTAAAAACGCAATGTCTTGCATAACATACTTTATGATTGTGTCCTCAGAGCGTGTACCATACGGAACGCGCCCCGTATCGCCAAAATACACAATGTCCTCGCCCGGCAAAACCTTCATAAGCTGCTTTACCGCCGTAAGTCCGCCAAGACCTGAATCAAAAACGCCTATTGCCCTGTTATCCATTCTTTCCTCCAAAATTACTTTTGTCTTGTTTTGGCAAGCTCTATAATCTCATCAAGAAGCCTTGTATACAAAATTCCCGCCTTTTGCCAGAGCTTTGGATACATACTGATTGATGTAAAGCCGGGAAGTGTATTTATCTCATTTATAATCACTTCATTTTTATCGGTAACAAAAAAGTCAACTCTCGAAAGTCCCGCACCGTCAACTGCATAAAAAGCTTTTATAGCATTTTCTCTTATCTTTTCTGTTGTATCAGCGTCTATATTTGCAGGAATAATAAGCTGTGCTGTATCTGTTTTATATTTTTCCTCATAATCATAAAAGCCTATAGCTGAAACAATCTCTCCCACACCGGACGCACGAACATTCCCCTCGCTCGCATTTCCAAGCACTGCACATTCTACCTCGTGTCCCACGATAGCCTCTTCAATAACGATTTGTCTGTCATGAAGAGCTGCAAGATAAAGTGCATCTTTAAGCTCTGATTTATCATTTACTTTTGATATGCCGACCGAGCTGCCTGCGTTTGCAGGTTTTACAAAGCAGGGATATCCAATATCTTTCGATATATCCGAAATGATTTTATCCATATTTTCAAAGTCTTTTGTATATACCGCTCTCCATTTTGCCTGCGAAAGCCCTGCTTTTTCAAATACGCACTTGGTATAAATCTTATTCATACCAACACTTGATGCCAAAACTCCGCATCCTACATAAGGGATACCACTTAGTTCAAACAATCCCTGAACTGTGCCATCCTCGCCGTATATTCCGTGAAGCACAGGGAAAATCACATCAAGCTTTACTTTCTTTATACTTCCGTCATCATTTGTAACTAAAAGTCCTCTGTCTTTTATGCAAGGAGAAATCACTGCATGTTTTAAATTCTTTTTATCCTTTTCCCAGCTGCCGTCAGCAAGCTTCTCTGTCTTGCCCGTATATAGATACCATGCGCCTTTTTTTGTAATACCAAGCATAAGCACATTATACTTTTCTTTATCAAGATTGTTTATAACATATGTAGCAGACACCCTTGAAACCTCATGTTCAGATGACTGTCCTCCAAAAATTACACATACCTTTTGTCTTTTTGATGCCATCTTTTATATACCTCCCGTCTGACCAATCTAAAAATGTGACATTTACACATAGTTATACTCTTATATTGTACTCCTTATGACAGCTTTTTGCAAGTATAAACGCAATTTTTTATGATTTTTATATCCAAAAAAGCAAAAAAGCGTTTATTCCTGCAAGAATAAACGCTTTTTATTGATTTTATAAATTATTTGCCTTCAACAAGTGCCTTTGTATCAAGAGCAATCATAAGCTCCTCATTTGTCGGTATTACAAGAGTCTTAACCTTTGCATCCGGAGCAGAAATATCAATCTCTTCGCCGCGGATTTTGTTCTTTTCAGGGTCAATTTTTACACCCATAAACTCTGCACACTCAACAATGTCAGCACGCATAGGACCATTATTTTCGCCGATACCTGCAGTAAATACAATCGCATCAACACCGCCCATAGCACACGCATAGTATCCAATGTAACGTTTTACAGAATAAGTAAACATATCAAGTGCAAGCTTTGCACGCTCGTTGCCGTTATTGGCCTCTGTTTCAAGATCTCTAAAGTCACTGCTAAGACCTGAAATACCAAGAACACCGGATTCTTTATTAAGAAGATTGTCAACCTCTTTGATGTTAAGGCCTTCTTTTTCCATAACAAAAGGAATGATAGCAGGGTCGATTACACCTGAACGTGTTCCCATTATAACACCTGCAAGCGGTGTAAAGCCCATTGATGTATCAACTGATTTTCCGCCATCAACAGCTGTTATTGAAGAACCATTACCAAGGTGGCATGTAATAATTTTAAGCTCTTCAATCGGCTTGCCGAGAAGCTTTGCTGCGCGGTTTGCAACATACTTGTGGCTTGTGCCGTGGAAGCCGTACTTTCTTATCTTATGCTTTTCATAAAGCTCATACGGAATACCATAAAGATATGCCTCGGGCTTCATTGTCTGATGAAAAGCTGTATCAAATACGCCAACCTGCGGTACGCCGGGCATTACCTCTTCACAAGCACTTATACCCATAAGGTTTGCAGGATTGTGAAGCGGTGCAAGCTCAGAACACTCCTCAAGCGCCTTTTTAACCTCATCATCAATAATTACAGAGCCGCTAAATGCCTCTCCGCCGTGCACAACTCTGTGACCAACAGCACCGATTTCATCCATGCTTTCGATTACGCCGTGCTCTTTGTCAAGAAGCGCAGCTATTACAAGCTTAATTGCATCAGCATGGCTTGCCATAGGTGATACAATTTCAGCATTCTGCTTACCTGTAGGCTTATGTGTAAGCTTTGAACCGTCAATGCCAATTCTTTCGCAAAGACCCTTTGCAATAACATCGTTATTGTCTGTATTGATAAGCTGATACTTTAGCGAGGAGCTTCCCGCATTTATAACTAAAACTTTCATTCTATTCTATCCTCTCTATATTTATAATTTTATTTTATTATTTCTTTGCCTGTGCCTGTACGCATGTGATTGCACATACACCAACGATATCGTCTGCGCTGCAACCGCGTGACAAGTCATTTACCGGCATTGCTATACCCTGTGTTATAGGACCATACGCCTCAGCCTTTGCAAGTCTTTGAACAAGCTTATAACCAATATTTCCTGCATCAAGGTCAGGAAATACCAATACGTTTGCCTTGCCTGCAACAGGACTGCCAGGAGCCTTTGACTCACCAACGGACGGTACTATTGCAGCGTCAAGCTGAAGTTCGCCGTCTACTGCAAGATTTGGATTTTGTTCTTTACAAATTCTTGTTGCTTCAACAACCTTGTCAACGTCAGCGTGCTTTGCACTACCCATTGTTGAGTGTGAAAGCATAGCAACAATTGCCTTATGCTGTGTCAAAAGTTCAAAAGAATCAGCTGAGCATGCTGCTATTGCCGCAAGCTTTTCCGGATCGGGATTTTGCTCAAGACCGCTGTCTGCAAAAATAAATGTGCCATTGTCGCCGTATTCGCAATCCGGAACAACCATAACAAAGAATGCCGATACAAGCTTTACACCCGGCTTTGTTTTAATAATCTGCAAGCTCGGTCTTAATGTGTTTGCTGTCGAGTGACATGCGCCCGAAACAACACCATCAGCATCTCCGGCCTTAACCATAAGGCAGGCATAGTACATATAATCACCAAGAGCAGTCTTTTTAGCCTCTTCATATGTAAGACCCTTTGACTTTCTAAGCTCAACAAAGAGATTTAAGTACTCTTCTGTCTTTTCGTATGTAAATGGGTTAATTATCGTTGCGCCCGAAATATCAAGACCTTTGCCATTTTCCTCAATTTCCTCGGGTGTACCGATAATTATAAGGTTCGCTATATCCTCTTTAAGAATTTTTTCAGCAGCTTCAAGTGTACGACGGTCCATCGATTCAGGAAGAACAATCGTCTTTTTGTCGGCTCTTGCACGCTCCTTAATTACGTCAATAAAGTTACTCATCTTAATACGCCTCCGTAAAACATATATTTTATATTATATTGGATATAATCATAACGTTAATATTATATAATAAAGAAAAAAATATTACAATAGCATTTTTACAAAAAATGTGTTATAATTATACTAAAATATCCAATTTTGCATAAAAAGTGGCTTTTTTGCACTAAAATCAGACTCAAAAAACACTTTTTCAAATGTTTTTTGACATTTTTATAAGGAGAATTGCAAATGAAAATTGCAGGAATTGTTGCCGAATATAACCCTTTTCACAATGGCCATAAATATCACATCGAACAGACACGGCAAAAAACGGGTGCTGATGCAATCGCCGTAGTAATGAGTGGTAATTTTGTTCAGCGCGGCGATTGCGCCATAATGGATAAGTGGAGCAGAGCACACGCCGCTATTTTAGGTGGTGCTGACCTTGTAATTGAGCTTCCCGTATACTACGCTCTTGGAGTTGCTCCCCTCTTTGCTTTTGGCGCGGTTTCTATACTTAATGCTCTTGGGTGTGTAGAATTTATAAGTTTTGGCATGGAAGAAGAAAATACCCGCACTCTTTATAAAATTGCAGAGGCTCTTGCCACAGTTGGTGAAACAATTGACTGTGAAACAAAAAAATATTTAGACAATCACACAGGCTATCCCGCTGCGCGCGAAAAAGCTCTATGCTCTTTGCTTAATATTGATGCTAAAATTTTACAAAGCCCCAATAACATGCTTGCAATAGAATATATGCGCACACTTATTTCGCTTAAAAGCACAATAAAACCTGTCGGTATAAATCGCATTGGTGCAGCTTATCACGATGCGTCTATGGAAAACGAATTTTCGTCTGCAACAGCTATCAGAAAATCTGTTTTTGAAGAAACTGCCGTTGCCCATACTATGCCAGCAGATGTTTATGACATCTTTTCGAAAAAAACGCCTGTATTTACACATAACTTTGATAAAGCAATTCTGTCTTTTCTAAGGCGTACAAAAGCTGATGAGTTAAAAAACATTATAGATATGCCACAAGGCTTTGAAAACAGAATTATATCAATGGCAAAAAAGGCTTGCAGTATAGATGAACTTATAGAACTTTGCTGTGCACGTCAATATACTCGCTCAAGAATACGTCGTCTGCTGTTTGCCTCATTCATAGGTATACAAAACATGGGTTATGACAAAATACCGTCATACATTCGTGTACTTGGAGCAAACAAAAAAGGCAGAGAGTTGCTTGCCAAAATGAGCGATACCGCCTGCGTGCCGATAATAACAAAAACGGCAGATTTTATAAACAAGGATTCGGACGAGTTGTTTTTGCTCGATGTGATGGCAACCGATTTATACACTGCCTCACAAGATGAATCTTCTATGCGAATGGGTGGCACCGATTATACAACCTCGCCGATTATGCTATAAAGATAAAAAAGGATGTGAATTATCTCACATCCTTTGATTTTTTCTTTTTTAATTATTCTTCGTCTGCTTTTTCCTCAGCGTTTTCAGCAACAAAAGCCTCAACGTCAACAGGAACAAACTCCTCTGTTGCAGGTGCTTCTTCAGCAACTGTCTCTTCAGGCTCTTCAACAACCTCAGGAGCCAAAAGTGCTTTTATGCTAAGGCTGATTCTCTTTGTTTCCCAGTTAAGCTCTGTAATCTTAGCTTCAACCTTCTGACCAATCTTAAGCTCGTCCTCAACCTTTTCAACTCTCTTAAGAGCAATCTGTGAAATATGGATAAGACCATCAACACCGGGGATAAGCTCAACAAACGCACCAAAAGGCATAAAACGAACAACCTTACATGTTACCGTATCGCCAAGATTGAACTTACTCTGCGCAATTGCCCACGGATTATCCTCAGCCTTCTTAAAGCCAAGTGAAATCTTCTTTGTTTCTTCATTTATTTCTTTGATATATACTTCGATTGAATCACCAACAGAAACAACCTCTGACGGATTCTTGATTCTGTTCCAGCTAAGCTCGCTGATGTGAACAAGACCATCTACACCACCGATATCAACAAATACACCAAAAGGCATAATTGACTTTACAACACCTGTGTATTTTTTGCCAACTTCTGCATCTTCCCAGAATTTTGATGCCAAAGCAGCCTTCTGCTCTACGAGCACTGAACGGATTGAACCTGTGATTCTTTTTCTTCTTGTGTTGATTTCTGTAATTCTCAAATCAACATTCTGATTCATAAATATTGACAAATCCTCTGTATATCTGTCAGATGCCTGTCTTGCAGGAACGAATACACGGCTTCCCTCAACTGATACGATAAGTCCGCCATTTACTGTAGAAATTACCTTACCGCTCATAACCTTGCCACTCTCAAGTGCTTCTTCAAGCTTCTTGTAGCCTGCAATTGCATCAAGCTTTTTCTTTGAAAGAAGTGTTTTTCCTTCGCCATCGTTTACGCCAACAACAAATACTTCGATTACATCGCCTGCTTTAACGATGTCGGCTGGCTTAACGTCGGGGTCATCTGTAAGCTCAGATGCCGGGATAATACCGTCGGACTTGAAGCCAAGGTCTACGATTACTTCTGTAGGTCTTACTTCTACAACTGTGCCTTCAACAACATCTCCTGTATTTAAAGTTTTAAGCGTTTGCTCCATTAGCTCCTCAAAGCTTACATTTTTGTTCTCTTCCATTGTGTCTGCTACCTCCTCGATAATACCTTGCGGAGTCGATGCTCCTGCGGTAATACCTATTTTTTTATTTTTGTAATTTATATCCTGAGGAATTTCCTCAAAATTTTCTATAAAGTATGTCTGCTCACAGTTCTTTTTACAAATTTCATAAAGCTTTTTTGTGTTTGAGCTGCTCTTGCCACCAATAACAAACATTATATCGCACTGAGTTGAGAGCTCCTGTGCTTCTGTCTGACGCACCTTTGTAGATGCGCAAATTGTATCGTTTACCATAACATCACTGCAGCTTTTTTTTAGCTCTGATACAATCTTCTCAAAGCTTGTACGATTTATTGTTGTCTGTGCAACAACGCACACACCATCAAGTTTTAACGCCGCTGCCTCATCAGGTGTATTGACAACGTAATACTCGCCGCTCACCCATCCGCATATTCCCAAAACTTCGGGATGGTTTTTATCGCCTACTATTACGACTTTTTTCCCACTGCGGCTTTGCTCTGATACAATCTTGTGAATTGCCTTTACATAAGGGCACGTCAAATCCACAACCCTGCATGCTGTAGCTTGTGCTTTTTTTGTAACAGCCTCACCAACACCATGAGTTCGTATCACAAGCGTAGAGCCTTCTTCACACGCCAAAACATCATCTATTGTCGCCGCTCCCCTTTTTTCAAGGTCATCGGTAACCGATTTATTATGTATCAACTCACCCAATATTGATATTTTCTCGCCTTCTTCTAAAAGCTCATATACGCGCTCGACTGCTTTTTTTACGCCAAAGCAGAAACCTGCGCTTTTTGCAACTGTAACTTTTTTATCTGTTTGATTATTCACATGCATTATCCTTTCGGCATAATCACGCTATCTATTTTATATCATTTTTCCCCTTTTTGCAAGAGTTTTTTTTCATTGGCATCTATTTTTTTTATTTCATCTAAAATTTCACTGCTTATCTGCAAAAGTTTAGCACTATCGGGCTTTGTATCATAATACTTTTCAAGCGAAACAGGCTCACCAAAAATTATATGTACTTTTCTAAAGAGCTTATACTCACCTACTATTGCACCCGGAACTACCGGCACCTTTGCACGCAGTGCAAGCATACTTACGCCCGCTTTTGCCGAAGAATCCTCACCTTCTTTTACTCTTGTTCCTTCGGGAAATATTCCAAGCACCTTTCCATCCTTTAAAACTGAAAGTGCAGTTTTTATAGCCTTTAAATCATTTCCGGCGCGGTCTATTGGAAAAGCGTTTACATTTCTAAAAAACCATCCGAGGAATTTATTTTCAAAAAGCTCTTTTTTCGCCATATAGTGAAGCGGTCTTGGGCACGAAAGCGCACCCACAATAACATCAAGATTGCTTCTGTGATTAAGCGCAAGTATAAATGCTCCCTCTTTGGGTATATTTTCTTTTCCTGAAACCTTTCTCGGCATAAATGGTGCAAATATAATTGCCGCAAGGGTTTTTATCACTTTGTAAAACATAATTTTCTCCGTTCTGCCGCATTTGCGGTCAAATATTATAAGCTTATTTCATATTTTCTTTTATATGCGACAAAATTTTGTTAACCGAAGCATCAAAATCATACTCGGTCGTGTCTATCAAAACAGCATCATCAGCCTGCTTTAACGGTGCAAACGCTCTTGTCGAATCGTTCAAATCACGCTTTTGCATATCTAAAAGCACTTCCTCATAAGAAACGCTCGTACCCTTTTCTATAAGCTCTTTATGACGTCTTTTTGCGCGTGCCTCGACGCTTGCTGTAAGAAAGATTTTTATATCCGCATCAGGAAGCACATACGTACCGATATCACGTCCGTCCATAATTACACTCTGCTTTTTTGCAATTTCGCGCTGAAGCTCTACAAGCTTTAATCTTACGCACGGCAGTGTTGCAACATTAGATGCACCCATACTTACCTCAGGTGTACGAATAAGACCTGAAACGTCCTCACCATTTAAGAATATATGCTGCTCACCGTCCTGATAAGCAATATCAATACTGATTTTATCAAGCGATGCTTCGAGTGCTCCATCTACATTTTTTGTGTCCATAGCATTTTGAATAGCATAAAGTGCAACTGCGCGATACATAGCCCCCGTATCAACATATATAAGGCCAAGTTTTTTTGCAACAACCTTTGAAATTGTGCTTTTGCCCGCTCCTGCAGGACCGTCAATTGCAACGCTTACATTCTTCATTTTTCAAAACCTCTTTTCATCTGTATCCATTTTTATTATTTATTATCAACAGCTTTTATCATAAATGTACCGACACTGTCAATTCCGCCGCCCCCTGTAATCACGCGTCCCACACAATCTGTCACAACATTTTCACCCTTGCCCTCTACTGTCAAAAGCACAGGCTCTCTTAAAGCACGCGTGTCAAGCTCTACAACGCACATATCAAATATGTCAAGTATCTTCGTTTCTTCTGTAACTGTGCATGCGTATTCGCCGTTTATAAGTATTCTTGGCGCATTATTTTCACTTGCGCCATCAAACTTTAAATAAATTTGTCCATAGTTTGTTGCATTTTCCAGCTCATTTGTAATTACAGCCGCGGTATCTGTCATAAGAGACTTATTGACGCCTGCAAACATATACACCGCAAACGCAAACATAATCAGACAAACAGTTACAAGCTTATTATTTCTAAGCATATACATCACCCCTTCATAAAAATTATATGAAGAAGCCATTATCAAAATTACGCATTATCACCTGCAAGATATCCTGTCGAAAATGCAATTTGAAGGTTAAAGCCACCTGTGTATGCATCGACATCAATGACTTCGCCCGCAAAATACAACCCCTTGGCAAGCTTTGACTCCATTGTCGAAGGATTAATCTCTTTTACATTTACACCGCCCGACGTTACGATTGCCTCTTCTATTGGGCGAAAACGCGTCGCATGAAGAGTGAAATCCTTTAAAAGACTTACAAACGTCAATCTTTCAGCCTTTGAAATCTGATTTACCGTTTTGTGCTCATCTATTCCCGAGCGCTTTACAATAACAGGAATAAGAGTTTTTGGCAAAAGCGCATCGAGTGCATTTATAAAATGCTTGTTGGAATTTTGTGCAAAATCGCGCTGTAATCTTTCGTCAAGCTGTCTTTCATCGAGCGCAGGCTTTAAATCTATATGAAAAACGTAATTTTCTTTATCGATATCACGCATGTGCGCGCTTGCAGAAAGCACCATAGGCCCGCTTACCCCAAAATGCGTGAACAGCATCTCGCCAAAATCTTCAAACACTTTTTTGTTGTTAGAATTTGTAACACTGAGCCTTACGTTTTTGAGCGCAAGTCCCATCAGCTTGCCGCCAAAGGTTTCACGCGTCTGGACAGGCACAAGCGAAGGCTTTGGCGTGGTTATTGTGTGTCCCGCCTGACGAGCAAATTTATAGCCATCGCCAGTCGAGCCCGTCAGCGGATATGAAAGTCCGCCTGTTGCAACAATAACACTGTCGCAGTAAAGCTTTTCCCCGCTTGTATACCGGGCACCGCAGACTTTTCCATCTTTTATAATAAGCCCTTCTACCTCTTTTTTCAAAAGACGCACATTACTTTTGAGCGCATAACGTTTAAGCGCCTCAACAACATCGCGCGCATTGTCGCTTACAGGAAATACTCTGCCGCCACGCTCGGTCTTTGTTTCAATTCCATATTCATTTAAAAGCGCTATCAAATTATCATTTGTAAATGTGTAAAGCGCACTGTAAAGAAAGCTTGGATTTACAGTAACGTTTTTGAGTATGTCCTCTATGTCGCACGCATTTGTTATGTTACAGCGTCCCTTGCCCGTTATCCGAAGCTTTTTGCCAAGCATAGGATTTTTTTCAATAAGTACAACACTCTTGCCTCTTTGTGCAAGACGCCCTGCCGCCATAAGACCTGCAGCTCCGCCACCTATGACGCAAACCTTTTCTTTTTTATTTATTTCATCCATTATACAAACTTATGCGATGCATAAAGTGCGTCGCTTACCTTTCCGAAGAAAATTTTTCATATACCTTATATTCGTCCCATATTGCCTCAAGACTTTCAAGACTTTCGACAACTTCTGTTTTCTTTTTCATACTTATCGCAACCACAAGCGCATTTATAACACTCAGCGGTGCTACAAGCGAATCTGCAAACGATACCATATCACTTTTTGCGATAAGCGACATATCAGACGACTGCGCAATAGGCGAAGAAACTGAATCGGTAATTCCTATAACAGTAGCACCTCTGTTTTTAGCATAATCAATCGCCTTAAGTGTTCTCGTAGAATATCTTGGAAAGCTTATTGCAATAAGCACATCGCCCTTTTCAATTCTGAAAATCTGTTCAAAAAGCTCACTTGCCGTACTCGTTTGTACATGGCGTACATTTGGTGTTATAAGATTTAAGTAAAAGCTCAAAAATGATGCAAGCGATGCTGAGCTGCGAACGCCCAAAACATATATATGCTTTGCATCTACAATCGCATCAGCAATTTTTAAAAACTCATCTCTGTCTATTTGCAAAAGCGACTGGCGTATATTTTCCATATCGGCATCAAGTACACTTTGCAAAATATCGCCCGTACCCATTCGGTCTGATGCAACACCAATTCTTTGTGTCGCAGTAAGCTTTGTGCATATTATTGCACGAAGCTCTTTTTGCATCCCCGGATAACCGTCATAGCCAAGCTCGCTTGCAAAGCGTACAACAGTAGACTCACTTACACCAACAATTGCTCCAAGCTTTGCAGCAGTTATATACGCCGCTTTATCATACTGCTTTAGTATAAACTCTGCTATTCGGCGCTGACCTTTACTGAAGCTGTCCATATTGTCATTTATACGCAAAAGAAGATTGTCAGACTCTTTCATCTTGCTTCCTCCCCGACCAAAAGGTCTTGTAAATACATTTGTATATCAATACTATTATAGTACACACAGCCCCATTTTGCAAGAAAATTAATTAATTCTTGCATTTTTATTTTTTGCCCTCTAAAGTATGCTACTTAAATGAAAGTGCTCATTTTGTGCTACCGTTTCAATTGTAGTCTTTACGCGTGCAAGCGATAAAAACATTTCACCATACTCGCGCGCATCTATCGCAGCTTCCATTTCACTCAAGGATTTATCTATTTCTCCTATATGAACATGGTCTATAATTACCGAAAGCATTCTTTTTTTCTTTTGCCAATACTCGTTTAGCTCATTATATGTCTTTTCATAAGCCTCATCCGACTCTTCCTGAGTTTGTGAAATCTTATCGCAGTATTTTTCTACATCCTCTGCAACGCTATTTAGATAAAAATCTGCCCAGATTCCGCCCGAAACCGTAAGGGCAAGTATTAAAAGCGAAGCCAAAAATATCTTCATTTTTTTCTCTCCTTAGCCTGCACAAACAGTTCTCCGTTTGTGTCTGTTGCAGCAATAAACACATCACCAATATGCTTTATACCATTTTTACGAAGCTGCTTACAGAGCCAGCTTTCATCTTTGCCGCTCTTTTTTAGTTCTTTTTTATCAAGCACACCATCAAATATAATTGTGTGCGGAATTTGCTCCTGGCTTAGCTTTATTTTTACATCTTCCACTGTAAGCGGTCTTGCCTGAGTTTTTGGTATAACACTGATTTGTCCGCTTGTTTCAAGTAGTGCATATTCAATTTGTGAAATGTCACCGTAGCCGCCAACTCTTAGCTCCTCCATCAAGTCCTCTATATTATAGCGTTGTTTTCGCATCTCCTTTTCATCAATTTTGCCATGACAAATAATAACACTTGGCGTTCCAGACAGAATATGTCGTATCTTTCTGTTTTTTAAAACCACAAACGAAACAATAATCTCAGATACTAAAAGCGTCACTATTGGTACTATGCCGCTAAGCAGTGGCACTCCCGTATTTTGCATAGGTATAGATGCAACATCCGAAATCATGATTGCAACTACAAGTTCTGATGTCTGCAGCTCGCCCGCCTGCCGTTTGCCCATCATACGCATTGCAAATATAACGATAAAATATAACAAAAATGTTCTTACAAGTATTACAAGCATATATACGCCGCCTTTTACAAAAAAATGATACATATATTTTTGTCTGCATCAGCAAAATATATGTATCATCACATTTTTAATTAAGTTTTATCTTTCAAACAAGAATTTTCTACGCATCTGATATTTTTTAGATGAACGCATACGCAAAAATTTCTCAAGTTCAACTACCACCAACGGCACAATTGCTAAGGCAGCTACTACAAGCCATTGAGTACTGCTAAGCGGTGTCACTTTAAAAATTCTTGCAAGAGGCTCTATGCACACAACCGAAAGCTGCAAAGCGCTACATATAACAAACGCAAAATTCATTACCTTGTTTGTAAAAAAGCCTATTTTGAAAAGTGACTGGTCCGAGCGCATATTAAATGCGTGCAAAAGCTGTGAAATACACAATACACAAAATGCCATTGTTTGCGCTGTCACAGTATCTTTCCATATATAATTACCAAAGCTGAAAGCAATAAGCGACAAAACGCCTATCATAATTCCTTCAAGCACCATTACCATGCCAAGTCCGTCAGAAAAAATTCCTTTTCGTCTGTTAATCGGTTTTTTCTCCATTATATCGTCATCTGCTTTTTCAAATCCAAGAGCAATTGCAGGAAGTGAATCTGTGATAAAATTCACCCACAAAAGATGTACTGGTGCAAGCGGAGCGCTCCATCCTACAAAAATAGCAAAAAATATTGTCACAATTTCTCCTATATTACTCGACAAAAGAAAATGAACTGCCTTTTTTATGTTTGCAAAAATTACACGTCCTTCACGAACTGCAGACACAATAGTTGAAAAATTATCGTCACAAAGAATCATATCAGCCGCTTCTTTGCACACCTCTGTGCCGTTTTGTCCCATACCACAGCCTATATCTGCGGCCTTTAGTGCCGGTGCGTCATTAACTCCGTCACCCGTCATTGCAACAACCTCGCCACGCCTTTTGTAGGCATTTACAATTCTCATTTTATGCTCAGGCGTTACACGGGCAAAAACGCTGTATTCATTTATTGACATTACAAGCTCATCTTCGCTTATCTGGTTAAGCTTATCTGCTGTCATTGCTTTGTCGCCATCTTTATATATTCCTATCTGCGATGCAATTGCCTTTGCCGTTTCAATGTGGTCACCCGTTATCATAACAGGCTTTATCCCTGCCTTTTTGCAAAGTGCAACAGAGTTTGCCACCTCAGGACGCGGTGGGTCAATCATACCAATAAGACCAACAAATTTAAGATTGCTCACATCACAATCCGAAAGCGCATCTACATCCTTATATGCGACAGCTATCACGCGCAAAGCATCCCTTGCCATTTTAAGATTTTCGCTTTCTGCTTGCTGTTTTTGAAACTTTTCCATACTGCACATTCCAAGCACAACATCGGGTGCACCTTTGACTATATAACGATATCCGTCCTGAGTTTTATGCGTAGTTGTCATATACTTTTTCTTTGAATTAAAAGCCTCTTCACGCACACGAAGATATTTCTTTTTTAAAAGCTCAACCTCACATCCGTCAAGCTTTGCCGCTGACAAAATAGCTTTTTCTGTCGGGTCTTGATCGTTATTACACAGCGACGCCAAATCAAGAGCAAGACTTCTGTTTCCATACACTTTTGTAACACTCATTTTATTTTGTGTAAGTGTTCCTGTTTTGTCAGAGCAAATTACACTTGCACTCCCCAATGTTTCAACCGCAGGAAGCCTTCGTATAATAGCGTTTTTGTCCGCCATACGCTGCACCCCCAAAGAAAGCATTATCGTAACAATGGCAGGCAGCCCTTCAGGTATTGCTGCAACAGCAAGACTTATCGAAGTCATAAACATATCAAACATTGGAAGTCGCCTTATTATTCCCATTATAAAAATAACCGCGCATATGCTAAGCGCCATTATGCCAAGTGTTTTGCCCGTTCTTGCAAGCTTTTCCTGAAGTGGCGTTTGGGCGGCATCTGTATCAATTATCATTTTTGCAATTTTACCTACCTGGGTATTCATTCCTGTTTGGGTAACCACTGCCACCGCATGTCCGCACGTCACAACACACGAAGAAAAAACCATATTTTTTGCGTCAGCAATATTTATTTCGCCACTAAAGCTAAGTAGCGCATCTTTTTCTACCTCTAACGACTCGCCCGTAAGCGCAGCTTCGTCGCATTTTAAATCTGTAGATTCTATAAGTCTTGCATCTGCCGCGACCAAATCTCCTGCCTCAAGAAAAATTATATCACCTACCACAAGCTCACTTGCAGCTATGGTGCACTTTTTACCTTCACGCATAACACGCACACTCGGAGCACTCAATTTTTTTAGTGCTTCAAGCGCCTTTTGTGCGCGGCTTTCCTGAAACACACCTATTGTAGCGTTTAAAATTACAATTGCCAGAATCATAATCGGGTCAAAATAATCCGCATCACCGCTGATAAGCGACACAACAAATGATACAAGCGCCGCTGCAAGCAAAATCATAACCATATAATCCTTAAACTGCTCTATAAAGCGCATAAAAAGATTGTCCTTCTTTTTATGCTCAATCTCGTTTTTGCCATACTTTTCACGTCTGCTCTCGACCTCCGCTTCCGAAAGCCCTGTGTCAGCGTTTGTATTAAGTCTTGAAATTATATTTTGTGCACTTCCGTTATACCACAAACATACCACTCCCCTTTGCTTTTGTTTAAATACAAACTTACGCCTATCTTATATATATTTTTAAAGAGTGTTATATATGACAGTTTGTCCATTTTTTATGTAGCCTTTCGGTCGGGATTTTTTTATCTTATCAGACAAAAAAAGACACGGCGTCTTTTAACACCATGTCTTTAAGATTTTTATAAAAATTATTATTTTAATGTAATATCAAACATATCCGCACCAATCAGCTCTGCAAGCGTATTTGGATTTATCTGCAGTTGATAGCCGATTTTGCCCGCGCTTACAAAAAAATAATCAAGCTCCTTTGCAGATATATCAATAACTGTTTTATACTGCTTCTTCATACCGACAGGACTGCAACCGCCTCGTATATATCCCGTAACCTTATTAATGTCTGCAACCTTAATCATCTCTACCGATTTTGCCCCGACGCTTCTTGCACACGCTTTTAAATCAAGCTCGCACGCAACAGGAATTACAAAAACATAATAAATCTTCTGCGGAGAAATGGTGACAAGCGTTTTATATACTCTTTCAAGAGGTTGTCCCATTTTATTTGCAACCGATATGCCATCAATATTTCCGTCATTTGCATCATAGTGATGAGCACTGTATTCTATCTTTGCGCTTTCAAGAATACGCATCGCATTTGTTTTAAAATTTTCCTTCACAGTTAATCATTCCTTTTTGTTTTGTCTATCAAAAGTATAACATATACTGTAAATTATGTCTACCCACATAAAGTGCATTTATCACAAAATATATCATTTACAGATTGAAATACTGCAATTTTTTTGATATAATATTCATTAGCTATATACTTGGAGGAAAATATGGACAAGCCAAATATAAAAAAGAATGAAATATATGATATACAAATTGACGCTCAAGGCAGCGAAGGTGAAGGTATAGGCAGAATTGACGGCTTTACTGTGTTTGTCAAAAACGCCGTTTCAGGCGATATAGTAAGTGCAAAAATACTCAAAGTCAACAAATCTTTTGCCTTTGCAAAAATTGAAAAAATCATTACTCCTTCCCCATATCGAAGCGAGCCAAAATGCAGCGTATATAATCGTTGTGGCGGATGCAACTTTATGCATATATCTTATGAAAAACAGCTTGAGCTTAAAAACAAGCGCATATTTGACGCTCTCACACGAATCGGTGGATGCAAGGACATTAGTTTGCCCGAATTGATAGGAATGGATGAGCCGTATTATTATAGAAACAAAACACAGCTCCCCGTCGGCACAGATGCAAACGGAAATATTATCACAGGCTTTTTTGCTCCGCGCGCACACAGCATATGTGCAGTAGATGAGTGCGTTTGCGCTCCAAAAATTCAAAAAGCCGTTACTGACACTGTAAAAAGCTTTATGGAAAAATACAATATTTCGGCATACGATGAAGAAAAGCACAACGGCATTGTGCGTCATATTTTTGTGCGCACTTCAAAGCGTGGTGATGTAATGGTGGTAATTATAACAAATGCTCTTAACCTTCCGCACGCAGATAAGCTTGTAGATATGCTTAAGGAAAATGTACCTTCGCTTGTAAGTGTAATACAAAATATAAATATGGACAAGACAAATCTTATTTTAGGCAAAAACAACATCACTCTCTATGGCGAGGATACTCTTATTGATACCATCGGAGATTTGATATTTAATATTTCGCCTTTAAGTTTTTATCAAATTAACGCAACACAGACACAAAAGCTCTATAATACAGCACTTGAATTTGCATCTTTGACGGGAAATGAAACTGTTTTTGATTTATACAGCGGAATTGGTACAATATCTTTATTTATGGCAAAGCACGCAAAAAAAGTGCTCGGTTTTGAAATTGTGCCCGACGCCGTAGAAGATGCAAAGAAAAACGCAAAACAAAACAATATAGAAAATGCACATTTTTACTGTGGTCCTGTTGAAAAAACCGTTGTAGAAACTTATAACGCAGGCGAGCGTGCCGATGTAATTATGCTTGACCCACCGCGAAAAGGTGCAGATGAAATAACACTTGAAACAATTATTAAAACCGCCCCAAAACGCATTGTATACGTTTCGTGCAATCCCGAAACACTCGCTCGTGATGTAAAGTTTTTAAGAGAAAACGGCGGTTATGATATTAAAAAGGTGCAGGGCGTTGATATGTTCCCGCACACAAGCCATGTCGAGACTGTTACACTGCTAAAAAAATCATAAAAAATCTTCATCATATCAAAAAAGGTGTTGCACACGCAACACCTTTTAATTTTATTTTTTAGTCTGTCAAATTATCAAAATATCCCTGAACAAGTATTACAGGAGTTCCTTTGTCGCCAGAACCGCTTGTAAGGTCACAAAGCGAACCGATTAAGTCAGTAAGTCTTCTTGGAGTCGTTCCCTGAGACGCCATATTTCCAACCAAATCGCTACCCTTTTCCTTAATAGCTGTTTCAATAGCCTTTTTAAGCTCCTCACCTTTAAGATCAGCAAAATCATTATCCGCAAGATACTTTAGTTTAAGCTCGTTTGGTGTTCCTTCAAGGCCCTTTGTATACGCAGGCGAAACAACCGGGTCAGCAAGCTCCCAGATTTTACCCACCGGGTCTTTGAACGCGCCGTCACCGTATACCATAACCTCAATATGCTTTGATGTACGCTCCATAAACATCGCCTGAATTTTCTCTACCAAATCAAAGCAATCCTGTGGGAAAAGCTTTACTGTATCTTCAGTAGACTTGTTTGAGCCAAGAAGACCGTACTTTTCATTATATCCACTGCCGTTTACAGACTTGTTCAAAATTTCATCGAGACCTACAACACACTTAGCACCCGCATCTTTTAAAATGCGCTTTGTACGTGCTCTTGAGTGGATATCGCAATTTAAAACGCAGTCTGTATATTTTAGTATAACACGCGGGTCATTTGCAAGTACAATCTCGGCCTCTGCGCCACACGAACGGATTAAATCGCCATAATATTTAACATAATCAACACCTGTAAAAGGATGCAAATTCTCGCCAAAAAGCTCACGATATTTTTCTTCGCTGAGAACATCAGAATAAGGATTGATACCCGCCTCGTCAAGCTGGTCAAGTGATACCAAAGCGTTACCCACCTCATCGCTTGGGTAATTGAGCATCAAAACAATCTTTTTTGCGCCTTTTGCTATACCGCGAAGACAAATCGCAAAACGGTTACGGCTGAGTATCGGCAAAATAACACCAACAGTACCGCCGCCGAGCTTATTTTTCACATCCTCTGCTATTGCATCAACAGATGCATAATTTCCTTGTGCACGTGCTACAACAGACTCGGTAACCGCAACAACGTCACGGTCTCTTAAAGCAAAGCCTTCAGCCTCTGATGCTTCGATTACACTATTAACAACGATACTTGCAATATCGTCTCCTTCACGAATAATTGGACAACGGATACCTCTTGAAACAGTACCAACTCTTCTTTCCATAAATATCTCCTCCATATTTTGACGATTATCATAAACAATTATTAGTCTTGACATTGTCTGCTTCTCTTATTATAATATAATTACAACTATTAGTAAAGCAAATAATACTTACTACTGTTATAAGGAGCGCTTATATGAAAACCAGGCTTGATTATTATCGAATTTTTTATGAAACCGCGCGTCATTCCTCTTTCTCAAAAGCGGCTTCACATCTATATATTTCCCAGTCTGCAATATCGCAATGCATAAGACAGCTCGAAAGCGATTTGGACGCCAAGCTTTTTACCCGTTCAAAGCGTGGAGTATCACTTACAAAAGAAGGCGAAATTCTTTTTCAAAAAATAGAAAATGCAATTTCGTCAATAGAACAGGGCGAGATGCTTTTAGCAAGGCTTCACCATCTTGAAAGCGGCTCTTTAATCATAGCTGCCGGCGACAGTATAACAAGCCACTTCTTGCTTCCATATCTTGAAAAATTTCACGAAACGTATCCAAATATTCGCATAGAAATGGCAAACTCATATTCTCACCATATGTTAGAGCTTGTCAAAGAAGGCAAAGCCGAGCTTGCATTTGTCAATCTTCCTGCCGAGGATGATGAGCTTTGCATTAGCCCTTGCTTTGAAATACACGACATTTTCGTATGCGGCAGCGAGCACAAGCAAAAAAGCTCATATTCTTGGAAAGAAATCGCCGATGAACCTCTTATTTTGCTCGAAAACAATTCATCATCAAGATTGTTTTTAAACGATATTTTTGGCAAAAAGAACATACAATTAGAACCTCAAATCGAGATTGCGGCACATGATTTGCTCATTCAGTTCGCATCAATTCATCTTGGTGTTTCGTGCGTTGTCAAGGAATTTTCAAAAGAGAGCCTTAAACAAAAGAAAATATGTGAAATGAAACTTGAACCCCCTGTTCCTGCACGAAGCATAGGCTATGCCTATTTGAAGGGCACGCCACTTTCGCCTGCCGCTAAGGAATTTTTAAAACTTATTCAAAATGGTGATATATGACGTCAAAAGGACTCGAAAACTTCCGAGTCCTTTTATGTTGCTTAAAAATTCAATTAGTCAAGCACAAGTGACGGAGCAGTATAAATTCTCGCAGCATATTCAGCATCAAGTGAGTATAGACCCTTTGCATCACTGCCAAAAAGCTCCATTTTTTTAATCATATCATCGGCGTTCTTTTCTTCTTCAAGTTGCTCTTTCACAAACCAGTCAAGAAACTGCATTGTACGAAAATCCTTTACATCATATGCTGCACCGTAAATATCGTTTATAAGACTTGTTACGTACTTTTCATGTTCAAGCCCTGCCTTTAAAGGATCCATAAGAGTTTTAAGCTCTTTGTCAGGCTTGTCAATAGCACCAAGCTCAACCTTTTCGCCACACATCTGCAAATACTTCATAAAGAGCATTGCATGATCTCTTTCTTCCTGTGCCTGAATCATATACCAGTTAGCAAATCCGTCAAGCCCCTCTGCTTCATAAAAAATAGAAAAATCAAGGTAAAGATATGCCGAATATAACTCTTTCGTTATCTGTTCATTAAGTAATTTTGAAACTTTTGCATCCATATATCGTTCCTCCTTTTTAATACGGGCGTCCGTTCTTGCGGACGCCCATTTCGTATATTATTTGAAATATCTGTTAAGAAGTCCTTCCAAACCTTTACCGTGTCGAGCTTCGTCGCGAGCCATTTCATGCACTGTATCATGTATAGCATCAAGGCCGTTTTTCTTAGCGCATGAAGCAAGGTCAAACTTGCCCTGAGTTGCGCCGTACTCACAATCAACTCTCCATTTGAGGTTATCCTTTGTTGTAGCCTTCATATTAGGCTCAAGGTCCTCGCCCAAAAGCTCTGCAAACTTAGCTGCGTGCTCTGCTTCTTCATAAGCGGCCTTTTCCCAATAAAGTCCTACCTCGGGATAGCCTTCTCTATGGGCAATTCTTGCCATGCAAAGATACATGCCAACCTCTGCACATTCGCCGTTAAAATTAGCCATAAGCTGCTCAAAAATATATTTTTTATCTTCTTCGCTGATATCAGGATTATTCTTTACAGTCTTTGCATAAACACCATATTCATGCTCTGCTGCCAAAGCTGCACCAACTTCCATTTCCTTAAACTTTTCTGCCGGAACTTTACATACCGGACAAGCCGCCGGTGGAGTATCCCCCTCGTGAACATAACCGCATACTGAACATACAAACTTTTTCATAACAAAATCCTCCTCTTAAAATATACATTTTTTAATTAACATTTTTACATTTATCGCACAAACCTGTGAAATAAATTTCTTTTGTTTTTATATCAAACTCTTTTGACAGAGAAGTTTGAACCTGACCTACTGCAAAATCCCATATATCAAGGCAATTATCACACTTGAAATGACCATGAAGCGTAGTGTCTGCATCATATCTCACCTTCGCAGGATCGATTGTTATTTCCAAAATAATATCATTTTGGGCCAGAAGGTGCAACGTGTTATAAATAGATGTCTTTGAAATAGTAGGAGCTTTCACAAGTAACGCTTCATAAACCTCTTCAACAGTCGGATGTGTTCTATGCTCCAAAAGATACTCGAGAACCATTATCCTTATAATAGAAGGTCTAATTCCCTTTTTTTGAAGCATTTCTACTGCATTCATAACACCCCTCCTTTTTTGAATTCATTTTATTTTTGTACTGATTACAATATTATAATAACATATCATTTTTTGTCTGTCAACACTTTTTTGAAATATTTTTAATTTTTTTACAAATTATAAAACGCAAGCAATTTTTAACAAAATCACTTGCGTTTCTAATCAATATTTCTATGTTAAAACATCTTTTTTCTTCGCATGATAATTGCAGCAACTACAGAAAACAAACCACAAATTCCAACAACAATCCAAAAACCTGCCGGATTGTTTCCAAACGGAACTGCAACGTTCATTCCCCAAAGGCTTGCTATAATAGTCGGTATTGTCATAATAATCGTTATAAGCGTAAGAATTTTCATCACAACATTAAGATTATTTGATATAAGCGATGCAAGCGCATTCATTGTTCCGGACAAAATATCACGGTATATTGTACACATTTCAATCGCCTGTTTATTTTCTATAATTACATCTTCAAGCAAATCTGTGTCATCGGGATACTGCCTTATAAAGCTCATTCGCAAAAGTCTTTCAAGCACTGCCTCATTACCTTTGAGCGAGGTCGAAAAATATACAAGGCTCTTTTCAAGCTTAAACATCGATATAAGCTCTTTATTTTTCATCGACTTATGAAGCTCATCTTCTATATAATTGCTTTTTCTGTCAATTTTTCTAAGATAATATAGGAAACGAACAGCGTTTCTGTAAAGCACCTGCAATATAAATCTGCTTCTCTTTTTTGTTGAAAAGCTTCTTACGCGTCCTTTTACAAAATCGCGCAGCACCGGCACATCCTTAAGACACACTGTAATAATGCACTTTTCCATCAAAACGATACCCATTGGTATTGTGACGTACTCTTCTTCGTCATCATCTGTTTGGGCAAATACTGTGTCAACAAGTATAAGAGTCTGGTTATTTTCCGTTTCAATACGTGAACGTTCTTCCTCATCAAGAGGCGCACGCAAAAAGTCTATTTCCGCTCCCGTTTGTTCACAAACATCCGAAAGCTCCTGACTTGTCGGCGCAACCATATGAATCCAGCAGTCTGGTTCATATTTTTCAATTTCATTAATCTGTTCATCGTCTGTACGATAAATTTTAAACATTTTTGCCACCTGCTTTCTTTAAGATTTTATAATCCCACACACAAAAAACCTTCTTATATGAATTCAAGCAGGCGTCATATTTTTTATACGATGCGGCCCAAAAAGAAAAAGGCTGATATGGGATTAATATTCTGTTTTACTACGTTTCTACTGACGTACGGGTCACTACCCATAATATTAACAACCTCCTTACTTTTTTAGGACAAAACTCCTTTACTGTACTATTATACTCCCTTTTAGCGCGTATGTCAAAAATTATTTTATCAAAGCATAAAAATTTTACCTGTTCCATATAAACAGTACAAATATTTTTTTACCCTAAAACTGAAAATAATTTATATAGATTGAAAAATTTTTAACAAACCACTTGTATTTTTGCGTTTTAGTGGTATAATCTTATATAGAAAATAAATTTAAGGAGTGATTTTATGTCATTGGTAACAACTAAGGAAATGTTCAAAAAAGCTTACGAAGGCGGTTACGCTATCGGCGCTTTTAACGTAAACAATATGGAAATGATTCAGGGTATTACAGAAGCTGCAAAAAAAGTCAACGCTCCCCTGATTTTGCAGGTTTCTGCAGGCGCAAGAAAATATGCCAACCACACATATCTTGTAAAGCTTGTCGAGGCTGCTATTGAAGAAACCAATCTCCCGATTGCACTTCACCTTGACCACGGCGATTCTTTTGAGCTTTGCAAATCGTGTATTGATGGTGGTTTTACATCTGTTATGATTGACGGCTCACATCTTCCCTACGAAGAAAATATTGCGCTTACAAAAAAGGTCGTTGAATATGCCCACGCAAGAGGCGCTGTTGTAGAAGGCGAACTTGGAAGACTTGCAGGTGTTGAAGATGATGTAAACGTTTCAGCAGAGGACGCTTCATATACAAGACCTGAAGAGGTTATAGATTTTGTTACTCGCACAGGTGTTGATTCACTTGCAATTGCAATTGGAACAAGCCACGGTGCATACAAATTCAAGCCGGGTCAAAAGCCACAGCTCAGATTTGATATTTTAGAAGAAGTATCAAAGAAGCTTCCGGGCTTCCCTATCGTACTTCACGGCGCATCATCTGTTATTCCTGAGTACGTCGATATGATTAACGCAAATGGGGGTCAGATGCCAGATGCAATCGGTATTCCTGAAGAAATGCTTCGTCAGGCTGCAAAATCTGCTGTGTGCAAAATCAACATTGACTCTGACTTGCGTCTTGCAATGACAGCATCAATAAGAAAATACCTTAATGAAAATCCGTCACACTTTGACCCAAGACAGTATCTAAAGCCCGCGAGAGAGGCTATTATGGATTTAGTTGAAAAGAAGATTAAAAATGTTTTAGGCTGTGACGGCAAAGCGTAAGTTTTATATTAAGTCACAAAGCGACTGAGTTTTTTACTTGGTCGCTTTTTTTATTCTATAGATTATTACTTTTTTGTAATAATTATATTTTCTTCTGCAAATAATACTAACGCAATATTTTATAAAAGACTTATGTCAAAAAATTTTATGATTGGAGTTTTTACTATGTCAGTTGATTTTAAAACAAGCGAAACCGCAAAAAATCTTATGCGTGCATTTGCAGGCGAAAGTCAGGCAAGAAACCGCTATACCTTTGCAGCATCTACTGCAAAAAAGCATGGTCTTGAAGTAATTGAAGCTATTTTCACCTTTACCGCAGGTCAGGAAAAAGAACATGCCGAAATTTTTTATAACCATTTGACCGAGCTTTTAGGCGAAACAGTCAGCATTGATGGTAGTTATCCCGTCGACGCACACGACGACGTTTTAAAGCTTTTGCAATCAGCCGTACACAATGAATACGAGGAACATGACCCCGTATACAAAAACTTTGCAAACGTTGCCTCGCAGGAAGGTTTTACAAACGTTGCTGCATCTTTTAATATGATAGCAGAAATAGAAAAAACACATGGTGATCGCTTCAAAAAATTTGCAGATATGCTCGAAAATAATAAACTGTTCATATCTGACGTTGAAACGGGTTGGATGTGTCTTAACTGCGGATATGTTTATACAGGCACAAAAGCTCCATCAAAATGCCCTGTATGTGAGCACAACCAGGGCTATTTTATAAAGCTTTCACTTGCACCATACCAAGAATAAACGGAGAGTAGATATGATTAAAAATATTTTTAAAAAAGATGAACCTGTATTTTTTGCATCAAACCATTGCGACCACATAGTCGAGGTTATACGTGGCGGAAAGAATTGTGAAATTTCATGTTGTGAAAAGGCTATGTCAAAGCTTCTTGTAAAAGATGCCGAGGATATCGCAGAAAAGCATTTGCCCGTAATAAAAAAGGATAAAAACAAGATAATTGTCGCAGTTGGTAGCATATATCATCCCATGGAAGAAAAACACTCCATAGGTTTTGTATATCTTCAAACAAAGCGTGGATGTCAAAGAATTAACCTCTCACACACAGATGAGCCCGTAGTTGAATTTTTGCTTGCAGAAGGCGACAAAGCGATAGCAGCATACGCATTTTGTAATCTTCACGGTTTTTGGAAAACAGATATAGACTAATCAGAATATAAAACATTTTTGAGGCAAGGAAAGGAAGATTTTTTATGGCCGTAAAACGTCTTGGAAGAGCAAGCATAGCCTTTCAAAATCCGCCATCAATTATAGCAAGCGCAGCAATTGCAGGTGTAAAAGAAGGCGAAGGCCCTCTTGCAAAATACTATGATGAAATATTGGAAAACGACCTCTATGGTGAACAGACATGGGAAAAAGCCGAAAGTAAGCTTCAAAAAATGACATTTCAAAAGGCCATTGAAAAATCAAATCTTCCTTTAAGCAAAATCGACTACGTTTTTGCAGGCGATTTGTTAAATCAATGCACAGGCTCTCACTATGCCATGAAAAATACCGATTTGCCGTTTTTTGGATTATACGGAGCGTGTTCAACCATGGCGCAAAGCAGCGCTCTTGCCGCTATGGCTGTCGACGGTGGATATGCAGATAACGCCATAGCTATGACTTCAAGTCATTTTTGTTCATCCGAAAAACAATACCGCTTCCCTCTTGAATATGGCGGTCAGCGTCCCCCCACAGCACAATGGACAGTTACGGGCTCGGGCGCAATCGTTGTCAGCAATGAAGGAAACGGGCCATATATAACCCATGTTACCACAGGAAAAATTATTGATATGGGAATTAATGATGCAAACAATATGGGCGCTGCCATGGCACCTGCAGCGGTTGACACGATAGTTACTCATTTTGAAGACACAGGCTTTACACCCGATGATTATGATCTTATTGTAACGGGCGATTTGGCATCAGTAGGCGCTGATATCACGTGCGAGCTTGTGTGTGCATCAGGCTATGACATATCAAAAAATTATAATGACTGCGGAAAAATGGTTTTTGATACGAATACCCAGGACGTCCATGCGGGCGGAAGCGGCTGCGGTTGCAGTGCAATTGTTTTTTGTTCATATCTTCTTGATATGATAAAGAAAGGCAAACTAAATCGCATACTGTTTATAGGAACAGGAGCACTAATGAGTCCTTTAAATCTTTTACAGGGCGAAAACATCCCAGGAATCGCCCACGCAATTACTGTGCAAGGGAGGCTTTCATAATGTGGCCGATGTATTTAAAAGCTTTTATTATAGGCGGATTATTCTGTGCTATTGCTCAGGTTTTTATAGACAAAACAAGGCTTACCCCTGCACGAATTTTGGTTGCATACGTATGTATAGGCGTAGTGTTAACAGTGGTTGGTTTGTATGAACCGCTTGTAAAATTTGCAGGCGCAGGCGCAACAGTTCCAATTATAGGCTTTGGCTACACGCTCGGCAAGGGCGTTTTAAAGGGAATTTCGGAAAATGGTCTTTTGGGCGCATTTACGGGCGGTGTTATGGCTTCTGCGGGCGGAATTGCAGCGGCTGTATTTTTTGGATATTTAATTGCTCTTATATTCAAGCCCAAAGCTAAGTAAGTTTTTCGCACAAAAAAGCGGATACTCTCGTATCCGCTTTTTTTATTTCTTTATAGATTACAGCATATCCTTGCGCGAAAGGTTAATTCTTCCCTGCTTGTCGATTTCAACAACCTTTACAGTGATTTCGTCGCCAATGTTTACAACATCTTCAACCTTTTCAACACGCTCTTTAGCAAGCTTTGAAATATGAACGAGTCCGTCCTTGCCGGGAAGGATTTCAACGAATGCACCAAACTGCATTATGCGAACGACCTTACCTGTGTATACCTCGCCTACCTCAGGCTCTTTGACAATACCTTCAATGATTTTTTGTGCCTGTGTACCGCCTGCCTGATTTGGTGAGAATATCAATACGCGACCATCATCTTCTATATCAATCTTTGCACCGGTATCTGCAACAATCTTCTGGATTACTTTGCCGCCGCTGCCGATAACGTCACGGATTTTTTCAGGATCAATATGCATTATAATAACCTTTGGAGCATACTCCGAAAGCTCGCATCTCGGCTTTGCAATCTCCTTGAGCATAACTTCATCAAGGATAAAGTAACGTGCATCACGTGTCTTTCTGAGTGCCTCCTGGATTATCTCATAGGTAAGACCATCTGTTTTGATATCCATCTGGATTGCAGTAATACCCTTTTTGCTGCCTGCAACCTTAAAGTCCATATCGCCAAAGAAATCCTCAACACCCTGGATATCTACCATTGTAATATATCTGTCGCCCTCTGTTACAAGACCACACGAAATACCTGCGACAGGAGTCTTAATCGGAACACCTGCATCCATAAGTGCAAGTGTGCTTCCGCAGATACTGCCCTGTGATGTTGAACCGTTTGAGCTTAATACCTCGGAAACAAGTCTTATTGCGTAGGGGAATTCATCCTCTGACGGAATTACAGGCTCAAGTGCACGCTCTGCAAGCGCACCGTGACCAATTTCACGTCTGCCAGGACCACGCGAAGGACGTGTTTCACCTACGCTGTATGACGGGAAATTATAATGGTGCATATAACGCTTTGATTCCTCGTCATCAATACCGTCAAGCTTCTGTATATCTCCCAAAGGTCCGAGCGTTGCCGCTGTAAGAACCTGTGTTTGACCTCTTGTAAACATACCTGAACCGTGTACGCGCGGCAAAAGTCCAACCTCTGCTGCAAGCGGTCTTATCTCATCAAGCTTACGTCCGTCAACACGTTTGCCATCGTCGAGTATCCATCTGCGCACAACATACTTTTGAAGCTTGTAAAGCACTTCGCCGATTTGTTCTTCGATATCAGGATATTTTTCAATAAGATGTGCTACAACCTCATCTGTTACAACTTTCATACGCTCATCACGTACTGTTTTGTCATCAGTATCAAGTGCAGCTCTTACCTTTTCAATAGCAAACTCTTTTACATCATCATAAAGTTGTGGGTCAACAACTATAGACTCATACTCAAACTTCGGCTTGCCAATCTCGGCAACGATACCATCAATAAATTCGCATATTGTAATAATTTCTTCGTGTGCATACTTGATTGCCTCAAACATTGTGTCCTCGTCAACCTCTTTTGCACCTGCTTCAATCATAACAACCTTTTCTTTTGTACCTGCAACAGTAAGCTGCATAATGCTCTTTTCACGCTGCTCAGCAGTCGGATTGATAATAAGGTCGCCATCAACCAAACCAACCCAAACACCGCCGATAGGCCCTGCAAACGGAATATCCGAAATAGATATTGCAACAGAAGCACCAATCATAGCTGCGATTTCAGGCGGATTGTCCTGCTCAACGCTGAGCACTGTTGTAACGACAGAAACGTCATTTCTCAAATCAGATGGGAAAAGCGGACGAATCGGTCTGTCGATAACACGCGATGTAAGGATTGCCTTTTCTGTGGGCTTACCTTCACGCTTCATAAAGCTTCCAGGGATCTTACCAACTGCGTAAAGTCTTTTTTTAAAGTTTATGCTGAGTGGGAAAAAGTCGATTCCATCACGTGGTTTTGCCGATGCAGTCGCTGTACAAAGCACTGCTGTATCGCCATAGCGTACAAGACATGAACCGTTTGCAAGCTGTGCCATTTTTCCTGTTTCGATTACGAGCGGTCTGCCCGCAAGTGTTGTTTCAAACTTTCTAAACATAATTTTTACCTCTTTCCTTTGTATTTTTTATCATTTGTGCGGCAAAAACCGATGTTTAGCACTTAGATTTATGCTCCAAAAATGCCTCTGAAACGCAAATCTAACTGCTAATCGTCAATTTTACACCGCGCAGATGATTAATTTGTATACAATAAATGAGCGGAAGTGGTTTTTCCGCTCATTTATATATAAAACTACTTTCTCAAATTCAACTTGCTTACGATAGCACGATATCTTTCGATATCCTTCTTCATAAGATAAGCCAAAAGACCACGTCTTTTACCAACCATTTTCAAAAGACCACGTCTTGAGTGATGATCCTTTTTGTGTGTCTTCAAATGCTCTGTAAGATGATTAATTCTCTCTGTAAGCATTGCAATCTGAACCTCAGGTGAACCTGTGTCAGTTTCGTGCACACGATATGTTTCGATAATTGATGTTTTTACCTCTTTAATCATTTCTTTCACCTCCAACTATTTTTAAACAGCACCATTCTCCCAGAAAAGGCTGGAGAACCAAAATCCGCGAGAAGGTTTCACTTAGATTGTCAAATTAAACTATGACAAAAATTATTTGTCCAAACCAAAACGCTTCTTAAATTTCTCAACACGTCCGCCAGTATCAACAAGCTTCTGCTTACCTGTGAAGAATGGATGACATTTTGAGCAAATTTCGACTTTGATGTTCTCTTTTGTAGAAGCTGTTTCAATTACTTCTCCGCAAGCACATGTAATCGTTGTTGGTTTGTAATCAGGATGTATTCCTTCTTTCATGTCGCAAGGCTCCTTTCTGTATATTTTATTATGAGCTTTTGCCCATACCTTGATAATTATACCACAAGCTTTTGCACTTTGCAAGATAAATTTTTACAATTTTATCTTTTTTTATTGTGAAACAACAAGGTTCTCCGAAATACTCAAGCGTTAGCTTGTTAATATTTCGTGAGGTTCTTATTTTTGCTTAGTTTATCTCAACTCTGCTCCAAGATTATTTTTAAGATTTTTAAGTATCTTATCCATAACCTTTGTGATTTCTTCTTCATTTAGAGTTCTGTCATCAGCGCGGAAGGTTGCTGAGTATGCCATGCTCTTCTTACCCTCGGGAATCTGCGCACCCTTATATGCATCAAAGAATTCAACATTATCAAGAAGCTTTCCGCCCGCACGCTTAATTGTATCTTCTATATCGCCCGAAAGAACGCTGTCATCAACCAAAATTGCAATATCACGCGAAACAGCAGGATATTTTGGAAGCTTTTTATATGTCTGTTTATGGTTCGATGCATCAAAAAGCATGCCAAAATCAAGCTCTGCAATATAACATTCGACATCAATTCCATAATCCTTTGATATTTTCGGATGAATCTGACCTATATAACCCGCAAGATTTGTGCCAAAGTAAATTTCGGCACATCTTCCCGGATGATATGTCGCATTATCCTTTTTTGGTACAAACTTATAATCGTTTGTGCCAACGATATCAAACAATCCCTCAATCATTCCCTTGATTGTATAAAAATCAACATCCACGCCATACATACCGAGCGTAACAACATCGCTTTCCTTTGGAAGAAGCTCGCCCTCCTGCGGAACATATATTTTTCCGATTTCAAAAAGCGGTGCATATGCGTTTCTCTGCTTGTAGTTTTTCTCTAATATCTCAAGCATAGACGAAACTGTTGTAGTACGCATAATTGAGTTTTCCTCGCCAAGCGGATTTGTAATTGTAACAACGTTTCTAAGCGGTGAATCTTTGTCAATGCAAAGTCTGTCAAACACGTTCGGGTTTGTAAAAGAATACGTCATTATTTCGTACATTCCCTGTGATGTAAGCGCCTTTTTAACCAAATCCTCAAAGCTCTGCTTTGCATTCTTGCCACCCGTTGTAACATTTCCCGACATAAGCGTTGACTCAATGTTATTATAGCCATAAATTCGTACAATCTCTTCGGCAAGGTCTGCCTGAGATTCTACATCAGCTCTGTAAGTAGGCGCTTTGACCGTCATTTTGTCAGTATCTACCTCAAAATCAAGACGGCGAAGAGTATCAACCATAAACTCTGTGCTTATATCAGCACCAAGGAACTTATTTATTTTGTCAGGACACAAATCAAGTGTGCGTCCCGTCGAAAGCTCGCCGCATACATCAATAACACCGCCGACAACCTCTCCTGCACCAAGCATTTCTACAAGCTCGCACGCACGATTTACGGCATCAAGTGTCATATTCGCATCAAGTCCTTTTTCATATTTGGCACTTGCCTCTGTACGCATACCAAGCTTTTTGGCAGTAACACGCACCGACGCTCCATCAAAGTTTGCACTCTCAAAAAGTACGGTTGTTGTATCTTCTTTAACCTCAGAGTTAAGTGCGCCCATAACACCTGCAACGGCAACTGCACGCGCTTCGTCAGCGATTACAAGCATAGATGAATCAAGAGTGCGTTCCACCTCATCAAGCGTTGTAATCTTTTCGCCATCATTTGCACGGCGCACAATAATGTGCGAACCGCTTATATCGCGAAGGTCAAATGCGTGCATCGGCTGACCATACTCTAAAAGCAAATAGTTTGTGATATCTACTATGTTATTTATCGAGCGGATTCCGCTTGCCTGAAGGCGCTTTACCATCCACGCAGGCGACGGTCCGATTTTAACGTTTTTAACCATTCTTGCACAGTAGCGAGGACAATACTCTTTATCCATAACATCTACCTTTGCAAAATCGGCTACATTTTCGTTGTTTCCCTGTGCAACGGGTTTTTTAAGGTTGAACGGACGATTAAACGTTACCGCAGTTTCACGCGCAAGTCCGATTACACTCTGACAGTCAGGTCTGTTCGATGTAATTT
The DNA here is from genome assembly GCA_045592745.1 of Candidatus Aphodoplasma sp. Classification (GTDB taxonomy): domain Bacteria; phylum Bacillota; class Clostridia; order UBA1381; family UMGS1253; genus Aphodoplasma. The sequence continues at coordinate 21,059 of JAZNVH010000012.1, read as the reverse complement.
CAAACTCAATAACATTTTCGTTAAGTCCAAACACCTCTTTTATGTCAATGCCAACAGGTGTTTCGGGATTTAAAATCAAAATTCCGTATTCGGGCTCATATCCCAAATCCTGGGCGCTTATGCCAAGCTCCTCATGTGAGCAAAGCATACCGTTCGATACTACACCGCGAAGCTTGCCCTTTTTGATTGTAACTCCGCCCGCAAGCTTTGCACCGTGAAGCGCTACAGGAACAATCTGTCCCACCTTTACATTTGTTGCTCCCGTTACAATCTGGAGCGGCTCGCCGTTGCCCACATCAAGCATACATACCTGCAAACTGTCAGCGTTTTCATGTTTTGTTATCTCGGTAATTTTGCCCGTAACAACATTTACAAGCTCTGCGCCAAGTGCCTCTACGCCTTCAACCATTGTGCCCGACATTGTCAGCGCATCTGCATACTGTTTTGGCTCTATATCAGAAATATCAGTAAAATCGTTAAACCAACTCATTGCTACTTTCATTATTCACTCTCTCCCTTCTGTCCGCTCTGAATTAAAACTGTTTTAAAAATCTCATATCATTATCGAAGAACAAACGCAAATCGTCAATGTCATAATGACGCATTGCCACACGTTCAAGTCCGAGTCCAAACGCAAATCCGCTGTATTCCTCAGGGTCAATTCCGCAGTTTTTAAGCACTCTTGGGTGCACCATACCGGCACCAAGAATTTCAATCCAGCCTTCACCCTTACATACGCTGCAGCCTTCGCCGTTACATACAAAGCACGATACGTCAACCTCAGCACTTGGCTCTGTGAACGGGAAATGATGCGGGCGGAAGCGAACCTTTGCCTCTTCGCCATAAAGTGCACGCACAAATACCTCAAGAGTTCCTTTTAAATCGCCCATCGTGATACCCTTATCAACAACAAGGCCCTCAATCTGATGGAAAAGCGGTGAGTGAGTAGCATCAACCGCATCACTTCTGTAAACTCTTCCCGGGGCAATTATTCTTATAGGCGGTTTTGTGTTTTCCATAACACGCACCTGAACAGGTGATGTCTGTGAACGCAAAACAACGTTTTCGTTTATATAAAATGTATCCTGCGAATCACGTGCAGGGTGATTTTTAGGTATATTAAGTGCCTCAAAGTTATAATAATCAAGCTCTACTTCGGGGCCTTCTGCAATTGTAAAGCCCATACCGATAAATATATCCTTGATTCTGTCGAGCACTGCCGACAGTGGATGAAGACGTCCCACCTGTGGCTTTTTGCCGTGAATAGTTACGTCAATTTCTTCTGCTGCAAGCTTTTCGTTCTGCTGTTTTGCAGAAAGAGCCTCTATTTTATTTTGCAAACTCTCTTCAATCTGCTCACGCACTTTGTTTGCAAGCGCACCAATTATCGGTCTTTCTTCCGGCGAAAGCGCACCCATACCGCGAAGCACACTTGTAAGCTCACCTTTTTTACCAAGATATTTTACCCTGAATTCATCAGCAAGCTTTAAATCAGATATTGCTTCGATTTCTACCATGGCTTGTAATTTAATATTTTCAATCTTTTCTTTCATTTTTATATGTTCCTTTCTGTATATATACTTACTCAATACGCACAAAGACGTGTTATGTAAAAAACGCCCCACCCCCGCAAATCAGGGACGAAGCGTAATTCTCCGTGGTACCACCCATATTCCCGCACACGCGGGCACTTTTATACGTCATAACGACCGCCGCCGGCAACACCTACTTAGTAAAAAGCTGTTCAATGCGCAACTCCAAAGCGAAATTTCAATCTTATCCGTTTCCGAAAGTGCTTCCAGCCGCCGACACCTTCTCTCTTTTTGGGCGTATATAAAATCTACTTAACTTTTTCATCGTCTTTAATATAACATTTCCTATAGTATATCACTACATTTTTAAAAATGCAACTGTTTTTTAGTTTTTTGTTTCAATTATATCAATTACCTTCTGCACCGCTGTCATAATACCGATTTTTGCCGACTCATATGTAAGTCCGCCCTGAATATAGGCAACATACGGTGGCTTTATAGGAGCATCGGCTGAAAGTTCAATTGACGAGCCCTGCACAAATGCGCCAGCTGCCATAATTACCTTATCGGCATATCCGGGCATATCCCATGGCTGTGGCTCTACAAAAGAATCAACCGGAGCACCTTTTTGGATGCCTTGACAAAACGCTACAACAAGCTCCTCTGAGCCAAGCTTTACAGATGTTATGATATCGCCCATAGCCTGCGATGGTTTGGGGCGCACATCAAAACCAAGTTTATCAAATACTGCACTGCAAAGACACGCACTTTTAAGCGCCTGTGCAACGATATGAGGTGCCATGAAAAAGCCCTGCAGCATAGCTGCATTTTGCCCAAGTGTTGCGCCGCATTCCTTACCTATCCCAACAGATGTAAGGCGATATGCCGCAAGCTCTACCAAGCGTGCTTTACCTGCAATATATCCGCCTGTCTTTGCAATTCCCCCACCCGGATTTTTTATAAGAGAGCCGACAATCAAATCGCCTCGTGGTTCACTCGTTTCGGCAAATTCACCATAGCAGTTATCAACTATGCAAATTATATCCTCTCTTATCGAGTGAACAAAATCTATAATTTTATTAAGCTCTGCAACCGAGAATGTGTCGCGCCACTCATAACCCTTTGAACGCTGAAGTATCACAGCCTTGACACTCTCATCAATCGCTGCCTTTATGCCATCAAAGTCTGCTCCACCCTCAGCCAGTAAATCAACCTGTTTGTACGATACTCCAAAATCAGCAAGTGAGCCATCCCCCTCACCTCTTATACCAATAACTTCTTCAAGAGTATCATAAGGCTTGCCTGTAACAGCTACCAAAGTATCGCCCGGACGCAAAACAGCAAAAAGTGCAGTTGAAATTGCGTGTGTGCCAGATATAATGTTATGGCGCACAAGCGCATCCTCGCAGCCGAACACCTGAGCATATACGCGATCAATTGCCTCTCTGCCCATATCGTTATACCCATAGCCCGTCGTTGAAACAAAATGCGCTTCACCTATCATATTATTAGAAAATGCCTTCATAACCCTTGCCTGATTTATAAAAGCATTTTTATCAATTCTCTCAAAGCTTTCAGCAGCAGAAGCTTCTGCTGCCAAAACTGCATCTATTACTTTTTGCGATATTCCAAACTCATTTTGCACAGAAAAATTATCTTTCATCATTAAACCAACCTTTTATAAATTATATATCACAGCATAAAACTCTATATTATATATTACTACAAAAAAGTTTATAAGTAAAGACCTTTGTAGGTATTTGGTCATTATTGAAGCAAAACACATTTTTCTTATAATATTTCATTTATTATCTTGACACAATGCAAGTTTTTATGATATATTATTAATTGCGATTATTGCATAGGCGATAATTTATATTTGGAGTTATATCAAGGTAATTATAATGGAAATAACTCGAAATCCCCTCGGTTACACTGTAACTGTACCCCCACAAATGGCTTAACCGTGCGGGTTTAAGCGAGGTTCAAACCTTGTTTTTACACCCTTATCTAGCGGTTTTTCTAGCCATTTCTAACATTTTTCTAACAAAATTTTATAATTTGCTTGTTTTTTCTCCGTCAAATCGGAGTTCAAACATACACACGGACAGGTATCGAAGTGGTCATAACGGGGCTGACTCGAAATCAGTTTGTCGGTATTCAATCCGGCACGTGGGTTCGAATCCCACCCTGTCCGCCACACAAGGCTTTTGAGAAATCTCAAAAGCCTTGTTTTTTAAACGCAACACTACAATATATTACATTTTTACAAAAATACTTGACATTACAAAAATTTATTGATATAATACTTTTTGAAAGGAGAGGTGACTATGAACAATTTGAAAAAAATCCGTGAAATCTATGGTGCAACGCAAGAACATGTAGCAAATGCATTAGGGGTCAATAGGGTTACCATTGCAAATTGGGAAAACAGTTCTTCTATCGCATCTGAAACTAACCGGGAAAAATTATCAATTTTTTATGGCATAGGTCCAGAGTTCTTTTATGAAAAAGATCTTGACGCTATAGCAGAGAGTTTAATCATAGGTACAGCAAAAAAAGAAAAGGCCGTAACCGAAAAAAGTGGCGGCACAAGAAACAAGGCAGAAGATCTCAACAGACTTTTTTCAAAAACATCATTTGACGATGCAATTAGAAAATATATGTTTGCTATGAAGCTGCTACTGGCTACGGCGGATAACGGAGAATTAGAAGAGCTCGAAAGAGCCCAATTGATAAACACGAAGATGGACGAACGATTAAAGGCCATCATTGATGTCCGAAAAGAAGAAGAGAAAAAAAAGAAGAGCTCTAATGAGCCTACCCTTCAAGAGCTACTTAACAGTTTCTCAGAAATTAAATAAACACTATATATTGTGTTTATTTAACAAATTTCCACAATATATAGTGTTTTACTCTTGACATTTCTTATAAGACATGATATAATTACCATATCTATAGTGCAAAAGAACAAAACTCCGGCAATGTTGCAGCATTGCTGGAGTCCTGAAAGAATCAACCAAGTTAATGATTGATGGTCTAACTTTTAACATTCTATCATTTTTATACTTGTTTGTCAATGCTTTCAGTAAAATTTGCTAGAAAGGAGCTGAATTTGATAAGCAAGTTTTTTTGTATTATAGTTTACATATAAAAATTAAATTCATTTATCGAAAGGATATGATAGAATGTATAAACATTATTATGTAAACGACGACCAGACAAAAAATCCCGGACTTCACCACGAAGTCCACACAGAGGCTCACGCAATAGAGTTGAAAATCAGTAATAAGAGTTATATTGGATACTTCAACAGTGAAGTCGATGCTGTAGCGAAAGCAAAGGAAATATACGAAGATGCCGATGGGTGTGCCGTATGTTGCCCTGATGCGCACGAGGGGTGATTAGTATGGCAAGACAAACACATCATGTAGTTCATGACCCTAACGGTGGTTGGAATGTAAAACGCGGTGGTGCACAACGTGCAAGTGGACATTACACCACAAAAGAAGAAGCCATAAAGGCAGGCCGCATAATCAGCCAAAATCAAGGGACGGAATTTCTAATCCATGGCTTAAATGGTCGAATTCAAAGTTCAGATAGTCATGGAAATGATCCCTACCCTCCAAAAGGATAATTAATTTATAGTTTCCTAACAGGTGTAACTACCATGCTCAGTAAGCAAAGGTAGTTACACCTGTTTTTTTTACACGCCTTTAACAGCCGTTGCAATTCGGCCTAAAAATCGATTTTAAATGCTATTAAGTACATTTACAACTTTTATTCCTTTTCTTCTTGCATAATCAACCGTATTCTTCGTTCCACTCTTCTGCCCATTGAATACTGCAATTACAAGATTTGACCTGTCAACCATCCATTCATTTCTCACCTGATAACATCCGGTAAAATAATGATTATTGATTTCTTTTACAAGGTCAGCATTTTTGATTATCTTATTAAACCGCATCTTTTCCGTAATGCTCCGCCTGCTTTCAAAGTTCGGGTGAGGCAAAGCACATATCAGGTGCAACTCCTTGTTTATTTTCTTTCGCTCCAAAACAATCTCCGCTGCCCATATATCCGTTCCCATAGCCATCCCTGTTATAAAGGTTACATACCCCTCTGCAATAGCATCATCTATTGCTTTTTCAAGTAACGGCTTAATTTCTTTTTCCCCAAGCTCCATTTTGTCGGGACGATGCCCTGTGAAACAACATCTGTGTAATCTTAATTCTTCACTCATAATAATTACCTCATAAAATTATTTTAGATATACTGTATATCTATTCTTAACATTATAGCACACAAAGGCTATAAAATAAATACATAATATATTTATTATGAGGTGATTTTATGGCTATTAAAAGTGTATCTATAAGAATTGAGGAAGAAATGCTCAATAAAATCGGTTATGTTGCCGACTACGAAGGTCGTAGCGTAAACAGTCATGTGCTAGTTCTGATTCGTGAGAACATCAAAAAATTCGAAGAAGAACACGGCTCTATTGATGGTGACATTAATCCTGATGTCAATGTTAAACCGACTCGTAAATAAAGATTTGGTGCAACTGCTCACATGGCGGTTGCACCAATTTTTTATTTTATGTTCTTCGCTAGGTCATCGTAGCATTCGAGTAGCATCCTGACACCTAATTTAAAGCCTATCTTGAAGACTTCGCATTCGTTAAGTTGTGTCAGTTCATCATAACAATCTCTGTATTTTTCGAGTATGTGTTTATTTTTCTCATCTAACGACTTCATCAATGTTCCTTCGTGCCTCTTAATCAGGTCACTGATTTTAATCATTTCTATGTTACTCTCACCATGACTTTCGTTTGGATGTATGTTCCCATACCAGAATTCTTCAAGTATTTGCATTATTCTCCCTCCTTACGCAAAGAGAGCGCCTCAAATCCGGTATATCCGAAACCGAGTCGCCCTCTTCAATCATTTTCTTTGCTGTCAGCAGTGCGTGCTTAACATAAATCGTATTAAGTTGTTCCCGTATCATTTTGGCATCAGCCTTTTGCTCTACCAATCTGAATACTTCCATAAAGACATCGCTCTCAATGTTGTACTTCTCGCCACACATAATCTCTTCTAATGTGTACTTCGCCATCCGTGTCACCTCCTTTGGTAACACAAACAGTATCACACAAAAAGGCATAAGTCAACGAAGGAATTAGTTTACTCATTAAAATCCCATTCAAAGCTATAACTATACATCAAATTTACATTATCTGTTTTAAATGTGAACACTTCTTTGTCGCCTTGTTCTTCTGCGCAAACATCGAGTACATCAACAAGCAAATCATTTGACATAGCTAAATCGGCATAAATTTTTAGTTTAACATTCTTGAGAAGACTTTTTGGCGCCTTTAGAGTCATATCTAATTCATCTGTTTTTATTTGTACAAGATGAGCATAATAAGGGTTCATTATTCTCTGATTGTCTTTTGCATTTATTCTTAATTTATACGTAACAGACGACCCTTCAGTTAGTGCTTCATTAAGAGTAGTTTTAGCTTCATATGGTTCTTTATGTTCCGAAAAATATGTAAAGCTATGAGGTAAACTGCACTCTTCAATAAAAATACCATCAAAAGAACTACCGGTCCAATACACTTTATCATCCAATTCTTGTATTCCATCATGCAAAGCAACAATCTCTTTTTGCGTTGTTTCTGTAATTTCTGTTCTTGACATAAATTCAAAAACACTAGAATGTTTTTTATATTTTATGTCTTTAACAGAAAGTTCCCTACTTAAAATGTTTTTACCACTGGCAATGGCTTTATTGTTGATTCCTGTTAAAAGTTTCAATTCATCTTTAATAGGTATTCTTGGTGTATACAGTTTAACATACGCAATGCCTATCGCACCATCAAACAAAATCATTTTGGGACCATCATTGCTACCAAATGTCAAAATATGTTTTACCGAAATTCCAGGATATGGATCAATATAATATATTTCTTTAATTCCTAATTGATATGCTTTCTTCGCACATAATTCGCATGGACTAGCTGTAGTAAATAACTTGCCACCCTTTATTCCTACACCGCCATTTTTTGATAATTGTAAGAATGCGTTTTCTTCTGCATGCAGAGCTCTTGTATAAACCTGGTTTTTATCCTTTTTTATACCGTTGTAAATATCTTTAAAACAAAACGAATATGAGTATCCAAGCATATCCTTTTCTTGATAATTCTCTTTAATTTTATACAGAATGTTTTGAAATTTTGGATCTTGTAATTCAAATGTACTATATGAATCAATATCTTTATTCGAGCAATAATCTGTAACACATCGTAAATTACATGGAATTTGTCCTTCGGGAACCTCATTCCATCCAGCTGCTTTGATTGAATAATCTGCCGCCGTAATTACCGCTCCCACTTGTCTTGATAAACATCCTGAATTTAATTTTGCAACATAAGCACTTTGCATACAATGTTCAACATGACTTGGCGAAACTATTCCTGGATGCAGCATTAAAGCAATATATTTTATAATTTGTTCCGTTAAAAAAAACATTTTTCCATCACTACTATTTGGGTTATATAAATGAATGTCAGAAATGGCCAAGCATTCTTGTAAATTTTGATGAAAGAAAATCGAATAGTCTGATATATTACTTTCTTCAAACTCGATAGCATCTAAACTTTTTAATTCCTCTTCATCCAAATTTCCTAATCGTGATTTTCTGCTTTGTTCTTCAACATTTATTGAAAGCAAATAAAAAGAACTATATTTGTCCTTAAAATAATATGCTTCATATGGATTCCTTATTGCATCTATACATATGCGCGTATCTTTTATATTATGCAGCTGATTATACTTTTGTATTACTTGAATAACAAAATCCATCCTTTGTGCTACATCGTAAAAATTTTTCTCGCTATAAGTACTATCGTAGGGATTCCCTGAACTTCTAATGTTATTTCCTATTTCCTGCATAAAGTAAGTATATAAATGTGACTTTATAATTTGTGTTTGGGCAAGTTTATTGGTTATTTCTCTATGGCATGTAAAACTATCAATACTCCGCTTAAAATCATTTTTATATTTTACTATTGTTTTCGTGTAAAATTCGTAGTATTTTTCCACCAACTCGTCAGTGCTTAAAATTTTATATATATCAGAAAAGTTATAAAATTCTAAATCTTTAAACATATAAGACAAGCCGTCAAGAGTTTTTTCTAATTCAATATATGAACTGATTCTTACATCACTCAAATCGTTCGTTTCTTTATATCGTGCAAAATATTTCTTGAAGTTTTCAAACCCATATTGAAGTATAAACGAAAAAATAATGCTACTTCCTTCAATAACAGTGAATGGTTGCCATCGATTATCTTCTTTCATAAATTTATATACAATCTCATACTTGCGCTCGTTTTTTGACTTAAAATCATGCGTTTTAAAATCGTGTAAATCTAACATAGAGAATTTTTTTGTTTTTAATATTCTCGAAACAGTTGTACAACCGGATCCTGTACGACCAGTTAAACCCAAAATAATTAATGAAGTTCTTTCTCTATACGCACTATTAAGTGAATCAACATATTTTTTCATATCTACTCCATCTCCTTATATAAATATTTTTTTAACTTCAAACCCTCACTAAATGCCTTACTAACCACATCACCAATCTTACGGTATGTATGATGTACCGGATCATATGTGATAGGGCTGAATTTATTCAAATCGATTTTACCGTTTTCATCAAGAATTCTTTCGTCTGCACATACATTTACAATTTCACCTACAAGTCTGCAGGTTTCTTCGTCGTAGCTGATAAGTTTACATTCAAGAGCCATGGGTAATTCATCAAAAAGCGGAGCATTTACAAACTCACTCTTTGTAACATGCCACCCTGTTTTTTCAATTTTATCAGGCTCTTTGTTGCCGGAAACAATACCAACATAGTCGCAAACAACAACATTTTCTGCGTCTGCTATGCTTACGGTGAATGCACCTGTTTTAACAACATTCTTTGCAGTCTTGTGTCCGTCATCAACACAAATAGAAATCTGAGTTTCCTCGCTGATGCCACCCCATGCAGCATTCATTGCATTGGGTTTTCCGTTCTCGTCATATGTACCGATAATCAACACCGGCATCGGATATAAAATAGCTTTTGGTCCAAAATTCTTTCTCATATATATCTACCTCATTCGCTTTCAAAGGTTTTTAACATCTTATTGTCTGTAAACCTCGTCAATAGTTTTACCGTCCTTGTCCTTCCATTCAATCCAACCGTTAATACTACCACCTAAAACAAATTGTCCTGCAGAGCTTGGCGATGTAAACGATACTGAAACAGCCAATTTGTATTTACCCTCAACACTGACGATATCACCATTTGCAAGGGCCGTCTGTCGCTGTTTTTCTATTTTGGCAGAATGACATTTTCGATTCATATCAATTTCTGAACCCTCAAGAACTTCAAAATGCTCTCCATCATAAACACCAAAAGCAAGAATTCCGTTACGTGTAGTATGTAGTGTGTCTGCCTCATTTAAAGTTGTCTTAGAATTATCCATTTTATAACCCTGCGTCGCCATAATAAATTGGATTTCTTCATAAACTTCTTCAATCAAAGGAATGTCATATTCATCAATCTCATATTTAGGATTTACTGAATTTTCAACTTTGTATCGTTTTGACTCGTAGGCTTTATTTATGGCAAATGCTTCAAGACCACTTATCATGTCTAAAGAGAAAGTTTTATTATCTGCCAAAAACATGATTGCTTTATTCCAAAAATCCTTTGAACGATTATGATCATTTAAGCGCACAACTCCATTTCTTGTTTGTCCAATGTAGATTTGTGCGATTTTGTTATCGTCGTTCTCGCTAATTAAGTAGTAAATTCCCGGTCTGTTAATTCCCGAAAGTTTCTTTGCTTCTGATAACAACGGACGTGGAACAACATACGTAGTCATAGTGGAAAGGTGTCTGCGAATTGAACGGATTCCATCCGGCTGACCGTTATGATATATAGTTTCAAGTTTTTTGCTTATAGCCATTTATTTAACCTCTCCTTCATCATTTATAATTTCGTTCCATTTACTTTCCTTGAATCCGACCAAAACAAACTCTTCACCTATTACAAGAGGGCGTTTTACGAGCATTCCGTCCGTTGCAAGAAGTTTTAACTGTTCTTCTTCAGACATATTAGGGAGCTTGTCCTTCAGTTCCATTGACTTATACAGAAGCCCGGATGTGTTAAAGAATTTCTTAAGCGGAAGTCCACTCATTTTATACCAAGCATTCACTTCCTCAAGACTAGGATTATCTTCTTTTATATCACGAAGCTCGTATTCTATTTTGTTGTCATCAAGCCACTTCTTTGCCTTCTGACAAGTTGTACATTTGGGGTAACAAATAAATTTCATCATCGTTTGGCTCCTTATTAGTGTTTTATTATTTTTTTATTTCAAAAGTAGGGTTTGCAAGGACTATTTCCACAATGTCAGAAAAACAAGATAAAACATTATACTTTGTTATAGGAGCTTCTCCGGGATGGCCAGAGTGACACCTCATATCAAAGCAACTTGCCAATCTAGTGCGTTGATTTGCATCTATTAATTGCATTCCTTCTAATATCCACAGCAAATCATTATCAAATACAGTGCTTCTCATTTCACTTATTGTTTGAACTGAAAACTCTTTCTTAAATTTTTTAAATCTTCCAGATGTCTGAGCTTTCATTTGAGAGGAAACATTATTAAATTTTGAAAAACCAATTTGTTCAATCACCTTGTGAATTCTATCAATAGCAGCACACCAGATAAGTATCGTTGCCCCTTTTAAATATCCGTTTTTCCAACACCCCAAAGCTTCAGCAAGATATTTATTTTCGTCTGCATCAGAAACTTTATCTAAAATAGTTTTGACTTCTTCCTCAAATTGTTGACGATCCGGACTTCCTTTTTCAACAGCATCTGTATGTAAAAATAACACAATATCATCATTAAATCCGGAACTGATATCATTAAACAATTTTACATAACTGCTTCTACGACTATTAGAGCCAGTCAATTTAAGAACACCGCGGAATAGTTTATCATATTTTTCAATTATTTCTGCTGAAACTCCAAAATGTAATAATTCTTTTGAAAAAAGTTCAAACCATCTTGTTGATAGAGTACTGTATGTTTCAATTTCGTTTTTGCTACTGACTTGCACAGCAGTAGATTTTTTAAGTATCGCTTTTGTTGCTTTTATATCATTCCAAAGTGTTTTGGATGCTTGCTTTAACTCTTGAATAGACATAATTATTCACCTTCTGCAAGTTCCAATAAAACATTTGCCAATTCCTTTTTTCCTTCTACTGATAAGGAATACTGAACTTTTTTATCGTATTTACCTGTCCAATTATCAAATAGAGAAGAATATCGTTTAAAAGTATCCGCAAAATGCGGAGCATCATAACATTTCAAATCTTGACAACGCTGACGTACTACTTCTCCATTAAATACCATTTCTCCGCCATTTGAAAAAGAACTCTCAAATGCAGTTAACAAAGCAATGCGATTTTGACAGTCTGTCATTTTGTTGCTATTTAATGATTCGTATAGTGGCATGAGTTTTCCATCCTCTTTGTAGTAAAGAGAATTTATCATTTCAATCGTTATGTTATTTGATTCAAGAAATTTTCTGATTTTTATATGGAAATCGGTTAAAACAATTTCCTCCTCCACACATGATTGTTTTTCCTCTTTAGGTTCATTTAAAGTAGAATCTAGTGATTGATTAGACTCCTCAAAAGCAGTTTGGACAATATTTCTTTTTGTTTGCTCATTAGCTTTTAAATAATTTTCTAATAATAATTCAAAACATTTTTCTTGTAATCCTTCCGGACACTGTTTAGTAATTTCAATAATATCCTTAATTTCATTCTTTAGTTTCTGATACATATTAATTCTCCTTTATCATTATAGTATTTTCATCACGCTGCCGCATTCATATTAATGCTTTCAATAACCTTACGAATTCCTGCCCACACAGAAAGGTCTGTAAAGATTTCAACTATACTGCCTTTATCTGTAAAAGGCGCATCTTGCAATACAGATAAATCCTTCATCATTCCATTGTGAACAATATATTCAACAATCTGATTAACAAAATATATCTGTCTGCTATCTAAATTTGTGTTGTCTAAGAATTCAGCAAAAGCTTCTTTTGCGGCATTCATATCAAGTCCTACAATTTCACGAACAAACTCGCCAAGTGGTTTCTCTCCATACTCAGCTGTATATTCTTCCTTTGTTCCAATCTCATTCCACAGAATTTTCTCAAGTTCTGAGACGTCATCCTTGGTGAGTGGTACATTTCCTTTTAACTTAGCAATCACGCTATTATCCTGATGCTGCCTTACATAATACTCTGCTTTTGCTCTATAATTTTTAAGGTCATCACTTTCAAGTTCTGACTCTTTCCACTCTGTTGAAAGAATGTCATCACCAAAATTGGTATCATATCTTAAAATATTGTGCGGAATATACTTCATCAAATTTCGAAGCGACTCACGGATGTGTTCAAATTCATTAATTCCACAATTATTAAGATAATCCGTATGCAGAATTTTATCTATAAGTTCAGATTTTGCCGATATCTCCGGAATATTTGCAACACTTGCAATACCGCTTACTTTTTTGAATAAATCACTTCTGTGTCTGCCATAACCTTTTCCTGCAAGATATGCAAGCTCGATACCATACATAAGTGCATCGAAACGCACAGCACTTGCCTCATCCTCGTCTGGAATAATGAGTGGCGCAAGTTCTTCTTTGATAATAAGCGTATCTTCATATGTAAGCGATACATAATTTTCTTCATTGGCATATAATTCAACATACTTAAGATGTTGTTTCACTGCAAAATTATCCTTATTAAGTTCTCGAACCTTTGTTACCATTTCAGAAATCAAACTCTTACGGAAAGCAATTAAATCTTCTGTTTGGTAAGCAATATCCTGCAACTTGAAGATGATTTGCGATTTCAGGTTGAATATAGCCCCCTGAAGTGCCATCTGATTCGCTGTGGGTTTGCCTTGGTTCATTCTGAAGAACTCAAAATTTCCGCAAAAATCAAAAATGTAAAATTTGTTTTTATTTTCACCGTCTAACAGTCCCGGACAAAGACGCGTCCCGCGACCTATCATCTGCCAGAATTTTGCCTTACTCATAACCTTCTTAAAGAATACGAGATTTAGAACTTCCGGTACGTCGATACCGGTATCAAGCATATCAACAGAAATTGCAATCTGTGGTAATTTTTTCGGGTCAGAAAATTCATCAATCAGGCTCTGTGCGTAATTTATTTTGTTGTCAATCACATTTGCAAAACCGTTCAAGTGTGGGTATTCCGAATTGAATACCTCGAGTATTTTCTCGGCGTGAAGGTGATTTTTGGCAAATATAATTGTCTTGCCGAGTTTTTCGCCGTATTCAATTTTAATGCCGTCTGTCATAAGAACATTAAGCACCTGACGAATTGTATCACGGTTAAATATCCATTCATTCAAAGCAGAAGAGCTAATTCTTTCAGGGATTTCTCCTTCTTCGTCCTCGAATAGATTTTCATATTCCTCTTTTTCTTCATCAGTTAACTCTTCATAAGTGATGCCCTGTTCAATAAATTTAAGCTTTGATTCTACCGACATATAATCAACCAAATATCCATCCGTAACTGCTTGAGCAAGCTCATAGCCATAAGTAGGCACACCGCTTTCAAGCTCAAAAATTTCATAAGTGTTTTTATCAATTTCGTCTTTCGGAGTAGCCGTAAGACCAACTAAAGGAGCATCAAAATAATTAAAGATATCTCTGTATTTATTATAAATCGAACGATGTGCCTCATCACAGATTAAAAGGTCAAAATGACCGCTTGTGAATAGTTTTCCTTCTTCGTCTTTTACTTCATCTATGCAATTATACATAGTCTGATAAGTCGAGAAAACACAATGTGCCGCAAAGTTATCCCTTTCTTCACAAAGATTAGTAACAGACAAATCGGGCAACAAGTTTACAAAAGCTCGCTTTGCCTGCGTTACCAAAGATGTTCTGTCTGCCAGGAAGAGAATATTTTTAACCCATCCATGTTCTAACAGCACCTTGCAAAGCGCAATAACAGTTCTTGTTTTACCGGAACCTGTGGCCATAACAAGAAGTGCTTTTCTGCGATTTTTAACATCCAATGCATCGCAAACTGCTTTGATAGCACCTTCCTGATAATAACGACCTGCAATATTTTTATCAACCATCACATTTTTTAGACTTGTCCTCATCCTGCGAAGGTTGAACATCTTCTCCAAATCACGTTTTGAATAAATAGTTGCAACTTTTCTTTCAGGATACTGACCATCATCAATCCTTGTTTCAAAACCATTAGTTAAGAATATAACTGGTCTTCTGCCGTACTGTTTTTCTAAAATGTCTGCATAGAGCTTTGCCTGCTGTCTGCCAACTGCCACATCTTTACAAGTGCGTTTTGCTTCAACAACTGCAAGCGGTTTATGTGTATCGTCATATAAAACATAGTCCGCATATCCGACTTCGGATTTGTTGGGCATGCCCGGAAGTGGGGCTTCGTTTATCCAAGTTTCGTTTTCAATCCAACCCGCCTCCTGAAGCATGGTATCTATGTAAATCTTCCTTGTCTTAAACTCAGATAAATCAAGCGGTTTTGGAACATAAGTCTGTTGTTGCTCGGCACGACGTGCAGTAAGCTCATCCTTTAATGCCTTGTTTTCAGCCATTAGGCTTTCAAGGTCAACGGTCTTATCGGTAACAAATGACAATGCTTCTTCTGTGGTAAGTTCCAAAAGACTTGCATCAAACTGTCCTTCTACATAGTCCTTGCC
Source organism: Candidatus Aphodoplasma sp. (assembly GCA_045592745.1). Classification (GTDB taxonomy): domain Bacteria; phylum Bacillota; class Clostridia; order UBA1381; family UMGS1253; genus Aphodoplasma. The sequence continues at coordinate 5,652 of JAZNVH010000012.1, read as the reverse complement.
ATAACAATACGCAACATAGTCAAGGAAATAATAAAGATTTTCAATACAAAGTTTTGCCTGTTCCATTGATATTTTCTTTCCGCCATGAGCCGCAATGTTTCCGGCTTTGCGGATGAAATCCATTCTTCTATATATGTCATTACCTACAACATCACGAAATTCCTCGGTGCTCATTAAAGCAACCAAGGTGGTGTCATAAGGCATTTCCAAATCCTTATCAACAGAATACATCCATTTCACCGCAAACTCCATCGCTCTGCGGCAATTTAGCACAGATGCTGCTACATCAATATTCAAAATCTTTTCAGCAGAAATAGCCACATCTGCAAATGTGGCAAATTGCGGATCAGATTTTAAGAAATCAAAGTTTGTCATTTGTTTCACCTCTATTTTTGTGCTTGTTTCAATGGGTTTTTATGCTTTATATCAAGCACTAATTCAATAATATTAAACAGTTTTAAACAATCTGACTTTGTTGGTACCCTTTCAGCTCTTCCGTGCAACAACCAGTGTCTGTTTAGTTCATCTGGCTCAATTTTATCAAAATCAAATGTTTCTGTTAATATTTTTGATATCAGTCTGATTGTGTATTCTTCTAAATTGTTCTCATTGTTATTGTTGAAATATGTTTTATACTTTTTCTTGAAACTTTCCTCTATATTTTCCCATTTATATGTTTTTACAGATTTAGAATCCACAATTACACCTTCAAATATGGGAAGCAAACCACATACACATGGATAATATAGTTCGTTTTCAAAAGATATAAAACTTTGCTTTATTTGTTCACATAAATTATAGTTAACTATCTTTGTTAAAATATTTTCTTTCATAGATATATAAAACTTTTTATCAAGCATTTCATATTGAATTTCCATAAATTCTGCTTCTAATTGTTTGTGTGTAGCGATTTGTTTTTCTTCCAAACTAGAATCAGGATTTTCCAAAATGCTTTTCATTATGTAGCTATCATTATATTTTGTTAAAATAGCATTCAAAACATAACAAATTTCGCCTCTTGTAATGCCTTTTGCAATTAGAAAGCAATTTTTTTGCATAAAACTTTTTGATTGCTCTAAGGTCATTTTATCACACATGATTACACCCCCACCCAGCCAAAAACTGTTTTCATTAGTAGTTTTTACTGTAATTTATAATTATCGTTAATTATCTCTAATTCAGTAGCGTTATGTAATACCGAACCATAAATTTCGCAATATAACTCATAAGTTTCTTTTAAATTTATTATTATTTTTTCGGCAATTTCTTTTGAACAATTTTCTTCTTTAGATTTTATTATATTTAAAAAGTCACTATATTTTTCCTGAGCCTTTGAAAGAAAAGAATTGGTATCATTGTCATTCACTAACTTGTGTTCATATTGCTGAATAGTTTTTAATGTGTTGCATACGGTATTAATCTTTTCGTAAAAATATAACCCCCATCTAAAAGTCCTATTATAGTCCGCTTCTTTAAATGTTTCTTCACTTTCTGAATAACCCATGTCAATATTTTTATAATATGCAAACACTATTTCTCTCTTTGCTTTGCTTTCATCCACAAAACTTTGATATTTTCTTTTTGTTGATTCATTAAAAATAGTATATAAAATACTTGCAAAAAAACTTGCACCAACACCCATCAATAAATTAGAAATCCATAAAAGATTTTTACTATTTTCTTGTAATGATAGTCTCCAAGAAAAGTAAAATGCAATTATCGACACTATACTGAAAACTAATGTTAAAAATCGTCTAAGCTTTTGTATTCTTTTATACATTTCTTCACCTACCAAAAAACCTTCGAATTTCTTGAAATAACCCAAACATACCTTTATATTGCAAATATTCTGCAAGTAAATTATCCCGGTCCTGCGGCGGAAGATTTCCTATTGCTATGTCAGTTTCATACAGCAACTTTTTTGCTTTACCATAGTCATCCTTCGGTTCTACATCAACTTTAAATTCAATATTATTCATACCATCACCTCAACTAACGGAAATCATTTTTTCAATCTTTTTATGTAGTTCTTTAGCTACACTATCTTCTGCAATGTTTTTAATCTCATCAAAAATATTATCTGTTGCTATATGAATTCTTTTTTCTATGTTGGTTTTCGCATTTATATCAAGATCACAATATGAAGTAATTTCTTTTCTACTTCTGCGCTCAAACAGTTGATATTTAATTGGAAAAACACCTTTTGCTGGTGCCTCATATTTATAAACAATCAAATGACGTTCGCCGCTAGCATTTAACCATTTACAAATTCTGTCCCACCATAATTTGTCTGTCTGCCCGATTGACATACCATAAACATATATAATATGACTCTCATCTATAACTCTAGCACCTTTTGAATCAGTATTTTCTAAATATGATGCATTTGCAGTTTGTTTTATCAAAAGTCCTTTATACAAATCTCCGTCTTCACAGTCAAATATTTCATTTTTAGATATCTGTGTATCATCATTAACTCCAAATATCATTTCTTTATCAACAGTGCCATGAATATGAATTATGTCTCCCAAAATATGAGTTAACTTTTCATTTTTGAAAGTATGACTTCCCAATATTCCCGGTGTTTGCCTGAGTATTTCTACACATTTATCAACTGTTTGAGTATAGTTAAATGTTATAAAATTAAATTTAATATATTCGTTTTGCTTCTTTTTATATAATTCATATATATTTGCATATTCTTCAACAGGAAAAGATTTTATAATTTCATTAATTTTGCTAAATGCTTTTTCAATTTTTTCTTTTGAAAATTTATAGTCTATTCGTTCTTCTTGTTTTTTTAAATATGTAGCTAATGACTCACATAGATCCGCATGACATTCTGAAAATTTTTCTGCATCTCCCATCTCAAATTCTTCTGTAAATTTACCAAGTGCTATTTCCGCCACAGACCACATTTCTTCATTTTCTTTTATGTGTTTATTAAATTTCTGTAATGTTTCCGTTGTTCCTTCTACTTTTTTGTATTCTTTTATGAAGTCAGAATATGCAGTAGCAAGACCTAAATTTCGGTCAAACCCATTGCCTATTAAAAAAGTAATATTCATGTAATTTCTTCACCTACCCAAAATATTTTTGCATTAGTGCTTTTTTAAGAAGTTCCAGTTTTTCAAGGCTTTTTTGTACTTCCAATTTTGATTTGTCAGTCTGTTCAACGAAGGCTGAGAACTGTTCTTGCAGTGCTAAATCAACAACTGGTACTGGCAACTCACTAATAAATCCTTTTGATGCCATAGCAAATCCACCATCACCGATATTGAGAAACTTTTGGTAAAGTCCCTGTGTGTAATAGAAAATAAACTCTGGTGTATAACCGTTTTCTCTAATTCCTCTTACCCCTAAAACATTCTGGTTGGTTGTTGTTTCAAACTTTAACAGAGCAGTTTTGCCGATTGTAGCACCAACTAAAGCGATTAGTACAGTATCAATAGGGAACATTCTTGCCGAAGAATACTTAAGCCCTTCCTCAGTAATGTAATTTCCATCATTTTCGTAGATAACAGTATTTTGACACATATTTGAGCCAATCCAAGAGATTGTACCGTTATCCCAATATTCAGACTTTTGCTTTGATGGAGTTCCACCCGCATTTAGTTCAAATAGGTCACCATACTTTTTTAGTATATGTCCTTTGCTGTTGGTCATTGGCTCCCCAAAGAGTTCGACAAATCGTGCTTTGACAAGCTCGTCCAGTTTTGAAAGTTGTTTTTTTCGGCAAACTATTAGTCTATTGACATGTTGCATTTTGGCTACAACTTCTCGTTGTGCTTTTATATTCGGCAACAAAAACTCATATTCACTTACACTTTTTGCGGACAAATTAGGCTGAGAACTACCATTGTTTGCTTGTAACATTTGCTTTTGCACAGTCGGTGATTCTAATGCATAAAACAAATACTCGCTATCTGCTTTCTCAGTATCAGGTCGTATAATAACTAAAGATGAAGCAATAGCACCTACTGATATATTTCTTACTAATGCTTTTTTCCCAAGAGATCCTCTTAAACAATATAGTATATCATTTTCTTTAATTTTGCCCGAATTTAATTGAGTATATTTTTCTAAGGATATATAATTCATAGCTGATAAATCTATATTTCCCTCGACAATATGACCAGCATTTATAAAAGGAACTTCGCCGTTATTACTAATATCGTGTTGCGAAGGATAGTTTTTCCCCCTGTCACCATTTATAAATTTACATACATCTCCTAATTTCACAGCATTTCCTCCAATTCCGCCAAACCTTTGGTTATTTCCATTTCAAGTTCGTGGAGCTCTGCCATAATTTCAGTTGTTGAAGGATATTCCACAGGTACATATTCTGTTTCTTTATATTTATTGATAGATAGGTCATAGTCATTATTTACAATATCCTGCTTGTCCACAAAGAAACTCTGTTCCGTCTTTGCTCTGTCTGCCTCTTTATCAAGATTATGGTATCTTTCAATTATGTCGGGGATATCATTTTCAGCTACAGGCATCCTCTTATCATCAAGGCTGAAACCGTCTGCTTTCATATCATAAAACCATACCTTATCTGTTCCGCCGTGACCTGTTTTAGTAAACACAAGGATAGCGGTTGAAACACCTGCATAGGGTTTAAACACGCCCGAGGGCATAGAAACAACAGCCTCAAGGCGGGTATTTTCTATAATCTCCTTACGGATTGCCTTATGCGCAGTTGATGAGCCAAAAAGCACACCATCGGGAACGATGCAGGCACATCTGCCACCGATTTTAAGCATACGAAGGAACAGAGCAAGGAATAAAAGCTCTGTTTTCTTGGTTTTGCACATCTTAAGCAAATCAGCAGATACAATATCTGCATCAAGGCTACCCTTAAATGGTGGATTTGCAAGGATAAGAGAATATTTTTCTCTGTCGGCATTCTGGTCGGACAAGCTGTCACGGTATTCAATAAACGGACTGTCAATTCCGTGTGTCATCATATTCATGGCACCAATACGAAGCATTGTTCTGTCCATATCGTAACCATAGAACATAGAATTCATATAATGGTCTTTTTTCTGTTTGTTGAAGAATATTTCTTCTTTGTGATTTTCTTTCAAATACTCACCGGCAGATACCAAGAATCCACTTGTACCGCAAGCAGGATCACAGATAACATCATCTGGTTTCGGCTGCATCATAGCAACCATCATTTTGATAATATGTCTTGGTGTTCTGAACTGACCATTCAAGCCTGACTGTGCAATTTTGTTAAGCAGATACTCGTACACATCGCCTCGCACATCTGTATCGTCTGACTTTTTCATTAGTTCATAGATATTATCAAGGCTTGAAACAACTTTATCAAGAACAAGCGGTGTAGGCAGCTTAAAGATGGCATCATCCATATATTTTGAATATGCGCTGTCCTTGTCTGCGTGGAGATTTTTAATAAATGGGAATACGAATTCCTGAACTACAGAATACATCTGTGAGGCAGGAAGGTCTTTAAATTTAGACCATTTCAGCATTTCGCCGTCAACCTTACGCTCACCGATTTGAATATCACCTGCAAAGATGCTCTTATGAGGAATACCCAGCATTTCACATTCTTTGGCTCTGGTATTGTCTGTTGCATCAAGGTCATGTATAAACATTAAATATGTAATCTGCTCAATA
>JAZNVH010000011.1:0-102257 GCA_045592745.1 Candidatus Aphodoplasma sp. | reverse complement strand
CCTATAAACAAGCCCTTTCACCTCACTTTGGGTGATTGTAATACTATTTTAACATAGTTTTTAACCACTTGCAACCACTTTATAACACATTTTTCCCTTTGTAACTCAAATTTTACACGATTTACGTATGTTTTTCAATAGTTTTTTTAAAATTTTTTTAAATTTTTTTTAAAAATTTTTTGCCATATGTGATATTACACAATTTTTGCGCAAAGTTTTCGTGCATTTTGCACCTATGTAGCAATAGTACAAAAAAAGACTGTGACAAAACAAATTTGTTTCATCACAGTCTTCTTTTGCGACACAAACCAATATCTGACATATCAATATGCATTTTCCTTTGGTATGTATATAACAATCGCCTCTCCCGAACCGATTTGTATTTTTGCCTTATCGCCTATAAACACATTGCTTATTCCTGTGCTTGGAAGCGGCTGATTTGACAGAGCATATTCAAGACCCCATGTAGTGATATCAGCCACCTCTGAAAACGGAATAAGCGATAATAAATCTCCTTTTTTACCCTTTAATACAGTTTCATCATCCGAATAATACGTTGTTGCTGTGCCGTCGAAAATACTTGCCAAAACACCCTTTTGCGCCATTGTTTTTAAAAGATATATATTGGCAAGCGTATGGTCAAGACGCCCTCCCGTAGATGCTAAAAACAAAATTTCGTCTGCTCCGTTTTTAAGCGCATAATCTGCGGCAATTTCTGAGTCGGTAAAGTCTTTTTTTGACGGATAAATCTTTATATCATCACAAATGACCTCATCTTTTTTGTATGAATCAAAATCGCCAAGCACAACATCGGGTTTAATATCCATTTTCTTTGCATGAGCGTATCCCGAGTCTGCACATATAATCATATCATCAGCTTTTATACACGCCGCCGCACGCTCATAATTTCCTATATCACCGCCACAAATTATAACCGCTCTCATATGCACTGCGCCTCTATTTTATCTGCAATTTCTACAAAAAGTCTTGTCTGCTTTTCAATATCTTCTGCGCCAAAAACCGCGCTTCCTGCAACAACAGTATTTGCACCGTTTTTAATCACACGGTCAATATTATCAAGCTTTATTCCGCCATCAACTGAAATATCTGCTCCTGCAGGCATAAGCTTTTTTAACTCACTAAGCTTTTCATCAGCACTCTCAATATATTTCTGCCCGCCAAATCCCGGCTCAACCGACATTACAAGCACCATATCAAGCTCATTTAATATATCTTTAATTGCGCTTACGGGCGTAGCAGGCTTTATTGATACCCCTGCACGTATTCCAAAACTTTTTATCTTTTCTATACAGCCGCGAATATCCTTCGTTGCCTCAATATGAACGGTTATAATATCTGCACCAGCCTCGGCAAACTCCTTTATATATCTTTCAGGCTCTTCAATCATTAAATGAACATCAAAAACAAGGTCTGTATGCTTTCGTATGCTTTCTATAACAACAGGCCCCATCGTAATATTGGGTACAAACATCCCGTCCATTACGTCTATATGAATATACTTTGCCCCGCCTTTTTCAATTTGTGCAATCTGCTCTTTTAAGCACGAAAAATCTGCCGACAAAATAGATGGTGCAATTTTTATCATTTTTCTTTCTCCTTTGATTATAAACTTACATCCTATATTTCCCAGTCTTTAAGCTTTTTTTGCTCTTCATAAAGGCTTTTATAGCTTTCGTGGCGCATTTTTGAAATCTTACCTTCACAAACCGCCTCAATAACCGCGCATCCCGGCTCACTCGTATGTGAGCATCCACGGAATTTACATCCTCCCAGATATGGCTCAAATTCGGCAAAATAGTTTTCAAGCTCTCCTGCGCGTATCCTTGGCATCTCAAAGCTTGAAAATCCCGGCGTATCAAGCACCAACGCCCCGTTTTCAAGCTCTAAAAGCTCCACATGGCGAGTCGTGTGGCGTCCGCGCTGAATTTTCTTGCTCACAGCACCAGTTTCAAGCTCATACGAAACACCGAGTGCATTTAAAAGACTTGATTTTCCCACGCCTGAATTTCCTGCAAACGCTGTTATTTTTCCAGGCAGAAGCTCTCTTAATTCGTCGACGCCCTCACCCGTCTGCGTGCTCGTAACAACAATTTTACAACCCGCATCCTGATATGCTTTTTTTATTTCTTTTGAATGCTCCAAATCCGATTTATTAAAGCACAAAATTGTATCAAGCCCGCTATGACGCCCCATAATAAGAAAGCTGTCAATCAAAGCAGGGTGCGGCTGCGGCGATGCAAGAGCACAAACCACAACAAGCTGATTTATATTTGCTACGGCAGGACGTATAAGCATCGATGTACGCTTATGAATGTTTTCTATACTGCCCTTGCCATTTTTTATTTCAATATCAACATAGTCACCCACCATAGGAACTATGCCGTCTTTTCTGAATTTTCCGCGCGCCTTACATTCATAAAGCTCACCGTGCGCCTTAATATAGTAAAAACCGCCTATTCCTTTAACGATTACTCCTGTCGTAAAAATGCCCCCTAAAAATTAATAGTTTGTGTTCCTACAAGGTTTCCATCATGATAAATCTCGAGCGTAGCACTGCTTCTGCCCGTCACCTGTATATCAAAGCTTATCTCGTTTTTATGATGAAGTGCATCGTGTATCTGTTTTCCGTTTGCAACTATTCGTATTTGTGTAGATTCTTTGTTCTGCGGCACTGGAAGACTTATTGTTTTAACCTTCGGCGCAGGTGTTGGCGTAGAGGTTGTCCCCTTACTCACAGTAAGTGCTATCGCACTCTTTTTATCCGCCATTTCATTTGCCTCGGGGCTTTGCTCTATTACACTTCCAACACTTTTTTCCGATTCGACCTCCACAACATTGCCTACCACGAAGCCTGCATTTTCAATATCGTTTTTCGCCTGTGCCAAAGACTTGCCCAGTACATTTGGCACACTCGCCTGTTCCATCTTTACCTTTGCGCTTACATAAAGGCGTATTGTGTCACCTGTTTTCGCTTCGCTTCCCGGAGTAGGAACATGTCTTATTACACTGCCTACAGGCACGCTCTCATTTTCCTCTTCTGTAACTACAACAACAAATCCGGCTTGCTCAAGCATAGCTTTTGCGCTTTCTTTTTCATAGCTTACCACATTCGGTACCAAAGCCTGCGAGCCAATACCTATGCTAACCTTTACTCTTACCTTCGAACCTTTTTTCACGCTTCTGTTTGCAGCAGGCTCCTGCGAGATTATAATATCCTTTTCGTACTGTGTAGAAGCAATCTGCTCCTCAACATCAATCTCAAGCTTTGCCTGTTTCAATAGCTTTTGAGCCTCTTCAAGTTTTTGTCCTTCAATTGCAGGCACAACAGTTTCGTCCCACTGTGACGAACCAAAGCCACCAAAAAACGACATAAACGCAATACCTACAATACCAAGAAGTACGATGGCAGCAAGCACCGCAAGAGCTACCATACGTTTTTCGCTCTTTGTATATACTGTCTTTTCTTTGCCGGATTTTTTGCCTCTTTTACCTTTAGCAGCAGCTGCGCTTCCTCTGCGCTTTGACATATTATCACCTTCTTGGCGTGATATCTTTGTATCATCAAAACCGTCAAATGCCGAGATTGGCAAATTCGCCAACGCAGCATTAATGTCCTCTACCATTTCTCCCGCACTCTGATAACGCATATTCTGCTCTTTACTCATAGCCTTTAGCGTTATTTTTTCTATATCCTCGGGAATGTCAGGATTGATAACCCTTGGCAACGCCGGCTTTTCCGACACATGCATCATAGCAATCGAAACAGCACTTTCCGAGTCAAACGGAACGCGTCCTGTAAGCATTTCATAAAGGGTAATTCCCACGGAGTATATATCAGTTTTTGCATCAGTATAACCGCCGCGCGCCTGCTCGGGTGACAAATAATGAGCCGAGCCGATTACCGAGCTGTCAGCAACCATAGTAGACGAAGTCGCCGCACGTGCAATACCGAAATCGGTTACCTTTGCAACACCGTTTTTTGTTATTATAATATTATGAGGCTTTATATCGCGATGAACAATGCCTTTTTTATGTGCACACTCAAGTCCCGAGCAAATCTGTGCCGCAAAAGCTGCCGCCTCTCTCCATTCAAGAGCACCTTTTTTTGCGATATATTCCTTGAGTGTAATACCTTCTGCAAGCTCCATAACAATATAATTTCTTCCCAAGCCCGTACCAACATCGTATACAGATACAATGTTGGGATGCGAAAGGCTTGCCGCAGCCTGTGCCTCAACCTCAAAACGATGTACAAAATCCTCATCGCCGGAAAACTCAGACTTAAGAGCCTTTATTGCCACAAGTCTGTTAAGAAGAAGGCACTTCGCCTTATATACCTCTGCCATTCCTCCCGTACCTATTTTTTCTATTATTTCGTATCGTCCGTCAAGAAGCGTACCGATATGTATATTTTCGTTTATCATAAAGCCATCCCTTTCTCTTTTAATCAAAAGAAACTATGCCTAATCGCACATTATCAAAACCGCACTTATATTATCTTCACCGCCCGCGTCGTTTGCTATATGTATAAGCTTTTTTACGCTATCTTTGGGCGAAAGGCTTTCATCGTTTACAACTCTTATTATATCATCCGCGCAAACCTTATTGTAAAGTCCATCCGAGCACAAAAGAATCGTTTCACCGCTATAATCAATTTCATATATGTCGGGAAAAACCGCCTCTTCCGCTCCAACTGCCTGCAGTATCATATTCTTTTTAGGATGATTTTTAGCCTCCTCGGCGCTTATCTGTCCTTTGTCAACAAGCTGCTGCACATATGACTGGTCCTTTGTTATCTGCTCTATTCTGTCATTGAATACAAAATAAGCTCTGCTGTCGCCTATATTCAGTATTACGGCTTTATCAGTGCGCACAGCCGCCACAACCAAAGTCGTTCCCATTCCATCGAGCGATGAATATTTTGATGCATAATCCAAAACATCTGCGTTTGCCACGCGCGCGCCTGTAGTAAGCATATCTACAAGCGAGGCTTTGCTCATTGACGCCTCATAGTTTTGCTCAATCGTTTTCTTCACTGCCTCTACGGCAATTTTGCTTGCCACAGCGCCACCATTTGAGCCACCCATGCCATCAGCTACAATTGCAAAAAGCGCACCTTTTAAAGAAAATGAATAGCAAAAATCCTGATTTTCTCCTCTTATGCGTCCAATATCACTTTCAAAAGCTGATATCATAATCATCCCCTCCAATCTTGCTAAAATTATTTATTAAACATTATCCCAATCTCTTTTGACGAAGCTGTCCGCACGAAGCCGAAATGTCCGACCCAAGCTCGCGTCTCACTGTTGCAACAATTCCGGCATCTTCAAGAGTTTTTATAAAATTTTTAATTGTGCCCATACTACTCTTTTTATAATCGCGCTCAGCTACATTGTTTACAGGTATCAAATTCACATGACACATTATGCCACAAAGACGCTTTGCAAGTTCACGCGCATTATCCACACTGTCATTTACACCGTCAATCATTGCATATTCAAAAGAAATACGCCTTGTTGTGACCGCCTGATAACGTTTGCACGCCGCTAAAAGCTCTTCAATTGGCCAGCGATTGTTAACAGGCATTGTCCTTTTTCTTATCTCATCATTTGGTGCGTGAAGAGAAATTGAAAGCGTAATCGGAATATTCATTTTCGAAAGCTCATCAATCCCCGGTACAACGCCGCACGTCGAAAGCGAAATATGGCGATAACCGATATTTAATCCACGTTCATCGTTTACATTTATCAAAAATCGTTTTACATTTTCAAAATTGTCAAGCGGCTCACCGATGCCCATCATTACAATATTCGATATGCGCTCACCAATATCGTTTTGTGCAAGTATAAGCTGAAGAATTATCTCTCCCGCAAGCAAATCACGCTTTTTCCCTCCGATTGTCGAAGCGCAGAATCTACAGCCCATCCTGCAGCCTACCTGCGAGGATATACACGCCGTAATTCCGTGGTGATAGCGCATTATAACAGTTTCTACACATTCACCGTCATCAAAGCCTATAAGATATTTGACAGTGCCATCGATTTTTGAAACATATTTTTCTTCTATATGTGCGCCACTTATATATGAAACAGCCGAAAGCTTTTCCTTTAATGACTTTGACAGATTTGTCATATCGTCAAAGCTTTGTGCACCCTTCTGGTGTAGCCACGAAAAAATCTGTCCTGCCCGAAAGCGTGCCTCACCGATATCTGATATAAATTTTTCAAGTTCTGTATATGTAAGACTTCTTAAATCCTGCATTATAGCTACTTCCTTTTTAATTTGCATATAAAAAATCCATCAACCCCGTCTATATGAGGGTAAAACTGTATATATCCCTCTTTTGCACTTGGCTTTATATACTCTTCTGGTAATATATCATCAAACGGACATAGGACAAAATCGCCATTTTCCTTTAGAAAGCGGCCTACAACGTCCATATTTTCCTGTTTTGTAATTGTGCATGTACTGTAAACAAGGCTGCCACCCTTTTTTACATATCTGCTTGCCGACGATAAAATCTTGTACTGAAGCTGTGTAAGCTCTTCAAGCTTGTCTACATCAAAGCTCCATTTTATATCGGGCTTTTTTCGTATAACACCAAGTCCGCTGCAAACGACATCTGCAAGAACACAATCTGCTATCTCGGAATACTCACTCATAAACTCCGAACTATCTACCACTTTTGTTTTTATAATATTAATCCCAAGTCTCTTGGCACTGTTTTCTATAAGTTCTGCGCGGTGTTTATGTATGTCAAACGAATGTATAACTCCGTCATTTTCCATAATTTCACCTATGTGCGTGCTTTTTCCGCCGGGCGCTGCACATACATCTATTACGCACTCACCCTTTCTTGGCGCAAGGATAAGCGAAGCAAAATATGAACCAATACCCTGAGGCGTAAACAAACCTTTTTTATAATTGTCAAGCGATGCTATATCACTTACGCCCTCAAGCACAAGCATATTATCTACATCGCACTCTTTTGCGCTTACCCCTTCTTCTGAAAGTATTTGTTTTAGGCTTTGCACATCTGTTTTAAGCGTGTTTACACGCACACTAAGCGGTGCATTTTCATTTAATGCACGCATAAGCTCGCCTGCATTCTCTATTCCGTGCTCTTCTATTAATATATCCGCAATCGCATCAGGAAAAGACTGCTCCACTTTTAGCCTTTCTTTTAAATCAACAGGCATTTTTATATTATCCTTTTGACTGGATACTTTTCTTAAAACAGCATTTATAAGTCCTTTTGAACGATACGCATACTTTTGTGCAAGCTTGACGCTTTCGTTTACTGCAGCGCTGTCTGGCACACGGTCAAGCTTTACAATCTGATACACACCCATACGAAGTAGTATCAAAACATTGCTCGAAAGCTTTTTTATTTTCACACTCGAAAATTGCGATATAATATAATCAAGGTATCTTTTGTATTTTACACAGCCATACACTATCGACGCTGCCAACCGTCTGTCGGCTCCTTCAAGCAAAGAAGCTGACAGTCCTTCTTTTAGCGCCATATTTGAAAAGCTGTTTTCGTTTTCAATTTTATAAAGTATTTTATATGCACACAGACGTGCACTTATCTTCATTTTTTCCATAAATTATTCCTTTATATGACTGGTGATTTATCAATCGCGACGCCTTCCGAAAAGCGCAAGCACACGAAGAAAGCTGCCAAGAGCGACAAGCATTGATGCAACGTATGTCATAGCCGCCGCACCAAGCACTTTTTTTGCTGCGCTGTTTTCTTCATTTGTCAAAATTCCATATTCATCAAGCACTCTGAGCGCACGTCTTGAAGCATTAAACTCAACAGGCAGCGTTATAAGCGAGAAAAGCACTACTGCACTGTATAAAATAATCGCTCCGCTCACAAGACCGCCAAGCTCCATAAAAAAGCCCAAAAGTATAAGCGGCATTGCCAGACGTGATGCAAGATTTGCCACGGGCACAAGAGAATTTCGAATCTTTATGGGAATATATCCCTTCGCGTGCTGAAACGCATGGCCCGCTTCGTGCGCAGCAACACCAATTCCCGCCACAGATGTTGAATCATACACGCTCTGCGACAACCTTATCGTATTTGTGCGCGGATCATAATGATCTGTAAGCTCTCCTGACACACGCTCTATCGACACATTAGTCAGTCCACCATTGTCAAGTATCATTCTTGTAACCTGCGATGCGCTAAGGCCACGCTCATTTGAATATTTTGAAAATTTTCTAAATGTTGAATTAACCCTTGAACTTGCCCATATTGAAATTAAAAGAGGTATTAGTACATATATAAAATATGTGCCATCATACATTGGATAATACATATTAGTCTTCCTTTCTCGTTTCTGACAAAATTACCCCTGTATCAACCGAGTGTCCCGCCAGATAATCTCGCACACTCATCATTTTTTTACCTTCAAACTGCACCATTTTTATAAGAAGTCTTCCCTCACCACACGCTGCGACAATGCCGTCTTTTGATACGCTTAATATTTCTCCGCACGCACCTGCTTTTTGTGCATCTATTGCCTGTGCCTGACCAATTTTCATCATTTTATCATTATAATAAGTATAAGCAAATGGATAAGGATTCATACCGCGCACAAGATTTGCAATTTCTTTTGCGCTTTTTTTCCAGTCAACAAGTGCGCTCGCCTTATCAATCATCGACGCATAACAGCTTTTTGTATCATCCTGTTTTTCAGCTTTTACTCTGCCCTCTTTTACCATTTGAAGCGTTTCTATTAGCGCCTGTGCGCCAAGGTTCATAAGCTTGTCATGAAGCGTCGCCGCCGTCTCCTCTTCGTCAATATCTATCGCCTTTTTAAGTATCATATCTCCTGTATCAAGGCCTTTTTCCATATACATCGTCGTAACTCCCGTTTGTTTTTCACCGTCTATTATGCATCTTTGTATCGGCGCTGCGCCTCTGTATTTCGGAAGAAGCGATGCGTGCACATTAATGCAGCCGTATTTTGGGTAATTTAATATATATTCCGGCAAAATCTTTCCATATGCAACTACAATAATTACATCAGGCTTTGTTTCATTTAATACATCCATAAGCTCGCCGTTTTTTATCTTTTCAGGCTGATAAACCGGTATATTCACGCTATCGGCATACTCATGTACGGGCGTCGGCTGTAATTTGTGCCCTCTGCCTTTTGGCTTGTCGGGCTGACTTACCGCGGCGCAAACGTCAAAACCATTTTCGCAAAGCGCCTTTAGACACCCTACGGCAAAATCGGGCGTCCCCATAAATAATACTCTCATATAGTCTACCTCTTATCGCAAAATTTCGTTATGCATTTATTCGTCATCTTCATCGTCAATATATTCTGTGACTTTGTCAATAAACAAACCACCGTCAAGATGCTCTGTTTCATGACAAAAAGCCTGTGCCAAAAGTCCTTCGGCGCTGTATTCATGCCACTGGCCAAATCTGTCCTGCGCCTTTAAAGTAACCTTTTCAGGACGCACAACATATCCTCGCAAACCGGGAACACTAAGACATCCTTCTGCAACCTCACGACTGCCCGTTTTAGATATAATCTCGGGGTTTACAAGCTCAAGCTTTTCACCCTCCTCACGCGTATCAACTACAACGACGCGCTTTAATATTCCGACCTGCACCGCCGCAAGACCTACTCCGTTGGCCTGATACATTGTATCATACATATCATCAATAAGTGTGGCGAGCTTTTCATCAAAAACCGTTACCTCGCGGCTCGTTTTTCTTAAGATTTCGTCGCCCTCTTCACGTATATTTCTTATAGCCATTTTTTTCTCCTCCATCATTTTTTATGATAAGCTGTTCGGATTTTTGTCAATTGAAACATTTATATATTTACTCTGAGCACTGAGTCTAAAATCATTCATAACGGATTTTAAAATATCATTAAGTCCGTCTGCACCTTCACATTTTATCGCTATGCTGTAACGGTATTTATCCTTTATTTTCGATATCGACGCAACGCTCGGCCCAAGAAGCAACGTCTTTTGTTTGCATTCGTTTTTAAGCTTTATGCTTAGCCTTGACGCAAGAGTCTTTGCACACTCATCCGCTTCTTTTTCATTTTTACCCGTTATTATTATTGATATAAGCTCACAAAACGGCGGATAATTCATCGCCTCGCGAAGCTTTATTTCATCTTCATAAAAGCCCTTATAATCGTGGTTTTTTGCATGTATTATCGCACTGTGCTCGGGCGTATATGTCTGCACTATCGCACGCCCCTCAAGGCTGCCTCGTCCTGCACGTCCGCACACCTGCGTTATAAGGTTAAAGGTTCGTTCGCCGCTTTTGTAGTCGTCTATATAAAGCGACGCATCTGCCGCCACAACTCCAACAAGCGTTACATTTTCAAAATCAAGTCCCTTTGACACCATTTGTGTACCGATTAAAACGTCTGCTTTTTCATTTTCAAATTTTGAAAGAAGCTTTTCGTGAGCACTTTTTGTCATCGTTGTATCAAAATCCATTCTTACCGTGCTGACGCCTTCGAATTTGTTTTTAAGCTCCTCTTCAAGCTTTTGCGTGCCCGCTCCGAAATATTTTATATATCTGCTGTTACACTCGGGGCAAATTGTATAATTTTCCTGCGTATATCCGCAGTAATGACATTCAAGTGTGTTTTTGTTTCTGTGATACGTAAGTGATATATTACAATGTGGGCATTTTGCCACATAGCCACAGCTTCGACATGATACAAACGTAGAAAATCCGCGTCTGTTTAAAAATAAAATGCTCTGCTCGTTATGTTCTATATTATATAAAAGCTCATGCGAAAGCATATCACTAAACATTGACCTGTTTCCGTTTTCAAGCTCTTTTCTCATATCCACCACATATACTGTGGGCATTTTTCTTTTGTTTATTCTCTCATTAAGCTCTAAAACCTGATATTCACCCGTTTTTGCCTTATAATAACTTTCTATGCTGGGTGTTGCAGATGCCAAAACCACAAGCGCTCCGTATTGCTGTGCTCGCTTTATCGCTACATCACGGGCGTGATAGCGTGGCGACATCTCCGATTTGTATGTGTTTTCATGCTCTTCATCGATTATAACTACACCTATATTATCGAGCGGTGCAAAGATAGCACTTCTTGCGCCGACTACCACATCGACCTCGCCTCGTTTTATACGCATATATTCGTCATAGCGCTCACCAAGCGAAAGTGCGCTGTGAAGTATCGCAACTCTGTCTTTAAATCGCGAAATAAAACGCTTTGTCATAAGCGGCGTTAAGGATATTTCCGGCACAAGCACAATCGCCGTTTTACCAAGATTTATGGCATGTGCGATAAGGTGCATATATACCTCAGTTTTGCCCGAACCTGTTACTCCATGCAGCAAAAACGGTTTGCTTTCACTTTTTTCAAGCGCGCTGCACAGCGCGTCTTTTACTTTTTGCTGCTCTTTTGTCAGTTCTTTAAAGGTTTCGGACTCTATATTTTTATTGGCGCTAGGATTACGCTTTAACTGTGCCTCATAAATTTTGATAATGCCTTTTTTATAAAGTGCATTTGCACTCGTATGAGTAGTATCACAAACGCGTAGTAAGTCGGATAGTATCATATCACCGCTTAAGCGTAATACATCAATAATTTTTGCCTGCTTTGGCGCCTTTTTCACAAGCTCTGTATAAGCTTTTGCCGCATCACTTTCATCTGCCACAAGCGAAGCGTAGCGCACAAAACGTTCTTTCACGCTCACGCTATCCTTTTGAATTATCGTTATAATCCCACTTTTTTCAAGCGCACTTATATGCGGACGAATATTCGTTTTCCACACAGACACAAGCGAGGATAATTCCATCTTTTCCCCCGCCTTTAAAATCTCGTCTACAATATCGCGCTTTATAGGCGATTTTTCTAAAAGTGCATCGCGCTCATTTTTTGGCATATCACTAAGACATACCCATTTTTCAAAGCTTGTGTTCGTCCCTGTCGCAACAAGCAGCGACACTGCCTCTATATGAGTGCACAAGGTCTTATCGCATAGCCACTTTATAAGCTCGGCACCCTTTTCGTCAAATGCCGGCAAAGCATCTTTGACGCTCTGTATCTGTTTAAGCTTTCCACCGCCGCCATTTTCTTTTATCTCAAAAACATACCCTTCGCAGAGCATATTTTTTGCTCCGAACGGAACTATCACGCGGCTTCCGATTTGTATTTTGCCGCATAAGGACATGGGCACGTCATAATCAAAAAGTCTGTCGACCTGCCTTGCAGTTTTTGAAACTATCACACCGACAACCATAGACGCCCCCATATCATAAACTACATAATATTTTTCTCATCATATCTCTTTTTCGCCGCATCAAGAATAATGTGAGAAAGATCATCCTTGCTCATATTATCGGGCGAAAAACTCTCTCCGTCAGAAGAGATTATCGTAACTGTGTTTGTATCTGTGCCAAAGCCTGCACCCTTTGTAAACAAATTATTTGCAACTATAAAATCGCAGTTTTTACGCTCAAGCTTGCTTTTCGCATTTTCAAGAAGGTTTTGCGTTTCCATACAAAAACCGACCAAAACCTGCCCCTGCGGCTTTTTTTGTCCAAGCTCTGATAAAATATCAGGGTTTTTGCAAAGTTGTATACTCATATCAGACTCGGTCTTTTTGATTTTGTTTTCACTCACGCTCGCCGGCGCATAATCGGCTACCGCTGCCGCCTTTATAATTATGTCGCAGTTTGCACTTCTTTTTAAGATTTCATCGTGCATCTCGCGTGCGCTTTCAACCTTAACCATATTTACGCCTTCAATGTCCTCAAGCGATGTTTTTCCGCTTACCAAAGTAACATCTGCGCCACGTCTTTTTGCCGCACGTGCGATTGCGTATCCCATTTTGCCTGACGAATGATTTGTTATAAAACGTACAGGGTCAAGTGCCTCACGGGTTGCGCCTGCACTCACCAACACCTTAAGTGCACGCAAATCTTTTTCAAACGCAAGCTCATCGATGACCGCTTCGACAATTTTTTCAGGCTCGGCAAGTCTTCCCTTGCCGGTAGCAGCGCATGCCAGAAAACCTTCGTCTGCATCGACAAAACGGCAACCACGCTCTGAAAGCTTTTGCATATTTTCTACGGTTGCATCGCTTTCATACATATTTTTATTCATTGCAGGCGCTATAATCACCTTTGCCTTTGTCGCCATATATACGCAGGTAAGCATATTATCTGCAATACCGTTTGCCATTTTTGCTATTGTATTTGCCGTAGCAGGAACAATAAGCATCAAATCCGCCTGAGTTGCAAGCTCGATATGCTCTACATTCCAGCGTTTCGGCTCGCCAAACATATCGCAAACAACAAGGTTTTGCGAAAGCGTTTGAAATGTAATTTTTCCAACAAACTGCTGTGCAGCTTCGGTCATAATAACATGCACATCTGCACCAAGCTTTTTAAGTGCACTAACAACGTATGCAGCTTTATATGCCGCAATACCGCCGCATACTCCAACTACAACACATTTACCGCTAAGCATAATAATCGCCGCCTTTTTTTACTTTACTAAAGCCTTTTATATTACTGCTCATCGCCCTCATCAGCTATTTCATTTTCAGCTGCTTCTATCTCTTCAATTTCGGTATTGTTAATCTCTAAAGCATCGCTATTTACCGAATTTACATAATCAAAATAGTAATTCTTCGGTCTTGATGTTACTTTACCATCGTTGATTTCATCAATAGCCTTCAAAATAGCCTCGTCGAATTTGCCGCTGTATTCGCCTTCGCTTTCTGCGCCAAGCTGACGTGCACGACGTGCTGTAAGTATAGCCAGTGAATATCTCGTTTTTGTTCTCTTTACAAGTTCTGCAATTGGGGGATAAATCATAATTTGCACACCTCTTCTATAAAATTTATATTTCTTTCAATGCGACAATGTTCCGCATCAATAATTGACTCAAGTCTTTTTACTGCCTTATCCACTTCGTCGTTTAACAAAGTATAATTGTATTTTTCTATATAGTGAAACTCTTTTAGCGCTGTTTTAAGTCTGTTTTCAATAACCTCATCAGTTTCCGTGCCGCGACCTGTAAGGCGGCGTCTCAGCTCGTCCATTGAAGGCGGCAGAACAAACACATACACTCCCTCTGGATACTTTGAGCGCACTTTCATAGCGCCCTGCACCTCAATTTCAAGTATTACGTTTTTGCCCGCTTCGAGCATTTCGTCAACCGCTTTTTTCGGTGTTCCGTAATAATTGCCGCAAAAAACAGCGTGTTCAAGCATCTGTCCGTCTGCAATATTTTTTTCAAACTCAGCCTCACTTAAAAAGTGATAGTGTACGCCATTTTGCTCGCCCTCACGAGGTTTACGCGTAGTGGCCGATACCGACAAAAACACATCATCTCTTTTTTGTACAAGCTCTTTGCATATAGTACCCTTGCCCGTACCCGAAGGTCCCGACACTACAATTAAAAGTCCTTTCTTATCAGTCATCCGGATCCTCCTCATTTGCACTGCTTTGTCCTCCAAAGCGGTTTGCAATCGTTTCAGGCTGAAGGGCTGACAAAACGATATGCTCACTGTCTGTTACAACAACTGCACGCGTACGTCTTCCAAACGTAGCATCTATAAGTACGCCCTTATCGCGCGCTTCCTGAACCATTCTCTTTATCGGAGCAGACTCAGGACTTACGATAGCAACAACTCTGTTTGCCGCAACAATGTTACCAAAGCCTATATTTATAAGTTTCAAAACATTCACATCCTTCAAAAATTTTAGTGTATATTTTACTCTATATTTTGTACCTGTTCACGCATTTTCTCAAGCTCCGCTTTTAAATCAACAACAATTTTTGCAGTAGCAACGTCATTTGCCTTTGAGCCTATCGTGTTGATTTCACGGTTAATTTCCTGAATCAAAAAGTCAAGCTTGCGTCCAGCAGGCTCGCCCGAAGCTAAAATCGTGTCAAGCTCGGTAAAATGGCTTCTTAAACGCACAGTTTCCTCATCAACTGCGACTTTATCTGCATATATTGCCGCCTCGGTTATAATTCTTGTTTCGTCAATATTTGATGAGGAAAGCACTTCCTCAAGTTTTGCATAAAGTCTTTCTCGGTACTCTTTTACACGCTCGGGCGAACGCTTTTCAACCTCTTCTACCAAAGAGAGCATATACTCACTTCTGCTTTTTATATCGGCAAGCATTCTCTCTCCCTCACGCTCACGCATGCTTATAAACTGCGCTATTGCTTCTGAGAGAGGCTGTTTTACAAGCTCCCAAATATGCTCGGCATCTTCCTCTTTTCTTTCGGATATAAATATCTCATTAAAACGTGCAACAGATGAAACGCTTATATCATCTCTTACATCAAATGTATCTCGTATTGTGCGAAGAGCATCAATATAGCTTGAGGCAAGCGCCTCGTTTAATATGATTTGCTTGTCCGTGTCACCATAACTTTCAACTGAGATATAAACATCTACTTTTCCGCGGCTTATGTATTCAGAAACAAACTTTCTTGCCTCCTCCTCCAAAAAGCCGTAGCAGCGCGGTACCTTTATGTTATAGTCTGCGTATCTGTGGTTTACCGAGCGCACCTCTGTGACAATTCTTTTGTCCTCATAGATGCCCTCGACATGACCGTATCCTGTCATACTCTTTATCAATTAAACTCACTCCAATAAATAATTTTATCAGTTTTTCAAACGTATTTTTTGTCTCTGTACAATATCACATCAAGACAAACAACTATACTAATTTATCATATCATATTCTTATATAAATTGCAACTAATTTTACTCTTTTTTACAAATATCATATTTGTAACCGAATTGAAATATTTAATTTGAAAAGAGGGGTTGACATATCCATTTTAAGGGAGTATACTGCCCGTAAATCAGTACTTTCCTAATTTGGTTTTATCAAAAAAGGAGGCAAAGATTATGACACAGATTAAGTGGATTTTCGAAAACATGAAAGGCAGCAAATGGAAGTTTTTCATCGGCTTGGTATTTCATACCGGTGTGATTATTCCTTTGGTGCTTTTTTCGTCTCTGGTTATTACTGAATTTGTTGACCAGGTGTTTACAATCGGTGATACGTCAAACGCATATTTTCTTATCGGAATGTATCTTCTTGTAGTGTTTTTGCGCAGCGCAGCGCATCATCTAAGCTCCTCGCTTTTAGACAGCGCCTCTGCCGACGTTTTGGCAAACTTTAGAACTTTTCTTTATAAAAAGCTTCAAACACTTCCCCCGTCCTTTTTTGGAGCAAACCGCACAGGCGACATTATGATGCGCCTCACCGGTGACCTTGAAATAATGCGTCACTTTGTTTCATGGGTTATGCCGTTTGCGCTTCACTGCGTTGTGCTTTTTGTTTCGGGCCTCATAGTTTTTTACTCGACAAACGCACTTCTGGCTTCAATTCTGCTTGTTGCATCGCCATTTATGACATATCTTGTACTGAAGGTAAGAAAAACCTCTGCTCCGCTGCACACACATCTTCGTGAAACAAACAGCCACTTAAACGCACGTGTGCAGGAAACAATTGCTGCAAACAGAGTTGTCAAAGCCTTTGTGCGCGAAGAGCACGAGCTTTCACGTTTTGATAATCTAAACACCAAATACCGTGACGCAGCCGTTGACGCATCTTGCGTATGGGCAGCAAAGTTTGGGCCCATCTTCGGCGCACTCGGTAACGGCGTACTTATTACAGTTTTTATCGTTGGCGGCCTCATGCTTGTATATGAGAAGATAACAATCGGCGAATTCTTGCTGTTTTATAATCTAAACTGGCTCGTTAACGAATCTATGCGCCAGGCAGGAATTGTTATAAATGACTCACAGCGCTTTTTCTCATCTACTCAAAAGGTTATGCAGCTTTATTATGCGCGCTGCGATATTAAAAACAAAGAAAATGCTTACATACCGTGCGATGATACAGATGCTCCCGCAGGAAAAGTGGAATTTGAAAATGTAAGCTTTAAATATGGAAAAAGCGACATTTTAAAAGATATAACGCTCTCGGCCGAGCCGGGACAGACAATCGGCATAATGGGCCCCACAGGCTCGGGCAAATCAACACTTGCAATGCTTATGCCTCGTTTTGCAGATGTTAATGGCGGCAGCATAAAAATTGACGGTGTAGACGTTCGCGACTATGACCTTAACGCACTTCGCGCAAGAATCGGTATGTCTATGCAGGACGTATTTTTGTTCTCAAATACAATCGATGCAAACATAGCTTACGGAAATCCCGACATGAGCGAAGAAAGTGTTATTGATTATGCAAAAGCAGCTGATGCAGACAGTTTTATAAAACGCACACCGGACGGCTATGACACCATTGTCGGAGAGCGTGGCGTTGGTCTTTCGGGCGGTCAGAAGCAACGCATTGCACTTGCCCGTGCACTTGCATATGAAACGCCGATTCTTATTTTGGACGACACGACCTCAGCGGTTGATATGGAAACGGAAAAATATATACAATCACAGCTTAATAAACGCAAAGGAACACATACCACATTTATAATTGCGCAGCGTATTTCCTCAGTTAAAAACGCAGACAAAATCTTCATAATTGAAAACGGTACCATTTCAGAAAGTGGCACACACGATGAGCTTCTTAAAAACAAAGGCTACTACTACGATATATATTGTTTGCAACAAGGCATAGCAAACGAAAAAGAGGAGGTGCTTTAAAATGGCTGATACATCATCAAAGCAAAAACGCAACAAATATGACGTTGACGAATCACTTGACTCACCATTTAGCCTAAGGCACTTTTCAAAAAGTGTAAAGTACATAAAAAGCCATTCAAAAGAACTGGTACTTGCACTCATTTTCAGCATAATAGCTATTCTTGCAGGACTTACATTTCCATCAATGCTAAGAATTATTACCGACAAATTTGTGCCCGAAAAAAATATAACCGGCATTATTATAACAGGAATTGTCGGATATCTTCTTGTTGTGACAATAGCTTTTGCCGAGCGTAAAAGAGCGAAAATCAGCGCTACCACCGGACAACAAATCGTATCGGAAATACGCCACGATTTGTTTGAACATTTGCAAAAGCTTCCATTTGACTATTATGACTCACGCCCGCACGGAAAGATTTTAGTGCGCGTTGTAAACTATGTAAACTCTGTGGCGGACTTTTTCTCAAACGGACTTATAAACATTGTTTTGGAGCTTTTAAGCCTTGTGTTTATTTTGTTTTTTATGTTTTTTACACATGTGCGTCTGTCGCTTATTGTTTTGGTGGGACTTGTCCCGTTTTCTACGTACATATTAATCGTAAAAAACGCCCAAAGAAAAACAAGCCGCATATTTTCAAACAAAAACTCAAACATCAATGCATATTATCAGGAAAGCATCGACGGTATGAAGGTTACTCAATCTTTTGACCGCGAAGAAAAAAACTATTCAATTGCCTATAAAATGGCAAAAGAATGTTCAAAATGGTTTGTGCGCCGTTCACTTATCGTGCACACAATGTTTCCCGCCGCAATGATAATTTCGGCTTTTTCGACTGCTGCAGTGTATCTTATCGGCATAAGTCTTGGCGAAAGCATCAGTGTAGGTGTAATTATTGCCATGGGTTCATACTGCGGCCGCTTCTGGGGACCTATACAAAACCTTGGAAACCTTTACAACAGCGTAATTGATACCGCGGCATATCTTGAAAGAATATTTGAGGTTATGGATGTTGAGCCGGCAATCAGCGATGCAGATAATGCGTATGAGCTCGAAGATGTAAAAGGCGAGGTAAAATTTGAGCACGTATTTTTTGAATACGAAAAAGATATGCCAATTTTAAAAGACGTTACCTTCCGTGTAAAGCCCGGCGAATCAATTGCGCTCGTAGGCCCTACCGGAGCAGGAAAAACAACCATTGTAAATCTCTTGGCAAGATTTTATGACATAAAATCAGGACGCATAACAATTGACGGACACAGCATACACGACGTAACACTTACCTCACTTCGAAAACAGATGGGCATGATGCTTCAGGACACTTTTATCTTTACCGGAACAATAATGGATAACATAAAATACGGACGCCTCGATGCAGCCGACGAAGATGCAATAAACGCGGCAAAAATTGTATCTGCTCATGACTTTATAATGTCGCTTCCAAATGGGTACGAAACAGTCGTTACAGAGCGCGGCAGCTCACTTTCAGCAGGGCAAAGGCAGCTTATAAGCTTTGCACGCACACTGCTTGCAGACCCAAAAGTGCTTATCTTGGATGAGGCGACATCGGCTATCGATACAAAAACAGAGCTTCTTGTTCAAAAGGGCCTGCAAAGTCTTTTAAAAGGCAGAACCTCGTTTATTATTGCTCATAGACTGTCCACAATTAAAAACTGTGACCGAATTTTGTATATCGACCAGAAAAATATTGCCGAAGCAGGAAGTCATCAGCAGCTTTTAGATGCTCACGGACTTTATTATTCACTTTATACGTCACAGCTTACCGAGTAAATTTATAAAAATTTGGGACGGATAAATTCATCCGTCCCTTTTGTTTTTCTATAGACAAATTTTCTTGACGAAATTGTGTTTTTATGATAACATAAATCATAGATTAAACAACAAAAAAGGAGTCCTGTTAATATGAAATTAGAAACAAAATGCTTACACGAAGGATATGAGCCAAAAAACGGTGAGAGCCGTGCACTTCCGATATATCAGAGCACAACATTTAAGTATAATTCAACCGAACAGGTTGCAAAGCTTTTTGACCTTACCGAAAGCGGATTTTTCTATTCGCGTCTTGCAAACCCGACGGTAGATGCCGTTGAAAAGAAGCTTGCTTCGCTCGAAGGTGGTGTTGGTGCAATTTTAACCTCATCGGGACAGGCTGCAAATATGCTCGCACTTTTAAACATATTGGGCAGTGGTGACCATTTTATAAGCTCAGCATCAATATATGGCGGAACTTTTAATCTTTTTGCCGTTACACTCAAAAAGCTTGGCATAGAGGTTACATTTATTGATAATGACGCAAGCGACGATGAAATTCGCGCTGCATTCAAACCAAACACAAAGGCAGTTTTCGGCGAAACAATATCAAATCCCACAATTGCTATATTTGATATAGAGCGTTTTGCAAAGATTGCGCATGAAAAGGGTGTTCCGCTTATTGTGGATAACACTTTTGCTACTCCCGTGTTGTGCCGTCCGATAGAGTTTGGTGCTGACATAGTAACACACTCAACCACAAAATATCTTGACGGACACGCTTTGCAGGTGGGTGGCGCAATAGTTGACTCGGGTAAATTTGACTGGACAAACGGAAACTACTCCGAAATGACCCAGCCTGACGAATCATATCACGGCGTTATATATACAAAAGATTTTGGTCAGGCAGCATATATAACAAAAGCAAGGGTACAGCTTATGCGTGATATGGGCGTGTGCCAGAGCGCTATGGGGGCATTTTTAATAAATCAGGGTATGGAAACACTACCCATAAGAATGGAGCGTCACTGCAAAAACGCAGACGTTGTAGCGCACTTTTTAAATGAGCAGGATAAGGTTGAAGCCGTAAGCTACCCCACCCTCGAGGGTGATGCGTATGCCGATATGGCGAAAAAGTACTTGCCCGATGGCTGCAGCGGAGTTATTGCATTTACTTTAAAGGGCGGACGCGAGGCAGGAATTCGCTTTATTGACAGCTTAAAGCTCATTTCTTTGGTTGTTCACGTTGCAGACATACGCACATGTGTACTCCACCCCGCAAGCTCTACACACCGTCAAATGTCTGATGAGCAGCTTGGCGCTGCGGGCATTGCTCCCGGACTTATAAGACTTTCTGTGGGACTTGAAAATGTGGAAGACATTATAGATGATATAAAACAAGCTCTTGCAAACGTATAATATAATATAGTATAATAACTCAATCTGTTTTGTGTTACAGGGCGCAGAAAAATTTGCGCCCTGTTTTATTTCCTTTGTTTCCATATATTGAGGGTTGATATTAGGTATAAGATACTTTATAATGTGAACTGTGGTTGACATAACACTGCGCAACGTATAAAGCGCATAACTTCGCATATCCCTTGGCACAGATGCGAAAATGCGTATTTTTTATACGCAGTCGCCGTAATTATGTAAACTAAAAAACATTAAAAACTCAAAGGAGGAAACTTTTCAATGAACAAACTAAGAAAATTGCTCGGCAGCGTTTTGGCTTTTGCAATGCTTTTTAGCGTAGTAAGCACAGCCAGTGTATCGGCCGCACTCGCTCCCGATATGCAGGACAACACTCGTGCAGAGGCTGTCGAAGTACTTGGCGCACTAAACATAATGGTCGGTGATGCCGATACAGGACTTTTCAGACCAAACGATGCAATAAAACGTAGCGAGGTTGCAAAAATTGCTGTCAATGCTCTCGGCCTTGCTGATGTTGCACTAAGCTCAAATTATCCTACAAAATATCCCGACGTACCGGCTAACCACTGGGCAAACGGCTATATCAACGTTGCAACAAACCAAAAGCTCGTAATCGGTGATGACACAGGCACATTCAGACCTGATGATACAATCACCTATGCAGAGGCTATGACAATTCTTGTTCGTGTAATCGGTCATGAGCCGAGCGCACTTACAAAAGGTGCATACCCTGCAGGTTATCTTGTAGTAGGTACAGAAAATGGTATTAACCGTAATGCAGTTGCAGCTGCAAGCGAGCCTGCAACACGTTCACTCGTAGCGCAGATGATGTTTAACGCACTTACAGTTAAAATGATGGAACAGACAGGCTTTGGCGCAAACGTTGAATACACTATCGTTGACAAGACTCTTCTTGAAAACAAGCTTAAGACTCAGAAGCTTACAGGTCAGGTAGTCGCTACAAGCCAGAGCTCGATAAATTCTTCAGCTGCTCTAAAAAAAGGTAAGGTTCAGATTGGCGAAACTATATATGAGCTTGCAGGTATTGATGCGTCAAACCTTCTTGGCTACAACGTAGTATTTTATCTCCAGGAAGATGCTTATGGCGATAAGAAAATCATTCTTATAAGACCTGAAGAATCAAAAAACTCCACACTTACAATCAGTGCAGACAATTTTGAAAAGATTACAGATACAGACGACAAAAAAGTAGTTTCATTCTGGAAAGACAAAGAAAATGACAAAAGAGAAAGCGAAGCATATATAAACAAAGATGCAAAGCTTATCTACAACGGAAAATATGAAACACTTGACAACGCTCTTATAAATCTTAAAGATAAAGCCGGCAAGGTAAACCTTCTTGACACAGACCGTGACAGCAAATACGACTTTGTATTCGTTACAGAGTATCAGAATGTCGTAGTTGAAGAGGTTATGCCTTCATCAGGCAAAATCATAGACAAATACGGCGCACCTACAATTACACTTGACCCTGATGATGACGATCTCGATTACAGAATCGAAAAAGCAGGCGAGGTTATCAAGGTATCAGACCTTGCCGAGTGGGATGTTCTCAGTGTTGCACAGAGCAAAGACAAGAGCATCTGCAGAATTATTGTAGTGCGCGACAGCATTGAAGGTAAAGTAACAGAAAAACAGGGCAACAAAGTTAAAATAGGCGATAAAATTTATCAGATTTCACCAAGCTACAAGCAGACAATATCTCTTGAAGACGAAGGCAGATTCTATCTCGATGCAGAAGGCAAAATCGCAGCGGTTGATGCTACAAGCACAATAAGCTCTAACTATGCATACCTTCTAAACGCTGCAAAAGCAAGTGATATAAGCGATGAACTCCAGCTTCGCCTCTTTACAAAAGATGGTCAGACAGTTGTTTTGACCGCAGCAGAAAAAATTCGTCTTAACGGCGCAAGCGGCAAAACTGCAGCCGAGGTTCTCGCGGCACTTTCAAACGAAGGCAGTGTAGTAAAACAGCTTATCACTTTCGAGAAAAATTCTGACGGTAAAGTTGTATCAATTAACACAGCAAAAGACAATACCGCAACTGGCGGTATAGATAAAAACTCATTTACAAAGAACCTTGTGCTTGAAAACGCTGTATACAAAACAGCTACAGGCAAAGTAGGACATGTTACTGTAAATGAAAACACAATCATATTTGATATTCCTGCAGGTTCTACGAATCCTGAAGACTTTGCAATAAGAAACCACAAAATGTTTGAAAATGATACCCCTTATAACGCTATCGTATTCGATATGACAGAAGATTACACTGCAAAAGCAATGATTGTTACAAACACAGATTACAAGGCAAACGCTGAGTCATCTGTAGCAGTTGTAACAGAGATTACGACAATGAAAAACGCGCAGGGCGTAATTGTTGACAAGCTCTACGCCGTTCAGGATGGCAAAAAAATTGAGCTTGAAGCAACAGAAAAAGACTTCCTCGTAAAAGGCGAACCCAAAAAGGCTCTTGAAAAGGGTGATATCATCCAGTACAAGACAAACGCAAGCGGTCAGATAAGCACAATAAGAGTTCTTCTCGATATCTCAGCAAAGAACACCCAGTTTAACGCTACACCGGCTACAGATATGGAGATTATTTACGGCCGCGTAAATGCTAAGTTTGCATCATCAATGAATATAAAGGTAAACGATGGTGCAGAACGCAACATTGTGTTTGGCGATGCAAAGATATACGTTGTTGATAACACAAAGATGAACAACATCGTAACTGAAGGTACAACAGGCGACATCCAAAAATATGACGAAGCTGATCCGTATCAGGTATTCGTAAAAATCTACAAAGATGTCGTTCAGGAAATCATAGTTATAAAACTTTAATAAGTTATACCTCTCTTAATATTTTAATACAAAAAGCAGATGCCTACAAAAAAGCATCTGCTTTTTTGTGCAAAATTTTTGTTGATTTTAAAAGTTAAATAGGGTACAATAAAGATACGATATTTCATTTTGGAGGATATTAACATGAAAAAATGTTTTTCAGCCCTGTTAATCATATGCATACTTATGTCTGTTTTTTGTACAGGTGCGTTTGCAAACGGACATGATTTTGAGCTTTCCGCGCTTGGCGCTACATCAACAAATGTAAATGTAACAATAAAAAATATTTCACAAAGTCAGGCTGACGCCTTGTTGTATATTGCTGCATATGATGAATATGGTGCCATTTTGGGAATAGTATGTAAAAACATCTCATTAGCTCCGGGAACCGGCGAAATTGTCAGCGAGGTTCTGTGTGTAAATAAAGCGTATAAATTAAAAGCGTTTGTCTGGAGCGGAACATGTAGTCCAATAAGTCACGTAATATATAAAACTACCGCATCAGAAGGCGATATTGAATTTGGTGGAGACATTTATTAAAGGATATGCTACTTTAAAAATAACATTTCCGCACCGACATTGTCTGTGCGGATTTTTTTGTGAAATGTTGACAAAAATGATATGGCGAATTTGTAAGATAAAACGTTTTTAATTTATAATATAAAACTTATTGCATTTGTACAATCACAATGATATAATATACAACATATAGTATCAACAAAATATTTTTATGACAATATACTGTAATTTACTAAAAGAGCAAAAAAATACAAAAAGGAGGAAATTTATAATGGTACACGTTATAAAAAAAGATAACACACGTGAAAAATTCAATGTGCAAAAGGTTGTTGTTGCAGTAAACAAATCGGCTTATCGTGCGCTTGTAAAATTCAGCGATGAAGATATAAAATTTATATGTAATTTTGTAGAAAACCGCGTTAAAGAAATGAATAAAGACGAGGTTTATATTGCCGAGATGCATAACATTGTTGAAAGCGCGCTTGAAGCAATAAATCCTGTTGTTGCAAAAAGCTATAAGGACTATCGAAACTACAAGCAGGACTTTGTCCATATGCTTGACGAGGTATATAAAAAGAGTCAGTCAATTATGTATATTGGCGATAAAGAGAATTCAAATTCGGACAGTGCACTCGTATCGACAAAACGCTCACTTATATTTAATCAGCTTAATAAAGAGCTTTATCAGAAGTTCTTCCTCACAACCGATGAGCTTCAGGCGTGCCGCGACGGATATATATATGTACACGATATGTCGGCAAGACGAGATACCATGAACTGCTGTCTTTTTGATGTGCAAAGCGTGCTCAAAGGTGGCTTTGAAATGGGCAACCTGTGGTATAACGAGCCAAAAACGCTCGCAGTTGCTTTTGATGTAATAGGAGATATTGTGCTCTCTGCTGCAAGCCAGCAGTACGGCGGTTTTACTGTGCCACAGGTGGATAAAATACTTGAGCCATACGCTGAAAAAACATACAAAATGCAGTTTGAGCGATATAAGAACATGGGACTTGATGATGAAAGTGCCGAAAGAGAGGCTCTAAACGATGTTACAGTTGATTTTGAGCAAGGCTTTCAGGGCTGGGAATATAAGTTTAACACAGTCGCATCAAGCAGAGGTGACTATCCGTTTATAACCGTAACGATGGGACTTGGCAAAGAGCGTTTTTCGAAGCTTGCATCGAAAACAATTTTGAAAGTGCGCGCAGGCGGTCAGGGCAAAAAAAGCTGCAAAAAACCCGTACTCTTCCCCAAAATTGTATTTTTATATGATAAGAATTTGCATGGCGAAGGCTGTGAGCTTGAAGATGTATTTGAAGCAGGCGTAGTTTGCAGCACAAAGACGATGTATCCTGACTGGCTCTCTCTTACGGGCGAAGGATATGTGGCATCCATTTATAAAAAATACGGCGAGGTTATTAGCCCGATGGGTTGTCGTGCGTTTTTATCGCCCTATTATGAGCGTGGTGGAATAGAACCTGCTGACGAAAATGATAAGCCTGTTTTTGTTGGCCGCTTTAACATCGGCGCAGTAAGTCTTCACCTTCCTATGATTTATGCAAAGGCAAAACAGGAAAGCAAGGACTTTTACGAGGTTCTTGACTATTATCTTGAGCTTATCCGCGGCCTTCATCTAAGAACATACGACTATCTTAGCGAGATGCGCGCATCTACAAATCCGCTCGCGTACTGCGAAGGCGGTTTTTACGGTGGACACTTGGGCATACATGACAAAATCAGACCGCTTCTTGATTCAGCAACGGCATCTTTTGGCATAACCGCTCTAAACGAGCTTCAGCAACTTCACAACAAAAAATCGCTCGTTGAAGACGGCACGTTTGCAGTCGAGGTTATGGAATACATTAACAAAAAAATTGCCCAGTTTAAAAAAGAGGATGGCAAGCTTTACGCAATTTACGGAACACCTGCTGAAAATCTGTGCGGGCTTCAGGTTACACAATTCCGTAAAAAATACGGCATAATTGAAAATGTATCTGACAGAGAATATGTATCAAACAGCTTCCACTGTCACGTTGCAGAAGATATTACGCCGATACAAAAACAAAATCTTGAAAAACGTTTCTGGGATTTGTTAAACGGCGGCAAAATTCAATATGTAAAATATCCGATTGATTATAACATTGATGCGGTGCGCACCCTTATACATCGTGCAATGGATATGGGCTTTTATGAGGGTGTAAATCTGTCACTTGCGTACTGTGATGACTGTGGCTACAAAGAGCTTGAAATGGATGTTTGTCCAAAGTGCGGAAGCCGCAATCTTACAAAGATTGACCGTATGAATGGCTATTTATCATACTCGCGTGTAAAAGGTGATACGCGTCTTAATGCGGCAAAAATGGCAGAAATTGCAGAAAGGAAGAGCATGTGATGCGCTATCATAATATAACGACTGATGATATGAAAAACGGCAGCGGACTTCGCGTTGTTTTGTGGGTGTCAGGGTGCGAGCACAGATGCCCCGGATGCCACAATCAGATCACGTGGGATATAAATGACGGGCTTGTGTTTGACGACGCAGCAAAGACCGAGCTTTTTTCAGAGCTTGAAAAATCATATATATCGGGCATCACGTTTAGCGGTGGTGACCCACTACATACGCAAAACCGCGAAGAAGTCGGAGCTCTTATCTGCGAAATAAAAGAGAAGTTTCCCAAAAAGACAATTTGGCTTTATACAGGATATAATTATGATAATATATGGACACTCGATTTTATAGATAAGATTGATGTACTCGTTGACGGACGCTATGACGAGGAGCTTCGCGATACAAAGCTTCACTGGCGCGGCAGCGCAAATCAGCGTGTCATAGATATCAAAAAAACTATTTCGGAAGGAAAAATCGTTCTTTACTGCGGATGATTATTTAAAGAAGAGGTGCGTAATATGAAAAAAATAGCAAATTTTTATAAAGTCAGCAAAGAGCAGTACATAAAAGACTGCGAAACAGAAAACGCTTTGGAGATATATGATGGGATCAAGCTACCAAGACGTGCAACGACAGGCTCGGCAGGCTATGATATTTTTTCGCCTATTGACTTTTCGCTCTCTCCGGGTGAAACGATTAAAATCCCAACAGGCATACGCGTAAAAATCGACGAAGGCTGGGTATTAAAACTCTATCCCAGAAGTGGCCTTGGTTTTAAGTTCAGACTTCAGCTTAATAACACCGTAGGCATTATTGACAGCGATTACTATAACTCGGATAATGAGGGACACATTTTTATAAAAATTACAAACGATTCAAACGAGGGTAAAACCGTTACACTAAAAAGCGGCGAGGCTTTTTGTCAAGGCATATTTGTTGAATATGGCATAACGTATGATGATGATGTTTGCGAAATTCGAAATGGTGGTTTTGGCAGCACAACAAAATAAATTACAAAGGTCGCAGAAAAATTCTGCGACCTTTTAAAATATATTTTATCTAAAATCCCATCTTAGCGGTTCTTTTTTTGTTCTGTTGTTTTGATTTTGCACTGTATCTGTGCGTCCCGTTGGTGCTTTGGTATTATTGTTTTCCATGTTTACCTTATTGGGAACTACATTATTTCCCATATCAGTAGCGTTGTTTACTCTGTCACTCTCACTACGCTTGATATTCTGCTCCTCCACCGTAGGAATCTGAGGTGCATTTTGTCTAAATTGCCCCGTAGTATTTTGCATTTGCGAAGGCATTATCGGACGCGCAAAATTTTGCATTTGCATATTTTCTGTTTGCTGACGCATCATCATCAGAGGTGGCTGCACGTTCATCGGTTGTTGTTGAAAATTGGTTGAGGGCTGCATATCCGTTTGCACCCCATCAGGCATCATCGGCATTTGTGTTTGAGCTTGTGGCATTGTAGGAAGAGTAGTTTCATTTGCCCCCTCACCTCGTATATTGTATGGCTCAAGTCTTGGCGAGAACGCAGCTTCTCTTTCTGCAGAAGGCGAAGCGTACATATCCTGATTACGTCTTATATCCTGTAAAAGCTCCTGCCCACCTATAAACCTCTCAGGAAATTGTGTCATCGGCATCTGCATATTTCTTTGGTTTTGACCGGCGTTTCTTGCGCGATTATCTTTATTTGCATCGTCAAGTCTGAATGTATCTTTTGATACAAGGTTTTCATACAGCCTTGACAACTCTCTCCAGCAGTTTACATCAATTTCGCCGTCACAGTCGCTTTCCAAAAGCCTTTGAAGCTGCCTTGTAGTTTCTACAACACCGCCTGTATGTGTGTCGGATATTTCAAATTCGTCTATGTTGTCAAGCTTTTTAGCTATTGCCAGTATAACAGCCTGTATGGGATAGTGAAAAGTGGCTCTGTCACCCACACGTATAACGTGACTTCCCGATGGGAACAACGATGTGCACGGAGGGGGCAGCGTATAAACAACAACCCTTGAATACTCCTCTATAATTTTATCCCATGTATCATTGTCTACTTCTCCCGTAGGCGAAAGACCATTTGCACGCTGAAATTCAATTACCGCTGCCTCGGTTTGC
The DNA here is from genome assembly GCA_045592745.1 of Candidatus Aphodoplasma sp. Taxonomy (GTDB): domain Bacteria; phylum Bacillota; class Clostridia; order UBA1381; family UMGS1253; genus Aphodoplasma. Next base: position 73,467 of record JAZNVH010000011.1, on the reverse strand, counting down.
ACCCCGTATATTCCATCGGGAATAAGTGGCAGCTCTCTGCCGTTTGCCTGTGCTATAATTCTTAAAAATTGCTGCAAATTATATATTGGTTTTCCGTTTTCTACCTGAAAATCCTGCATTATATATACCTCCTTCTATGCACTTGCATTATCCGCATCACTCTCTCCCTGACGAAGAGTTCTTCCCGGAAACTGTGTCGGGTGGGTAAGGGTTGCTGAAACTACGTTTTTATATGTGTTTGCTATTGAATTCCACGTCTGTTCGTCAACGTTTCCCGTCACAGGCAAATCAAATGCCTGCTGATACTGTGTCACCGCACGGCGTGTTTGCGCATCAAACACCCCCGTAACCGGAACAGCTAAAAGTCCCTCATTCGTAACAGATATCGCATTTAAATACTGCTGCAAAACACGCACATCATCTCCTTCAGAGCCAGCCTGAAGTACCGTTCCCGGATAAGGCTCTGTTCGTATGTCAAGCACAGTATTGCCTAAGAAAACCTCATCTACAATGCCCTTAAAATCTTCATACATTGCACCCCACGTTTTTGCCCCTACAATGCCGTCAGTAACAAGGCCGTTATTTTGCTGAAAAGCAATTACGGCATTTTTTGTCTCTTCTCCAAAAGTGCCGGTTATCGGCACTCCTGGCACAAACGGGTTTACGCTCGAAATTACATTTATAAAAAACTGTAATATTGTAACCTTCTCGCCGACGTTTCCTTCAGAAATTGCATCGGGATACTCAAGGCTTCTCCCAAAAATGGTCTGTCCTTCTGAATTAAGCTCCGAAAGGCGCGTAATTCCTGTATACAGACTAATCATTTTATACCATGTTGCCTTTCCTACAATTCCGTCGGGAGTGAGGTTAAAAATCCGCTGAAATGCCTTTACGGAACGCTCGGTCGCTTCGCCAAAAATTCCGTCGACAGGATACATTTTTGGTATAGACGGATAATTTGTTGATATTCTGTTTATCGCGGTCTGTATTGTCGCAACGTTTTCGCCTCTGTCGCCGCGGCTTATTGCATATCCCGGATATGAGCGCACAATATTACGAATCGGTGCATCTATAACAAGCTCAATATCGTAGCCGTAATAATTATACAATATATCAAGCGAGGAATAGCCCTGTCTTGCAAGGTATTCACTGCCCCACTGCGAAAGTCCCTCGCACGTTACGGTTGTGCCGTTGCAGTATTTTGCCGCCAAAGGCTCCGCAAAGCCTTGTCTTCTGATATAATCATTAAAAATTTCGCTCACAATGCGGTCTATATTGGCAAAAATATTTCTTCCATATATAAATTTCTGGTCAATCGCAGTAGAATTTGTGATTTCAAAATTATATCCTTTACTTGGGTAAAACTCTGTATATACTCTGTTTAATGCGTATGATATCTGCGCATAAATATTGGCATAAATCGCCGACTCATTCCACGTAGGATATATTTCGCTTGATGCTACGTTCTTTATATAGTCTTCAAAGCTTACAACTACATTTTGCGCGTTTGATTCCGGCGAGCCAAGATGAACTGTTATCGTTTGCGGAATATAGGGTATAATTGGTGTTGCCATTTATCTTTCCTCCTTTCCTTTACACAGCTAACACATCAAAGATTTTGCGGCGTTACATATATTCTTTCAAGATTGTCACTTGCAGAATTTGTATTATCTGCCACAGGAATAAGCTCGACTCTCTGTTCTGTTGTAACACCGCCAAAAACCTGCGCATCAACTACCGTTACAGGATAATATCCAGGATGCTCTACGTGTATATCAAAAACTTCAAATGGTGCGTTGTTTCCAGGCTCCTGTGAGAGAGTTTCGTCCGGAGTATCCACTTCAACCAAACCCGTTCTTCCATCTTCATTTGTAGTGCGAAAACCGATAAGCTCATTTGCACTGCCATTTCTTTTTGTAATCATAACCGACGCCCCACTTACGGGAATCACTTGTCTTGCCGTGAATATCTGCGCCGAAATGTACCCCTTTGACGCCATATATTCTCCCCCTTTATAACTTTGAGTTTTTTGCGTATCTGTCGCATAAATATTTATATTTTTTCTGGCTACCTTATATGACAAAATGCATAATTTGCGGACATGATATGCCCGTATAACCTTTTTAATAAATAAGTTTTGCTTTTTGCAAAGCTTTTTTTAAATATGTATTGCCTAAGGCTTGTTTTTTATGATAAAATACATTATATATGTAATGATTTAAGGAGGGTAATTTTTTCATGAAAATATTAATTGTTGATGATGAAAAATTGCTTGTCAAAGGAATAAAATTCAATTTTGAACAGGACGGATATATCTGCGAAGCGGCATACGACGGAGAGGAAGCCGTTAAAATGGCAAAGGATAAATCAATAGACTTGATAATCCTTGACCTTATGCTCCCAAAAATTGACGGTCTTTCTGCATGCCAGAAAATCCGCGAGTTTTCAACCGTTCCGATTGTAATGCTTACGGCAAAAAACGAGGATATGGATAAAATTATGGGGCTTGAATATGGTGCTGATGACTATCTTACAAAGCCGTTTAACATCCTTGAGCTTAAAGCGAGAGTAAAGGCGATTTTAAGACGTGTTTCTCATGCTGACAAAAAAGCTTCTGACAAAAATGTTACCGTTGGCTTGGTATCGCTTGACTATAATTTCCGCCGCGTGATAATAGATGGGAAAACAATCGAGCTTACTGCAAAGGAATTTGACCTTATTGACCTTTTTATATCGAATCCGGGCAAAGTATACAGCAGAGAAAACCTTTTGGATATTGTATGGGGCTATGACTATCCGGGCGATATCCGCACCGTAGACGTTCACGTTCGCCGTCTGCGCGAAAAAATTGAACCAAATCCGGCACAGCCGTCATTTATACACACTAAATGGGGAGTTGGTTACTATTACAAGGAAGTTTAATTTCAAGGTTTCCCGCTCATCACTTCGCTGGAAGATGGCGCTGGCATACCTTTCTGTCAGCCTTCTTGCGCTTATTTTGATGAGTGTATATATTATTTCATCTCTTCAGGACTATTTTTACAGCAAAGAAAAGGTTTCAATGTTTACAAAAGCAAACATTGTTTCAAACATCATTTTGGAAGCAGGTGCGCAAAATCCGATGGCACTGTCCGAAGCTTCAAAAGAGCTTTTCTCGGACAAGCCTATGCGTCTTATCATTTTGGACACTCAGGCGATTGTTACCTATGATAACGATCAGGACAACAGCCTTCGCGGAAAAATGTTTATGAATGAAACAGTAAAAAAAGCACTTTTGGGCGAGGACTCTAACAGCGTATACGAAAACGAACGCTCCCAAAGCAGCATGGACGTTGCAACGCCCATAAGACAAGGCTCAAAAATTACAGGTGTAATTTACCTTAGTCAGCTTATGAGTGAATCAGACCATTTTCTTGGCGATATTACCTCATCGCTTTTGACTCTTTCAATAATTGTAAGCGCGCTCATTGCTCTTTTAAGTGCGCTTTTGGCAAACATATTTACAACACCTCTTATAAAGCTTACCGCAGCTGCAAGTGAAATTTCAGAAGGAAACTTTAATCAGACAGTTCCTGTACATGGACATGACGAAATTGCATCGCTTGGAGAAGCGTTTAATCAGATGATAAAACAGCTTCAGTTTATCGAAGAAAAACGTCGCATGTTCGTATCGGACGCATCACACGAGCTTAAAACACCGCTTGCAACGCTAAAGCTTTTGTCAGAATCAATCCTTCAAGCGCCCAATCCCGACCCTGAAATGGTGCGTGAGTTTTTAGAGGATATGTCAAACGAGGTTGACAGACTTACCAGAATTGTTGAAAGGCTTTTAGACCTTACTAAAAACGACTCTCAAAAGTCGGTTGCACAGCTTGAAACCGTTGATTTGACTACGCTTTTAACCAGAATTGTCAAAAAGCTTTTGCCTCTTGCACGTTCAAAAAATATCAAGCTGAGTTTTTCATACGATTCAGAAAAGCCGCATACCGAAATGCTTCTTGACCGCGATAAAATTTATGAAGCGATATACAACATTGTAGATAACAGCATAAAATACACCGACAACGGCGGAAATGTTAAAATGACACTTTCTTCGGATATAACAAAAACCATTATTGAAATTGAAGATGATGGAATAGGTATTCCAAAGGAAGATGCGCCTTCAATTTTTGACCGTTTTTATCGTGTCGACAAAGCGCGTGCAAGAGAAACAGGCGGAACGGGACTCGGTCTTGCGATTGCACAGGATGCCGTTTCCATGCACGGCGGACATATAGAAGTTATAAGTGAAGAGGGCGTTGGAAGCAAGTTTATTATCATACTTCCATACTCGGGAAAGTAAATTTTATAAGTTTTTTGTAATTTTTGTTGTTTTTTTAACAGTTTTGTAATGATTATATTGTATAATTCTATATATAGGGTTACTTATAATTAATCCATATACACAAGTTCGGTGGTGATGTTTTGAAGAAAAGTAAATCAATAATGGTAATTATGGCCTGCCTTATATCTTTTGCTCTTTTGTGTGCACTTGGCTACATTGTGTACTCGACAAATGATTTCGGAGAGGTCGCAAACAAGACAACTAAGTCGTACTCTGTATATTTTTTAGACAGTACAAAAACAAAACTCGTATCTGAAACAGCATCTGTGGAGCCTATGAGCGAAATTGACACCCTTTGTGCGCTTACAAATATTCTTATAAAAGGTCCTAAAGACAGTGTTGAAAAAAAACGTGCAATTCCCGAGAGCACGCAGCTTTTGTCGCTTGACTGTGACGCCAGTATTGCAACTGTCAATTTTTCTTCGGCTTTTTATGGTGAAAGTGACATAGACAACAGTCTTGCTGCTGCAACAATTGTAAAAACACTTTGCGAAACAAGTTATGTTACAAAGGTTAAAATTCTGGTTGAAGGAAACGAGCTTATAAATTCGGATAAAGTCGCGTATGGAGCGCTCGGCAGCGAAGATATCATCGACAGCTCACAGGCAAAAAACAACTCTCTTGTGATATCTCTCTACTTTGCAGACAAAGACGCTGCAAAGCTTCAGCTTGAGCGTCGCAGCGTAGTTCAAAACGATAAAGAGCCTGTTGAAAAAATCGTTATAAACGAGCTTATGCGTGGCTCATTATCATCAGGACTAAAGCTTATTCCTGCCGAAGCAAAGCTTATCTCGACAGAGATTAAGGACGGCGTATGTTTTGTCAATTTTTCAAAAGAATTTACAGACAAGCGCGTTGCCGGTTCAAGCAGTGAACTGTTGACGATATACTCTATTGTCAACACACTTACAGAGCTTGAAAATATAGATAAAGTACAGTTTTTAATCGAAGGACAAAAGGTGGAAACATACGGAGAAATAGTTTTTGACGAACCTTTTGTGAAGAACGAAGAGCTTATTAAACAATAAAAAAATCAAAAGAGGTTGTAGCAAAATACCTTTTTGCTACAACCTCTTTTTGGGGCTGGACGAAAAATAGCGTAGATTGGACAAACCGAGCCCGTAGGGGTTACCCGAAGTCGTACGCGGGTACGACAAGAGGCAAGGTTTGTTCAAAACACAAGGCATATATAAAAGAAATTCGCCGAATGGCGAATTTCTTCTTTAAGCTTTATGTTGTTTTGGTTATATTAATTAATCAAAACGTTTTGCTCTGCGTTTTTTGCCTTGGGTGGTGTACGCATTTTGCTACGGCCCAATTCATCACATATATTTTCTACAATATATTTTATGGCGTGTTCATCGTTTGAGCATATTATACGGTCGGCCGCCTCTTTAAGCTGTGGCACCGCATTTTTAACCGCACATCCTATATCCGCTGCCTGTATCATCGTGATATCGTTTTCATAATCGCCTACGCAGATTGTTGTACAGCTGCCGCCAAGGATATTTTTCAAATGATTTATTGTGTGCCCTTTTGTTGCACTTATATCAAGTATTTCCACGCCCGTATCCCAGCTTCTTGAAAAATTAAAAAATTCACCAAATTTTTGTGTCAGCTTATCACGAAGCTCTATGGCAGCTTCAGGGCTGTCTATACTGAGCACCATTTTATAAACTGTATTGCACAGTGTATCTTTTATCCACGCTGCATTCTCTTTAAAACCTTCGCACGCATTAAGCTTTAGTTCTACAAATATTGTTGTACGGATTATATGAGAAGAATTTTTTTCAAGAAAATTATAAATTTCATGCTTTTTGTCCGAAAGCGGACGAGAATAAAGAACCCTATCTTCCATATAATCATATATACATGCACCATTACAACAAATAACAGGGCTTTTGAAAAACTCCTTTGGAAAAAACTTTAACAGGTGAGAAGGAAGTCTTCCAGTAGATATACAAAACTTTCCGCCCTCATCACAAAAACGGTCAATCGCTTCACGATTTTCATCTGATAGTGTACCATCGCTTCTCAAAAGTGTGCCGTCAAGGTCTGAGCATATTAAAACGTTGTCATATTTACCCATAAAAATTCTCCTTAGTTACTCTATAAAAAAGGAAACGAAACTCGTTTCCTTTTTTATACTTTTAGTATCTTCTCGAACGAAGATATTTTCTTCTTTTTCTGCGCTTAAGCTTGCGCGAAATGATGTTATACAGAATAAATGCGATAATTATGATAAGCGGAATCTTTACCCACAACAGATTAAAAAAGCCGAAAATTCTGTTCATTATAAATATAAAGAAATCACGTTTTACCTCTACATTTGACACAAGTGCGGCTCGTCCAAGCTCATAACCTTCGTATGTGTAAGCAACCTCACCCAAAACATCTCCCACCGCAATCGGCGCAAGTATGTTTTCTTTTAGCGTTATTGTTTTTTGCACGTTGTTTATATCCGCATCTGCAGGCAAAAGACCCGAAACCTCCTCGCTAACCTCAAGAGTTGCAAAATCTTTTCCGCGTCCTTCTTTAACCTTTGCCTCGGCAATCAACTCACCCGGTTTTGCAAGTGAGCGCGTTTCATAATTTGTAAAGCCATACTCAAAAAGCGCCTTTGAATCAATAAATGAATATATTGCGTCTGACTGTGGCTTTGCATTAAGTGTAACCGCTATAAAGTTCGTTCCCGTCTTTGACGCAGACGATACAAGGCAATTACCCGCCTGACTTGTATAGCCGGTCTTTATTCCCGTAGCCTTTGAATAATAGTAAGAGCCGTTTTGTATTCTGCTTATCAAATGATTGGTCGACGTGAGAATTCTCTTTTGAGAATACTTATTTGTAGGCTCAATAAAATACTGCGGTGTGGAAACCATAATTCTAAATTTCTCATTTTGCATAGCATAACGGGCTAAAATCGCCATATCGCGCGCTGTTGTATAGTGCTCGGGCGAATGGAGTCCGTGCGGGTTTAAAAATTTCGTATTTACCATACCAAGCTCGGCTGCCTTTTCATTCATGCGCACAACAAAGCTGTCAACATCGCCGCACATATACTCTGCAAGCACGTTGCACGCCTCATTTGCAGAAGCTACAAGCGCACCATACAAAAGCTCTTCAACCGTAAGCTGCTCTCCCTCAAGGATACCCATATTGCTGCCACCCACAGGTATTGACATAACAGCATCATAGCTTGCAACTGCAACAGAATCGAGCTGTAAATTTTCAAGAGCCAAAATTGCCGTCATTATTTTTGTGGTGCTTGCAGGATAAAGTCGTTTATCAGCATTTTTTTCATATAAAACTCTGCCTGTTCCCTGGTCAATAAGTATTACCGCCTCACTGATAGTCTGTGGCGGCTGCGCTGCGAACACGGCGCTTGTGCAAAACAGATTTATAAGTATAACGAAAATTATAACAATTGGCAAAAAACGTTTTTTCATCAAAATTATCTCCTTATATACTAGCATATAATATTAGATATCTCATAGTTAACTGCATATTTTCAAACCGCCGTCAATTGACATTCACACTTTACAGAGTGTGAAAAGCCGCCGGACTTTCAGTATTTTATGTAATAAAATACTGTATATGTCAATTATACCAAATAAAATATATTTTATCAACTGTTTTTCACACTTTAAATGATTATATTAATTGTAATTTTTTTGTAAGTGTGTTATACTTAATACACAAAAGAATTGTTTAGGAGAAAAGCCAATGGGAAACAAGGCATTACGCATACTTGAATTTGATAAAATTTTAAATACACTGGCAGATTTTACGGGTAATGAGAGTGTGAAAAAACGTATTTTAAACCTCATTCCTACCTCTGATTTAAAAGAGGCACAGTTTTTACAAAATCAGACAAATGAAGCCACATCCATGCTGTTAAAATATGGTGAGATACAAAATCTTACCATAGCAGACATAACAGCCGCACTCAAGCGCTGCGCAATGGGCTCTGTCTTAACACCAAAGGAGCTTTTGGACATTGCACGCGTCTTATACGTCGCGCGGAATGCCAAGCGCTACCTTGAAAACGGCGGCGAAGAACTCGAAATCCTTGGCGAAATCAGAAATGCACTTACGGTCGTAAAGCCGCTTGAAGAGCAGATATATATGTGTATCCTTTCAGAAGAGGAAATTGCCGATAATGCAAGCGCAGAGCTTTCGTCTATACGAAGAAAAATACGAAATCTTCAGGACAAAATCAAGGAAATGCTCGACTCCGTCATCCGTTCCGAGAGATATAAAAAATATCTTCAGGACCCGATAGTTACAATGCGCGACGACAGATACGTAATACCCGTGCGCGCCGAGTACCGAAGCGAGGTAAACGGTATTGTTCACGATACATCCTCATCGGGTGCAACGCTTTTTATAGAGCCGATGAGCGTTGTAAATGCCAACAACGAAATTCGTGATTTAAAGGCAAAAGAGCAGGCGGAAATCGGGCGCATACTTGCCGCACTTTCGGCCGAGGTATCTGAATACAAAGATGCTCTTTTGGCAAATTATAAAACAATATGTGAGCTTGATTTTATCTTCTGCAAAGCAAGGCTTTCGGCAAAATACGGTGGTAGCGAGCCAAAACTAAATAACAAAGGCTTTATACAGCTAAAAAAGGCACGCCACCCACTTATTGCACACAGAAATGTTGTTGCAAACGATATAACTCTTGGCGGCGATTTTGATACTCTTGTTATCACCGGCCCCAATACGGGCGGAAAAACAGTAACACTTAAAACAATAGGGCTATTTTGTATTATGGCAGCGTGCGGTCTGCACATTCCCGCAAATGACAATTCATCAGTAGCAATTTTTGACAGCATATGGGCAGATATTGGCGATGAACAAAGCATTGAGCAAAGCCTTTCGACCTTTTCTTCTCATATGACAAATATTGTAAATATAGTAAATAAGGCTGGCAAAAATTCGCTTGTACTTTTCGACGAGCTTGGCGCAGGAACAGACCCTATCGAAGGCGCAGCGCTTGCTGTTGCAATTTTGGAATATCTTCGCCTTGTAGGTGCAACCACCGCGGCTACAACACATTACAGCGAGCTTAAACTGTTTGCAATTTCAACTCCGGGTGTGTGTAATGCATCGTGCGAATTTGATGTAAAAACGCTAAAACCCACATATAAACTGCTTATTGGTATTCCGGGAAAATCAAATGCCTTTGCAATATCGTCAAAGCTTGGTCTTGATATGAATATTATCGAGCGTGCAAAGTCGCTTATGAGTGAAGACAATGTGCGTTTTGAAGACTTGATAACCGACCTTCATGAAAGTAAAAAAATTGCTGATGAAGAAGCAAAAAAAGCCATTCTTCTTCGCCAAGAGGCAGACGAACTGCGTGATAAAATCAGCTCGCAAAAGCAAATTCTTGAAGACAGGCGTCAAAAAATGCTTGATGAGGCTCGGCGTGAGGCAAAACGCATAATTCTTGATGCAAAAGAAGAAAGCAGCGCTGTTATAAAAGAACTTAATAAGCTAAAGAAAAACGCATCTAAATTAAACATTGATAAATCCGTCGATGATGCACGCTCACGTCTTCGCAAAAAAGAGGACGCGCTTGATGAAAGCTTTTCGGATGTATTAAAGAAAAAATCTTCACAAAGTGCACCAAAAACCGTAAAGGTGGGCGAAAGTGTCGAGGTGGTATCATTCGGGCAAGTGGGCGAGGTTATAAAAGAGCCAGACGCCGACAAAAACGTTCAGGTACAAATCGGCGTTCTTAAAGTAACGGTAAAGCTGTCTGATTTGCGTCTTGCAAAAAAAGATAACGAAAAGAAAAATAAAAAACAAGAATCCAAAGCATATGTTGGATACATTTCAAAAAAGGCAAACATAAAAACAGAGATTGACCTTCGGGGAATGAACCTTGAAGAAGCTATGATGGAAACTGACAGATTTATTGACGATGCATATATGGCGGGTCTTACACAGATAAGTATAATTCACGGCAAAGGCACAGGAATTCTTCGTTCGGGGATATCTGATATGCTAAAACGCCATCGCCTTGTGAAATCGCACCGCCTCGGTATGTACGGCGAAGGCGAGGACGGCGTTACAATTGCAGAGCTAAAGTAGTTTTTATGTAAAAAAACAGCGGTAATATAAACCGCTGTTTTTTATTAAACTTTTTAACTATTCTAACGATATTGTTTCTCCCGCTTTAACAACATAATCATTTGACTCTGTTGCAATCCATATATCCGTCGCTGTCGGGTTATGCACAAGTGTAGCCTCGGCATTGAAACGAAGCTGACGATACACCATAACATAGTCATATATCTCAATGTTTGTAGCATACCATATATCATTGTGTCCACCCGCAAGTTTTGCAAAATTTTCAATAACATCCCAGTTGTTGTCATTATCAAACTCATAGCTGTGTCCCCACAGATAAAACATCTTGCACGGATTTATAATTCTGTTTTTGGCATCGGACGGGATTCTGTTTTCTAAAAACGCATCAAAAAGCTCCATAAGTCTTGGATGATTGTGATGACACGTCGGCTTAAGCTTTAGCCAGTCTTCAGGCAGACTGAATTTTTCCGAAGCTCCCGTCATTCTTGAATATGCTATACCACAAGCTTTGAGGCTGTTTATAACATTATCTGCATTGTCTGTACAGTAAAAACCATAAGGATACGCCATTCCGCGAATAATCGTGCCCGTAAGCTTTTCAAGCTCTACGCGGTCTTTTAAAATCTGATATGTCAGGTTTTCCACAGGTGGCTCTGACATATAAATATGCTCATATGTATGAACCGCAACCTCGTTTCCGCTTTCTTTGTAAAGCTTAGCTGCCTCAGGCCCGCTCATTCTCCTATGAACAGAAGTTCCATAGGTATTAAATAAAGCTGCATTTATATTAAATGTGCCTTTAAGGCCATGCTTTGACATAATATCAACGAGGCGAATATCTTGCTCTACTCCGTCATCATAACTTAATGTAAGTGCCAAATTTTTACCGCCAGGGTATCTCATTACAAATTTCATAAATATCTCCTCCTTTGGACTTAAATATATAATACTCTTCTTTTTAGTCTGCGTCAATACGCCGATGCAATTTAGTATTGATTTTTTTAATCCCATATATTATAATGATTATACAAAGGTTTTTTACAAAAAATTTAATAAAAAGAGGTGAAAAAGATGAAAATCGCACTTATCAACGAAAATAGTCAAGCGGCTAAAAACGCAGTAATTGTTGATACTCTTAAAAAAGTTGTTGAGCCTATGGGACACACCGTTTTTAACTATGGTATGTATTCGGCAGAAGACGAATCATAGCTTACATATGTGCAAATTGGTATTTTGTCAGCTATTCTTTTAAACTCAAAGGCTGCTGACCTTGTAATAACAGGTTGTGGTACAGGCGAAGGCGCAATGCTTGCTTGTAATGCTTTTCCGGGCGTGCTTTGCGGACATATTGTTGACCCCACAGATGCTTACCAGTTTACACAAGTAAACAACGGTAACTGTATTGCTCTTCCATTCGCAAAAGGTTGGGGATGGGGTGCAGAGCTAAATCTTCAGTATGTTTTTGAAAAGCTTTTTGTAGAAGAGTGGGGCGGTGGCTATCCAAAAGAGAGAGCCGTTCCCGAACAGAGAAATGCAAAAATTCTTAATGAGGTTAAAAAAGTTACACACACTGATATGATGACTATTCTTAAAAACATTGACCAAGAACTTTTAAAAGGTGCTGTAAGCGGCAAAAAATTCAAAGAATTATTCTTTGCAAACTGTCAGTGTGATGAAATTGCAGGATATATAAAATCCATTTTAGACTAATCAGTTCTTAATTGACATAATAAAGCAAAATAGGAGAGCAAAACGTCCTCCTATGCTTATCTGTATATTTCTGATTATAAAAATTTTAGTCGGTCCATATCCCGACAGAATGGAGCATTTGTATGTATATGCGTATAAAATTTATATTATTTCTTGTTTTGCCAACACTTTTACTTATGACGATAGCGCCATGTACGTATGCACAAGATTTAGCATCTACGGAACCTATTGTGCAAGTAAATATAACTACAAGCGGTGGTAGTGGTCAAATCATTGAAAATGCTGGTATGCCAAATGAAACTCTCAGAAAATATGGCATAACAGGCAATTATGCTAGTGGCACAAAATTTGTTCTTACAGCAAGCGAAACAGGCTGCGAGTTTCTTTATTGGCAAGATGTAGATTCACGCAGAATTATTACCCGTGATAAAACATGCGTGATAACGGCCGGCACCAACACAACAATAAATGCTGTTTTTCGTCCAACTACACCAAACAAACTTGTAACGTTCCAAAACAGCAACGGACATGTAATTTCATTAACATATGCAGCTGACAGCAAAACTATTGATGTGCCATCAACTCCATCTGTACACGGATACGTTTTTGATTCATGGACACTGAACGGAATCGCTCAGACATTTAATAACAACACAATAAATGTAAGCGAGCTTAGCGGTGACAGCATCTATATTGCAAGTTATACCCCAAAAACCACGCTTTATGATGTAAATGTTTCCGGCGGAACCGGAAGCGGTAAATATATATATAATACAAAAGTTGTGGTTAACCTTGATGAAAGTTTGATTCCCCAAGGAAAAGTATTTGCATATTGGTCAAACGGCAAAAATATATTAAGCTATGATAAAACATATAGCTTCCATGTTGGAACTAACACTAATATATCTGCCGTATATGAAGATGTACAGCCCATTCAAAAACAACCCACGCTTTCTATTGTCGTGGCAGATATAAATACATCTACAAACAAAATCGCTTTCCTTGCAGAAAGATCATTGCCTCTTGATTATGAATTTGTTGAAACAGGAATTTTGGTGCACACAGGCAAGAACTTTGATCTTTCCACAGGTGGTGTTGCCAAAGTAAAAGCAATCTCACAAAAACCCTCGGGACAATTTAGCATAACTAAACATTCTGTATCCGCAGGTAGTGTGTGGTACGCCAGAGCATATATGATTTACCTAAAAGACGGCGTAAGCAATATAATTTACAGTGATGTAGTAAATGCAACATTAAATTAAATTCTTTCCTTCAAAACTCAATTAAAAAAGTTACCCTGATGAGCACTAAGCTCATCAGGGCTTTTTATTATTTGTTATTTATAACTTTTATGTCCTTCATCAACCGTCTTATTGATAAATTACTACCATCTTCAAATCTCCTGACAAAGCGTATGCATAAACCTTTGATGCATTCAAATTAATAGCCATATCACCAAATTCAAAAATGCTATTAATATCAACATTGGATTCTATGTTGCCTGTGTTAGTATTTACTCTATAAACCTTTACTGCTTGATTTATCGCATAACCCTCTCTGTTATCCTGAACAAGCGGCGGTGTTGCTGTATCGTCAACAAATGCTGGTGCTATTATAATTCTATCAGGCACGAGCGAAACAACTGTTCCAAGAATTGCCTTAAATCTGTATTCACCATTTTCATCTGTTAACGTTCCGTTCATTGTCGCAGGCACAAGATTGGATGCGTCAACCTGAGCCGATACTGAATTTATCTGTCCACTTGAGTTAAATCCAAATCTTGCAACGTCACCGACATCTAATGCGTATGTAGAAGAAGAATCTTCTGTTTCGTATGTCTTTATTTCACCATTCTCATATACTTCAAGACTATATGCACGGCTACCTGTAATTTCGCTGATTATTTCTACACAGCTTATTACAAGGCTTGCCGGTGTATCGCTTGTAATTGCTATATCAGCTTCATCACCATAGACGATAACCACCTTTGCAGTTGCAGAGCTGTTCATATCAAACGCTTCTATTGTATAATCTCTGCCCGCTGTGAAATATCTGCTGCCTGTTGAACGCTTATATTTATCAGCATCACGTCTGTTAGACGGCACTACAAGCACCTGTGTCGATGAATCAATAAATACCTGACTTTCAAAACCGCTGTTGTCTGAATATCTGTACTGTCTGTTTGTCTGACCGATTTTTAGTTTACCACTACTTACATTATTGCCTACATCAAGATTGCCTGATTCATTTGTTGCCACGGTTGTAATCGCAGAAACTTCACCGCTTGAGTTTATTACAACCTTTGCAAGCTGTGAATACATTGAATTACTTGTTCCCGACGAAGAGTTTGACGCAAGAAGTGCTGCAGAATTTTGAAGTGCATCAAGAATCTCTGTGGTACTTGTGCATGTTCTGTTATTAATTCTTGCGCTGTTTGATACCTTATACTTTGTAGGTGTTGAAGGAGAACCGCTAAGAGCTATCATTTCAATTGCTGCATTCTCTCCTATGATATCATGCTTTCCTGCAGCTGTGATATATACATAATTTCCTGTCTGCGCTTCTGTAATTGAAGCTGCAGCTATTTTGCCAGTTTTGTCAAGGTAGAATCTACCCGAAGAACCAATCTCCATTGAAACCTTGCCCGCGTTTACTACCTGCTCAAATTCTCTCGTAAGCTCATAATACTCATTGTTTATGCAATACAATTTCGGGTTCGAACCTTTTGTCGAAATTATTGAACCACTAAATACATCTGTCGATACATAGCACTTTATTATTGAATGGTCACTGCTTGCTGCTACAGACAGTATATCCATAGCTTTCAAGCTTTCAATTTTAACCTCTTTATTCGTCTTTGCGTTGTATATATCTACTGTAATATTTCTGTCGTACGGATCTATCTGTATATTTTTGCCCGTTTGATAATAATCATAAATAACATAATTGTTCGAATATGTAGAATCGTTTGTTGTTACTGCTGACTTTACAACGTATGTCTCATAATCGTCTATAAACAATGAATCATACACACCATCAGCACCCGAATCAAGCATTCTTACCTCGCCGTTTATAAATCCTGCGCCCGACGGGTCCAGCCAATATGTCAAGTCCCTTTTTGTCGAATCGCCCGACGAAAGATATGCATACGCTACGCCATTATATATAAGCTTTGCCGTAGGCGATATTGTAATGCTTTCTGTTCTATTGCTGCTTTCTTTATCCTTCCAATAACGAAGTGTAAAAGATGATAATCTTTCTATATCCTCTGACGCTAATATTAGCTCTGTATTATTCTTTGTTTGTGAACTTATGCTCAAAAGCACATTTTTGTCGTTTAATTTGTCTTGCTTGTAATATCCACTAACGTACAATCCTAAAAAATCTCTCGCCTCGGGTGATGTTATAACATTCTTATAATCATATACTCCTACATTAAGTCCTGACTCAAGAACAATTTCGCCTTCCCTCGCCTTGTTTTGGCCTGCATTGATAGATAATACACCATCAACCTCGCTTACCAACATGTTTGTAAATTTCGTTACTTTTAACATGTCGTTTAACAAGGTTTTATTGGTCTGCACCATATTGCCGTTCTTAGAAGACTCCATTATTCTTATCTCGAGCGAATTGAATACAAGCTGTGCCACTATTCCGCGAGATGCAGGTGTATTTGTCGATCCCTGAATAGCTCCCACTGTAAGCTCTATGTCACTCGCATCTGCAAGATATCCATTTGGCCAACCACCTTTGTTAATCGCTGCCTGCTCACGTCCAAGTGCACACACTATCATTTTAACTACCTGCTCATATGTAACAGGAGAATCAGGTGCGAATGTTCCGTCGCCCATTCCGAGAATTATTCCTCTATCGTAGGCTATTTTTACATATCCAGTTGCCCAATGACCTTCCATATCAGTAAATATCGCTGAGCTTGATGCTCCTCCAACCAAAGCTTCCATGCCAATTGCTCGCGTCATAACCGCTGCAAATTCAGCTCTTGTAATTGTTCTGTCCGGTCCGAACGTTCCGTCAGGATATCCCGCCAAAAGCCCCAACGCAACCATCGAATTTATTGCATCTGAATAGCGCGTATTGTCCGTAACATCGCTAAACGTAAGCGCAGAGCCTGTAATCATTGTTGAAACAAGCATTACAAGCGAAAGCGCCAGCGCCATAATCTTTTTTGTAACTCGCATAACAAATCCCTCCTGTGTAATTAAAGTGGACATTAACCCTAATAATATAATATCACCAAAATTGTATCCAGTCAAGCGATATCATTTGTTATATATGTTACATTTTCAATACATAAAAAAATCGGTGCCTTTCGGCACCGATTTAATTTTATTACTTATTTACGATTAAAGATCGCTAGCGTAACGTACGAAGATAACTTCTGTTACAACGTCTTTGTAAACTCTGATGAATGCATAGTTGAGGTGCTGAATTTGACTAACAAAATCAGGATCCGCATAATCATAGTTACCATTTGCAAGTTTATAAGCAATAGGTGATTCTATGATATCTGTTACAGCAGCTTCTGCAAGCTTTCTTGCATCATTTGCAGCTGCGTTGTAGTAAACAACCTTAGCTGTGTTCGGAACGTTGATTGTTTCAGCAGTAGTAACATCACCATCTGCGTTAGCAAGTGTAAGTCTTACGCCACCCTCGATTGACTTTGTCTTAGCAACGATACCAAAGATAAGCTCGTTGTCTGCTGTGTTATTAGCGTCACCATAGAACTGGAATGGAGCAGGTGAACCAGCAGGTGTGCTGATGTATGCTCTGAGGGTCGGAACGTGTGTAATAACCGGAGTTGCTGACGGAGAAGCTGCGTTGTATACTGGAGCAGTACCAGCACTGAAGATTACGTGGATATCGTCAGCCTGACCGTTATCATTCATGCTGTAGATAAATGCATCACCGATATTCATAGCAGCAACCTTAGCCAAAGCGCCGTACTCACCATCTACTACTGTAAGAGTTTCTTCAACCTTAGCGCCATCTTTCCAGTATGTAACGCTGTAAGCGTCATCACCGTCAACCTTGATGCTTGAAGCACCAGCAAAGATTGCAAACGGGCTCTTTGTATCCATTGAAGCTCTTGAACCGAACATCAATACTGCAGCCGGACCATCTTCTGTTTTTGTGAAATAGTAAGGTGTATACGTTGTACCATCAACCAAATCAGCAACTGTCTTTACTGAGTAGTCAGCAATTGAACCAACAGCAGGAACAAAGAATACTACAGCATTATCCGGAATAGCTTCGCCACCGTCAAATTTAGCAAGTGATTCTTTCCACTGTACATCTGAATCAAATCCTTCGTAACCGAACTGACCATCAGCAGTTGCCCAATGAGCAGCTATATTAAGCTCTGTGATTTCGCCATTGCTATTTACCTTATATTTTACAAACTTAGCAATATCTCTGTTCAAACCTGCAGCACCATAACCTGCTGGACTCGGAGAAGTTGTATACGGAATCAACTCATAAGCTGTTCTGTCAACATCATTGTAACCATCAACAAGACACTTGATCAATGTAGAAGCTGTCAAATTTGCACTCGTTGGTACTGCACTATTAGCTACAACCGGAATCGGTGTTCCAGTAGCAGTCGGAATAGGTGTAGGTGCAGCAAACAAATCGCTAACAACAGCTGCAGGTGCAGTAGATGGTACGAATGTATTGTTTCTAAACATCTTTATCAACTGATCTGTTGTAAATGCTGTTGTTGCATTTTCAGCCTGAACACCATTAATCTTAATCTTATCAGCAACTTTGTATGTAACGTCAGCGCCGTCTTTTGTAAACATTCTTACATAAGTCTCGCCTGCGAAGTTACCATCGCCTGTGCTGTAAAGGTATGCATAGTCACCGCCGAGAACTGAAGTTGTATCCTTCAATACGATTTCGCCGTCAGCGTTGAGGTAGAACTTGCCTTCCTCATCGATATTGATACCAGCTGTAGTGATGTTTGTTACAGCAGCAGCTTTGTATTTCTCGCCGCCGATTACAACATAATCATTTACAGTACCTAATACATCTCTCTTAGCTGTAACCTTACCCTCGATTACATTTCTTGTAACATCAATGTAAACAAAAATCGGGTTTGCGTAATCATTTGTTACGATGCTGAGTACGTCATACTCTTTAAGGTCTGCTACATCAGCTTCAGCGCCATCGATTGTGATTTTATACTCTCTGAGATCCGGTGAAGAATCTGCATTGAGCTTAAAGTTTGTAAGGTTGTTATAAATAAGAGCACTGCTCTTACCATCCTGCTTTAAATAAATTGCATTTGCTTTTGCGTTAATTGTATTAACAACAGCTGTTATAATCTCTGTTGTCTTGATAAGGTCATAGTCACCATCGTTGTCTGTATCCACCAATGTGATGCTACCCTTTCCTGAAGCAGGAACGATAGAAGCCTTTATTGTATCACCGCTTGTGTTATCTATTGATGTAACCTTTTTGTTGTTCTTGTAGATTTTTACACCAAGATCAAGGTCAACAGCTGTGATTCTGTTCTCTGTCTCTCTGTCATTCCAGTATGAGAATACATACTTAACAGGAGCCGGTGAAGGACTAGCTGTTACAAGCTGAATCTTATCAGCATCTCTAACAGTATCTATTGAAGAATCGTAAACGTTAGCAACATCTTCGATAACGATTGACTTATTTCTTGCACTCTTAGGTGTTACACAGATAAGGTTGATATCACCTGTAAGAGAAACCTTGAAGTAAAGGTATGACTCATAACCAACGTATTCAGCAGCGTCTGTGCCTTCAGCGTTGATGTTGTTGAGTTCATAATACTGATATTCACCGTTTGGTTGCATGTTCTGGCCTGTAGCACCAAGAAGCTTATCAACACCGATCTTCATTCTATCCCAAATCTCTGTGTTTACAATGCCATCCTTCAATGATGCCTCGCCCTTGTAAGAATCTACTACCTTACCAGCTACCTTGTATACCTTGTGCTTTGAAGTAAGAAGTGTCTTGAACTCACGGCTCTGTACACCGTAGATACCGTTGTATGAACCACCATCAAGGATGTCCCAAACAGCTTCTGTACCATAGCTTACTCTCTCCATTACAGGAGTGTTCATTGCGTTGCAAACAAGAATTGCAACTGTGCCTCTCGGAGCCGGTTCAGGACCGTTACCTACTGCACGCTCTGTTACTTCCATATCAGCAGCAACATAGAGGTAACCTGTCGGATAACCGCCGTTTTCCTCAGCCATAGGTGTATAACCAAGAGCTGCCATTATAAGTTTGATAACCTGCTCGTATGTAACCGGATCCTCAGGACCGAATGTGCCGTCGCCATAACCAGCGATGCAACCATACTGCTGAGCGTAGTTAACATAACCGGAAGCCCAGTGTGATGACGGAACATCACTAAAGATTGTGTTTGCCGGAGCGATATCGCCTGTTCCGAGCATTGTGCAAAGAATCTTTGCCATTTCCGCTCTAGTGATAGTAGCGTCAGGATTAAAGTTACCATTTTCGTCACCCTTGATGATACCAAGAGCTGACAATGCTTTTACTGATTCAGCATAGATAGCGTCGTCAGCAACGTCCGGATAAACCGAACCTGCCATTGCAACAGTACCGAATACCATTACACACGCCAAAACTAGTGCCAAAACCTTTTTGAGATTTTTCATAGTCTCAAATCCTCCCTTATAATAATTTTTTAGGTTGTCGAAAGAGTTAAAATATGTAGCAGGCCGCGGTCACCCTCTTTCATATGCGACCCGCCCGGTGGTGATTAAAGACACTTAACCACCTTCCTGCATTGATTATACCATCCCAAATCAAACTCGTCAATGCAGTTTTAACAGATGTAATATAACTGTAAAATAAGTAACATTGTTGTATCACATCTGCTATAGTTTTATTTTAAACACGCGCCGACAAACTCTTTGATAAGCTTGTGCGGGCGGTTGGGACGCGATTTAAATTGCGGATGGAAAATTACACCCACAAAAAATCCGTGGTCTGCAAGCTCGATTACATCTGCAAAGCCGCAGTCTGTTGACTTGCCTGATATAACAAGACCGTTTTTCTCAAGCACGTCATAGTATTTCGGATTAACCTCATATGCATTCCAGTGTCTTTCCGAAATTTTTTCTTCCTTATATATATCATAGAGCTTTGTACCCTTTGATACCAAAGTTTCTCTTGCGCCGCGTTTAACGCCGTCCTCCTCTGCCGAGGTAGTTCCCTTTTCGGGAGCAAAGATCACATCACACGAAGCGTCTTTGTTAAATTCCTTTGACTGAGCATCAGAAAGGCCACACGCATTACGTGCAAATCCCAAAACAGCCAACTCCATGCCAAGTCCGATTCCGAGAAAAGCAATTTTATGAGTTCTTGCATACTCAGAAGCAACAACCTGTCCATGAGCACCGTCAGCTCCATAACCGCCGGGACTCAAAATGCCGTCAACGCCGTCAAGAAGCTCATTAGCATTTGACTCGTTGATGTCATGTGCATCAATCCATCTGATATTTACACGGCACTTGTTTGCAATACCTGCATGCAAGAGCGATTCATATACGCTAAGATATGAGTCATGAAGCTCTGCATCCTTGCCGACAATGGCAACGGTAGTTTCCTTTTCAGGATATTTAAAGGTATTAACAAGCTCACGCCACTCTGCAAGGTCAGGCTCGCCACAGCCAAGTGATAATTTGTCACATATAACCTTTGAAAGTCCCTCCTGCTCAAATATAAGCGGAATTTCATATATAGTAGGTGCGGTAATATTCTGAATAACAGCGTCACTTGACACATTGCAGAACAAACCGATTTTTTTCTTTATTTCATCATTTATAGGCATTTCCGTACGGCATACGATTACATCAGGCTGTATGCCTACGTTTAAAAGCTCTTTAACGCTGTGCTGAACAGGCTTTGTCTTAAGCTCGCCCGAAGCAGTAAGATACGGAATGAGCGCCACCTGAACATAAACACAGTTTTCACGGCCGACATCACTTGCAACCTGGCGTATAGCCTCCAAGAAAGGCATACTCTCTATATCGCCGACAGTACCACCGATTTCAGTAATAACAACATCGGCATTTGACTCGTTGCCTGCACTGAAAATCTTTCTTTTAATTTCGTCAGTAATGTGCGGGATAATCTGCACAGTACCGCCACCATAAGCGCCTTCACGCTCGTTGGAAATAACATTCCAGTAAATGCGTCCTGCCGAAGTATTTGAGTTTCTTGTAAGACTCTCATCAGCAAAACGCTCATAGTGACCAATATCAAGGTCGGTTTCGTGACCATCATCGGTGATAAAAACCTCACCGTGCTGTATGGGGCTCATACGACCGGGACCTATATTAATGTATGGATCAAACTTTTGCATTGTAACTCGCAGACCTCTTGCTTTTAAAAGTCTGCCAATCGAAGCAACGGTAATTCCTTTGCCAAGGCCGGAAACAACACCGCCTGTTACAAAAATGTACTTTACTGCCACAGTTACCAATCCTTTTTTCTTAGAATATCTGTATAATCTATTTGTTTAAATAAAATACCTAATTTATTTTATACTTTTATAGCGCCAATGTCAAGGATTTTTTTGATAATTCGTCAAATTATTTATTGTTTTTTTATTATCTTGCTCTGCAATTTCGCAAATAAACACAAAAACTTTACAAATTAATACTGTTAAATAAAATTCACTTGTTTCTTATATTAAAATTCATACTGAAAATGAGCGGTTTAAAAGAAAACCTTCTTATCCATAAAAGCCTTGTTGCGTCTGTTCTATTTTTTCGCATTCAGTCGCATAATATAATCTGAGAAACATCTGTGCCTGTAAATCCCTTCTATAGAGTCCAATACCTCTAAAATATTTATCCATTGCCGGCACTTTTGCAATAACTTCATTTTCAATCCATGTGCAAAGGGCCGGCTCAAATTTGTCAAGCTCCCAAAATTGTGCACTCGTAACCTCTTTATACAAATCTTCTCCCATAAATCTACTCAAACGGTAAAAATTAATTTCAAATTCTTTTTTTATTTTCATAATAATCACCTCAAAATATATTTTAGCGAATTTTTCGCTAAAAATCAATAGCGATTATTTCGCTAATATATACTTTAATCGGGGTGAATAAAATGTTTACACGTTTAAAAGATTTGCGCGAAGATAACGATTTTACACAAACTGATTTAGCAAAACGTCTTAATTGTAGCCAAAGAATTTATAGCAATTACGAACGCGGCGAGGTATCTCTTCCCGTAGATATATTAATTAAACTCGCACTTTTATACAATGTCAGCACAGATTATATTTTAAATTTAACAGATGACCCAACACCGCCCAAACGTAAAAAAATATAACAAAAAAAACGCAAAAAGTGCGAGCAAGCTGCCCGCACTTTTTATTTTTATTTAATTTAGCCTATCAAATCACTCTGTGCCATTGCAGCATCAAGTGCATCTTCAAGCGCAGTTTTCTCTGCACCCTCGATATTTAAGTCAACGTCACGATACAAGCTCATACCCGTACCTGCAGGAACAAGCTTACCAATAATAACGTTTTCCTTAAGACCGAGAAGCGGGTCAACCTTGCCCTTAATAGCTGCTTCTGTAAGAACTCTCGTTGTTTCCTGGAACGAAGCCGCTGACAAGAACGAATCTGTAGCAAGAGCCGCCTTTGTAATACCAAGAAGGTTGATTGTTGCGCTGGCAGGTTTGCCACCGTTGTTTACCGCCTCCTCGTTTGCCTTCTCAAACTCAAATACATCTACAAGGCTTCCCATCAAAAGATTTGTATCACCGGATTCATCAATCTTAACTTTACGCATCATCTGGCGAACAATAACTTCGATATGCTTATCGGAAATATCAACACCCTGCATACGATAAACTCTCTGAACCTCTTGTGTAAGATAGCTTTGAACAGCTCTCTCACCAAGAATTCTGAGTATATCCTGAGGATTGAGCGAACCACTTGTAAGCGGCGCACCCTTTTTGATAATATCGCCATCTTTAACACGTATGCGAGCATCATAAGGAATTACATATGTGATGCTTTCCTTTGTTTCATCATCAGTAACCACAATTTCACGACGCTTCTTTGTTTCTGAAACTGCAACGCTGCCACCGATTTCTGATATGATTGCAACGCCCTTTGGCTTTCTTGCCTCGAACAATTCTTCGACACGGGGAAGACCCTGTGTGATATCGTCGCCGGCAACACCGCCCGAGTGGAACGTACGCATTGTAAGCTGTGTACCAGGCTCACCGATTGACTGAGCTGCGATAATACCAACAGCCTCGCCCACCGGTACAGGCTCACCGCTTGCAAGGTTTGAACCATAGCAGTGCGAGCACACACCTACAGCACACTTACATGTGAGTATGCTTCTTATCTTAACTTCCTCAACGCCTGCGTTTTCGATTTTTGCGATTTCTTCGTCGCCCATCATAACGCCATCCGCAACCAAGACCTCGCCTGTTGACGGATCAACAACATCGCCGCAAGCATAACGACCCAAAAGTCTGTCTTTAAGCGGCTCGATAACCTCGTTGCCGTCCTTTATTGCGCTTACAACCAAGCCCTCTGTTGTACCACAGTCATCCTCGCGGATAATTACATCCTGGCTGACATCAACAAGACGTCTTGTAAGGTAACCCGAGTCAGCTGTACGAAGAGCCGTATCTGCAAGACCTTTTCTTGCACCGTGAGTTGAAATAAAGTACTCAAGTACGTTAAGACCTTCACGGAAATTAGCACGAATCGGAATCTCGACCGCTTTACCGGATGTGTTAGCCATAAGACCGCGCATACCTGCAAGCTGACGAATCTGATTTACGCTACCACGTGCACCGGAGTTTGCCATCATGTAAATCGGGTTAAGTGCATCCATGTTATCCATAAGTTCTTTTGTGAGCTTGTCGTTTGTTTCTGTCCAAACCTTGATAACTGCATCGTAACGCTCGTTATCATCAAGCATACCACGTCTAAACTGTTTTGTAATTTTATCAACCTTTTCTTCTGCTTCTGCAAGAAGCTGTCCTTTAACCTCAGGCACTTTGATATCAGACACGCTAACTGTAACAGCGCCCTGTGTTGAATACTTAAAGCCAAGCGCTTTAATATTGTCAAGAACATCAGCTGTTTCAGTAAAGCCGTGAACACGGATACATCTGTCTATAATAATTCCAAGCTGCTTTTTAGTAGCAAGCTTCGTAAACTCAAGGTCAAATGCCTTTGCTGGATCACTTCTGTCAACAAAGCCCAAATCCTGAGGAATGTGCTCGTTAAAGATAATCTGACCCATTGTAGCATTTATTGTGCGCTGCTGCATTACGCCGTCAATTTCCTTCTTCATACGAACCTTGATGCGTGCATGAAGCGTAATTATTCCATTTCTGTACGCCATCATAGCTTCATCAACATCGGAAAACACCTTGCCTTCACCCTTGTCGCCATCCTTGACAAGTGTCAAGTAGTAGCTTCCAAGTACCATATCCTGTGTCGGAACAGTAACAGGCTTTCCGTCCTGTGGCTTTAGAAGGTTGTTTGCTGAAAGCATAAGGAATCTTGCCTCTGCCTGTGCCTCGGGAGAGAGCGGAACGTGAACAGCCATCTGGTCGCCGTCGAAGTCGGCGTTGTATGCTGTACATACGAGCGGATGAAGCTTTAGCGCTCTGCCTTCAACAAGCACCGGCTCAAACGCCTGAATACCAAGTCTGTGAAGTGTAGGAGCACGGTTTAGCAGTACCGGATGCTCCTTGATAACATCCTCAAGCACGTCCCAAACCTCAGGACGAAGTCTTTCAACCATACGTTTAGCGCTCTTTATGTTGTGTGCAAGACCATCAGCGACAAGTTTTTTCATAACAAATGGCTTGAATAACTCAATTGCCATTTCCTTCGGAAGACCGCACTGATAAAGCTTAAGTTCCGGACCCACAACGATAACGCTACGTCCTGAATAGTCAACACGCTTACCAAGAAGATTCTGTCTGAAGCGTCCCTGCTTACCTTTAAGCATATCGGAAAGTGACTTGAGCGCACGGTTTCCGGGTCCTGTAACGGGACGGCCGCGTCTGCCGTTATCAATAAGTGCGTCAACAGCCTCCTGAAGCATTCTCTTTTCATTTCTTACAATGATATCAGGAGCGTGCAAATCAAGAAGTCTTTTAAGACGATTGTTTCTGTTTATAACACGACGATACAAATCATTTAAATCGCTCGTCGCAAAACGTCCGCCGTCGAGCTGTACCATAGGTCTTAGTTCTGGCGGAATTACCGGGATAACATCCATAATCATCCACTCAGGCTTGTTTTTCGAAAGTCTGAAAGCCTCAACAGCTTCAAGACGTTTAACAATGCGGATTTTCTTTTGTCCCTGTGCGCTTTCAAGCTGTTCTTTAAGTTCTTTTGAAAGTTCTTCAAGGTCAATCTTCTGCAAAAGCTCTTTAATAGACTCTGCGCCCATTCCCGCCTTAAAGTTATCGCCGTATTTTTCAACACATTCGCGATAATCTTTCTCAGACAAAACCGACTTTTCCGGAAGCCCTGTATTACCTGCATCAATAACAACGTGTGCAGCAAAGTACAACACCTGTTCAAGTACCTTCGGCGACATATCAAGAAGAAGTCCCATTCTTGACGGTATACCTTTAAAGTACCAGATATGAGAAACCGGTGTGGCAAGCTCTATGTGACCCATTCTTTCACGGCGCACCTTCGAGCGTGTAACCTCAACGCCGCAACGGTCACATACTATACCCTTGTATCGAATCTTTTTGTACTTTCCGCAGTGACATTCCCAGTCACGCTGGGGCCCGAAGATTCTTTCGCAAAAGAGTCCGTCACGTTCGGGCTTTAGTGTTCTATAATTTATGGTTTCAGGCTTTTTGACCTCACCATGTGACCATTCTCGGATTTTCTCGGGAGAGGCCAGGCCTATTTTTATGGCGTCAAAAGTTGTAAATTCCAACGTAAAAACCTCCTCATAAGATAGTGCAAGCTGTTAGTTTCATAACAACTGCTTCGCATGCATTATATAAAATTTATCTGTAACGCTGCGATTTATTCGTCATCATCCGGCAACGCGTCAAGGTCCTCGATAACATCATCAAAATCATCGGGTTCCTCCGGCGCTTCAATTTCGTCATAATCATCCAAATCATCAAACGCATCAAGATCATCATCAAAATCGTCAAGACCGTATGACTGGTCGTCGTCATCTGCTTCTTCAAACTCAAATGCCGACTCTTCATCAAGATCAAAGCTTTCGCTTGAATATACTCCCTGCGATGCCTCATTCGGATTAATGCTGTCTTCGCTGCCCTCAATATTGACAGAGAGCGGATTTACAATATCATTTTCGTCGGAATACTCACCAAGCTCTACCTCTTCGCCATCCTTGTCAAGTACTTTGACATCAAGCGCAAGGCTCTGAAGCTCTTTAATAAGCACCTTAAACGACTCCGGCACACCCGGTTCAGGTACGTTTTCACCCTTTACGATTGACTCGTATGTCTTAACACGTCCGACAACGTCGTCCGATTTTACTGTCAAAATTTCCTGCAATGTATATGCTGCGCCGTAAGCTTCAAGCGCCCAAACTTCCATTTCACCGAAACGCTGTCCACCAAACTGCGCTTTACCACCGAGCGGCTGCTGTGTAACAAGCGAGTATGGACCGGTTGAACGGGCATGAATTTTGTCATCAACAAGGTGATGAAGCTTCAAATAATACATATAACCAACAGTTACACGGTTATCAAACGGCTCACCTGTGCGTCCGTCATAGAGCACAGTCTTACCGTCCTCGTCATAACCTGCCGCAACAAGCGCCTTTGCAATATCTTCCTCGTTTGCGCCGTCAAATACCGGCGTTGCAATTTTATAACCAAGCTTCTTTGCCGCATAGCCAAGATGCACTTCAAGCACCTGACCAATGTTCATACGCGACGGCACGCCCAACGGATTAAGCACGATATCAAGCGGTGTACCATCGGGAAGGAACGGCATATCCTCTTCCGGAAGAATTCTTGAAATAACACCCTTGTTACCATGACGACCTGCCATTTTGTCGCCGACAGAGATTTTTCTTCTCTGTGCTATATAGCAGCGTACAAGCTGGTTAACTCCCGGTGCAAGCTCGTCACCGTTTTCACGTGTAAACACCTTTACGTCAACAATTACACCTGCTTCACCGTGCGGTACACGAAGCGATGTATCACGAACCTCACGTGCTTTTTCGCCGAAAATTGCACGAAGAAGTCTTTCCTCTGCGGTAAGCTCTGTTTCACCCTTAGGTGTAACCTTACCAACAAGTATATCGCCCGAATGTACCTCTGCACCAATGCGGATAATTCCGCGCTCGTCAAGGTCACGAAGAGCATCCTCGCCGACATTTGGAATGTCGCGTGTAATTTCCTCCGGTCCAAGCTTTGTATCACGCGAATCTGCTTCATACTCTTCAATATGGATTGAGGTATATACGTCATCGCGTACAAGTCTTTCATTTAAGAGAACAGCATCCTCGTAGTTATAACCTTCCCAAGTCATAAAGCCGATGAGCACGTTCTTACCAAGTGCAATTTCACCATTGCTTGTGGAAGGGCCGTCCGCAATAATATCATCTTTTTTAACAACTTCGCCCTCTGATACAATCGGACGCTGATTTATACATGTTCCCTGGTTTGAACGAAGGAATTTTAAAAGTCTGTAAGTGTCAAGTGTGCCATCTTCATCAGCCTTTATAACGATTTCCTTTGCGCTTACCTTTGTAACAACACCATCACGCTTTGCAAGTACAACAACGCCCGAATCCTTTGCTGCCTTGTACTCCATACCTGTACCTACGATAGGCGACTCTGTTCTTATAAGCGGAACCGCCTGACGCTGCATGTTCGAACCCATGAGCGCACGGTTAGCGTCGTCGTTTTCAAGGAATGGTATCATAGATGTAGCAACCGAAACAAGCTGGCGCGGTGATACGTCCATGTAATCAATGTCGCTTGGCGGAACTTCGACGAAGTCACGAAGGCGACGTGCTGTAATCTTTTTATCAATAAATCTGTTGTTTTCATCAAGCGGCTCATTTGCCTGTGCAATTGTAAAACCGTCCTCGACATCAGCTGTCATATAAACAACCTCGTCAAGCACTGTGCCTGTCTTTTTGTCAACCTTTCTGTAAGGTGACTCAATAAAGCCGTACTCATTTATGCGCGCAAACGACGAAAGCGAGCTGATAAGACCGATGTTAGGTCCTTCAGGCGACTCAATCGGGCACATACGGCCATAGTGTGTATAGTGAACGTCACGCACCTCAAAGCCTGCTCTCTCTCTTGAAAGACCGCCCGGACCGAGTGCTGAAAGTCTTCTTTTATGTGTAAGCTCTGCAAGCGGGTTTGTCTGGTCCATAAACTGCGAAAGCTGTGATGAACCAAAGAACTCTTTAATTGTAGACGCAACAGGACGTATATTTATAAGTGTCTGCGGTGTTACAACATCGAGGTCTTGTATGTTCATTCTCTCACGAACTACTCTTTCCATACGTGAAAGACCGATTCTGAACTGGTTTTGCAAAAGCTCACCAACACAGCGCAAACGACGGTTGCCAAGGTGGTCGATATCGTCAAGCGAACCAATTCCACAACAAAGGTTGTTAAAATAGTTTATTGAAGCAAACATATCTTCAACAACAATATGCTTTGGCATAAGCTCATCTCTGCGGCTTACAAGAACACGCTTCATTTCTTCTTTATCATCACTCTTGCCCTCAACTTCGAGTGATTCTAAGATTTCATCAAGAATACTGCGTCTTACAGTGGTGTGGAATCCAAGCTCTTTTAGCTCTTCTTCATCAATATCTACATAGTTTGCAAGCTTTACCATTCCGTTTGAGAAAATCTTTACTTCTTTTTCATCAACCAAAACAGTAACTGCGTTAACGCCTGCATTTTCGATTTCAAAAGCAGTCTGCTCGCTTACTACATCGCCTGCCGATGCTAAAATCTCACCTGTCGAAGGATCGACAACATCCATAGCAAGCTTTTGTCCTTTTATGCGCTTGCCAATTGCCATTTTCTGATTGTACTTAAAACGGCCAACCTTTGCAAGATCATAACGTTTGGGGTCAAAGAACATATCTGTAACAAGCGATTTTGCGCTTTCAGCGTTTGCCGGCTCGCCCGGACGAAGTTTTTTATAAATTTCTATAAGTGCTTCTTCACTGTTTGTATTGTCCTTTTCAAGTGTGGCTCTGATTCTTTCATCATCACCGAACATTTCATAAATCTGAGCATTGGTCTCAACGCCCATAGCACGCAAAAGCATTGTTACGGGAAGCTTTCTTGTTCTGTCTATACGAACAGAGAAAACATCGTTTACGTCAATGTCATACTCAAGCCATGCACCACGGTAGGGGATAACGGTAGCGTTATAAAGCTCCTTACCCGACTTGTCGTGCTCCATTCCATAATACATTCCCGGCGAACGTACAAGCTGGCTTACAACAACACGCTCAGCACCATTTATAATAAATGTGCCCTGCTCTGTCATAAGCGGAAATTCGCCCATAAAAATGTCCTGTTCTTTTACTTCGCCTGTTTCCTTATTAATAAGTCTTACCTTTACACGAAGGGGCGCAGAATAGTTCGCGTCACGCTCCTTGCACTCCTCAACGGGATACTTTGGAGTTTCGTCGAGTTTGTAGTCGATAAATTCCAAAACAAGATTGCCCGTGTAATCACAA
Source organism: Candidatus Aphodoplasma sp. (assembly GCA_045592745.1). GTDB lineage: Bacteria > Bacillota > Clostridia > UBA1381 > UMGS1253 > Aphodoplasma. Next base: position 43,515 of record JAZNVH010000011.1, on the reverse strand, counting down.
ATCGGGGAAACATCCTCGAAAACCTCTTTAAGACCTGCTTCCAAAAACCAGTCATACGATTTTTTCTGGATTTCGATAAGGTTTGGCATATCGAGAGGCTCTTTGATTTTGGAGTAACTCATGCGTTTGTTTTTGCCAAGTGTTATCTCATGTGGCATCAGCATATCACCTCGTTAAAAAATTGTGCAGATTTAACGCTGCGCTTCCTTATAGGATAGTCTGTCAGGTGTGAAAGAGTCCTGAGCTCATCTTTATAAAGGTGGCGAAGCACGCTTGAAGGCTTCCGTCTGCTTTCGGAAAAATCCTCCACCGCGCAGGATGTATAAAAACTTTCACAATTACATAGAAATAAAAAGTGAATAAAATCGCCTAAGTATTTAAAATATTATAAACACCTATTGCTTTTTTTATTCCGCTATGTTACAATGCAAATAAGCTAACACCTTGTCAGCGGGCACTTTACGCTCATTTTAGCTTATAATGCAATATACAATGTTATCATACATATCAAAAGCTGTCAAGATGTTTTTGAAAATTTTTCTTGTTTTTTCAAAAATTACATGTTTTTCTACGTCCTGACAAAAAATTTAAGCGCATCACACTGTGATGCGCTTTTTTTACTCTGATTATAATTTATTTGTTCTCCACAATGGCAAAACCGATTTCTCCGCTTGCCGCCATTTCACCATCTACTGTTGCCTTAACCGTCGCTTTGCCCATTCCATGACGAAACGAGCCAAGCTGTGCCTCGAGCACAAGAGTATCTCCGGGTTTTACTTGTCTGCGGAATTTAAAATTATTCATCCCTGTAAAAACAGCAAGCTTTCCTTTGTTTTCTTCCATGGACAGTGCCAAAACCGCTCCCACCTGCGCAAGCGCCTCAACTATAAGCACGCCAGGCATTATAGGATTTGAAGGAAAGTGCCCCTGAAAAAACGGTTCATTCACTGTTACATTTTTGATTCCCACAACCTTATCTTCTGTAAGCTCTGTCACCTTGTCCACAAGCAAAAACGGATATCTGTGAGGTATAATTTCCTGTATTTGTTTATTATCAAGCATAAATTTCTCCTTAACCTGTTACGACTCCATATCATACATATACGATGACTTATCACGCAATATGCCTATATTGTCAAGCGATGCGCCCGTACCCTTTGCAACACACGAAAGCGGATCATCTGCTAAAAATACATCAATGCCAGTTTTTTCTGACAAAAGCTTGTCAAGTCCGTAAATCATTGCTCCGCCACCCGTCATAATAATTCCGTTTTCAGAAATATCACCTACAAGTTCAGGGGGTGTACGCTCCAAAACAGAATGAACAGCATCAACAATCTGTGATGAGACTTCCTCAAGAGCCTCTCTTATTTCCTCAGAAGAAACCTCTATGCTCTGCGGAAGTCCCGTTACAAGGCTACGTCCGCGTATCTGCATACTTTTTTCCTCTTCCATCGGATACACACTTCCGATTTCCTTTTTCATTTCCTCGGCTGTTCTGTCACCAATTATTGCATTAAACTTCTTTCTTATGTACTTTATAATTGCATCGTCAAACTTATCGCCTGCAACCTTGATTGAATTGCTAACAACGATACCACCAAGAGAAATTACTGCAATATCACTTGTGCCGCCGCCAATATCTACCACCATGCGACCACACGCTTTGGCAATGTCAAGCCCTGCACCAATTGCCGCTGCAATAGGCTCTTCTATAAGATATACCTGTCTGCCGCCCGCCTGCATTGCAGCGTCTATTACCGCACGTTCTTCAACCTCGGTTACGCCACTCGGAACGCAAATCATAATCCTTGGCTTGAAAAGGCGGTTTTTTGTAACTCTGCGTATAAAATATTTAAGCATCATTTCAGTTGTTGAATAATCCGAAATAACACCCTCACGCATAGGACGTATTGCAACAATGTTCCCCGGCGTACGGCCAAGCATTTTCTGCGCTTCCGCTCCGACTGCATACGGTTTACCGGTTCCTTTATCAATGGCTACAACTGATGGCTCGCACAAAACAATGCCCTTGTCCTTTACGTGCACAAGTACCGACGCAGTACCAAGGTCGATACCCACATCCTGCTGCGCATTAAACATATCAAAAAATTTGTCCAACAGTTTCATATTTATAAACCCCTTCCTGTTCACAGGTTTTATCTAAAATTTTTATATGAAAAAACTTATATGTTACCTTTTATTATATACTATTTATAGCTTTTGTCAATAGCTTAAAACCCGCACCGCCTTTCAAAGATTTTAAAATCACTCAGCAACACTTGCACAAGCTGTATAAATGATGTAAAATGTAAATTGAAAATATAATGGGACGTGATATGCTTGCTTAAAATAAAACAAGCCCTTATTGTAGAAGGGACTTACGATAAAATAAAGCTTGATTCTATCGTTGACACACTTATTGTTACGACAGACGGCTTTAAAATTTTTTCAGACAAACAAAAAATTGACTTTATACGCACTTTGGCTGAGAAACGGGGAATTATCGTTTTGACAGATTCCGACCGCGCAGGCTTTATAATACGAAATTATATAAAGCAGGGTATAAGCGAGTCGGATATAAAGCACGCATATATTCCCGATATATTTGGCAAAGAAAAACGCAAAAGCGCACCTTCAAAAGAGGGCAAGCTTGGGGTAGAGGGAATAGATAAACAAATTATACTCGACGCGCTTATAGCTGCGGGCGCAAGTGTAGTTGGTCAAGTTGATAACTCCGCACAAGCGCCAAAAACCAGAGCAATTACAAAGCTTGATTTATATAATGACGGTTTTTCGGGTACAGCCAACAGTGCGCAAAAGCGGCGCACGCTTTTAAAACATCTAAATCTGCCCGAGCGCATATCGGCAAATATGCTTATAGGTGCTCTTAACTCTCTTTTAAGCTATGACGAATATAAAGAGATTGTTAAAGAAATCGAAAATGTGTAATAATGTAAATTAAAGAAGTGTATCAGTTTGATACACTTCTTTTTTATTATTTATAATCCTATTTGTTTTTTAAAGTCAACAAGCTCTTTTCCATATTGCATGTCGACATCTTTGTATCTGTTTTTTATTTTTTCTGCTTTTTCTTTTTTGAAAAATATTGTTCTGCACGCCCTGTATACCCACAAAAACGGCAAAAGTACAGGCATCTTTTTCAAAACAGGATAGCTTTCCTTCATTTGATTATACGGCATAAAAAATATTTGTACATAATAACTTAGTGTACCTATAACGCGGCTTTGAGTTCCTGCAGCATTTTTTGCCATTTCACCTGCAACAAGTTGCTTATGCGTTCCGAAGCTGCCGCTTTGCACAATGTAATCGGCAAGCTTTTTTGTAAGCTTATCTGCCTCTTTATCATTAAACCAATAATCAACAAGGGCTCTTACATTTGCATCAAATTTGTCAAGACCACAGTATTTTAAGCGTTCATTCAAAATATCCATATCAAGCTTATCGGCATAATGGCGCAAAAACACCCACACATCAAGCACCATTTTTATACCTGCGCCGGAGTATTTCATGTGCTTTGCAATATGCGCGATCATATACAGATAATAATCCTCATTACTCATTTTGTATCTGTACTGATACGGCTCATCCAAAACAACTCTTTGTGTAATCTCCTGACATTTTTTATCCCACGGGCATTTGTTTGAGACAAGCCTTCTGTGTATCTCCACTCTGACAGCGTTATCTATAAGATACTCATCATGTCCCACACTTTCATTAAAGAGCTCTGTCGCATAGCCAAGCTCATCCATTATCTTTTTAACTCTCGGGCAGTTTTCTTCGTCAACAAATATATCAAGGTCGCCAGAAAGCCTCATGTCAGGCGATGGATATAACGGCTTTATAACTATGCCCTTCATAAGAACGTGACGTATTTTATTCTTTTCAAGTGCCTCACAAAGCATTTCAAGATAGTACTGCTGCTTTACCTCAAGATACAACGCTCTTGCATACTCCTGTTCAAACGAGGAAAGCTTCTTTTTGTCAGCTATGTCAAGCTTTGCAAGAGAATTATATAAAACATTTGCAACCGAATGTCTTTTTGCCGTTTTAAAAAGCTCTTCAAGTTCTGTTTCCTCAGGTATTTTTGAAGGCTCTGTGCCAAGAATTGCGCTTTTTAAAAGACTTATAAGATAGTTAATATAGATATCCATTGTTGTTTATATATCTTTCCTCCATACCATTCTGTTTACGATTCCGGTATAGCTTTGAATAAGCTTTACGACCTTTGTAGATACATTTTCATCTGTGTAGTCAGGAGTCGGCACACCAAGCTCGCCATTTTCGTTCATCTTAACTGCAATATCAACCGACCCAAGCACCTGCTTGGTTGTTATTCCGGCAAGAACAAAATTACCCTTATCAAGAGCCTCAGGGCGCTCGGTCGATGTTCTTATACATACAGCAGGGATTGGGTTTTCTATTGATAAAAAGAAGCTGCTTTCCTCAGGAAGAGTTCCGCTGTCAGAAACGACACAAAAAGCATTCATCTGCAGATTATTGTAGTCGTGAAAGCCGAGCGGCTCATGACGAATAACTCTTTTGTCAAACTCAAAACCTCTTGCCTCGATATGCTTTTTGCTTCTCGGATGACACGAATAAAGTATGGGCATATCATATTTTTGCGCCATCGCATTTACGGCGTTCATAAGCGAGAAAAAGTTCTTTTCGTTGTCTATATTTTCTTCTCTGTGGGCAGACAAAAGAATATACTTCTTTTTCTCAAGACCCAGTCTTGTTAAAATATCGCTCGCCTTTATGCTTTCAAGATTAGCTCTTAAAACCTCTGCCATCGGCGAACCCGTTACATATGTGCGCTCCTTTGGAAGTCCGCACTCATGAAGATAACGGCGCGCATGCTCCGAATATGCAAGGTTGACATCCGATATAATATCGACGATTCTTCTGTTTGTTTCCTCCGGAAGACACTCATCTTTACAGCGGTTACCCGCCTCCATATGAAAAATCGGAATATGTAGACGCTTTGCGCCAATTGCGCTTAGGCATGAGTTTGTATCTCCCAAAATAAGAAGTGCGTCAGGCTTTGTTACTTCCATCAAATCATATGACTTTGCAATAATGTTTCCAATTGTTTCGCCAAGGCTGTTTCCTACAGCATCAAGATAATAATCAGGCTCTCGAAGTCCCAGATCGTCAAAGAACACCTGATTTAGTGTATAGTCATAATTTTGCCCTGTATGCACTAAAATTTGGTCAAAATATTTGTCACACGCCTTGATAACCTCGGATAAACGGATTATCTCCGGCCTTGTTCCAACTATTGTCATAAGTTTTATTTTGCTCATTTTCTACACCTCTTCAAAAAATGTGTCTGGTTTTTGCGGGTCAAAGCATTCATTACACCACATAAATGTAACCAGATCCTCTGTCTTGGATAAATTTATTATATTATGCGTATAACCCGGAATCATATCAATAACTGTCAGCTCTTCTCCGCTTACCTCATAGTTTATGACTTCATTTGTACCGATTTTTCTGAGCTGAATAAGGCCTTTTCCCGAAACAACCAAAAACTTTTCATTCTTTGTGTTGTGCCAGTGCTGTCCTTTCGTTATGCCGGGCTTTGAAATATTAACGCTGAATTGTCCCGCATTTATAGTTCTTAATATTTCGGTAAAGCTTCCTCTGTTATCAACGTTCATTTTAAGCTTGTACGAAAAATCACAAGGCTCAAGGTATGAAAGATAGGTTGAATATAACTTTTTGGAAAAAGAATTTTTTGTCATATCAGGCACTTTTAGCGTTTGTCTTGACTCTTTGAAAGAATAAAGAAGCCGTACAATCTCGCCAAGAGTGATTTTATGCTCTACTGCTACCTTGCAATATTCGCCATCTGCGTTTTCTTTTCCTTCAAGTGCGTTTAAAAGCTCACACACAACATCGTCTATGTAAACAAGTGTCATCATATAACTTTCATCATTGACCGTAATTGGCAAATCGTGAGAAATGTTATAGCAAAATGTCGCAACTGCACTGTTATAATTTGGTCTGCACCATTTTCCAAATACATTCGGGAAACGATAAACGAGCGTTTTTACTCCGTTTTCTTTGCCATAATCAAATATCAAATCCTCTCCCGCTTTTTTCGAGCGGCCATATGGATTGTCAAGCGCTGCCTGAATTGACGAAGAAATCATAACCGGAGCTTTATTATTATATTTTTTTAGCGTATCAAGAAGAAGCGACGTAAAGCCAAAATTGCCCTTCATAAACTCCTCTTCATTTTCGGGGCGGTTAACGCCCGCAAGATGAAATACAAAGTCGGCTTTTTTACAAAATTCGTCAAGCTGCTCTGGCGTGGAATCTATGTCGTAACCCATTATCTCGATATCAGGCAGATTTTCTCTCGTCTTATCCTTTCCATCGCGTATATTTTTTAAATTTTCAATAAGATTTCTGCCAACAAAACCCTTGGCACCCGTTACAAGAATATTCATTTTATTTCTCCAGTTCATTTCGGATATATTCAAGCTCAAGCATTTTTGCTTTAACCGCTTCTACGCAGAGCAAGTCTGTGTTATTAGAATTAAATTCCGTTAACTTATTTCTCTCGGTATCGCCTGTTTTAAAATATTTATCATAATTAAGGTCACGCTTGTCTGCAGGAACGCGATAAAAGTCCCCCATATCAATTGCGTTTGCACACTCTTCATTTGTAAGAAGCGTTTCATAAAGCTTTTCTCCGTGACGAATTCCTATCACCTTTATTTCGCTCTTGCTTTCTTTATCAAACAATTCCTTTACAGCCTGCGCCAAAACCTCAATCGTACAAGCAGGCGCTTTTTGCACCATAATATCGCCGCTTTCGGCATTTTCAAAAGCGAATAAAACAAGCTCAACCGCCTCTTCAAGCGACATAATAAAGCGTGTCATCGACGGCTCTGTGATAGTTATTGGCTTACCTTCTCTTATCTGCTCAATCCAGAGTGGAATTACCGAACCTCTTGAACACATAACATTACCATAGCGTGTGCAGGATATAGTTGTCTTATCGGGCGATACAGTTCTCGATTTTGCAACGGCAACCTTTTCCATCATCGCCTTTGCCGTACCCATTGCGTTTACAGGATATGCCGCCTTGTCTGTTGAAAGGCAGATAACCTTTTTAACACCCGTATCAATGGCTGCTGTAAGCACGTTATCTGTTCCAATTACATTTGTTTTTACCGCTTCCATCGGAAAAAACTCGCACGAGGGCACCTGCTTAAGTGCTGCCGCATGGAAAATATAATCAACACCGTGCATAGCATTCTTTACGCTTTGTAAGTCACGCACGTCACCTATATAAAACTTGATTTTACCACTAAGCTCAGGGAACCTTACCTGATATTCGTGACGCATATCGTCTTGTTTTTTTTCATCGCGCGAAAAAATTCGTATCTCGGCTATATCGGTATCTAAAAATCTGTTTAGCACCGCATTTCCAAACGAACCCGTTCCGCCTGTGATTAATAATGTTTTGTTTTTAAACATGTGAACACATCCTTTTAACTATGTTTTTTATCTTGCGAAAAACCTTTCGAAAAGGCCTTGATGGTATACATTTTTTTATAAGTACATCAAACTCATATTTATCTATAAGTTTCATAAACACACTTCGCTTTTTCGGCATATCTACACTTTTATATGCCGAAGAATTGTATTTTAAAGCCTCATCAATATCAACCATCTTATAATTCATCTTCTCAAATATTTTTTCAAAAACTTGTTTGCCTTTGGACGAATTTACAAGCACAAGCGACGTGCCCTTGTTATCATCCATTTGACTCATAACATTTTCTATTCCCCAAAAATCTGCTAAGGTTATATCGCTTTGGCGAAAGACAGATTTTGAATGACAATCATAGCATGATGGTCTAAGGTACAGATTGGCTAAAAATCCCCTTATGTAAAAATCATCATAAAGGATTTTTATATACTCCGTATTATTTGAAAATTCAAATAATACGGAGAATATTTTCCAGCCATATCTTTTATGTCTGAAAAATATTCTCCGGGTTTTCGCCCCGGCACTTTTCTCCCGAAAAGCTATGTATTTTTGCCACACCTTTGGAGAAGGTACGCCATGACAAATTATATCCTGCGTTATAAGATTGTCATACTCACACCCCAAAAATGCTTTTAAACCACTTATCTGACAAGGCGTTGCCGTAAATAGCACCAATCTGCCTTCTTCAAGACAATCTTTTGCCTGTTTAAACGCGCTGCCAATACTGCTTTGAACATATTTTGAACCTCTTAACTTGTCCAAATCTTCTTTGTTGTCAACCTTTGTGTGCACCACATTAAACTCTTCATCAAATGCCGCACCAAACACAACACCGCCATTATCAAGTACATACTCAGCAATCAAAGTGAAAACCCCACCTGACGAGCTTTTTTCGCGAACAGACTCATCCTTGTTTATACACGCATATGCTGTGCCTTTTTTGCCATCTTTATACTCGTTTATAACAGGGCATACCTTTTCACATTTGCCGCAGTTAATGCATTTTTCTTTGTCTATCTTTGGATATAAAAATCCTTCGCCGTCATACTCCATACTAATGCACCCTACTGGACATGCATTATAGCACGCATGACAGCCACTGCAATTTTTTAACTGTGTTATCTTTTGCATATTTTTGCTCCTATCGAATTAAGCGGTCCTTCTATAAGCGCTTTCTCCTCTTTATTCATACCCATAAACCAAAACGACACAATATAAATGACAGAATACAAAACTATATTTACCCCAAGCTGTATAATGCTATTACAGCCGATAAATGCCTTTATGGCAATTCCTAATACAACCGTAATTGAGAGCGCAGGCATAACCCTTGCAATTTGTTTCCAGAAATAAATTATATCAAGGCCAATTTTTTTGTGGTAGTATACATTCATAAACAATCCGTTGCCCAATAAAAGTGATATCATTGTACCTACAGCTGCACCAGAAGCACCCCATTTTTTTATACAAAAGATGCTAAGAAAAATATTTGACAGCGCAACAAATAAATATACTACCGAACGCACTTGGTGTTTGTTTTTTGCCCTTTGTATTTCTACCCCAAGATTTTGTATGAGAGGGATAGTAATCGGAATCATCAAAAACAAGCCTATAATATATGACTCTTCATAACCGTTGCCTGCCCATACAGCTATAAATTCACGGCCAAACAATACATAACCTGATAGTATTAATCCTATAATAATAAACTGAATTCGTCCTACTCTTGTAAAAAGATATGTCAGATCTTTATTATCTTTTTCTTTGGCAACAAGCATATTTACTTTTGGAACAAAAACACTCATCACCGCGGTTGAAAAGCTCATGTACATAGTATTAAGATTGCCTGCCACTCCATACAATGCAACAGCGGTTGTGCCTATTATTCTCCCAAGCAAAAATTTGTCCACACTCCAATTGATCTGATCCACAATCAAATTTATAAATATAATAGCAGTAAATACAGACATTTCCTTTAATAGCGAGAAATCAAAACTCTGAAAAGAAAATTTTGTCTCTAATTTTCTCAAACAGAAAACAACATTCATAATAAATACCGCTACTGTCAACAATGTCTTTATGCATACCAATCCAACCGAACCAAAACCAAAAAACAATACTGGAAGTGTAAGAATTGGATCAAGCAGGGCAGTCAGCAAAGTCAAGACTCTTGGAAAGAAAAATCTTTCGTTAGCAGTTATGATATTGGTGAAAACATTTCCAAGCAAAACAACCGCCATATTAAAAGCCATCATTGCCATCAAAATTTTGGATTTTTCAAGCTCGGCAATTGTTAAGCCATTTCCAAAAATATTTTTAACGTTAAAGGTTAAAAATGCACCACATATCAAACATATCAAGGTTATGACAGAAAAAATCACAAAAAACATGCCATTTAACTTGGCTATACCTGTTTCATCATTATTAACTTTATACCTTGAATAAAATCTTACATAGCTTGCACCAAAACCAAATGTTAAAAGACTTAAATAAGATATTACAGAGCCAACCAGCTGATAAAGCCCATATTCACTTTGCCCCAAAAGTCTCAGCATTACAGGGGTATATATTATGCCGCTTAAAATGTGAACTGCCTGCGTCGCATATGATATTATGACTCCTGATTTTAATTGGTTAATTGCCATTTGTCACTTTCTCCCATTTTCCCAAATTGCCAAGCAAAAACTTAATAGAGTCATCGCGCACAATTTTATATTTGTCGATATTATCCGTCACAGGAATATCTTTCATTTCATACATTTTTTTTGCATCGGGCTTTAAAAACCTTTCCCTTGAATTAAACATATTCAGCAAAGTAATAATTCTTTCGTTCATGCTTATGCCTTTTCTATCAAAAACAAAGTATTTTGTTTCGTATATATTCGAAAAAACTGCTGCGTGAAAACTATCTGTCAGAACATATTCTGAATGTTTAATCAGTGCTACAAAATCTTGCGGACCTATATCAAATAACTTGTAATCTCCAAAAGTCATGTCCTCACGATTAATTCCACCCACATGTGGCAACGTCACAATTTTTAATCCTACTTTTTTTGCAAAAATTTTAGCTTGCTTCCTGATATTTCTGTCCTTACCAAGAAAATAGCAGAAAATATACTTCTCTTTAATCAACCGTTCGCTGCTTATGTTATCCCAATCTTCACGCTCCAATAGCATCGTAGGATCAACAACACATTTTATATTTTCCCCTATCAACTCTGATAAAAAATCTGCCGTTGATTGCTCTCTTACAGAAATATCCGAAAAATTTTTCAAACTGGCGCGAACCATTTCCTTTTGTTCTTCTGTTATATTGATATCAGGCATACTTGCCGCATACGAAAACTTGTACACAGATGACGAAACATCATTTAAAAAATACTCATCATTATACCAGCTTATATTCCAAACCTGATCACTTCCAATTATAATTGCATCATAGTCATTTGAAACATCTGCAACATTATTTTTATTATATATCTTCTTCGAATGTGAAATTTTATTTTGGAATTCTTCAAACGCGCAATTCCTCAAAGCAAATTTTTTGTCATAATAAAAGTGACACCACTTCATAAAATAAATATTGATAATAGTTTTTATATATCTAAATATTTTTTTTAATTTAAATATTCTTTTTTCTGCAACAAATTTTGGCGCAAAAAACTCCCAGCACAGTTGCTCAACATCGTATCCAGTTTTTGAAATAAATTTGGTTAGTGCATATGCCTGCAACAGTCCGCCGTAATTTCTATTTTTATAATACAATGAAACAATTCCTATTTTTTTCATCGTTTCACCCCTTTAACTTTCTTGCCCAATATAAACTACACAACGCATGAACAGGAAAAACCCACTTGCTTTTTGCTGCTACTTTCATCAATATCATTTTTAATGTTTTTTTACCGCTACTGTTTAATAACTCTTTAAAAGTTTTGTTTTTAAACGCTGCTTTTGCAGCAATATATTTGTCTTTATTACTCATTTGGGAACGAGAGTATATTTGGGAAAAAAAGTTCATGAAAAGCGTCAAGCTATCTTTGTTCAACTCCAACTTTAACACATCCTCGTTCTTATCTCCTCTAAAAAAATTAATATGTGCACTGTATAATATTTCCGCACTCTCAATCGCATTTGCATTATATTTGTGCATCAACGTATTTTCTCCATATTGAACATAGTTATAATATGACGCGCCTATATTCGAAAATGTTTTACAATATTGCAAGGCATTCATTACAAAGGACCCGTCTTCACATATCGAAATCGTTTCATCAAATTTTACATTGTTTCTCTTTATGACTTCCGTCTTGAATATTTTGTTGCATGGACCACTAATAATATAATTTTTTTTGCACTTCATATAATGTTTCTCTATGAAAAGCGGCTTTTCTATTGCGCAAAAATCTTTTACGCTACATTTTTTTATTTTATTCCCCATCTTATCGACATATGTGAATCCGCAAAAAATTGCATCGACGCCATTATGGATCATCATATCCGAGAGCATATTTTCATCAATATAGTCATCGCTGTCAACGAACATTATATATTCTCCGACAGCTTCATCAATGCCCGTGTTTCTTGCCGCACTTACACCGCCATTTTTTTTATGTATTACTTTCACTCTGCTATCTTTAAGTGCATATTCATCACATATTTTTCCGCTTTGGTCAGGCGAGCCATCATCAACAAGTATCAGCTCAAAATCAGAAAATGTTTGATTCAATATGCTGTCTATGCATCTACTTAGATATTTTTCCACATTATAAACTGGAACAATAACGCTAATCTGAGGCATATTTTTCAACCTCCTTCAATTTTTAATATTTTCCTATTTTTGCAATAAAATTTTTAAATCCTTAGTAAACTCCTCATCAAGCTTCGCAATTTTTTCTCGTCCATCATATCCGTCATTCAAATCAATGCTCATAATTGCCTTCGCGATTTCCTTTGGCGTCTGAACGTCATAATAATACAACTCTTGTCCTACGGCAGCCCCCTCAATTGCAGGAATTCGAATCGTAACAACCCTTAATCCATTTGACATATATGACAATATTTTTGACGGAAATGACGTCGCATTAAAATCCGCATCCGGATTTTGTGTACTAAGACCTATTTGACACTTTTGTAAAAACTGCAGATATTCCTCTCCCGAAAGTAAACCATCATATGTAACGGTTGCCTGAGCTTTTTCATTTGTATCACGAACAACTTTTTTGATATTTTCTATCTCTCTTTCACTTCCAAAGCCTAAAATATGAACATGAAAATTTTGAGGAAGCCACTGCGCTGCTGCTGCTGCCGTTACTCCACCTTTTCTTGGATCAAATGTTCCTGCATATACAACGTGTATCTTATCGTCGTTAAAAGATACCCCCCTGTCGTGTTCAACGCGATAAGTTCCATAAATTACACTATAAGGCTTACTTAACATATTATTTTTTGCATTAAGCAGTTCTGTTGAAAAAATATATTTGTCCGCACAGGAAATAAATTTTTCCTCAAACCTGCGAGATATTTTAGATCTGGAAGATACATCATTATATATCTCTTCAGTTTCTAATATCAACTTAAATTTTTTAATTTTTTTTGCCCAATATATGCAACGCATTAATGCTAGAGAATGATAAACTATTATTTGCTCATCTTTTTTTATGTTTTTTATTAAATAGGAAAAAAGAATTATATTTCTTCTTAGAAGACGATATATTTTATTGATCAAATTCTTGCGAATTTTGCATGTTTTAAAATATTTAACTTCTAATTTTGAATTTATTTTTTCTCTTTCTGCTGAAAACTCATCTTGCGCATCCATTCCGGCAGAGACAACCTCAACATCTATTCCGTTTTTATTAAGCGCCTCACAAATATAATTAATTTTATTAACAGCCGCAAGGCTAATGCCTCTCCTGTTAGGTTTAGTATCATAGTGGGCTATATATCTCATTTTTTGTAACTCCTTCCCTGATGTGCGAAAGATTCAAAGAAATCATAATGCTTTTTTGCTGCCACTTCCCACGAGTACTTTTTCGAGTATTCAAAGGCTTTATGAGAAAGCATTTCTCTAAGGGTTTTGTCGTTTATGAGCTTTTCAAGCGTCTGTTCTATCTGTTTGTAATCATCGGGGTTAAAGTAAACGCCCGCATCCTCTAAAACCTCGCTCATGCATGACATGTCCGAGCTTGCAATACACGCCCCCCTCGCCATCGCCTCCATAACACCAAGCCCCGTTGACTCAATCGAACTTGGATATACAAATATGTCTGTATCATCTATTGCCAAAAGCACCTCATCGTGATTTTTCCACCCTGTAAATTCAATATTTTCTTCTATGTCAAGTTCTTTTGAAAGATTTTTTAAAAATTCTTCTCTGTAAGACGGCCCCTTGCCAATCAGTGTAATCTTCAAATCATATCCTTTTTTCTTTAAATTGCTTATTGCATAAAATACTCCATCATGCTTTTTATATTCAAAAAATGCAGATACATATAAAAGCTTTATCTCGCCTGTACTTTCTGCTCTCTTAGCCGGAGCACAAAAGCTCTCGCTTGGTAAACCGAAGGGAATAACACACCCTTTTTTGTAAGAAATATTGTTTTTGTCTGCACATAATTTTGACTTATCGCTTAAAAATATTACCCCGTCCGCTTTTTTCATCGAGCGGCGCACACTGTGACGAAAACCCATCATAGTTAAAAAGGTTTTTTTGCTGATAGTTTTAAACAGCGTCTTATCATCAACATACAGCTGATTATGTAAAACCATGATGTTAGGATATTTCTCAAGCCCTTTTCGTATCCAGCCTGGTGTAAAAAACACAACATCCGGCTCAAATTCATTAACAGCGTCAATCATCTGTTTTGACAGAGGTTTGTTTAAAAATATATCTATGCCCCGCTCTTTTGCATACGGCGTTGTATAAATTTTCACGTTTTTACAATTGTCCTTAACTTTTTCTTCAAGCTCTTTTGTGCAAAACAAAACAACATCGTGCTCACTCATTTCGCCGAGCAAGCCCTTTATATATGCCATATAGCCGCCGCTTCCGCCGCTTCCCGCAATCATTGCCGCCTTCATTGCTATACATCGCCTCCTTATTCCCAAAAAGATATACTCATTTTATAATCAACAGGCGTTGAAATAAACAAATAATACACTATCAAAAGTGATATAACGCCAATATATACAAAAGCTTTATTCTTTGCTTTAAAATTTGTATCAGTTCTTAAAGCTGCAAGCACATTTGCCGTAAGAATAGTATCAAAGATACTAAAATACATACTCATTCTAAACGCCTGTGACATTACGACAGTAAAAGCCTGAAGCGAGGTACCAAATATTGACAAGTTATAAAACTTAAGATTTTCACTGTTTTTTTCAACCGTTCCTTTGTAGTGAAACAGATTAAATGCCAATATGGCTATTTTAATAATAAATCCACTCGACGTCAAAGTAGCGCTGTGAGCTTCATACGTCTCAAATCTGTCCCACGCAAGCCACTCAAAAACCACCTTGGTAGCTACCCCCGGCATTAAATACGCCATAATGATACATACCGCTAAAATAACAAACTGTCCTTTGCCCCATTTCATATGCGCCACAGGATATGCAAGCAAAAATATAATAGCTGAATTATGAAAATAGTACGCCACCGCTACGCATAACAAAAATGGCACAAGCTTCTTTCTTACTATAAATCCGTATGACATCAAAAGTATACTCATCGCTGCAAGCTGACGCATTCCTGATATAATAAACGAAAAATACATCGCAACAAGCATAATATAGCTTACAAAATAATTATCCGAATGCTTATGGACCATGTTCCCATAAGAAAAAGTAAACAACGCACCGTAAACACCGAAAAATACAATAATGCTATCTGTATATGTAGCTATAATCTTTGTAAGCACAAGATATAAATACTCTTTTTTTTCTCCGTCGGCATTAAATATGCTCTCGTATGTTCTATATGGCGATGTCTTAAATCCCACAACATAACGCTGTGTATCAGAACCTACCGACTCTGCCCGCAGTGCAAAAACAAGCGTGAAAAAGATAATAAACAAAAAATGAAACGTCAAATATAGCTTTCTGTCACGCTGTATTAAATTGTATTTTTGGTTTGTGTTATTATCCATAAGATAACAAATAAACACAAATAATAAATAAGTTATCGCTAACGCCATTTATAAAACCTCAGTTTCTGACTTTGTTATATACTGCCAATATCAAATATTTTATTCTGTTTATAATAAGACATCTTCCCGCAGCTTTTTTAAAACCGAGCTTTGGATAAATTCTTCGAAACTTTTCCGTGTTTTTATGCTTAAAGCTTGGACGCCTCAGTTGAGCATTTCCATTCACAGCTTCGTCAACATCACGCTGTTCATACAAAAACTCATTTTGGCAGTTTTCAAAAAGCTGCTCGCCTTTTTTTGTATTTATCAAAATTACTGACACACCATTTTTATGCTTTTGAGCAATTTCACTCTTTCCAAGCCCCCAAAAATCTCCTATCGTTATGTCAGAGCATCTTTTGCTGTTGGCATAGCTACAATTGTAACAGGAGTTTCTATAGTAAAGGCTTTTGAAAAAACCTATATAATACAAATCAAACAAATTACTGTATTGGTTTATAACCTTGCCATTTTTTATTGCCTTAAAACAAAAATCTGCCCCTTCTCTGAATCTTATCTCATCAGGCTCTTGCTTTATTTTTCCTGACAAATGCTCTTTTAGAAGCTTTTGAGGCGGTACACCGTGACAGATTAAATCAACCGCATAAAAGTTATCATATTTTGAAAAAAGACTCTTTGCACCTGCGCACTGACAAGGCGTTCCTATAAACAAGACTGTTTTGTCGTCTTGTAAATCATTTTTTATAAGCTCAAAAGTGTTGCCCATTCTGCTTTCAACATACTTTGACCCCTTCAGTTTTGCAAGCTCATCTATATTATCGACTCTTATATGGCATATATCATAGCCCTTTGTTCCTGTACAGCCATACACCACACCGCCATTTTCAATAATATATCTCGAAAAGACCGATGCCGCACCACCCGAGCTGCTTGTCTGATAATCCTTGTCATCAGCACTTGCCGCAGCATAAGCCGCAGCAGACTCGTTTCTTTCTATTTGTTTATTGTTTGGACACATCTTTTGACACGCACCGCAATTTGTGCACTTTTCTTCATCTATAACAGGTATAAAATGTCCGATTTCATCTTCTGCCATTGTGATACAGGCGTTCGGGCACACAGTTGCACATGCACTGCATCCTGTACATTTTTCTTTAACGCAAATCTCCATCTATATCAAGCGCCTTTCGTAAATAATCCATGCTTTTTTGTCTTTCCTTGTCAAGCTTTTGCATTGCTTCATGAAAGTTTATGTCAAAAACATTGTTTGTTTTTCTTTGCATATTGTTTTTGTCAACACTTCTCTCGCTAAGCTCCGTAATATCAAGCAGTGTAGATATTCTTGCATCCCTATTTCCGCCTATAGCATAAAATGGTTTATTATATATAATAGAAAACACCGTGCCGTGAAATGATGATGCCAACACAAGCTTGGCATTTTTTATAAACCACAGCATTTCTTTTGGTCCGCTTGAAAAACATTTCGTAAAAGGATTGATGCAATCATATTGATTTGAAAAATTTGATACAACTATCGGAAGCTTTAACTGTTTCGAAAAATATTTCGCGACCTGAATAATTTCCGGCGTAGCAAACAAAGTATATAAAAATATAAATTCTCCATTGACAAGCGTTTCTTTGCATACCAGATCATCATATTTTTCTTTTTCCAATAATAATGTCGGGTCTAAAACAACTTGTACATCTTTGTTTATCAGCTCTTTAACATTTTTTTTCGAGCCTTTCTCTCGCACGCTTATATAATCATAATCGCGCAAATACTTAGAAAGCTGCTCTTTTGTTTTCTCATCACCTACACTCGAGAATGGTCCAAAGCTTGGCGCATACGCTATGCGTTTTGCATTTTTTACAAACGGCAGATAATATGCCCAGTCAAAATCAGCGGGAACAGGATTCCATATCTGGTCGCTGCCCGAGATATAGTAATCATAGTCAAAATCAGCACTCTCAAGCCCTTCTAATGACTGATACTGCGCATCTGTCAGTTTAATGTGTTTATCCAAAAAACTTTCGAATTTGTCATATTTGCCTTTTAATAATTTGTAATATAGTAAATGCGATGCATTTTTTAACAGATACTTTATCCCTTTTCTCTTGGTAAACACAGTATATAAGTCTTTTTGTCTGTCTGTTCTGAAATTAATAACGTCACATTCACAACCCAATCCTTCAACTGTCGTCTGCAAAGCATACGCCTGAAGCATAGAACCATAATTATGTGCCGCATGAAATGTTATTATCGCTACTTTTTTCATTATTAATCTCCTATTGCTTCTATAAGCAAATTTTTTGAACGCTCTCTTGCATCTTCAAGCAGTTTGTTTGCCTCGGTATAATCTATATCCAAAAGCTTTAAGGCATCAACATCGTCATTTTGACGCACTGCTCTGCTTCTCATATTTACGGTATCAAGCAAGCTGCCTATTCGGTTTCCTTCTCCTATTAAAAAAGACACAAACGGCTTATTATAAATGAGCGAAAACACCGTTCCATGAAAGGACGACGTACATACAAATGCCGCATTTTTTACCAGAGAAATAAACTCTTCGGGTCCACACTCCTCTGCACGTACAAATCCCGCAGACAGCTCAAACTGATTCATGCAATGAGGCGTAACAACCTTCATATTAAGCTGCTTTGCAATTTTCTGCACCTTTTTTACAACCCACGAATCAGACAACACGCTGTAAAATAATATATATTTTCCTTTTTCGTATTTTGTTCTTTTTTCTATTTTATCATAATCACTTCTGTCAAGAAGCAGCGTGGGATCTAAAACCACCTCGGGAGCCTTTGGCGTGATATTTAGACCTGCTATAAAATCCGCTGCCGCCTTTTCTCTTACAAGAAGGGAATCATACGAGCTTAGCGCATTTTTTATCCAAAGTATCTTTTGCTCGTCGAGCGCAGCTATTCTTTCTCCCATACTCGGTGCATACGATATTTTTTTGTGCTCCTTTACAAACGGAAGGAAGTACATTTTTCGCTCCTGCTCCATTCCACGCAAAAGTAAATTAAAAGTCTGATCGCTACCGGTTATATAAACATCATAGTCAAAAGCATCTTCTTTTAAGTTATTATAATCATATATTGGTTCTTTGGACAACTTGTGCTTTTTTTTTAAAAAATCTACAAACCGTTGGCGGCGTATTATACGTTTTTTCAAAAACAATACCGTGCGTATGTTCTCTATAAGCGATGTAGAAAACAAGCGCATAGAACGTGCACTGCTCGTCGGAATAAAATTGATAAGCTCGCTATCATAACCAAGTGTTTCAAGTTTTTTCTGCAAAGCATACGCCTGCAAAACCGCTCCGTAATTCTGGTTATGATGAATAGTGAGTATCCCTATTTTTTTCACAAAAAATCACCTCTTTGTGCCAAATCTTACTTTATAGTATAGGCTGCTCAACCGCTTACGCATAAAACCATATGCATATATCAAATATGTTTTTATCTTTTCTGCTAATGTGATATCTTTGTGCAAAACAAGATCTTTATATATCATCTTCCCTATGTTTGTGGAATTATTTCGCATGCATAAAAACATATACTGCGTAAGTACGCTTTGGCCATCCGAAGATTTTATGCCTCTAAGATGCTCTGCAAGATACTTACCAACAGTTTCGCGGTCTTTTAAACCATACGCTTTACCCGTTGTTGATGTCTGCATATTATGGATGCGGGTTATGGACATAACCTTGTTGTTTATAAATATGCTATATCCTGCGATAAATGCTTTCTCCCACATAAACACATCCTGCATATAACGCATATCCTCATTAAAATACCCTACTTCATCAAACATAACGCGCGGTATAAGAAGCCCACATCCACCTATGCCATAACCCTTAAAAAATTTCAAAAGCATATCATTGCCTTTATAAAAACCATCTGGAAGGGTCCTTGTTTTTCTTTCTATGTGCTCACCTTTAGAATTTATAAAGCCACCACCACAGTAAAACATTGTGCGCTTATATTCTTCAGGGTTGTCAGCCTTTAACTTCTGAACATCCTTAATTTGCGTTTCTACTTTATCGGGAGTATATAAGTCATCATGCGAAAGCCACGAAAGATATTCTCCCTTCATTTCACGGATACCCAGATTAAGCGCCGATGACACACCGCCGTTTTCCTTGTGAAAATAACGAATTTTATCGCCATACGAAAGTGCCACCTTTTCGGTTGCACCATCATCTGTTGAGCCGTCATTTACTACTATTATCTCAATATTTTTATATGTCTGGGCAAGCGCACTGTCAATCGCTTCACCAAGATAATTTGCCCCATTGTAAACAGGTATTACTATTGAAACCAAAATATTTTCCATTATAGCATAGTCCCTTCTGTTTTTTATCGTATTCTTCTCAAATAATTCATCGCATACAAAAGCAAAACCACAAACAGCGAAAGCTTGTATCTGCAACATATGAAGAAAAGTTTCCAATGAATAGGCATATTCTTATAACGCATTTTTTTTATTGACTCTTGGTATTCTTTTTTAGAAATAATGTTATGAAGCATTGATATATGAGCAAAAACATTGCATTTTTTTGCTATCGCGTTTAGTCCGAGTCCGATTGATGATATCGCTATTCTGTTGCTTAAAGCCTCTTGAAACATATCGCCAAGGTTGTTTTTATCAATTTCTTCTCCTATTAACTCAAAAAGCGTGTCCCATTGCTTAGGCAGATTTTCTCTGTATTTAGTAGTAACCGAGTTTTGATTGTCCCGTCTGTAAAAATACAAACAATCAGGAAGATAAACTGCTTTTTTACAAAAGCCAAAATACTGAAGATTAAAAAGTCCGTCCTCAAAGCTGCCAATTTTTCTGATATCATAAAACTCTATATTGTTTTCTTCAATAATGCTTTTTTTGTAAAGCTTAGACCATATCGGGCTTAGGGCATCCTGTCGTTCAATAATATCCATTTCCTTGCTTGAAAGCCCAAAAAATCGTCTGTATAAAATACTGTGACACTCTTGCTCTTCAAATATCTTTTCCTGTTCACCAAGTTCTTGTCTAGGATGAATAGCATTATTGTATACAAGCGAATGGGAATACATTACCACATCGGCATTATGCTCCTGCATTTTTTTATACGCCGTTTCACATATCCTTGTACCAATTGTATCATCGCTGTCTACAAACATTATATATGGAGCTTTTGCTAGTTTTAACGCATTATTTCTCGCAATCGAAACGCCACTGTTTTTCTGGTCTATTATTCTCATATTATCATGTTTTTCATAAAATCTTTGCAATATCTCGCGGGAATTATCTGGACTTTCGTCATTTACACATATTACCTCAATATCTTTAAGTGTCTGATTAAAAATACTGTTAAGACACTCTTCTAAATATTTCTCAGTATTATAAACAGGAACAATAATCGTAATAAGCGGTTTCATCACTATCCCTCCATGATAAATTTTTCAAAAATTACAAATCAAATCACCATATTTAAACGTTTTTTATAACAAGGGTACAAAAAACCCATTATTATTTATATCTTATTATAATATAGCATAAAAGTCAACTTATTTCAGGTTGTTTTATTTTTCCATTGTAAATATTTTTCATTTTTGTATTTTTAAGTGTTAATAATAACCAATTTAGGTATAGCTAATGTGTGCAATTTAATAGTAACACGTACTTTTTTACGGCCACGCCGACAAAAAACTCAACAATATTTGTCATGACGGAATAAAAGTAAACATGCCTTCGTATAATGTAGTAACATCTTTAACATAAATAAAATTATTTTGAGGGGGATAATAAATGACCGGATCAGAAATTTACAAAGATATTGCCACAAGAACCGACGGCGATATTTACATTGGGGTTGTGGGGCCTGTAAGAACCGGAAAATCTACGTTTATAAAAAGGTTTATGGACTCGCTTGTAATTCCGAATATAGACTCTGAATACAAAGCCGCGCGTGCACGCGACGAGCTTCCGCAAAGCGCAGGCGGACGCACCATAATGACAACCGAGCCAAAATTTATACCAAATGAGGCTGTGGATATTGAGCTTGGAGATAATGTTCACATGCATGTTCGCATGATAGACTGCGTTGGATATATTGTTGACTCGGCTATGGGATATATGGAAGACGGCGAACCAAGAATGGTACAAACACCATGGTTTGACCACCAGATACCTTTTAATGAAGCGGCAGAACTCGGAACAAAAAAAGTGATTTGCGACCATTCTACAATAGGGCTTGTCATAACCACGGACGGAAGTATAACCGATATTGACAGAGAAGACTATATAGAGCCTGAATCGCGCGTTATAAACGAGCTTAAACAAATCGGAAAACCCTTTGTTGTGCTTATAAACTCCACCAATCCGCAGTCGGACAAAGCACAAGCGCTTAAAGATGAGCTTTCAAAAAAATATGGCGTATGTGTTATGGCAGTTAACTGCAGCGAGCTGTCTGCAAAGGATATCCATGAGATAATAGAGAATGTTTTATTTGAATTTCCTCTTTGCGAAATCAACATCAATACTCCTCGTTGGATTGACGGACTTGATACAGCACACATTCTCAAGCAAAATGTATACGATGCAGTTTTAAGTGCAACCGAAAACGCCCACACAATAAGGGATGCAAAAAAAGTTGCCGAAGCTCTTTGCGAGCACGATTTTGTAAAATCAGCCAAAATAGATATGGTAAATCTTGGCGACGGAAGTGTAATTATTGACTTTTATACTCCGGACGAGTTATTTTATAACATTCTCGGCGAGCTGTCAGGGCTCCAGATAGCTGATGAAGGAGCGCTTTTAAAATTGATTTGTGAGCTTTCTGATGTAAAGAAAAAATATGACAAGGTTTCGTATGCTCTGCAAGAGGTTTGGCAAAAAGGCTATGGAATTGTTTCGCCTTCAATAGATGAGCTTACCTTAGAAGAGCCGCAAATAGTAAGGCAAGGTAGCCGCTTTGGCGTGAAACTGAAAGCATCTGCACCAAGTATACATATGATACGTGCCGATATTGAAACAGAGGTATCGCCAATTGTAGGTTCGGAAAAACAGTCAGAAGAGCTTTTATCATACCTTCTGAGCGAATTCGACTCTGACCCGAAAAAAATATGGAATTCAAACATCTTTGGCAAATCGCTCCACGAGCTTGTAAACGAAGGCCTTCACAACAAGCTTGTGCGTATGCCCGACGAAGCACAAATGAAGCTTCAGGAAACGCTTTCAAGAATTATAAATGAAGGCTCGGGCGGACTTATCTGTATAATCTTATAAATCTAAAAGCACAGAGAAAATTCAAGTCCTCTGTGCTTTTTACAGTTTTAATAACATATTTTGTTTGCCTTCATATATTCGGTTGGTGACAGTCCTGTTTTTTCTTTAAACAGCCTGCAAAAATGATACTGGTTTGAAAAACCACACCTTTGTGAAATCTCCTGTACCTTTAATATCCCTTCCGCAAGAAGTTGTTTTGCAGCATTTATCCTTCTGTCTATAAGATATTGTTTTGGCGATATCCCATAGATTTTTTTAAATTGCTTTCTAAAATATTCCTCGCTGAAAGAACACTCTTTTGCTAGCATTTTATTTGTAATAACATCTGCGTAATTTTTTTCTATGTAGCTTAGCGCCGGCGCAAAAGGAGCGTACATAAAACTGTTATGGTTTGTAAGATGATATAGCATTTTATAAAGACTGCTTATAAGCATAAGCCTGTTTTCACTATAGGCAGAAAGCCTTTTCATATACTCAAACTCTTTCATGGCAGGCTCTATATCTGTTATGGGCAGCACCATAACCGTATCGGTATAAAATCGCTCACATTCAAAGTTTATAATTGTAAATTCGCCCGACTCTTGTCTATGTATACTATAGCTTTGTCCTTTGGGCAGTATAACTGCATGGTTTTTATCCGATACAAACGATTTTCCTTTGTGCTTATATGTGATTATTCCCTCGCCATCTGTAAAAGACAAACCATAGCAGGGACGGTTATCCATTTTGTGAATACGTCCTTTGAGAGAATGGGCGCAAACAACATGCAAAACATCTGTAATAATAATTTTATCAAGATTCATCTTTCATCACCTGTTAACAGCATACCACAAAGGATAAAAAATATCAATATATACTAAAATATAACCCAAAAACATCAAATATAGACCATTTACGTTATTGAGTATTACTTTTTGAATATGTATAATAAATGGTGAGGTGATTATTAGATGAAAAAAAGTTTTTTAAATCACGAAAAGCCACTGCTTACGGCAATGCTACAATATGCCACTCCCGATTTGACGGTAGGTGCAATAAGAAACGGTCTTGCAAACGGAGCAGAAGCTTTTGGAATTCAATTTGAATCTTTAAAAGACGAATACAAAAACGAGGATACTTACAAAAGGATTTTTGCCGAATTTAACGACAAACCCGTATATGTTACAAATTACAGACACGGCTCAAACACACACAAAAGCGATGATGTTTTGGCCGAGGAGATGCTTTATTTTTCAAAAAACGGAGCTACGCTCTGTGACGTTATGGGAGATATTTTCTGCAAACACTCTGAAGAGCTTACCGATAACGCCGACGCAATCGAAAAACAAATTAAATATATAGATAAACTTCACGAAAACGGAGCAGAGGTTTTAATGTCATCTCATGTTCTTAAATATACCCCCGCCGAAAGGGTTTTGGAAATTGCTCTTGAGCAAAAGCGCAGAGGTGCAGATATAATAAAAATCGTAACGGGCGCTGAAAACATGGACGAGCAGCTTGAAAATTTAAAGATAACACAGCTTTTGAAAAAAGAGCTCGGTGCACCATTTTTGTTTTTATCAGGTGGCGAATGCTCAATTCACCGAAGACTCGGTGCAAAACTTGGCTGTTGCATGTTCCTTTGTGTATATGAGCATTATGCAGGCTCTACGCCAACCCAGCCGCTTTTGAGAATTGCTAAAGATATGCGGGATAATATGGGCTTTTAATAACTTTAATATAAAGGAGAAATTTATGATGTTTAAAGGAAAAACTGCTTTAATAACAGGCGCCGCATCCGGTATTGGCAAGGCAACGGCCATTACTTTTGCGGAAAAAGGTGCAAGCGTCGTAATTGTTGATATTGACAAAGAAAAACTCGAGTGCACCAAAAAAGAGGTTGAAAAAATCGGGGCTGACGTAGTTTCGTACATTTGTGATATCAGCAACGAAGAAAATGTAAACGAGGTCGCAAATGCCGCACTGCAAAAATTCGGAAAAATCGATATTTTGGTCAACAATGCAGGCGTTTTTCGTGATATGAGCGACTTTTTAGATACACCCGTCGAGCTTTGGAAAAGATATTTTGATGTAAATGTTATGGGAACGTTGTATTTTACCCGCGCGCTACTTCCGCAAATGCTTGAGCGTTCATATGGAAAAATAATTAATGTTGCATCAGTAGCCGGCGTATATGGAAATCCCCGCATGGTACATTATTCAGCAACCAAGGGTGCTATTATTTCAATGTCAAAGGCACTTGCCAAAGAGGTTATTGATAAAGGCGTAACGGTAAACTGTATATCGCCCGGCTCTGTAAACTCGTCAAAAGACAGCATTGACACTGGCTCATACGAAGGCTTTGGCGCACAGGCTGCATACATCAAAAGAAGCGGCTCGCACAGAGAAAACGCCAATCTCATATGCTTTCTTGCAAGCGACGAGGCAAGCTACATAGTCGGTCAAAACATTCAAGTTGACGGATGCCGAAAGGTGCAGTAAAAAACAAAAATTATGATAAAAGGAGATAGATAAAATGAAAGCTATTCTTGTAAACGATGACAAAAGTTTAAGATGGGATGACGTTGCTGATCCTGTTATGGGCAGCGAGGACTGTCTTGTCAAAATTGAGGCAGCAGCACTTAACCGTGCAGATCTTATGCAAAGAGAAGGCGATTATCCGCCTCCGCCCGGATGTCCAGACTGGATGGGACTTGAAATTGCGGGTACGATTATAAAGGTTGGCGAAGATGCTGCAAAAAAATCTTCGTGGAAAGTCGGAGATAAGGTGTGTGCACTTTTAGGCGGAGGCGGTTATGCAGAGTATGTTAACGTAAAATATGATATGCTTATGCCAGTTCCCCAGAATTGTTCAATGGTAGAGGCGGCAGCAATTCCCGAAGCATTTGCAACCGCATATCTCAATCTCTTTATTGAAGGCGGTCTTAAAGAAGGAAACACACTTCTTATGAATGCAGGCGCAAGTGGTCTTGCAAGCGTAATTATTCCTATGGCTAAAGCATTTGGTGCAAGAGTAATTACAACAGTGCTTTCCGACGAACTTAAAGAATCTATAAAGCACCTTAATGCTGATGTTGTTGTTAACACAACAAAAGAAAATATTGCAGACGTGCTTAAGAATGAGCTTGAAAACGGACATGGCGTAGATGTTGCAATCGACTGTCTTGGCGGCGAAATTATGGGGCAGTGTATTCATTATCTGACTCACGGAGCACGCTGGATTATGATTGCAGCTCTTGCGGGCACAAAAACACAGATCGACCTTAAAAATATATATGTACGAAATGTTCGTATAATTGGAAGTACGCTCCGCTCAAGAACTCCCGAAATGAAAGCGTTCATTCTTTCCGAGCTTGTAAAAAATGTTTTTCCAAAAATTGAGTCAGGCGAGGTAAAGCCAACAATATATAAAACACTCCCTATCACCGAGGCAGAAGCTGCTCAGGATATTCTTTACAAAGGTCAGAACGTGGGAAAAGTAGTACTAACTGTCGAATAATACGGCAAAAATACAACTCAGCTATAATTTCAAGACTCCGGTTTGATTCCTTTTCAATCCGGAGTTTTTCATTTTTTATGCTATTTTACTCAGTGTTTTGCCCAAAATTATAAGCAAAAAATGTTACTAATTTTAAAAAGTGCAAAAAATGCACAAAATTTTCATCGATTTTTCTTGCAAAATATCTCAAAAAATATTATTATATAGTTAGAGTGCTCTAATAATGCACAATTAGTCCGCATTGATATCAGGTGATTTTGTGCAAATTAGGACATCATAAACGAAATGGTAGCATACAATCAAAAATCCTTTAAGAAACATAAATGAGGGGGAAACAAACATGATAAAAAAGACTTTTCAAAGTGTAATTAATCAAATGGATGCTTTTCTGACATCTCCGGTGGGTGTGATGGACAGCGAAGGCTTTGTCCTCGCAACAAACGCATCGGAAAACATGTCTGAATACTCCGACATATTCCTCAGCACAGTAAACGATTCACTCGAAATACACAATTGCCGCGGATACAGCATATGCGGAATAAGCAAAACCGCAAAGCCAGAGTACATTGTGTATGTACGCGGAATCGATGATGAATCGAGAAGAAACTGCATGATGCTCGCAGTATCCCTTAGCAATATAAGACTTTTTTATGATGATAAATATGACAAAACCACATTTGTGAAAAATATAATCTCGGATAACACTTTGCCGCTCGATTTACACCAACGTGCACGCGAGCTTCATATGGACTTTGACGGCAAGCGCGTTGTTTTTGTTGTAAAGGTTACACAGCCAAGCGACGTTGCAGCAATCGACATATTTATGGGAATGTTTCCTGACCTTGACCGCGACTTTGCATTTGCAATGGACGAAAGCACAATTGTGTTTATAAAAGAAATTGATGATGCTACAACC
Source organism: Candidatus Aphodoplasma sp. (assembly GCA_045592745.1). GTDB lineage: Bacteria > Bacillota > Clostridia > UBA1381 > UMGS1253 > Aphodoplasma. The sequence goes on along the minus strand of JAZNVH010000011.1, from coordinate 16,143 downwards.
GAAGAAGAGCTTGAGAACCTTGCACAGACAATAATTGATACACTAAACAGCGAAGCTATGATGAATGTTTTGGTGGGCATAAGCACTCCTGCCGAAAATCTTAATATGCTTGCAGGTGCTTATAAAGAAGCTCAGGTTGCCCTTGAAATAGGAAAAGTCTTTGAAAATGATAAATATATTTTAAGTTATAAGAGTCTTGGCGTAGGAAGACTTATTTACCACCTTCCGACTCGTCTTTGTCAGCTTTTTTTGCAGGAGGTTTTGACAAAGAAGGGCCTTGATGCTCTTGATGATGAAATTATAACAACTATTTTTGAATTCTTTAAAAACGACCTTAACGTAAGTGAAACGGCAAGAAAGCTCTATATTCATCGTAACACTTTGGTATACAGACTTGATAAGGTGTTAAAAACTATCGGGCTTGACCTTCGTAAGTTTGACGACGCCGTAGTATTCAAGGTTGCAATGATGGTTAATCAATATCTTGTTTCAAACCCTATGAAAATATAACTGACTATAAATTGCAAACGGAGATATACATATGATATATTTTAGAAATGTCACAAAAACATATGAAAATGGTACAACAGCTCTTGATAATGTGAGCTTTCACATTGAAAAAGGTGAGTTTGTCTTTGTCGTGGGCCCGAGCGGCGCCGGCAAATCAACTCTTACACGCCTTTTGATGCACGAGGAACTTCCCACAAGCGGTTCAATTATTATTGACGGCATAAAAGTAGAAGATTTGGCGCCAAACGATATTCCGTATCTTCGCCGCTCTATCGGCGTAGTATTTCAGGATTTTCGTCTGCTTGATGACCGCACAGTATATGAAAACATCGCTTTTGCGATGAAGGTTGTCGGCGCTACAAGACGCGAAATACGCCGTCAGGTCCCCGCGCTTTTGAGTATGGTGGGCCTATCAAACAAGGCGCGTCTTTTTCCGACGCAGCTCTCGCGCGGAGAAGCACAACGCGTAGCGGTTGCACGTGCACTTGCAAACAATCCTCCGATATTATTAGCGGACGAGCCGACAGCGTCACTTCCGCCAAAAATGGCAGAAGAAATCGTCGCACTCCTTACTGATATTAACCTTCGCGGTACAACCGTCATCATGTCGACACACGCAAAGGACATTGTTGATATGATGCAAAAGCGTGTTATTGCAATCGAGGATGGTCAGCTTGTACGCGACGAGAAGGGAGGTTATGGTTATGAAGGCAAGTGATTTCAGATATTTTATCTCACAGGCATGCAGAAGCTTTGTTCGCAACGGCCTTATGAGCATAACATCTATTTTTACAGTGCTTTGCTGTATGCTTATTTTAGGTTTGTTTCTTGTAATAAGCATTAACGTAAACCATATAGCAAATCAAGTCCAGGACCAGTGTCAGATTCAGGCGTTTATGGACGAAAAAACCTCGGATTCACAGCTTTCGATTATAAAAACACAGCTTGAATCACTCGAAAACGTTTCGTCAGCAGAGCTTTTTACAAAAGAGGACTCGCTTGAGTATATGCGCGAAATGTTTGCCGAAAATGCCGACGCTCTTGACGGACTTGAAAATGACAATCCTTTCCGTGACTCATATAAAATATCATTAAAGGATTTGTCGCTTGCTGCGCAGACCATAGAACAAATCAAAACAGTAAAAGGTGTTGCAGACGTTGAAAACAAACAGCCTATGATGGATAACGTATTAAATGTGACAAATACAATAAAGCATTTAAGCTTCTGGATTATGCTTATTTTGGGCCTTGTTTCGATTTTTATAATTGCAAATACTATAAAGCTTGCATTGTATGCGCGCCGCAAAGAGATTAATGTTATGAAATTTGTCGGTGCAACAAACTGGTTTATACGTTGGCCGTTTATTTTCGAAGGCGTTATAATAGGAGTTATCGGCGCAATTATCGCTTTTGCTCTTACGTCGTGGGGATATACTATCTCACTGGGGTATCTTTCAGGCTTTAACCTCGATATGTTTACACTAAAAGATTATAACGATATATGGTGGATTTTACTTTCATGCTTTATCGGCATAGGTGCATTTATCGGCGCAGCCGGAAGCGGTATGTCAATCAGGAAGCATCTTGATGTGTAAGGCAAATAAACAGCCTTTGTAAAAATGGAGGTACAAACTCATATGAATAAAAAAACAGTCGTAATAATTTCTCTGGTGCTTGCCTTCGCAATGCTCTTTACGGTTATCAGCTCAGTGGCGCTGAGTGGTATATATTCTTTATCGGCAGCCGCTTCTGACCTTAATGACAAGCTTGAACAAAATAAGCAGACACAAAATAAGCTTCAGTCAGAGCTTGCACAGACAACCAAGGAAAAAAAGCAAATGCAGGCACAAAAAGAGGCTCTTGACGATGATATGGCCGAGCTTGCAACAAAAATTGATTCAATAAACAAGGCTATCGCTAAAAACAACAGCGATATTGCAGAAAAACAATCAGAAATCACAAATCTTGAAAAAAACATCGAGGATTCGGACGAACTTTTGAAAAAGCGCCTTCGTGTAATGTATGAAAAGGGTAGCTCGTCATATCTTGAAGTGCTTTTTTCAGCGACAAGCTTTTCAGACCTTTTGGTGAGAATGGATATGGTAAAGCAGCTTTACTCACATGACCAAAAGCTTATAGAGGAGCTTAATAACACAAAAAAAGGTGTTGAAGAGGCAAAAGCTACAATTGAATCAGCAAAAGCGGCAAACGTCGAGCTTAAATCAGAGCTTGCAGCAAAGAAGAGCGAAATACAAAAAAAGAGTAACGAAAGCCAGTCTATAATAAACAAGCTTTCAAAAACAGAATCAGAACTTAAAGCGGAAATTGCGCAAAAGCAAGCAGAAAGCCAGAGCATTCTAAATGCAATTGCCGCTGCAAAAGGACAACATAATGTTACTAATACATACACGGGCGGCACACTTGCATGGCCGAGCACAATTTCGGGAACAATCACGTCGCGCTTTGGCAAGCGTACATTAAGAGGTATTCCTGATAATCATACGGGTCTTGATATCGGTGTTCCTATGGGAACTCCCGTTCTTGCGTGTGAAGCAGGTGTTGTTACGGGCTCAGGCTGGCGTAATGCATATGGCTATTGTATAACAATTGACCACGGCTCAATCACTACACTTTATGCGCACAACAGCGTTTTGCAGGTAAAAGTCGGCGACAGAGTCAGCCGCGGTCAGCAGATTGCTCTTGCAGGCTCTACCGGAAACTCCACAGGACCACACATTCACCTTGGCGTAATTAAAAACGGAAAGTACGTTGACCCTGCGCCGTATGTTGGTTTATAGTAATTTTATTTGTTTTTGGGTAATATAAATTGTAAAGAGGGGGCGACTCATGTTCGCCCCTAAAAATAAGTTTTGATATAATTGAGGCGATATTTTTTGAGTCAAAAAACAAAAATCACATTAACAGCAATTATCAGCGTCGTAGTGACCTTTGTATTTACCTGTGCTATGTGCCTCGTTTTTTCCGGCCCTATACTTTCTTTTCTTAACAGCGCAGGTCAAAGCGAAACATCTTCGGTAAACGGCGGCGCCCTTCTTGGAGAAGTAAAGGCATATCTTGACAATTTTTATATGGGCGAAATCGATGAAGAGGAGCTTTATTACCACGCCGCAAAAGGCATGGCAACATCTACGGGCGATATATACACAAACTACTACACCCCCGAAGAATTTTCCGCATATATGGATGAAACTACCGGGCAATATGTCGGCGTTGGTCTTGTTATAAGCGCTACAACCGACACAAATGAAATTATAGTTGTGCTTCCATACGAAGGAGCACCCGGCTATAAAGCAGGCGTTTTGCCAGGTGATATCATAACCGCAGTTGATGGCAGCGCAGTAAACGGTGATATGCTTGACGAAACCGCTGATTTGATGCGTGGTAAGAGTCTTAAAAATCCTGAAGGAACTACCGTTACCCTCACTCTTGTGCGAAACGGAAAAGAGCCTTTTGATGTTGTCCTTACGCGCGAAGAGGTTCATCTTAAAACTGTAAGCTCAAAAATGCTTGAAGGCGATATCGGTTATGTTCGTATAATTTCTTTTGACTCCGATACCGATAAGGAACTTGAAACCGAGCTTAATTCTCTTTTTAAGTCTGGCATGAAAAAGCTGATTTTAGACCTTCGCGATAATGGCGGTGGCGATTTTAATACTGCAATAAGATGTGCGGGCAAGTTTTTAGACGAAAAATCGCTCGTTGTTTATACTCAAAACAAAAACGGCAAGCGTCAGGATTTTTACGCATCGGGAAAAATAAGCGATAATGAAATGATTGTTCTTATTAACGCAGGCAGTGCGAGCGCATCCGAAGTGCTCACCGGCGCTCTTAAAGGAAATAACCGCCTTAAAAACATTGTCGGTACAAAATCGTACGGCAAAGGCATCACGCAAAATATTTTTCAATTAAGAAACGGCGGTGGTATGAGCATTACTGTTGACAGATATTACACTCCGACGGGTGAGTGCATACACGAAAAAGGCATAGAGCCTGATGTTGCTATAAGCCTTGGCGAAAATGATAAAGTGCCAAGTACAACGCTTAGCTATGAGCAGGATTTGCAGCTGCAAAAAGCAGTAGAACTGTTTAGATAAATAAAAATGCATATAAAAAACGCACTTCAGTTTGAAGTGCGTTTTTAAGTTTTTTAATACTAAAATTACATAGCTTTAATTGTATCCATTATATAATTTGCAAATTCTTCGCCTGTGCAACCTGTGTCACGGCCTGTCAGTACAAGTTTCTTTTCTGTATACATGCACTTGTCAAGCGCCTTTTCAAGCTTGTCTGCCTCTTTATTGTAGCCAATGTGATTTAGAAGCATTACAGCTGCACGGATTATGCTGCACGGGTCAGCATACTGCGCTCTGCCTTCTTCAACCATTCTCGGCGCGCTGCCATGAATTGCCTCAAACATAGCATATCTTTTTCCGATATTTGCACTTCCTGCTGTGCCGACGCCGCCCTGAAACTCTGCAGCTTCATCGGTAATAATATCGCCGTACAAGTTTGGAAGCACAACCACCTGGAACTGTGTTCTTCTTTTCGGGTCAACAAGCTTCGCCGTCATTATATCAATATACCAGTCATCAAACTCAATTTCGGGATATTCCTCAGCTACCTTTTGACAAATGCTCAAGAACTTTCCGTCAGTTGTCTTTATAACGTTTGATTTTGTAACACACGTTACGCGTGTTTTGCCGTTCTTTTTAGCATATTCAAACGCTGCACGCGCAATTCTCTCTGTTCCCTCGGTAGTAGTTATGCAAAAATCAACCGCCAAATCGTCGCTTATATGAATACCCTTGCTGCCGACAGCGTATGAGCCCTCTGTGTTTTCACGGTAAAATGTCCAGTCAATACCCTGCTCGGGCACTTTTACGGGGCGAACATTTGCAAAGAGGTCAAGCTCTTTACGCATAGCAACGTTAGCACTTTCAATGTTGGGCCACTTATCGCCTTTTCTTGGTGTTGTTGTCGGACCTTTTAATATAACGTGGCAGCTTTTAAGCTCTTCCAATACATCGTCAGGAATTGCCTTCATCTGAGCCGCACGGTTTTCAATCGTAAGACCGTCGATTACCTTAAATTCAACCTTGCCTTTTGCCACTTCATCAGAAAGCAAAAACTCAAGGATTTTTTGTGCGTGCGCCGTGATATATGGACCAATTCCGTCACCGCCGCATACGCCTATAACAATTTTATCAAGCTTTTCATAGTCGATAAACTCTTTTGTTTCATTCATTTTCTCGACTCTTTCAAGCTGCTGCTTGATAAGCTCCGAGAATTTTTCAACCGATGCACTGATATCCATTTTTTCTATCTCCAATCGTAAAATTTATTTTGCACACTCTCTTGTATAGTTTATAAGTCCGCCCGCCAAAAGCATATCCTTCTGTCTTGGCGAAAGTGCGATATTCATTTTGTACTCAAGCGATTTTGTAACGTTTTTAACAACAATAACGTCGCCGCCCATAAGCTGCGCCTTTGCATTTTCAATCAAAAGCTCATCTGCTAAATCTATGGTGTCATAATCAGCCTCATTGTCAAAGCTCATCGGAAGAATGCCCGAATTCACAAGGTTTGCCGCATGTATGCGGGCAAAGCTTTTTGCAATTACAGCCTTTACTCCAAGATAAAGCGGTGCAAGCGCCGCGTGTTCACGCGAGCTTCCCTGGCCATAGTTTGAGCCACCAACAATGATAGATTTTTTCATTTCAAGCGCTCTTTTGTAAAAATTCTCATCACATACTGCAAAGCAGTGCTTTGAAATTTCAGGAATATTTGAGCGAAGCGGCAAAATCTTTGCGCCCGCAGGCATAATGTGGTCAGTTGTAATATTATCGCCAACCTTTAGGCTGCACTTTGCCGAAATTGTATCATTAAACGGCTCTGCAACAGGGAAGGGCTTGATGTTCGGTCCGCGAAGAACCTCGACTGTATCCATTTTTGATTCTTCAATAGGCTCTACTATCATATTGTCATTTATATCAAAAATTTCGGGCAGTTTAAATTCTGGCATATCACCAAGCTCTCTTGGGTCTGTTAAGTATCCCGAAAGCGCACTTGCCGCTGCCATTTCGGGCGAAACAAGATAAATCTGTCCGTCCTTTGTGCCCGAGCGACCTTCAAAGTTGCGGTTAAATGTACGAAGCGAAATACCCTTCGAATTTGGCGATTGACCCATTCCTATACACGGGCCGCACGCACTCTCAAGTATTCTTGCGCCTGCCTCAATCATTATCGAAAGAGCACCATTTTTAGCAAGCATATTCAAAACCTGCTTAGAACCCGGTGCAATCGAAAGAGATACGTCAGGGTGAACTGTTTTGCCCTTTAAAATATGCGCAACTTTAAGCATATCAAGAAGTGATGAGTTCGTGCACGAACCTATGCACACCTGGTCAACCTTTAAGCGTCCGATTTCCGAAACCGATTTTACATTATCGGGAGAGTGCGGACACGCCGCAAGCGGCACAAGCTCTGAAAGGTTTATTGTAATATGCTCATCATATACTGCGTCTGCATCTGCACTAAGCGGTGTATAGTCGCCCTCGCGTCCCTGCGCCTTCAAAAACTCTTTTGTAACCTCATCAGAGGGGAATATCGATGTCGTTGCGCCAAGCTCTGCGCCCATGTTTGTTATTGTCGCACGCTCCGGAACAGAAAGCGTTTTAACACCTTCGCCGCAGTACTCTATAATCTTTCCTACGCCGCCTTTTACAGACATACGTTTTAATACCTCTAAAATTACGTCCTTTGCCGCAACCCAGGGCGAAAGTTTGCCCAAAAGCTCAACCTTTACAATTTTAGGACATTTTATATAGTACGCACCGCCGCCCATTGCAACAGCTACGTCCATACCGCCCGCACCGATTGCAATCATACCGATACCGCCGCCGGTAGGTGTGTGCGAGTCAGAGCCGATAAGGGTTTTGCCCGGTATACCAAAGCGCTCAAGATGCACCTGATGACAAATACCGTTACCAGGACGCGAAAAATATATGCCGTGCTTTTTGCATACGCTGCCGATAAATCTGTGGTCATCGGCATTTTCAAAGCCGTTTTGTAGTGTATTGTGGTCAATATATGCGACAGATTTTTCAGTTTTTACTCTTGGCACGCCCATAGCCTCAAATTCGAGGTATGCCATTGTGCCTGTAGCGTCTTGTGTAAGTGTCTGGTCAATACGGATTGCAATCTCTTCTCCGACTTTCATTTCTCCTTCGACAAGATGCGCTTTAAGAATTTTTTGTGCGAGTGTGTATCCCATGTTGTACCTCCTGCATTTTTTTAGTTCGTACAATTTTTATAAATATACTTTTTCACTGTATAAAAATACGCCACTATTTTACAATTATAACATTATAAATTATAATGTTTTTATCCTTTCTTGTCAAGGTGAAATAAGGTTTTTTATGTGTTTTTACAAAAAACATTGTTTTATGCATTTTTATTGTTTTTTTCTTGCTTTTAAAGCTACGCTGTGTTATAATCTGTATATTTATCTGGTACAAATTTTTTTGGAGGTATATATATGCAGTATTTAGTTATTGTTTTAAGTGCGCTTTTAGGCTGTACAAAGGTTACTATATACGGATATCTTGCAAAAGGTAATATCAAAAACTCATACGACTCTGTAATTGCATGTTGTCTCACCTTTGCCTTTACATGCCTTATCTTTTCCGGTTCAATACAGGGCGGAATTAATATGGGTATACTCTTTTATGCTCTGTTATTTGGTGTTTTCAGTGCACTTTTCCAGATTTTTTATGCACTCGCACTAAAATCAGGGCCATTCTCCGTTACATGTATGCTTGTCAATTTGAATATGATTTTACCTATAATTTTTTCGCTCATATTTTTCGATGAAAAGCTGACTCTTTCAAAAGTTATCGGCTTGATTTTATGCTTCCTTGCTCTGTTCCTTAACACAAAAGGCGACGGAAGAAAGATAAACATAAAATGGTTTATGTATGTGGTTTTCGCATTTTTATCCACAGGATTTTTAACAATTTCGCAAAAAGCATTTGCCAAATCACAGTTTGCAGACAATGTCGAACAGTTTGTATTTTTAGGTTATAGCTTTTCCTTTTTGATTACCGCTATTACAATTCTTGTACAAAATAAAGCAAAGCAACCGAGGAATCTTAAGCTAACGAAAAAAAATGTTCTTTTAATCGCGCTGGTTGCGGCAAGCCTTGGTGCTTATCAGTACGTATTTACATATGCAAATTCCTTTGTTCCTGCAATAGTACTGACTCCCTCAGTAGCCGGACTTGTAACAATTTTTCAAATGATTTCGGGAAAAATTGTTTTTAAAGATAAATTTACATTAAAACAAATCTTGTCAATGTGCATAGGCGTCATAGCAATTTTGGTTGTAAGTATGTAAATCTAATTTTAAAAAACCTTAAAACAAAAAGGATGGCGCTGCAGGTGCATCTGTATATGTTGATACCGACAGAAAACTTGGCGTTTTTTACGCTCACCATATGCTTAATCAGCAGGAAACGTATTATCAGCCAAGACTTCGAAATACAATTTATTCATGCCTTGACTAATTATATCATTATAAAAAAATACAAGAAAGCTCAAAGAACAAATAAATGTTTTTTGAGCTTTTAATTTAAAATATCAAATTCTTTTTTTGCGGGCATTGAATTTGGACGTAAGATATGGTAGAATTATATCTAGGAGTGTGAACTTATATGAAATTGACCATATTCAAATACGGAATGACGAAAATTACAGAAAAAATGGCATTTCAAAATGGTGATGAAAAGGTAAAAATACCTGTTGCACTATTGTTTTTTTTAATTGAATCTCAGCAAAAAAAGATTTTGATAGATGTTGGCTGTGACACAATGCCGGGATTTGAATTGTTTGAGTTTCAAAAACCTGTAAAAGTATTAGAAACCTATGGCATAAACAGAAACGAAATAACCGATGTCATAATTACCCATTCGCATCATGACCATATAGATGCACTACGACACTATCCGCAGGCCTCTGTTTATTTGCATAAAAACGAGTTAAAAAATGCACAAAAATATCTGCCCGATTATAACAAATTATGCGTTATTGAAGAAAACAAAGCCATAATTGATAACGTTGAATTTAAATACATTGGCGGACATACAGCCGGTTCCGGCATTGTTTTAATCAAAACAGACAAAAGCATTTATGCTCTGTGCGGTGACGAATGCTACACAAAAGAAAATCTTATATATAAAAAGCCAACAGGCAGTAGCTTTTGTCTTGAGAACAGCAAATTTTTTGTAGAAGAATACGGAAAAGATAACTATATTCCAATTCTTTTTCACGACCCTGATTTAATATCGGACATTGGATATCACACTATAATAGACATCTAAAGTATTTGACTTAGTTCTAACCAAACAATTATTGTTAAAATCAAAATTTAACACAAAAAGCTTAACAGAGAAAAATAATGGCAAAATAAATATTTTCCTAAGTAAAACAGGAGTATAAATATGAAAATTTCTGTGCTTGACATTGCCACTTTAGGCGACGATTTAAATTTCGATTCTATTAACCGCCTTGGCGACGTAACAGTATATGATATTACAAGGCAAGAAGACGTTATTGACAGAATTCGTGATGCCGAAGTACTAATTTTGAATAAAGTAAAGCTGACTTGCGAAAATTTACCGCATGCAAAAAATTTAAAGCTCATCTGCATTACGGCAACAGGCTTTGACAATGTTGATTTGGAATATTGCCGCGCTCACAATATAGGCGTGTGCAATGTTGCAGGCTATTCTACCGACAGCGTAGTACAGCTTACAATTGCAATGGCATTTTCGCTTGCAACGAATCTTGGCTCGTTTGACAGTTATGTAAAAAGCAAAAAATACACAAACAGCGGTGTATTTAACTGCGTAAAACCCGTGTTTCGTGAAATAAGCGCTCTTACATGGGGAGTTGTAGGGCTTGGAAATATTGGCTCAAAGGTTGCAGATATTGCAAAGACTATGGGGTGCAATATTCTGGCTTATAAAAAAACTCCCACAGACACATATACTTGTGTTGATATTGACACACTTTGCAAAAAAAGTGATATTATCAGTATTCACACCCCGCTTTGCGCCGAGACACATCATTTAATAAATGAAAAACGACTGTCTATGATGAAAGACGGTGCGATTTTAATAAATGTTGCGCGCGGAAGCGTTGTAGACGAGACGGCGGTAGCTGAGGCGGTTATAAACAAAAAGCTCGGCGGTCTTGGCGTGGACGCATATTCGATCGAGCCAATGCAGCCTGACAGCCCTTACCAGAAGATTTTAAATTGTGAAAATGTTATATTTACACCTCATATGGCGTGGGGCGCGATAGATTCAAGACAGCGCTGTATGGACGAAGTAGCAAAAAATATTGAAAGCTTTATAAATGGCGAAAAACGCTCAAGACTGGTATGATTGGAGGTAGCTATAATGAATGAATTCAGAAAACTGGAGCTTCAAAGGAAGACAAACAAGCAAAAAGAAGAATACAGATATTTTGTAGGCACCACACTAAAAAACCCGCTTGAGTATAAAATCGGCGAAAAAATAGTGTTTAGAATCCGTGTAAAATATATGGACGATTATCTTGACATTCCTCATGTTTGGTATTCTCTTATAGGTGAGGACGGAAAAAACGAAGAAGGCTATATTAAAAAAGCTGATGATGGCTGGTTTTATATCGAAACCTCTATTTCTAAAAACGGTTTTGTATATGTTAACGCAAGGGCGTGCGATGAAAACAAACAGCTAATCGAAGGCATAGCTGCTTTTAACGGCAGCGCAGGTGCAGATATTTATAATATTTTGCGCGCAACAAAAACACCTGATGATTATCTTGAATTCTGGGCTAAGCTAAAAGCGCAAGTCAATGCAACAGAGCCTGAAGTTTTAATGTGTGAAAAAATTGATGATGAAAATTATCCCGATTTTGAAATATATGATATGCGCATTAAAGCGCCAAAAAGTGACTATGTTTCAGTAATGGTGTCATATCCGAAAAACGCACAAAAAGGCAGCCTTAAGTATGCTATGTATTTTCAGGGCTATGGCGTATGGGAAACACCTCCTATACCAATTAAAGACTACCTCTCGGTACATGTAAACGCTCATGCTATCCCAAATAGGGGAACAGAAGAGTTTTTTGCAGATATCCGCGACAATGTGCTCAAAGGCTATGGTTTTGACAGCATAGAAAACGAAAGAGGCGAGACTACATACTGGGCAAAGATGTTTTTAAGAAATCTGCAGGCGCTTCGTTTCTTTAAAGATCACGAACTTATAAATAAAAAGGATTATGTTTTTATAGGAAGCAGTCAGGGCGGTATGCAGGCATGTAATATGGCGGCGCATTTTGAGCGCTCCAGCGCAGTAATTTTAAATGTGCCTTGGCTTTCAGACATTTACTCACATGAGCTTGACAAAAGAAGAGCAAGCTCGCTGCCTAAAGGCTTTGGTGTAACATATTTTGACACCGCAGTTGCGGCACAGTATTTAAACTGCCCTGCTTATATTATTTCGGGTCTTGGCGACCCTACTTGTACCTCGAGTACACAGATGGCACTTTTCAATTCTATAAAATCGCCAAAGTATCATGAGTTTTATCAAAACAAGGTTCACTCATTTACAATCCCATGGGATAACAATATGTATGCACTTGGTGATAAAAATCTTGCAAATGAGTACAAGGAACACACCAAAACATATTATGACTGGGATTAAAATGATATAGCCGTAAAAAGAGGAATAACCTATGAAAAATTTATTATGCTTACGATGTAATACCGAAATGAAATATAGTGGCACAAGAAAAATTCAACTGGGCGAAACCGGATGGGTTTTAGGTGATTTGCCAAATTTAATCGCAGGAGCGATGGAGGTTTGTATATATTCGTGCCCCAGCTGCGGTAAAATCGAATTTTATCATACGCAGGATGAGCAAAGCGAAATAGCACAGTCTATATGCCCAAATTGTGGCAAAAAACACGATTGCGATTATCCCAAGTGCCCATTTTGCGGTTATAGATATAATCAATAAAAACTTACAGAGGTGATATTATGCCGATAAAAATTCCAAACAGACTTCCGGCTGTAAAAAGGCTTGAGAGCGAAAATATTTTTGTTATGACAGAAACTCGCGCTGTAAAGCAGGACATTCGTCCACTAAGGCTTATGTTTGTAAACCTTATGCCAACAAAGGTTGCAACAGAAACACAGATTTTGCGCTATCTTAGTAATACGCCGCTCCAAATCGAGATTGACCTTGTGCATATGAACTCGCACGAATCAAAAAACACGTCAAAAGAGCATCTTTTAACGTTTTACAAAACATTTGAAGATGTGAAACACAAAAAATTTGACGGAATGATTATAACAGGTGCCCCTGTTGAGAACATGGAATTTGAAGATGTCGACTACTGGGACGAGCTTTGTGAGATAATGGAGTGGTCAAAAAAGAATGTAACCTCGACTTTTCACATATGCTGGGGTGCACAGGCAGGTCTTTATTACCATTATGGAATAAAAAAGCATCCGCTTGACAAAAAAATGTTTGGCGTTTTTGAACACAGCGTCAACCGCACAACATCAAAGCTTATGCGCGGTTTTGACAATTCGTTTTATGTGCCGCACTCACGTCATACAACAGTACTTCGCGAGGATATCGAAAAGGTAAAACAGCTCGAAATTCTTTCAGAATCTGACGAAGCGGGCGTATATATCGTATTTACAAAAGCCGGAAAGCAGATTTTTGTTACGGGCCACTCCGAGTATGACGCAACAACTCTTCACGATGAGTATGTGCGCGATTTGGAAAAAGGTCTCGATATTGAAATGCCCAAAAACTACTATCCAAATGACGATATGACAAAGCCGCCGATGATGCGCTGGCGTTCTCACGCAAGTCTTTTATACTCAAACTGGCTAAATTACTTTGTGTATCAGATTACGCCGTATAATATTGACGAAATAAAATAAAACATTTCCCTTAGTAAACATATAGAAAGAGGCTATTAAAAATCAATTGACTTTTAATAGCCTTTACTTTTTTAATGGGATAGGGAAAAAGCTTTGGGATTGACAAACTGAGCCAAAGCTTTGCTTTGGGTTACCCGAAGGCGTACTTCTGTACGTCGAGAGGCGAAGTTTGTTAATAGCAAGAAAAGATTACGTTTTTCTTGCGTTCCAGAGTTTTTTACATCTCCCGCATTTAACCGTTTAAATTATTCTCTTCGTATGATTTAATCATACGTCTTACCATTTCGCCGCCAATTGGACCGCCCTCGCTGCCATTCTGGCGTGCAGTTTGTTCACCTTTGTAATGGTCATTATTTTCCTTGCAAAATTCAAGTCTGCCGATATCTTTTGCAACCTCAAGCTTGAATTCTTGCATAGCATCGTAACACTCAGGATTTAAAAGTCTGCTTTTTCTATAATTTTTTCCCATTTTTACTCACCTCATAAATTTTTGTTACGAGTGTAGTTTGTGCCCTATGTAAGAAAAAATTACAAGAAATTTTTGTATGTTTTATATTTTAAAAACGAGCCTTGATGCCTTATAATTATGGGTAGAATATCCTTTGTCCACATGAGCATTTGCACATGTAAGAGCAATTACTTTCTTAGCCCCGCATTTCTTTAACTCTTTAGCACAGTTGTATATAGTCATACCGCTTGTATGCACATCATCAACTAAAAGCACTGTCTTTTGGGACAAGTCGCGTACGCATCTGTATGCGCCGAGCACATTTTTTGCACGCTCGGCAAATGTAGTAAGTGAGCTTTGACGTTTTGTTTCGCGCACCTTTATAAGCGCATCCGAATCAAATCTTATACCCAAAGCTGCACTGATTTGTAATGCGATAAGCTCAGTCTGATTAAAGCCACGCTTTAGAAGGCTCTTTTTAGAAAGCGGAACGCTTACAATAACGTCTGCACCAAGTGCCTGTTTGTTTTCTGAGAGATAACCGCACATCAGCATAGCAAGAAAGGGTGCATTTTCAAATTTCGATTTAAATTTTAAATCCCGTATCGCACGCTTTACCTTGCCTTCATACAAAAGCGGCGAAATAAGATAAGTATCTTTATCAAATGTTTCAAAACAGCCACCATCTTTTGTATAGGGAAGAGAACCAATACAATCACCGCACGCACAATATTGACTATTTTCTACTATATTATTTTTACAAAACATACATTTTTGCGGATATACCACATTTAAAACGCTGTCAAAAACTTTATCTCTAATCTTTTTCATTTGCTATCATCCATTTTATCGCTGTAAATCTTTTGTCCTCACCCTTTGAGGCAACCATTAAATTAATTGCATCAAGAGAGCCTACTAAAACCACAAACTTTTTCGCTCTTGTAAGAGCTGTATAAAGAAGATTTCTTTTCATAAGCATCGGCGCTGCGTTGTAAACAGGCATTACAACCACATCAAATTCGCTTCCCTGACTTTTATGCACTGTAACGGCATACGCATTTTCAAGCTCGTCGAGCATATCAAAATTATAATTTACCCTACGCTCATCATAGATTACACTTATCCTTTTTGATATATTGTCGACCTCTTCTATAAAACCCATATCGCCGTTAAAGACGCCGTTTCCCGTTTCGCCCGTGTTGCTATTTTCCCACGCAAGGTCATAGTTATTTTTTATCTGCATAACTCTGTCGCCTTCGCGAAAAACACTCTCGCCCGATTTTCTCTCGTTTTTATCATTTGACGGCGGATTAAGACTTTGTTGCAAAAGCTTGTTTAAGTTTTTTACGCCGCATATTCCTTTTTTCATCGCAGAAAGCACCTGTATCTGCGTCATAGGCTCGTAGCCGTATGCCTGTGGAAGACGCGTTTTGCAAAGCTCTACCACACAATCGGCTATCGCATTTGCGCCTGCGCGGGCTGCATAATAAAAATCAGAATCAGCCTCATTTAAAATCGGACTTTCTCCATTTATGATTCTGTGCGAATTTTGCACAATCATGCTTTTTGCCGCCTGCCGAAATATTTTTGTAAGCCGTATTACGTTTACTGCTCCGCTTTCTATAATGTCGCCAAGCATATTGCCCGCTCCCACAGGGGGAAGCTGGTCTGCATCTCCAACCAATATAAGATGTGCATTTGGCTTTAACGCTTTAAACAGTGCACTTGCCAAAAGTACGTCCACCATACTCGTTTCGTCTACTATTATTACGTCTTCCTCAAGCGGATTCGTTTCATCACGATAAAAAAGCTTTAAGCTTTCATCCTCGCTATAGCTGATTTCCAAAAGGCGATGAATCGTCTTTGCGTTTGTATTTGTAACCTCGCCAAGCCTCTTTGCCGCACGCCCTGTCGGCGCCGCAAGAGCAAAGGAAATCCCCTTTTTTTGCAAAATTTCTATTATAGTGTTTACAATCGTTGTCTTTCCCGTACCCGGGCCGCCCGTAAGCACCATTATCCCTGAACACTACGCCTGTATTACTGCATTGGTTTGCTCATCCGACAGTTCAAAATCGCTCTCTTTTTTCCATGTATCTACAAGCTTTTTTGCCTCTGTATGTGACATTATTCCATTCGAGCGTGCCATATATGACACCCTTC
>JAZNVH010000010.1:0-161121 GCA_045592745.1 Candidatus Aphodoplasma sp. | reverse complement strand
GCAGAAGTATTGTTCCCGTACGGACCTTTGGAAGAAGTATCATACTATCTTCTTCCTATGGCTAAAAAGGCAAGAGTTCCTGTTGTTGTACACCTTGACCATGGTTTGAAGAAGGAAACCTGCCTTAAGGCTCTTGAACTTGGCTTTACGTCAATTATGTATGACTGCTCAACAGATGACTATGACACAAATGTAGCAAAAGTAAAGGAAATGGCAGAGATTGCCCATTCATACGGTGCAACAATCGAGGGTGAGCTTGGCCATGTAGGTGATAACGAAGGTTCGGCAGAAGGTAGCAGCCATCTTGAAGACCCGAGCAAATTCTTCACAGATCCTAAACTTGCAAAGGATTATGTTGAAAAGACAAAGGTGGACGCTCTTGCAATCGCAGTTGGTAATGCTCACGGTGCGTACAAGCTTCCGCCGAAACTTGATTTTGAAAGAATCAAGACAATCGCAAACACAGTAAACGTTCCGCTCGTTTTGCACGGCGGTTCAGGTCTTACAGATGATGATTTCAGACGCGCTATAAAAGAAGGTATCAGCAAGGTTAACATCTTTACTGATATCAACATTGCCGCAGTAAAGGCTGAATTTAGTAAGTTTACTGATATGAACAAAGGTATTATCGACCTTATCCCTGCAGCAGTTGAGGCTGTAAAGCAGGAAACAATTGCAAAAATGGAATTGTTCTCAAGTGTTGATAAGGGTTCACTTTCGCAGAATAATCTCGATGACAGCAAAATGCAGGCTATCGTTGATCTCGTAGTAAAAGAGGTTCGTAAGTCATTGAACAAATAAGGAGGAATAAAAAATGGATTTTAACAGTACGGTAAAAGGTTCACTTCTCGAAGGCTTTTATCCTGCAGGGTGGGATATGGAGAAAATTGATGCATGCTGCAATCCTGAAAACAAAGTAGAAGACAGACAGAGCTTCTGGCACAAGGATTTCACACCTATAAAGTGTGATACACTTGGCGAATTTGATACATATATGGGTCACGAAATTGCACTTGCAATCAAGAATGCTCGTGACAACGGCGAAAAGATTGCTTTCATTTTGCCGGTTGGTCCTATGGGTATGTATAAGTGGGCTGTTTATTTCCTTAAGCAGTGGAATGTAAAGTGCGATCACGTTTACACATTCAATATGGACGAGTGGTCTGATGCTGATGGTAATACACTTCCGTCAAATGATCCTGCAGCATTCCAGAATGCAATGTGTGATGCGCTCTTTAATCCTCTCGGCGAGTTGACAGTTCCTCCGTCACAGAGAAACTTTGCAACGAAGGAAAATCTTCCTACATATCCCGAGAAGATTGCAAAGCTTAAGGCAGAGGGCGTAAAGCTTATCCTCGTTTACGGTATAGGCAGAATGTGCCATATCGCTTTCTGGGAGCCACAGTTTGCAGGTGAGTACAACAGCGTAGAGGACTGGAAGAAGGAGTGCTACAGAATTGGCGCAAAGCTTCATCCGCTTACAATTGAGCAAAATGCTATCACAAGCTTCAAGTCACGCACAACACTTGTTCCGTGCCGTGCTAACACAATCGGACCTGGTTTGTTCTTGCAGGCTGATTATGCAATCGGCGGTGCAGACGGTGCATTTAACAGAGGTATGCAGTGGCAAGGTATGAGCTTCTGGATGACACTTCGTTATGGTCCGGATAAGTGGATTACATCAAGCTTTATTCCGACTCTTCCCGGCAAGCTCTTCTATCTTAAAGATCTTGAAGGTCCGCTCGTTGCAGAGTGTAACTAATAATTGAAACAAAAAAGCCTGCTTAATAAGCAGGCCTTTTTTATACCATTTTATTATTCGTGCGGAACATAGCTTTTTAATAGCTCACACTCTCCACAGATTGTATATTTTCCAAGATATGCCGGCAAAACAATGCTATCACCCTCGTTTATATCCATACTGCCGCCATCATAGGTGATTTTTCCGCTCCCCGCACATACAATAATCGTTTCAAAGCTTTGGTTGTTGGTTTCAAGCTCCACACTTTTTGCAAGAGAATATTTTTGTGTGCAAAAGTATTTGCATTTACACAAATCATATCTTATACCACCGTCAAATTTATACTCGTTTGGCGCAACTTTTTCGCCTCCGACTCCGCATGACAAGTCGGTAACATCTACTGACTTATCTATATGAAGTTCACGGCTCTTTCCGTTTTTATCAACTCGTCCGTGGTCATACACGCGATATGTAGTATCAGAATTTTGCTGAATTTCCGCTACCAGAAGTCCATCTAACAGTGCATGCAGCGTGCGGGACGGAATAAAAAAGCAGTCCCCCGCCTGTGCCGGCACATAGTTTAGAATTTGCTCGAGAGTCCCATTTTCAATAGCACTTTTAAACTCCTCACGACTTACATCCTTGTTAAAACCATAAATAAGCTTTGCCCCCGGCTTTGCGTCAAGTATGTACCACATCTCCGTTTTGCCAAGCTCGCCGTTTTCATTTAAAAAAGCATATTCATCATCAGGATGCACCTGTACGCTCAGCTTGTCATTACAATCGAGTAGCTTTACAAGAAGCGGAAATTTGTCAGGATACATCTTTTTCACATAATCTCCCACGATTCACTCGTTTTATCAGAAACAATTGGCTTTTAGTATTTTGTTTTAAGTATAGTGCCGCCCCATATCGCTTCTTTAAACACAGGGGCCATCTTTAACGGTTCAAGCATACCCATACTCCTTATAAGTTCTTTGCAATTTCATCAAGCGTCAAAAGTGCGCGCTCAGATATTTTTTCGTATCTTTCACGCTTGTTTTTTATTCTTTCATCAAGCGAATCTATTATGCCAAAGTTTACATTCATCGGCTGAAAATCATTTACAGTAGGATTTGAAACGTAATTAGAAAGCGCTCCGATAGCCGTTTTGCTCGTAAAATCTATCGGCTCATCCCCGTTTAACACACGCGACAAATTTATTCCCGCCAAAAGCCCCGACGACGCTGATTCGACGTATCCTTCCACGCCTGTAATCTGTCCCGCAAAATATATTTTCTCATTTGATTTTAATCGATAATATTTATCAAGAAGATCTGGCGAATTTAAAAATGTGTTTCTGTGCATAACGCCATAACGCACAAACTCTGCATTTTTCAGCGCAGGTATCATTGAAAACACACGTTTTTGCTCGCCAAATTTCAAATGCGTCTGAAAACCTACAATATTATAAAGCGTTGCGTCGGCATTATCCTGACGAAGCTGTATCACGGCATAAAAATCATCCCTGCCCGTTTTAGGATTTGTAATTCCAACAGGCTTTAACGGCCCGAAAAGAAGCGTCTGTATACCGCGCGAAGCCATAACCTCGACGGGCATACATCCTTCAAATACCTTACCATTTTCAAATTCTTTAAGCTCTGCTGTATCTGCATTTATAAGCTCGTTATAAAACGCCTCATACTCTTCTTTGTTCATTGGACAGTTTATATAATCTGCCTCGCCGCGATCATAACGTGCAGCAAAAAACGCACTGTCCATATCAATGCTTTCGCGCGTAACAAGTGGCGCCGCAGCATCAAAAAAATGCAGATATTCACCGCCCGTAAAGCGCGCAATCTCTTTTGACAAAACATCGCTTGTAAGAGGCCCCGAAGCAACGATTGTATATTCATCCTCGTTTATGTGGCTGACCTCTTCGTTTATTACCTCAATGTTTTCGTGTCCCTTAATTTTTTCGGTAATCATTTTAGAAAACCCCTCGCGGTCAACCGCAAGAGCGCCTCCGGCAGGCACACGCGTTTTATCCGCACACTCTATAATAAGCGAGCCAAGATGGCGCATTTCTTCTTTCAAAAGGCCAACTGCATTAAAAATCTGGTCCGAGCGAAGCGAATTGCTACACACAAGCTCGGCAAAATTGTCGCTGTGATGCGCAGGGGAATGTTTTTTTGGTTTCATCTCATAAAGACGCACCTGTATGCCTCTGTTTGCAAGCTGCCACGCAGCCTCGCATCCGGCAAGTCCGGCGCCAATTACATTAACTCTCACTTTTTTTACCGCCCGTTTCATAGTCGCAATTTTCATTTGCGCAAACCATCTTTTTTGGTCCGCGCATATTTTTCTTAAGAAGCAGCGAACCGCATTTTGGACATTTTTTATCTTTAACAGGTGTATCCCATGTCATAAAATCACACTTTGGATTGTCCTCGCAGCCATAATACGTTCTTCCTGATTTACTCTTTTTAACAAGTACTTTTTTGCCACACTTCGGGCAATCAACGCCTGCCTCTGTAACAATAGGCTTTGCATTTCGACACTCAGGAAAACCGGGACATGCCAAAAACTTTCCATAGCGTCCCATTTTGTAAACCATCATACGTCCGCACTTTTCGCATTTAACGTCGCTGACCTCATCTGCGATCTTTATGCGGCTCACACTTTCCTCGGCTGCCTTTACGCTCTCATCAAACGGATAGTAAAACTCTTTTATAATTTCCTTCCATTTTGCATTGCCGCTTTCAACGCTGTCAAGCTGACTTTCCATATTTGCTGTAAAATCCACATCAACAATATTTGTAAAATTCTCTTTCAAAAGCTTTGTCGTCACACGTCCAAGTTCTGTTGGCATAAGCGACTTTTTCTCACGTGTAACATATCCACGTGCAAGAATTGTGGTGATCGTCGGCGCAAAGGTTGACGGTCTTCCTATTCCCTCTTCTTCAAGCGTCTTTACAAGGCTTGCCTCTGTATAACGTGCAGGTGGCTGTGTGAAATGCTGCTTTTTTTCAATATCTTTTAACTTAAGGTTTTCTTTTTCTGTAATCTCCGGAAGAGCTGTTTCCTTTTGCTTTTCCGTATCTGTACCCTCAATATACACCTTCATAAAGCCGTCAAACTTTACCTTTGTACCTGTCGCCTTAAATATATGTCCGTTCGCTTCAACGTCACACATTGTAGACTCTATAATAGCATTTTCCATCTGGCTTGCCACAAAGCGCTCCCAGATAAGCTTATAAAGCTTGTATTGGTCATTTGTAAGCGATTCTTTTATGCGAGCAGGTGTAAGCATTACATCAGTCGGTCTGATTGCCTCGTGAGCATCCTGAGCGTTTTTACGGCTCTTATAGTAACGAAAGCTTTTCGGTGCATAATTTTCGCCATAATTTGCATTAATATAATCACGTGCAGCGTACTGTGCCTCTGTCGCTATACGTGTCGAGTCGGTACGCATATACGTAATAAGTCCGACAGTTCCAATTCCCTTTACATCCACACCTTCGTACAGAGTCTGCGCCGTCTGCATTGTTTTTCTTGACTGGAAGTTTATTTTTCTTGATGCCTCCTGCTGCATAGTTGATGTAGTAAACGGCGGTGCAGGTGAGCGCTTTACGTCGGTTGTTTTTACGCTCGATACAACAAAATCGGCATCCTTTACCTCATTATATATCGAAAGTGCTTCCTTTTCATTTTTTATCTCAACCTTGTTTTTGCCCTTACCATGATATGTCGCCTTAAAGCTTTTTTTGGAATTTGGCTCTGTAAGTTCTGCGACAATTGTCCAGTACTCCTGTGGCACGAATGCCTCAATCTCTTCTTCGCGGTCACAAATAAGACGTGTTGCAACAGATTGCACACGACCTGCACTAAGTCCTTTTTTAACCTTCTTCCACAAAATAGGGCTTATCTTGTAACCAACAATTCTATCAAGCACACGTCTTGCCTGCTGCGCATCAACAAGGCTTTGGTCAATGCTTCTTGGATCTTTTATAGCCTTTTGCACCGCAGCCTTTGTAATTTCATTAAAAGTGACACGGCAAACTGCATTTTCATCAAGCTCAAGTGCGTGCGCCAAATGCCAGCTTATAGCCTCACCTTCGCGGTCAGGGTCAGTTGCAAGGTAAACCTTATCCGCCGTCTTTGCTTCCTTTTTAAGTCTTGAAAGAAGCTCCCCTTTTCCCCTTATTGTGATATAGTGCGGCTCAAAATCCTTGTCAATATCGACACCCATATTACTTTTGGGAAGGTCTATAATATGTCCCATCGAAGCCTCAACACTGTATGTCGAGCCAAGATATTTTTTGATTGTTTTCGCCTTTGACGGCGACTCAACTATAACAAGCTTTTTTGACATTTTATTTTCCAGCCTTTCTTTTCGCAAATCTTTATAAGCCTTACATATTCCATCTGAAAGCTGACAGAATATGCTCCTTTTATACGTTTAATGTAAACATTTTTCCCGCAAGCGCAATAACAAAGCCATAAAGCTCCATTATAGTCATCGCCGCTGCCGCCTCCGATGCGCTCATATCAACGGCTCTGCATATCTGGTCAATATGCATATCCCCCTGTGCCAAAAGCTCAATTATATGCTTTTGCTTTTCATCAAGCACGTCATATCGAGGATTGTTTACATCAATGTTTCTATTGTTATCTTTATTACTTTCATTATTTACACTATCATTTGCGTTTGTACGCTTTTTATTCTGCCCTCTTATGCCAACCTCTACAAATACAGGTTCAGCTTTGCCATATCTTCCCATATCCATATTTTCAAGCTCATAGACATATTCTTCGAGTATATCCTCTGCACACGTTACAAGCTTTGCCCCGCCGCTTTTTATAAGCTCGTTACAACCTGCCGAGCCTTCACGATTATAATCTCCCGGCAAAGAGAAAACATCTCTTCCATTTTCAAGTGCCCATCTTGCCGTAATAAGCGTTCCGCTTTTTTCTCTTGCCTCAATGAGCAAAACTCCTCTCGAAAACGCCCCAATAAGTCTGTTTCGTATTGGAAAATTTTTAGAATATGGCGGTGTACCCGGTGCAAACTCGGTTATAACCATACCATTTTGAGCAATTGCATGCATAAGTTCATCATTTTCCGGCGGATAAACCACGTCAATTCCGCATCCTAAAAACGCAACCGTCTTAGCGCCTGCTTTTAGTGCGCTTCTGTGCGCCGCAGAATCAATTCCTCTAGCCATACCGCTTACAATAACAACACCTTTCTGGGCAAGTTCGGTACATATTTCGTCAGTAGCATCTATACCATATTCACTACACTCGCGAGAACCTACTACCGAAATAAAAAGCATTTTATCAAAGTCAAGCTTTTCGCCCATAGCATACAAAACATACGGTGGGTCATAACAATACCTTAGCATATCGGGATAATTTTCATCGTCAAAACAAAGCGTATACGCTCCTGCCTTATCAAGCTTTTTTATAATTTCATTTGCTTTTGTAATATCTTTGTTGCAAAGAGCATCTATTTCACGTTTTCCTATTTTATAAATGCCTTCAAAATCGCTCTTTTGTGCATGATATATTTTTTCAACTGTTTCAAATTTTTCTAAAAGAAGGGTAATTTTTGCAGAGCTTATGGACGGCAAATTTACAAGCCATAGCCAATACTGCTCTTTAGACATATTATCCCTCCCCCATTTTTAAAACTTCATTTTAATATACTCTACGATTTAATACATTACTACAAATTTATCCGTTTGTCAAAGATTTTTTTACTAAATTATTTTTTTACATAAAATTTAACGCAGGACTCTGCTGTATTTGCAAAGCCCTGCTGCCATTTTTTATTTTTTAAACTGACTGTTATAAAGCTCGGCATAAAATCCGTTTTTAGCCATAAGCTCTGTATGGTTACCTCTTTCAATAACATCACCGTCATTTACAACCAATATCATATCCGCATCGCGTATTGTTGAAAGACGGTGTGCAATTACAAAGCTCGTTCTGTCTTTCATAAGGTTTTTCATCGCCGTTTGTATAAGTGACTCCGTTCTTGTATCGACAGAACTTGTCGCCTCGTCCAAAATAAGCATCGGCGGATTTGCCAGAACTGCTCTTGCAATTGTGATAAGTTGCTTTTGTCCCTGGGATATATTATTAGCCTCTTCGTTTATCACCATATTATATCCGCCCGCAAGCTGATGTATAAACCGGTCAACGCACGCCGTTTTTGCCGCGGCAATAACCTCTTCATCAGTTGCATCAGGTTTTCCGTATCTAATATTCTCCATTACTGTATCATTAAACAGCCACGTATCCTGAAGCACCATTGCAAATTGTGAGCGCAAATCATCTCTTGTAAAATCGCGTATATCAACACCATCTATTTTAATGCTTCCTTCATTTACATCATAGTATCGCATCAAAAGCTTTACGATTGTGGTCTTACCTGAACCGGTAGGGCCGACAATTGCAACCTGCATACCGCTTTGTACCTCGCAGGAAAAATCCTTGATTACAATTTTATCCTTTAAATATCCAAAGCGTACATGCTCAAATGTTACCGTTCCAGTTATATTTTTAGTGCTTGCAGGTGTTTTTGTTTGCTCGCACTCTTCCTCGCTGTCCAAAAACTCAAACACTCTTTCTGCCGCAGCCGCTGTAGACTGAAATACGTTTGCTATATTTGAAACCTCGCTTATAGGGCGGGTAAAGTGGCGCATATACTGGATGAAGGATTGTATATTTCCTACCTCAAGCCTTCCTGCAAGAACAAAGGCACCACCCATTATACATATTACAACGTAGCCGACATTTCCTACAAAGTTTACCATCGGCATCATAAGTCCTGAAAGCGCCTGCGATTTCCATGCGGTTTTGCACAATATATCACTGTACTCTGTAAAAGTTTTTACGGATGACTCTTCGCCGTTAAACGCCTTTACAACATTATGTCCTGAATACATCTCTTCAACATGACCGTTAATCTGACCAAGCGTTTTTTGCTGAGCGCGGTAAAACTTGCTTGACGCCTTTACAATAAGGCGCACAAACACAAGCACTACGGGCAATATTATAAGCGTTACAAGACTCATCCATATATTAATGGAAAACATTACTATAATTATACCGCATATAGTAACCACAGATGTAATAGACTGTGCAATACCCTGATTAAGCGTTTGTGCCACAGTATCAACGTCATTTGTTATACGGCTGAGTATCTCGCCGTGTGTTGTGGATTCAAATACACTTACAGGCAAGCGGTCAATTTTCTTTGCAATATCATAACGAAGCTTATAAGAAATTTTTTGCGATATTCCCGCCGTAAGATAGCTTTGAAGAAACGAAAAGAACGTACACGCAAAATATACAGCCGCAAGCTTCATAATAATGCGCCCTATAGCTACAAAATCGACGCCCGTTTTATCGCGTACAACACCATTAAATATAAGCGTCGTAGCATCACCGAGAACAAGCGGCGCAAATATTTCAAACATTGTTGAAAATACTGCAAAAATAACCGTCATCAAAAGTGCAATCTTATAAGGCCCCATATACTCAAAAAGTCTTGATACTGTCTGTTTAAAATTCTTGGCCTTTACACCGGGCATCATACGTGCCATGGGTCCTGCAACTCCTGCCCCGTTACCCGGTCTACCTTTAGGCCCCATCATTGGCGGCGGACTCATGCTAATTCCTCCTCTGAAAGCTGTGTATATGCAATCTGTCTGTATATATCACAGTCATTTAAAAGCTCGCGGTGTGTGCCTGTGCCCACCACTCTTCCTTCGTCCATAACAACTATGCGGTCAGCGTTCATAATTGTATTGATTCTTTGTGCAACAATTATAAGCGTTGCTCCCTGCATCTTTTCTTTAAGTGCACTTCTAAGTGCGGCATCCGTTTTAAAATCAAGTGCCGAAAAGCTGTCATCAAAAATATATATTTCACTCTTTTTTACAAGTGCACGGGCAATCGACAATCTTTGTCTTTGTCCGCCCGACACATTTGTACCGCCCTGAGAAATTTCGCTCTCATAGCTCTTTTCTTTTTCTTCTATAAATTCTGCCGCCTGTGCTGTCTGGCTCGCCGACAAAATAGTCTGCCAATCAGCATTTTCATCGCCATAACGAAGGTTTGACTCTATAGTACCCGAAAACAGTATGCCCTTTTGCGGAACATAGCCGATACGCTCTCTTAAATCTTTCTGGCATACGTTTTTCACGTTTACTCCGTCAAGCTTTACCTCGCCGTCGGTTGCATCATAAAAACGCATTATAAGATTTACAAGCGTCGATTTGCCTGAGCCTGTGCTTCCGATTATTGCCGTAGTTTTCCCGGACTCCGCAACAAAAGAAATGTTTTTAAGCGCCGCCTCATCTGCGTCCGGATAATAAAAGCTTACGTTTTCAAATCTGACCTCACCACGTTTGCTCTCGTCAAATTGGACAGGCTCTTTCGGGTCTTGTATGCTCGGCTCTGTTTTTAAAACCTCTTTTACTCTGTTTGCCGAAACTATAGCACGCGGAAGCTGTATTGACATCATAGACATCATTAAAAACGAACTCATAATCTGTGATGCGTACTGTATAAACGCCATCATATCACCTACATCAAGAGCACCTATGTCAATATACTGAGCGCTTATATACACAATTATTACAGTGATAAAGTTCATAACAAGCATCATCGCAGGATGCATAAGGCTCATTACTCTGTTGGTAAAAAGGTTGTTTTGTGTAAGCGCACTGTTGGAATCTTCAAAGCGCTGTTGCCATAACGTCTGATTTTTAAATGCGCGTATTACCATTACACCGCTAAGACCCTCGCGGCTCACAAGATTTAATCTGTCAATAAGCTTTTGTATAATTTTAAATCGCGGCATAGTAAGTGAAAACAGCACTGTAACCATACCAAGTATTATAATAACGCCGAGCGCTATTGTCCACGACATTGAAATACTTTTGCGAAGGGCAAGCACAATTCCGCCTATACCCATTATAGGCGCAGTTATCATAAAGCGCATAAACATTATTATTATATTTTGAAGCTGAACGATATCGTTTGTCGTTCTTGTAATAAGCGATGCTGTTGAAAACTTATCAAACTCAGCAAGTGAAAACGCCTCTGTCTTCTTAAACACGTCATTACGAAGATTCTTTGCGGTATTTGCACCTATATACGACGCGGTAAAGCTGTTTGCTGCCGCCGCACTAATACCCAAAAGTGATATAAGCAGCATCGTAACGCCTGTTGATATAATATAAGAAATATTTCCTTTTGCAATTCCGTTATCCACAATTTCGGACATATATCCCGGAAGAGCAAGGTCGCAAAGCACTCTTGTAAATACAAATATAAGCACTAAAAACATATATGGAATATATGGTTTTAAATATTTTGCTACTGTCGACACACATTTGCACTCCTTTATCAGTTTCTCATTTAAAATTTTACCTCTTTTTCCGGAAAAAATCAATTGTTTTAGAAATATATTCATAATTTGTTTACTCATTATAAGTTATTGTTAAAAAAATACTTGCAGAAAACATAAATACTAATTATAATAATTATGCAGGATTTACATTTTGAAAAAGAGGTATGATAATATGAATTGGATTCAGGTTTCAATACAAACAACAACCGAGGGTATAGAGCCGGTATGCGGTCGCCTTTATTCGATAGGTATTACAGGAACAGAAATTGAGGACGCTGCTGACTTTAACGACTTTTTGGAAAACGAAACAAAATACTGGGATTATATAGATGAATCTCTTATGTATAAAAAAAGCGCACCTACGCTTGTAAAAATTTATGTAACTGAAAACGAAAGCGGCCATGAGCAGCTTCTCGCAGTCAAAGAAGCGATGGCTGCGCTGAAGGCCTTTGATACAGAGGGTGTTTTCGGCACACTCGACATTTCTCTTGTCGATATGTCCGAGCAGGACTGGGCAGAAAACTGGAAACAGTACTATAAACCGCTCAAAGTCGGCAAGCACATTCTCGTAAAACCCGAATGGGAAATACTTGACGATGACGAGGGACGCACTGTATTTAACATAAACCCCGGAATGAGTTTTGGAACAGGCACACACCAAAGCACACAGCTTTGTATCGAAAGCCTCGAAAACTACATAAAAGAGGGCGACAATGTGCTTGATCTTGGATGCGGAAGCGGTATTTTGTCAATTATCGCACTGCTTTTGAAGGCAAAAAATGCACTTGCAGTTGACATTGACCCCAACGCTGCAAAAACAGCAATGGAAAATGCCGAAAGAAACGGTTTTGGCGAGCCTGAGTACATCACGTTGGCTGCAGATGTTTTGTCTGATACCGATGCAAGAGAGAAAATTTCTTCGCAAAAATATGATATAGTGCTTGCAAACATCGTTGCAGACGTTATAATCGCTCTTGCACCCTTTGCAAAATCCGTTATGAAAACAGAGGGCGTATTTATCTGCTCAGGAATAATACTTGAAAGAATTGACGATGTAAAAAACGCTCTTACAAAAGCAGATTTTGAAATTATGCAGGTGCACGAAAAGGGCGAATGGGCATCAATAGTTGCAAAATAAAATCCTGCTTAAAAAATCGGATATAAAATTTATATTCGATTTTTCGTTTTATGTATTGATTTTTTTGTTTGAATTTGATAATATATTTATGTAAGGTTTAAATAACTTTATGAAAAAAAATTATTGCAAGAGAGCCTGTGGGGTGGATTATGCCGCGATTTTTTATTGATAAAAACGACATTTTGGATTCTCATATAACAATATGCGGCGAAGATGCAAAGCACATATCGAAAGTTCTTCGAATGAAAGCAGGCGAAACTATTACACTATGCGACGGCTGTGGCAGTGATTATGAGGCAAAGATAGAAAAATCGGACAAAGACTGTGTCAGTGCAACTATCTTTTCTCAAAAAAAGAGTGAGTCCGAACCGGATATTGAAATAACGCTTTTTCAGGCGCTTCCAAAGTCCGGCAAAATGGAATATATCATTCAAAAATGCACCGAACTTGGAATTAATAAAATTATTCCTTGCATTATGGACAGATGTGTTGTAAAATTAAATAGTGAGGCTGATGCAAAAAAGAAGGTGCAACGTTATCAAAGCATCGCTCTTGCAGCGGCAAAGCAATCAGGACGAGGTATTGTTCCTTCGGTAGAGATGCCTGTTAAGTTTGATAAGATGCTTAGCTTAATGAAAGAATATGATTTGAGCTTTACAGCATACGAAAACGAAGATGGTACAACTATTAAAGATATTTTTAAAAATGCCAAAGGTGTAAAAAGCATCGCCTTCGTTATAGGCCCTGAAGGCGGCATTTCTGAAGGTGAGCTTGAAAAAATAAAGGATTTAGAAATTTCAACAGTCAGTCTTAGTAAGCGGATACTTCGTACAGAAACTGCCGGAGAAACCGTACTTTCTATGATAAATTACGAATTTTTACTTTGATTATAAACACAGGATAAGGATACAAGGGGGATTTTTTTACATGAAAATCAAAGATATGACAAATATGAATAAAAAGCAAATCGAAGAAAAGCTTACTAACCGTATGCTTATAAATTTCGGCTATACCCTTTTGGGTTATGTGCTTTTGTATGCATTTTATCTTTACGCAATGGGACGTATAGGTAACATCTTAACCTATCGTTATGTAATGTGTGCTATATTTGTATTACTTGCTCTTGGCACAGTAGCGTTGTATACGCTTTCATACTCGAAGCTTCCAAAGCTTGAAGGGTATTCACAAACGTTTAAAAACTACGCTCATATGACTCTTGCGGTATGCCTTGTAACGTTTTATCTTAACCTTCCCTTCTATACAAGATGGATGCCCGTTGAAACAGCACCTGCTGCTTTTCGTTCGATATTGGTTTTCCTTAAGAATACACGTTATGAGTATTATGTAGTCGCTTATCTGATGCTTATATACCTTGTATTCACATTTGTATATCATGGAATACTTATTAAAAGGCTTACAAAAAAAGTAAAAAAGTCAAAATGATTTGTTAAATGGGCAGTGCGGAGAACCGCACTGCTTTTTATCATATTTTATAAGTTTAAAAACAATATATTAACTTTTATATTTTTTTGTTGAAGAACTCTAAATTATATGGTAATATAATATAACCATTTTGAGAATAATTAATATTGGCAACAAACGATTTAAAGTATATGGAGGAAATAATGAGAAGAACAAACGAAACCGTAAGTTCAGAGTATGAAAGTCAAATAATTTATACCGATATAAATACGGGGCTTTTGCGCCATGAGATCGCCGAGCGTGAGGATGCGGGACTGTTAAACGAAAATGTTGATACACCTTCAAAAACAATTCCTCAAATTATTGCAAACAACATTTTTACA
Source organism: Candidatus Aphodoplasma sp. (assembly GCA_045592745.1). Classification (GTDB taxonomy): domain Bacteria; phylum Bacillota; class Clostridia; order UBA1381; family UMGS1253; genus Aphodoplasma. The sequence continues at coordinate 147,028 of JAZNVH010000010.1, read as the reverse complement.
TATTTTAACTTTGTATTTGCCCTGCTTGCTCTTCTTTTAATTTTTGTGGGTTCATTTCGCGAGCTTACTTTTCTTCCAGTAATTATTTTAAATACTCTTATTGGTATTATACAGGAAATACGTTCAAAACGCGTTTTAGACAAACTCTCAATTATGAACGCTCCAAAAGCACGTGTGCTTCGTGACGGTCAAATAAGCATAATAGAGTGTGAAAAGCTTGTTGTAGATGACATTGTCATATTTGATGCAGGAAATCAGATTTGTGCCGATGGGATAGTAGTCGACGGCGAAGTAAATGTAAATGAATCGCTTCTTACAGGAGAGGCAGACGAAATCACAAAAAAAAGCGGCGATGCCCTTATGTCAGGCAGCTTTGTTGTGTCGGGGCGTTGTATGACACAGCTTACTACAGTGGGCAAAGATTCGTATATATCAAAGCTTATGATTGAGGCAAAAGCCGAAAAAAAGGGCGAGCGCTCAGAAATGATTCTCTCTTTAAATCGCCTTATTGCTATTGTTGGAATAGTAATAATACCAATTGGTGTTATAATGTTTTGTCAGCATTATTTTAAGCTCGGAGAAACATTGGCACAAAGCGTTGTATCAATGGTGGCGGCGCTTATTGGTATGATTCCTGAGGGACTTTACCTTTTAGCAAGCGTTGCAATGGTTTTAAGCGTAATGCGCCTTGCAAAAAAACGTGTGCTTGTGCATGAGCTGTCATGTATAGAAACTCTCGCACGCGTAAATGTTTTGTGCGTTGACAAAACGGGTACTATTACAGAAAACAATATGAAAATAGACGAGCTTATAGAGCTTGATGAATATATTTTCGGTGAAAATGAACCTTCTGCTGAAATTCTTCTTGGTGATTTTGCGGCAAATATGAATGAAGATAATGCAACTATGGCTGCCATAAAAGAGCGCTTTACAGAAAACAGCGGCGCACAGGCAGACAGCATAATTTCGTTTTCTTCAGCTACAAAATACTCAGCCGCGATTTTTGGAGAAGATGCGTATGTGCTTGGCGCACCCGAATTTATACTGCGAGGGCGCTATGAAGAATACAAAGAGCAAATCGAAAACTATTCAAAACGCGGGCAGCGTGTATTGGTTTTTGCAAAATATGACGATATCCCTGATGGCAGTGCACTCACAGAAGATGTAACTGCGCTATGTCTTGTTATCGCATCAAACCCCATCAGAAAAGATGCAAAAAAGACTTTTGAATACTTTGATGAGCAGGGTGTTGAAATAAAGGTGATTTCGGGCGATAACCCACTTACTGTGTCCGAGGTCGCAAAACGTGCAGGCATCAAAAACTGCGAAAACTATATTGATGCAAGCACCCTTGTAACAGAGGAGCAAATTAATGAAGCTGTGATGAAATATACAGTATTCGGCAGAGTAACACCTCAGCAAAAAAAGCAATTTGTTCTCGCTCTCAAAAAAGCCGGAAAAACAGTTGCAATGACAGGTGACGGTGTGAACGATGTTCTTGCACTCAAAAAAGCCGATTGCAGTATTGCTATGGCATCGGGCAGCGAAGCCGCTACTCACGTTTCCCAGCTTGTACTTCTTGACTCGGATTTTGCCTGTATGCCGTCTGTCGTACTTGAAGGAAGACGCGTAGTAAACAATATTGAACGCTCGGCATCGCTGTTTTTGGTGAAAAACATCTTTTCAATGATGATGGCACTGTTCTCAATGATTTTTGTTATAAATTATCCGCTCCTTCCGTCACAGATTTCACTTGTAAGTATGTTCACAATCGGAGTGCCCGCATTCTTTCTTGCGCTTGAGCCGAATAAAAATATTATTAAAGGAAAGTTTTTGCCAAACGTACTCGGCGCTGCAATGCCCGCAGGTCTTACGGGATTTATTATAGTTGCAGCACTTATGCTTTTTGCCCAGGTATTTGGTGTGAACGAAACGGATATGTCGACAGTTTCTGCTCTTCTTTTGTCAACAGTCGGTATGCTGTTTTTGTACCGAATGAGCAAGCCAATGAACGTTCTGCGCTGGTGTATTTGGGGCGCAATGCTTGCAGGTCTCATTTTCTCAAGCATATTCTTAAATGATTTGTTTGGTATTACTCCACTTTCTTTAAAAGCAAGTATGCTCTTAGGTGTATTTATAATTGCAACAGAGCCTGTTCTCCGCTATATGACAAAGCTTTTTTATGCACTTTATAAATTGCACAATATTATTATCAAGTCACTGTCAAAACTTTCCCGACGTAAAAAACAAGCATGAAGACTTGTTTTTTATTTTTTATATTTATTTTTAAACTCATATAGACTATAATATAGCTGAATTTTATAAAAAACCAAAAGGTCGTGTTTATGTTGACTGATTCAAAAGTATGTTTTTCACTTTCAAAAGAGGGATATGTTCTAAACTATCTTACAACTGAGGCTGTTACTGAGCCTTTTGTAGCACCCCATACAGATAAAAATCAGCTAAAATTCGAGGCTGATATGCGAAAAATTTTCGCAAAGCCTATGGAAAAAGTACCCGCATGGGGCACTCTCGGCGAAGAAAGCTCACTTGGTGCGGTGTGGAAATTTTATGCAAAAAACCGTAATACATACATAGATTTCTCAACCTTCTACTTCACTCTTACGAGTGTTAATATTCATGCACTAACTCAGCTTGTAAGTGACAAAGCAAAAACTGTTCGCGCTCGAATCTGGTCATACTGTACTGTTGATATGTGGCTAAACGGTGTCCACTGTGCAAACATTAAAGACCCCGTATATAAACCGATAAACTATCTTGACATAACATTAGACCTAAAGAAAGGCGTTAATGATATATTTGTATGCCTCCAGAACTTTGGTGTACGCGACACCAGAAATATGTTCTCACTTCAGCTTTTTGATACAGACGGTATATGTGTAACTCTTCCTGTCAAGGAAGATACTCTTGCAAAGCTTAAAGACGCTGAAAACTGGCTTTGTGATTTGCGTTGTGATGATGCAAAGCTTATTTCAAAAACACAACCGCCATTACCTGTAACAGTTAAGCTTGGAGAAAATGAGAGCGTATGGAGCGAAGGCAACACCTATGATATAAACAGAGAAAGAAATATCCAAGTATCGTTTGAAGTATGCGCACAAAAGTTTATGCGCCGATTTGATATTCTTCAGAATGAAAAGCTTGTGTTTAATAAATTTGAATCAAAGAAAGATAAAGCAGATTCAATATTGAAAAATATAGCTGACACAAAAGCTCACTCTTATTTAGATACTTTCAAATTTCTTGCCAGTTACTACATAAAACAGTCTATCTGCGAAAAAGATTATGCGCATTTTGATATGCCTCTTGACTTTGTACGCACTTGTAGAGATTGTTCTGACTTTGCACTTATGAGTCTTCTTTACATATACAAGCTTTTACCAATAAGTGATGAATACAAAAAGAAGATACACGATGCCGCTCTTGACTTTAGATACTGGATGGACGAGGAAGGTGCAGATGCAATGTGCTTTTGGAGCGAAAATCACGCGCTCACATTCTTTGTTTGCCAGATGCTCGCAGGAAGTATATGGCCCGAGGAGTTTTTCCGTCATTCAGGCAAACGCGGCATAGACCAGTATAAAAAAGGCATAGCCCGTATAAACGAGTGGTTTGATGTAATTGAGCACGAGGGCTTTGAAGAATTTTTGGCAGGCGGATATCTGCTTGTTACAACTGCTCCGCTTCTTGTCCTTTATGATTTTTCAACAAACGAAGTTATCAAGTCCCGCGCAAAAAACGCTCTTGACCGAATTCTTCGTGAAACAGCACTTCAATGCTTTGACGGTATACATATGGCTCCTATGGGAAGAATATACAGAAGCTCGCTCACTCCATACGAGTCAGGACTGCAAAGTCTTTTGTATCTGCTCGACGAAAACTGCGCCCAAGCATACAGTGGTTGGCTTATATACTTCTATTACAGCTCATATAAAATGCCTGATGATTTGACGGAACTTATGCGCAATAATGCCAATGTTACATTTGATTCGGGACGTGCAAGCATTACTACAAAAAAAACGAAAAACTATATGCTTACATCGGTTGCTTCTCCAAGACGCACGCCACTCCCTGAAGAAAAATATACAGATACAGAATATTATAAGACAAAGATCATGAACGAGTGGTTTCACGGAACGTCTTTGTTTGTTCCCGGCAAATATGGCTATCAGCAGCATCTTTGGTATGCGGCTCTTTCAAACCGCTGTTATACATTCGTAAATCATCCGGGCACAGAAAAAGACTTTGGCGGTATACGTCCTGATTATTGGTATGGAAATGGCGTATTTCCTGCACTAAAGCAAGATGACAATACGCTTTACTGCTACTATAATATCCCCGACGAGCATCCGACAAAGCTTACCCATATTTACTGGCCTTCATTTGCAATGGATGAAGAAATAAAGCGTGATGGCTTTATGTTTGCCCGCGTTAACAACTCTTATATGGGCGTATGGTGTTCAAAAACACTCGAGCTTAACAATAATGACGCAGTAATGGACTGCGATTATCGTGCTTATGGTGATACAATCGCATGGGTTGTTCGCTGCTCCGATAAAAATGAATCAGGCTCATTTGAGGCATTTATGAATGAATTTACAGATGCATCATTTAGCGAAGAAAACGTTAAAAATACTATTGGCGTGTAATTAAAAACAAACATAAATAAAAATTTTATATATTTTAAAAAAAATGCTTGCTTTTTGCTTCATAATATGTTATTCTATTATGGCGTAAAAAATACACACGCTTTGTAAGCCCACGGGCGGTGCCGTTTTTTGGCTCCCGAAAGCGATGAGCGAAGCGGAGGTATTATCGGACAAGGCATAGCCTTGACGAAAAAAATTAAAACCGGAGGTGCTATTTAAAATGGCAAACGTAATTTCAATGAAACAGCTTCTTGAAGCAGGTGTTCACTTTGGACATCAGACAAGACGCTGGAACCCCAAAATGGCAGAGTACATCTTTACAGAGAGAAACGGTATCTACATTATCGACCTTCAGAAAACTGTAAAGAAAGTAGAAGAAGCATACAACTTCATCCGTGAAGTTGCTGCTAACGGCGACGACATTTTGTTCGTTGGTACAAAGAAACAGGCACAGGATTCTATTAAAGAAGAAGCTCTTCGTGTTGGTATGTACTACGTAAATGCAAGATGGCTCGGCGGTATGCTCACAAACTTTAAGACAATCAAAAAGCGTATCGACAGACTCAGTCAGCTTAACCAGATGGAAGAAAATGGTACATTTGACCTTCTCCCCAAAAAGGAAGTAAGCAACCTTTTGGCAGAGCGTGAAAAGCTTGAGAAGTATCTTGGCGGTATCAAAGATATGAAAAAGCTCCCCGGAGCACTCTTTATCGTTGATCCACGCAAAGAGAAAATCGCTATCGCAGAAGCTAAGAAGCTTGGTATTCCGGTTGTTGCAATCGTTGACACAAACTGTGATCCGGAAGAGGTTGATTACGTAATCCCCGGCAATGACGATGCTATCCGTGCCGTTAAGCTTATCGCAGCTGCTATGGCAAACGCTATCATCGAAGGCAGACAAGGCGAGCAGATTGAAACTGTTGCTGATGAAACTGTTGCTGAAGAAAGCACAGAAGAGTAAAATTTAATTTTTTACAAAAACAGTATTACGGCGGTCTTTTAAGTCTTTTGCGAAAAGACGCAAAGGCCGCTTTATTTTAGATAAAAAACAATTTATATATCGAAAGGATTGATGACAAATGTTTAGCGCAATGGACGTTAAAAATTTGAGAGAAAAAACAGGCTGCGGTATGATGGACTGCAAAAAGGCTCTTACAGAATCGAACGGCGATATGGAAAAGGCTATCGAGTTTTTGAGAGAAAAAGGTCTTGCTACTGCTGCTAAAAAATCAGGCAGAATTGCTGCTGAAGGTATCGTTGAAGCTTATACAGAAGGTAATGTAGGCGTATTGGTTGAGGTTAACGCTGAGACAGACTTCGTTGCAAAGAACGACGAGTTCCGTACATTCGTAACGGACGTAGCAAAGAAAATTGCAACAGGTGCTCCAGCTGATGTTGATGCACTTTTGGAGATGGGCCTTTACGGTGAGCAGAGCGTTCGTGATGCTCTTACAGAAAAGATTGCAAAAATCGGCGAAAACATGAACATCAGACGTTTCGAAAGATACGAAGGTATTGTTGAAACATACATCCATGGTGGCGGAAGAATCGGTGTTATCGTTGGTTTTGATACAACAGCTGAGGCTGCTGCTACAGAAGATTTCAAAGCTCTTGCAAAGGACATCGCAATGCAGATTGCTGCTATATTCCCGCAGTATGTTGCTCCCGAAAATGTTCCTGCAGAGGTTGTTGCTAAGGAAAGAGAAATTCTTACAGCACAGGCAATTAACGAAGGTAAGCCTGCAAATATTGCTGAAAAAATGGTTGAAGGTAGAATTAAGAAGTACTATAAAGATGTATGTCTTCTTGAGCAGCCGTTTATCAAGGATGGCGACAAATCTGTAAGCGCTGTTATCAAAGAGGTTGCGGCTAAACTTGGTGCTGATATAGCTGTTACAAAGTTTGCAAGACTTGAAAAAGGCGAAGGTCTTGAAAAAAGAGAAGATAATTTTGCAGATGAGGTTGCAAACATGATAAAATAATGGTAAAATAAAAGGGACAAATATTTTGTTCCCGTTTTATCAGGATTTTTAAGGGAACACAGATGTGTGTTCCCTTTTTTTATAAGATTTTAAATTATTTTGGGAGGTTGATTGTTTTGCAGGCAAAATACAAAAGAGTTCTCTTGAAAGTAAGCGGTGAAGCGCTTGCGGGACCAAATAAAACAGGTCTTCACACTGAAACTATTGCGTCGATTTCGGCGGCTATAAAAAAATGTATTGATTTGGGAGTAGAAATCGCAATCGTTGTCGGTGGCGGCAATTTCTGGCGTGGACGCTCAGGAGAAAATATGGACCGTACAAGAGCAGACCACATGGGTATGCTCGCAACTGTTATAAATGCACTCTCACTTGGTGATGCGCTCGAATCAAAGGGCGTTCCTACTCGTGTGCAGACTGCTATTGAAATGCGCCAGATTGCAGAGCCATACATCCGCGGACGCGCTATGCATCATCTTGAGGCAGGCAGAGTTGTAATTTTTGGCTGTGGTTCGGGAAATCCGTTCTTCTCTACTGATACAGCGGCTGCTCTTCGCGCGGCAGAAATTAATGCAGAGATTATATTGCTTGCAAAAAAGGTTGACGCAGTATACGACTCTGACCCCAACGTTAATCCAAACGCAGTGCGTTTTGACGAGCTTTCATATATAGACGTTCTCAATCGTGGTCTTGGCGTTATGGATTCAACCGCAACATCGCTTTGTATGGACAACAATATTCCGATTCTTGTATTCGGTCTTGATGATCCGGAAAATATTGTACGCGCTGCATGTGGCGAAAAAATCGGCACAATCATTTCCAAATAAATCAGAAAATATACACATAAAATTTTAATAAAACAAACATTCAAGGAGGAAATTATTATGGCATCAAAATACCCTGAAATTTCAACAAAAATGGATAAAACTATCAGCGTTTACGGCGCAGATTTGCAATCAATTCGTGCAGGTCGTGCAAACCCTGCAATTCTTGACAAAATTATGGTAGATTATTATGGAACACCTACACCTATCCCTCAGCTTGGCAGTGTTTCTGTCCCCGAAGCACGCACACTTCTTATTCAGCCGTGGGATGTAAGTGCTGTAAAAGAGGTTGAAAAAGCAATTTTGAAATCAGAGCTTGGCATCAACCCCAACAATGACGGCAAGTCAATTCGTCTTTCCTTCCCGCCTCTTACAGAGGAGCGCAGAAAGGAGCTCGTAAAGGATATCCACAAGCGCGCAGAGGAAGCAAAGGTTGCTATACGTTCAATTCGCCGTGATGCTATCGAAGGTTTTAAGGCACAGAAAAAAGCAGGTGAAATCACCGAAGATGACCTTAAGGAAATTGAGAAAAACATTCAATCTCTTACAGATGAGTATGTAAAAGAAATTGACGCAATGCTTGCTAAGAAAGAAAAAGAAATCTTAGAGGTATGATAACCTGTATAAAGCTTATGGGCGGAGGTTTTTATGGCACTTTTTAAAAAGAAAACAAAAGAGTATGACAAATCATCTTTGCCAAAGCATGTGGCAATAATAATGGACGGCAACGGCAGATGGGCAAAAAAGCGCTCGCTGCCACGCATGATGGGACACCGTGCAGGTGCAGACGCACTTCGTAAGGTGAGCCGTTTTGCCGGAAATATAGGCATAGAATATATAACCGTATATGCTTTTTCAACAGAAAACTGGAAACGCTCGGACGAAGAGGTAAACGGGCTTATGTCGCTACTTTTAGAGTATTTAAAAAATGCCGAAAAAGAACTTGGTGGCGACGATGTGCGCATACGTGTTATCGGCGATACATCACGTTTTTCCGACGAAATCAAAGAGCAGATTGTGCGTGTTGAAAAGCTTACACAAAACAACAAATCGGTTACTGTTACTCTTGCGCTCAACTATGGTGGCCGCGACGAGATTCTTCGCGCCACAAAAAACATCGCACTTGATGTAAAAAACGGTTCTCTTGATGAAAACGCTATTGATGAAAACCTATTTTCATCAAAACTTTATACAAACTATATGCCTGACCCTGACCTTGTGATTCGCACAAGCGGTGAAATGCGTCTTAGCAATTACCTTTTGTGGCAAAGCTCTTACAGCGAATTTTATTTTACACCTGTACTTTGGCCCGATTTTGGCGAAAAGGAATTTACACAGGCTATTGACGAATACTTATCAAGAAACAGACGTTTTGGCGGACGCTGAGATGTGCATTTAAAATATTTATCGTAAGCGGAGGTATCTTATGGGGAAAAATACATTGACAAGAGTTATTTCAGCGCTAATCGGGCTTGTCGTATTTTTTGCGGTAGCTCTTTCGGGCACTCCCGTGTTTGAAATCGTTCTTGGAGTAGTCATATTATTTATGCTTTATGAATTTTTGCATGCCTTTGGATTCTCCATAGTGCTTGTTATAACCGCGCTTGTCGGTGCGCTACCAATGATATATGCGACCTTTACAACCAATCATGTATTGCTTAGCTTTACAATAATTGCATATATAGGCGTGCTTGCAATAGAGTCTATTTTATGTCACAAGACTATAAGCTTTGATAATATATCAAAAGTCCTTTTTGCAACTTTATATATAAGCATATTCTCTTCGTTTATAGGTCTTATGAGAAGTTGTTTTGACTTTGGTATATACTATCTTTGCCTGATTTTTACAAGTGCATGGATGAGCGATACGGGTGCATATTTTATAGGCTGCTGTTTTGGACGTCATAAGCTTGCGCCCGAAATAAGTCCCAAAAAAACTGTTGAAGGAAGCATAGGCGGTATTGTTTTTGCAGCAGTTGGCTGTGTTATACTCGGCATTGTTTCGGTTCTTGTGTCAAAAACAAATGCAAATTATATAGTACTTTCTATAATCGGCATAGTAGGTTCATGTCTTTCACAGCTTGGAGATTTGACAGCATCGCTTATTAAAAGAAATTGCGGCGTAAAGGATTTCGGAAATATAATGCCCGGTCATGGTGGTTTGCTTGACCGTTTTGACAGCGCAATTATGATTGCACCTTTTGTATTTTTAGTATGTGCACTACTAAGTTATAATGGCATAAATGTATTTTAACTTTAAATAAAAACAAAAGAAGGTTGTGTAAAATGGCACACAATATATCAATTTTAGGCTCTACCGGTTCAATCGGTACACAGAGTCTTGACATCGTTTCAAAAAGCCCCGATATAAATGTATTGGGGCTTTGTGCAAATAATAATATAGAATTACTCGAAGCGCAGGCAAGAAAGTTTAAACCAAAGCTTGTGTGTGCTTATGATGAAAAAAAAGCTGCCGAGCTTAAAATAAAGCTTGCAGATACCTGTGTAAAGGTGGTAAGCGGCACAGAAGGTATGTGTCAGGTGGCAACTATTGATGAAATTGATACCGTATTGACCGCTGTTATGGGGTTTGCAGGACTTCGCCCTACAATTGCCGCAATAGAAAGTGGCAAAAACATTGCTCTTGCAAACAAGGAAACCATGGTTGCAGCAGGTCTGCTCGTTACAAAGCTTGCAAAAAAGCATAACATATCAATTCTTCCCGTTGACAGCGAGCACAGCGCCATTTTCCAGTCGCTATCTGGTATGCAGGATAAAAAACAAGTGCGTAAAATTATACTTACAGCATCAGGCGGCCCGTTTTATAAGAAAAAACGCTCCGAGCTTGAAAACATAACACCTGAAATGGCGTTAAAACACCCAAACTGGAGTATGGGCGCAAAAATAACCATCGATTCATCTACACTTGTAAATAAGGGACTTGAGGTAATCGAGGCGAGATGGCTTTTTGACACAGAGCCTGATAATATAGACGTGTTGGTGCATCCTCAAAGCATTATACATTCTATGGTCGAGTATATAGACGGCTCAGTTATTGCTCAGCTTGGTCAGCCCGATATGCATCTTCCGATTGCGTACGCTCTTACCTATCCTGACAGAACAGACATCGGAGGCGTGCCTCTTGACCTTGCAAAAATATCTACGCTTACATTTGATAAGCCTGATACAGACACCTTCCCTGCCCTTCCACTCGCATACAGTGCTCTAAGAGAGGGCGGTACAATGAGCGCGGTATATAATGCCGCGGACGAAGCGTGTGTAGATATGTTCTTTAAAGGAAAAATAAAATACCTTGAAATTGCAGATGTTATAGGTGAAGCTATGAGCGCATATACTAACACTGATGCAGACACTCTTGAAAACATATGTGCCGCAGACAGCTGGGCACGCGAATATGTTTATAAAAGATTTTTATAAAAGTATTTAAGGACGTGATTATTTGTTAGGCAGTATTGGTACAATCGTTACAGCTATTTTAGTTTTTGCCCTTATGGTTGCCATCCATGAATTTGGACATTTTGGTGCGGCAAAGCTTTTTAAAATACGTGTAAATGAATTTGCAATAGGCATGGGCCCTGCAATATGGAAAAAGCGCTACGGTGAAACACTATATTCACTGCGCGCTATCCCTATGGGTGGCTTTTGTCAAATGGAGGGCGAAACAGAAGACAGCGATGATGAGCGCTCATTTAACAGAGCAACGTGGTATAAACGCTTTATAGTTGTAATTGCAGGTGCGACGCTTAATATTGTTTTGGGCTTTATCATATTTTTATGTATACAGGTATCAACGAATACAATAACTACAACGACAATCGCGGATTTTACACCAAACACCAATCTTGTAAGTTCCACCTTTCAAAAAGGCGACAGAATTGTATCGGTTGGCGGTTCGAAAATAAATATATTTGAAGACCTTTCCTTTGAGCTTAGCCGTGTAAACAGCACCCCCGTAGAAGTGCGTGCAGAGCGAAACGGACAAATAATTACGCAAACTGTTACCCCCTCTCTTCAAGAGGTAACATATATCTACGACGAAGATGAATTTAGCGTTATATCAACTATCAACGGTGTTGAAGATGAGCGTCAAACGATTGCCGCTCCTGATTCGGATGAATACAGAGCGCTCATCGGCACGACGCAGTCGCAGTCACGCTATATCCTCGGTTTTGTCCCCGAGGTGCAAAAACAAAGCTTTATAGGCGTAATAAAAAATGCGTTCTATCTTACAATTTATAATATTAAAATCGTATATGTATCACTATACGAGCTTATACGCGGCGCAGTTCCCGCTTCTCAGATAAGTGGCCCCATCGGTATAATAAACGTTATCGGTCAGGCATCACGAATTAACCTGGCAACACTTTTTAATCTTGTTGCGCTTTTAAGTGTAAACTTGGGTGTTATGAACCTTTTACCTATTCCTGCCCTTGACGGCTGCAAGCTATGGATAATTTTGGCTGAAACCATTACCCGCAAAAAGCTAAAGCCTGAGCACGAAGGAATAATTCAGCTTGTTGGCTTTGCACTTTTAATCGCTTTAATGCTTTTTGCAACTTATAATGATGTTATCAGGTTATTTTCATAAAAGTAACCACGATTATATAATAAGGATTTGATTTTTATGAATAATAAAACTACAAAAGAAATAACTGTTGGCTCTTTAAAGATAGGCGGCAATAATCCTATAAGCGTGCAGTCAATGACAAACACCGACACACGCGACGTTGAGGCAACAATCAAGCAGATAAATGAGCTTGCCAAGGCAGGCTGTGACATTGTACGCGTAGCTGTACCCGACGAGGCTGCAGCAATTGCAGTCGGCAAAATAAAACAGAAAATAACCATACCACTGGTATGTGATATACACTTTGATTACAAACTCGCCCTTCTTTGTATGCAGGGCGGCGTAGACAAAGTACGAATAAACCCCGGCAACATTGGCGACAAAGACAAAATACGCGCCGTTTGTGATATGGCAAAAAGCAAAAACATACCGATACGCATAGGCGTAAATGGTGGTTCGCTTGAAAAATCTATTTTGCAAAAATATGGCTCACCTACTGCCGAGGCGCTTGTTGAAAGTGCTCTTTCGCATGCAAAGCTTTTAGAAGAATGTAACTTTTACGACATTGCACTTTCACTTAAAGCATCGGATGTGCCCACTATGATTAAGGCATATCGCCTTGCGCACGAAAAATGCGACTACCCGCTTCATTTGGGCGTTACCGAAGCAGGTACATACGAAAGCGGAATTGTAAAATCGTCTGTCGGTATAGGAACACTTCTTGCAGAAGGTATTGGTAATACAATTCGTGTTTCACTCACCGACAACCCCGTAAAAGAGGTTTATGCAGGAATCGAAATATTAAAATCGCTCGGTCTTAGAAAAAGCGGTGTTACGTTTGTATCGTGTCCTACCTGTGGTAGATGTCGCATTAATCTTATCGAAATTGCAAATAAAATATATGAGCTTACAAAAAATATTGATAAAGACATTAAGATTGCCGTTATGGGCTGCGCTGTAAACGGCCCCGGTGAAGCACGCGACGCCGACATAGGAATTGCAGGCGGAGATGGTGTAGGGCTTATTTTCAAAAAAGGTGAAATTGTAAAAAAAGTACCTCAGGAAAATATAGCAGAGACACTTATGCAGGAAATCGAAAAAATGTAAACTCACCTTGTACTTAAAAGGAGAAAACCATGACAAAAATCAAGGATTTGATTGCCGGTTGCGACGATACACTCGCCGAAATCGAGCTTTCAAAAATCAGCGTAAATAAAAAGCAGCGCACAATGTCAATTGAGCTTTCTGATACGGCAATGCTTACCGAGAGTCAGCTTGCAATGCTTAAAGAGACATTTATAACTAAATATAAACTTGATGATATACATATACAGCTTCCACAGGCAAATGTAATTACCGAAGCAATGCTTCGTCAGCGTGCTCAGGAGGAGGCTCTTATAAAACAATTCGAGTCACAGCTTGGCACAAATAAACCAAGTGAGGTTATCTGTGGCAAAAAAATCAAGGGAAAACTTCTATCTCTTGACGAAGTAACACCCGAGGCAGGACGTGTACGCACAAGCGGTGAAATTTTTTGTGTAGAATGGCTCGAAAGAAAAGACCATTCGTGGATTGTGACTTTTGATATCACAGATAAAAAGGATTCGCGCACAGTAAAGCTTTTTTGCAATCTTCAGCCAAGAAAAAATGCCGACGGCTCTTTTAGTCAAGCGCGCGACGGCGTATTAAAAGAAAAGGTTGAAAAGCGTCTTAAAAAAGGCACTTGGGTATCAGTATATGGTGATGTTGCATACGATAAATATTCGCGTGATACTGTTATCACCGCTTATGATATAAATGAGCTTGAAGCTCCTCCAAAGAAAACTGATGATGCAAAAGAAAAGCGCGTCGAGCTTCATATGCATACGCAAATGTCAACTATGGACGGAGTGTCGAGTGCGACGGACCTTATAGCACGCGCGGCTTCTTGGGGACATAAAGCAATCGCCATAACTGACCATGGCGTTGTTCAGGCATTCCCCGAAGCAGCAAAAGCTGCAAAATCAAATGGCATAAAAGTGATTTATGGCGTGGAAGGCTATGTCGTAGATGACCGCTCACTGATAACATACAACGAAAAATCACACAAGTTAAATGATACATTTGTTGTCTTTGACCTTGAAACAACCGGGCTTTCTTGTGAAACAAACTTTATTATAGAAATCGGCGCAGTAAAAATTAAAGAAGGCGAAATTGTAGACTCTTTTTCCACCTTTGTAGAGCCTCCAGTGCCAATACCGCAAAAAATCACCGAGCTTACTGGAATCAATGATTCAATGGTAAAGGGTGCGCCGAAAGAAGAAAAAGCCGTAACCGACTTTATGCGCTTTTGCGAAGGCTGTGTTCTTGTTGCTCATAATGCAAATTTTGACACAGGTTTTATACGTGCGAGTCTTGAAAGAATGGGCAAAAACTTTTCAGAGTGCTATGTTGACACACTTTCGCTTGCGAGAAAGCTTTATCCCGAGCTTAAAAACCACAAATTAAACAATCTTACAAAGCATTTAAAAGTAACTCTTGACAATCATCACAGAGCTGTCGATGATGCCCTTGCAACGGCTAATATATTTAAAAAAATGCTCGAAGCGCTCTCAAAAATGAGCGTAAGTGACGTACGAGAGCTAAACACGTGTTTTGGAAATAAAATTGATGTGCGCGGCATACCGTCACATCATATAATCATACTTGCAAAAAATCCTGTCGGACTTGAAAATCTTTACAGGCTTATTTCTGCATCGCATCTTGACTATTTTTATCGCACACCGCGTATGCCAAAAAGCCTCATAAACAAATACCGCGAAGGCTTAATTATTGGTTCCGCGTGTGAGTCAGGCGAGCTTTATCAGGCAATTTTTTCAGGCCGCAGTGCGCAGGAAATCGACAATATTGCCGCATTTTATGACTATTTTGAAATTCAGCCTCTTGGAAACAATGAGTTTATGCTAAGAAATGGTCAGGTAGGCTCAAAAGAAGATTTACAGGATATTAATAAAAAAATTATCGCTCTTGGAAAAAAACATGGCAAGCTCACCGTTGCTACGGGTGACGTTCACTTTTTGGATCCTGAGGACGAGGTTTTTCGCCGTGTATTAATGGCTGGAAAAGGCTTTGATGATGCCGATTTTCAGGCGCCGTTATACCTTCGCACAACCCAGGAAATGCTTGATGAATTTGACTATCTTGAGCCCGAGCTTGCATACGAGGTTGTAGTAGCAAATCCAAATATTATAAGTGAGATGACCGAGGAGCTTGCACCCGTGCGCTCAGGAACGTATCCGCCGAGTATTGAAGGCGCTCAGGAGGATATAATAAATATGTCAAACGAAAAGGCAAAGGAAATATATGGTGAGCCGCTGCCTGACATTGTAAAACAGCGCATGGATAAAGAGCTTAAATCAATTACCACATACGGATTTTCAGTTATGTATAAAATTGCTCAGCAGCTTGTGAGCAAGTCCCTATCTGACGGATATCTTGTTGGCTCGCGTGGTTCTGTTGGCTCATCTTTTGTTGCATTTTTATCGGGAATTACAGAGGTTAACGCTCTTCCGGCGCATTATATTTGCAAAAAATGTAAACACAGTGAGTTTATCACGGACGGCTCGGGTTTATCTGGTTGTGACCTTCCAGACAAGATATGTCCAATTTGCGGCGAAAATTATGCAAAAGACGGACATGACATTCCATTCGAAACATTTCTCGGTTTTGCAGGCGATAAAGAGCCTGATATCGACCTTAACTTCTCGGGTGAATACCAGAGCGTCGCGCATAAGTATACAGAAGAGCTGTTTGGCGAAGGACATGTCTTTCGTGCAGGAACAATCGGCACAATCGCTGAAAAAACAGCCTTTGGATATGCAAAAAAATATTTTGATGAACGCTCAATTGTTGCTCATAATGCTGAAATCAAACGCATTTCGCTCGGCTGTACCGGCGTAAAACGCACAACGGGTCAGCATCCGGGCGGTGTAATCATTTTGCCAAAGGCAAATGATATACATCAGTTCTGTCCCGTACAGCACCCTGCCGACGATGCCGACAGTACAATTATAACTACACATTTTGACTATCATTCTATACACGATAACCTTTTAAAGCTTGATATACTCGGACACGATGACCCGACGGTTATAAGAATGCTTGAGGATTTGACCGGAATTGACGCAAAGAAAATTCCACTCGATGACAAGCCTACACTTTCGCTGTTTTTAAATACAGAAGCACTTGGCGTTACCCCTAACGATATCGGAAGCGATGTCGGTACGTTTGGCGTGCCCGAATTTGGTACAAACTTTGTTCGTCAAATGCTCGTCGATACAAAACCAACAAAGTTTTCAGAGCTTCTTCGTATATCGGGACTTTCACACGGTACGGACGTTTGGACAAACAATGCTCAGGACTATATTCAAAGCGGAGAGATTGTTCTTTCAGAGGCTATATGTACCCGTGATGATATAATGATTTATCTTATACACATGGGACTTGAGCCAAAACTTGCGTTTACAATAATGGAAAAGGTTCGTAAGGGAAAAGGCCTTAGCAGTGACGACGAAATTGAGATGAAAGCACACGACATTCCGCAGTGGTATATCGATTCGTGTAACAAAATAAAGTATATGTTCCCAAAAGCACATGCGGTTGCATATGTAATGATGGCTTTTCGTATCGCTTACTGCAAAGTGCACTACCCTATCGCATATTACTGTGCATACTTTACGATACGCGCACTTGGCGCATTTGATGCAAGCATTATGTGTCATGGAATGGAAACAGTGCTTAGTGCAATGAAGAATATAAAAAACATTCCTCTCCCAACGCAAAAAGACAAGGATTTATACACTACACTTGAGCTTTGCCGCGAAATGTATGCACGCGGATTTGACTTTTTGCCGGTGGATTTGTATGAGTCAGACTCAAAGAACTTTTTGCCCAAAGGCGATAAAATTCTTCCCCCGCTCTCAAGTCTGCCAAACGTAAGCATTGCACAAGCTACTACAATATGCGAAGAGCGTGAAAAGGGCATTTTCCACTCGATAGAAGACCTTCACAGGAGAACAAAAATCAGTAAAACTGCACTCGATTCGCTCGAACAAAGTGGTTGCTTTAACGGAATGCAGGCAAGCTCGCAGATGTCACTTGAAGACCTTCTCGGATAGACTTATCTTACATATACAAAACAGAAAGGCGTGTTAACTTATGATAAAGCTTTCAAATAATCCGCTTGCACTTTCAAGCGCATTTTTACCATCACCCGATTATGAGGTGCTAAAAGAGTGCAAAGATAACGGAATTGAAATGTTAGAACTCTCAATTGGCGGTGCATGTCCCGGCATGGAAAATAAAGTAATACAGGACTACTGGCTACGCCTTATTGATTCGTGCAAAAAAACAGGTATCAAGCTTTGGTCAGCACATCTTTCTTTTTGGGATCCGTATGATATTGCTTCGCTTGACAAAAATATTCGTCAAAATGCAATTGAGCGTCAGCTTGATATGATTCGTTTTGTGTGCCAGAACACAGATATAAAAATATTTGTAGTTCATCCTTCGTTTGAGCCGATTTTGCCAGAAAACAGATTTATTCAAACGGAAAATGCAAAAGCATCTTTGAGAAAGCTTGCAGATGAAGCAGAAAAATTCGGTGCACAAATCGCGGTGGAGAATTTGCCCCGCACATGTCTTGGCAATAATATTGACAGTATGGCAAAAATTGTTTCGTCCGATTTAAGACTCCGTATATGCTTTGATACAAACCATCTTCTTACAGATACAAATGAGGCTTTTATAAAAGCTTTTGGCGACAGAATCATTACTATACACGTAAGTGATTATGATCGCACTGACGAAAGACACTGGCTTCCTTATGAGGGCATAAATGACTGGAAAACGATTTTTTCACTTCTTTTAAAATCAGGATATACAGGACCTATACCTTTTGAAATAACAGATAAAAAGGGCTATAAAATACCACAAGTGAAGGCTTGCTATGACAAGCTTTGCTCACAATTTCGATAAAATTTAATAAAAACTTTTCGCCGCAAATTTATGTATAAATGTTGTCATATATGTAAAAATTACATATAACATATATTTGTGGCGTTTTTTTATTGCACCAATTGACTCTTACTTAAATTTATGGTAAAATAAGTTAATATGTTGTGATCGGAAAATGCAGTACCATATTATATTTAATTAAATCATAAAAATTATTTTTTATTATTAATGAGCGGAAAAATAAAATGAAATGGAGGATTTTTTAGTGCCAAAAAAACAAAAACTTAAAATTATACCGTTAGGTGGCCTGAACGAAATTGGCAAAAACATGACGGTATTCGAGTACGGCGACGACATCTTTGTTGTTGACTGCGGAATTGCTTTTCCGGACGATGATATGCCCGGCATTGATCTTGTCATACCTGATACGTCGTATCTTGAAAAAAATATTGAAAGGGTACGTGGCGTAGTAATCACACACGGACACGAAGATCACATCGGTGCCCTACCCTTCTTTTTAAAGAAAGTCAATGTGCCCGTGTATGCAACAAAGCTTACAATAGGACTTATCGAAACCAAACTTAAAGAGCACAACATATTATCAACAGTTAAATTAAACCGTGTAAAACCGGGAGACAGTATAAAAATTGGTCGCGCGTTTTCTGTTGAATTTATACACTCAAACCATTCAATTGCAGGCTCTGTTGCTCTTGCAATAAAGACCCCTGTCGGTACAGTTGTTCATACGGGCGACTTTAAGATTGATTCGACCCCAATAGATGGAGAAATGATTGACCTTACAAGACTTGGCGAGCTTGGGCGCGAAGGAGTACTTCTTTTGATGAGCGATTCGACAAACGTTGAACGCGCAGGCTACACCATGAGTGAGCGAAGCGTCGGCTCAACCTTTGATGAAATCTTTAAAAACTGCGAAAAACGTATTATTGTAGCCACATTTGCTTCAAATGTTCACAGAGTTCAGCAAATTATAAATACCGCTGCAAAATACGGAAGAAAAGTTGCCGTTTCAGGAAGAAGCATGGAAAATATTATCGAAGTTGCGATACTTCTTGGTTATATGACAATCCCTGAAAAAACGCTCATCAGTATCGACGATATAAATCGCTATAATGATAATCAGCTTGTCATAGTAACAACAGGCTCGCAAGGCGAGGCCATGAGTGCGCTTTTCAGAATGGCGTATTCTGACCACCGCAAAGTAGAGCTTACACAAAATGACCTTATCATAGTATCTGCAAGCCCAATTCCCGGTAATGAAAAAACAATTTCGCGTGTTATAAACGAGCTTTTCAAGCAAGGAACAGAGGTTATATACGAATCCCTTGCCGAAGTTCACGTTTCGGGACACGCATGTCAGGAAGAATTAAAGCTTATGCTTGCGCTTACAAAGCCGAAATATTTCATGCCTGTGCACGGCGAATACCGTCATTTGCACCGTCATTCACAGCTTGGCACTCTTATGGGCGTTGAAGAAAAAAATGTATTCATCATGGAAAACGGCCGTGTGCTTGAACTTGATAATGAAAGTGCAAAAATGACTACTACCGTACCATCGGGCAAGCTTTTGGTTGACGGTCTCGGCGTAGGTGATGTCGGAAACATTGTACTTCGCGACAGAAAACACCTTTCAAACGACGGACTCATTGTTTGCGTCGTTTCAATCAGTGCAGACAATGGCGAAATCGTCGCAGGTCCTGACATTATATCTCGCGGCTTTGTATACGTAAGAGAAGCCGAGGAACTAATGGAAGAGGCGCGTCAGGTTACAAAAGAAGCACTTGATGAGTGCGTTTTAAAGGGCGCAACCGACTGGACTGCACTAAAACTTGCAATGAAAAACACTTTAAGCGACTATATGTATGAAAAAACAAAACGCTCACCAATGATACTTCCCGTTATTATGGAAGTTTGATATGTAAAAATAAAAAACCTGTTCACAAAAGTGAACAGTTTTTTTATGCTTAATTTACTTTTTTAATCCTAAAATCTCCACTGACTCATCACGCATCTTATATTTTAGAATTTTGCCTGCAGCGTTCATTGGAAATTCTTTAACAAATACAAAGTACTTTGGCACTTTGTGGCGTGCAATAGAAGCATTACCATACTCGCGCATCTCGTTTTCATCAGACTCTTCACCTTTATGAAGAATAATCCACGCACAGCACTCTTCGCCGTACTTTTCGTCAGGCACACCTACTACCTGCACGTCGCGCACCTTCGGGTGTGTAAGATAAAACTCCTCTATCTCACGCGGGTAAAGATTTTCGCCTCCACGAATAATCATATCTTTAAGACGTCCTGTAACCTTATAATATCCATCGCTTGTTCTACAGCAAATATCTCCCGAATGAAGCCATCCGTCTGCGTCAAT
This sequence comes from Candidatus Aphodoplasma sp., assembly GCA_045592745.1. Classification (GTDB taxonomy): domain Bacteria; phylum Bacillota; class Clostridia; order UBA1381; family UMGS1253; genus Aphodoplasma. The sequence continues at coordinate 126,578 of JAZNVH010000010.1, read as the reverse complement.
TGTCTGTGCAGTTGCTTCAGGCATTTTATAATAGCCCTTCATAATGTTAAAGCCACGCGCAACAAATTCGCCGCTCTCACCATCGGGTAGTTCCTCGCCTGTTTCAGGGTCAATAATCTTACATTCAACACCGGGAAATGCACTTCCAACAGTTTCAACTCTGTGGTCAAGATCTTCGTTTACCTCACCCATTGTGCATCCGGGCGAAGCCTCGGTCTGACCATATACAGAAATAATCTCACGCATATTCATCTCATCTGCCGCACGACGCATCAAATCTGCCGGACAGTTTGCTCCCGCCATAATTCCCGTACGCATATACGAAAAGTCCGTCTTTGCAAAATCGGCATGGTTAAACATTGCTATAAACATAGTCGGTACACCATTAAAGCAGGTTATGTGTTCATCGTTTACACATGCAAGTGATGACTTTGGCGAAAAATATGGCATTGGACAAAGTGTACCGCCATGTGTCATCATTGATGTCATGGAAAGCACCATACCAAAACAATGGAACATCGGCACCTGAATCATCATACGGTCTGCTGTTGACAAATCCATTCTGTCACCAATGGTTTTTCCGTTGTTGACAATGTTTCTGTGCGTAAGCATTACGCCCTTTGGAAATCCCGTAGTGCCCGATGTATATTGCATATTACAAACATCGTCGGGCTTTACAAGCGAGGCTCTGCGACGCACCTCCTGCTGAGGCACAAGTGCAGAACGCTCAAGCATCTGTTCCCATGTAAGACATCCATCCATTGAAAAACCGACTGTAACTACATTTCGCAGGAACGGAAGATTTTTTGAATAAAGCGGCTCTCCTGGATTTATGCTTTTAAGTTCGGGACAAAGCTCCTCGATAATTTCTATATAATTAATATCCTTACAATCCTCAATCATAACAAGCGTATGCGTATCCGACTGCTTTAAAAGATATTCAATCTCATGAATTTTATATGCGGTATTAACTGTAACGAGTACTGCGCCGATTTTTGTCGTTGCCCAAAAGGTAATAAACCACGCCGGCACATTCGTCGCCCATATAGCAACCTGGTCGCCCGCCTTTACGCCAAGCGATATAAGTGCCGCCGCACATTCATCTACATCACGGCGAAACTGCGAATACGTTCTTGTGTAATCAAGCGTTGTATATTTAAACGCATACTGGTCAGGGTACTTTTCAACCATCGTATCAAGCACATCGGAAAAAGTTGCATCAATAACATCGTATTTTTTCCATACAAATGTACCCGTCTTTGAGCGATTATAATATGCACCGTCTTTTTCTTTTTTCTTTCGAGAAAGTCCAGCAATATAATTTGTGAAATGCGTAAGTACAATGTCAGCATCCTGAATTTCTTCATTCCACGCCACGCAAATATATCCGTCAAAATTAAGTGAAGAAAGCGCATTAATAACATTTGTAACAGGAAGCTCTCCCTCACCGATTAAGACGCTTTTGCCATCTTTCATATCACCAAGACGCACATATTTTATATACGCGCCAAGTGTTTTAATGGTTGTGTCTGCACTCTCGCCCGCTTTAAAATACGTTTCACGCGTATTCCACGAAACACCTATTGCCGCAGATGAAAAAAAGTTTATAATATCAATTACATTCTCAGTTTTTGCAAGATAGCCCGATGTTTCAAACAATATCTGAACATCAGCCTTTCCGGCTTTTTTGACAGCCTCACTGAGTTTTTCATAAAGCACATCGTTTGAAGTCTTTTCCTCGATACGCAAAATAACGCGCTCAATTCCCGCATTTGTCGCCATATCAACATATTTTACAACAGATTCAGGTGTCGCTTCGCTACTTTCTATCGGATACGGATACACCAATGCAGAAACGTTAAGTCCACGGTTAAAAAGCTTTCTTTTTGAGTCTGCTGTGCGTTCACTTCGAAGAATGCTGTCATAGTGTTGTTTTCTCTCTTTAATTGCATCATAAATTTCAAAACCTGCATATCCGTAATCGTATGCATAACGGCAGGTATCAAAAAACGATGCCCTGTTTACGTTTTTTGTAGAAAAGGTCAGTTTCATCCTTACGCCTCCTCAAACACAATCTTGTTAAGCGCATTTATGTATGCTCTTATACTTGCTGCAACAATATCAGTAGAGCTGCCGTTACCTGAATAGAGCTTGCCGCCTACGCGAAGCTTTACCAAGGCAGAGCCAAGCGCTTCCTTGCCATCTGTTACCGACTGAATCTGGAAATCGTCAAGCTCATAATGATATCCTATGCTTTGCTCTATTGCACGAAATACCGAATCAATCGGACCGTCGCCCGTGCTTACACCGCAAAGAATTTCATCACCGCATCTTAGCGTTACCTGTGACATTGCACTTGTTAAATTACCACAACTTGTCGAATAGCTTTCAAAATGATATGTTGACGGTGCCTGCATTGCACTGCTTGCAATAAGTGCTTCAAATTCTTTTACTCCGACAGAGCCTTTCTTCTCACAAACCTGCATAAGTGCCTTATAAACCTTTCCATTATCCTCGTCGGACAAATCATAACCAAGCACATTTGCCGCATATGCCACATCAGAAAGTGTACTATCCTCATCAAGCAAAATCTTCTTTTTCTCGCTAACGTCATCTGCACTTTCATATCCTGCATGATTGATTTTAGAAAGCATATCCTCGATACTTGCGTGAATTTTTGTATTCTCCAAAGCTACCGAAGCGCCAATCGCATCTCCGCGTGCTGAAACCATTTTTGCCAAAGCGCCCATAGAAAGCGAATCTTCTCCTGCCATTGCACATTTTAGTCCATCTGCGCCCGCTCCGATTGCAGATACCGCCGCCGATACTGCCATACCGATACTGTCTGATACCTGCACATAAACATCTGCATTTACAGCCTGCTTTACTTTAGAAACAAGCTCTGCAATTTCCTCAGGCAAAGCCACACCCGCATCGTCACAGATTGTAATAATCTTTGCGCCATTTTGTTCGGCTGTCTTTGCAGCTTCAATCAAAAACTCTTCATCAGCACGTGTAGCATCAGTTGCAACAAGCTCTACATCATCACAAAGCTTTTTCGCTTCTGTAACAAGCTCGGCGATTTTTGCTATCATTTTGTCTGCTTTAAGATGATACATATACTCCATCTGAACTGTTGATGTGGGCACTTCTACCTGCAGTCTCGGTTTTGCGGCTTCCTTTACACATTCCCACGCATTTGCCACGTCATCAAAAGAAAAACCAACCGGAATTGCAACAATACTTTTTTGAATATTTTTTGCAATCGTTTTATAAACGATAGTATCTTCACGCAAATTTTTAATTGCCGCAAGTTCAATAGCATCTACGCCGAGAGCGTCTGCGCACGCAGCAATCGCTGTCTTTTCACGAAATAGCAGTGCAACCTCTCTTGTTTGTGCCAGTTTTTTTAATGTAATGTCCGATACGTTGATTTTTCTCATTGGATAAAACCCCTTCCCTTTCAAAGCTCATTTCCCAAAGCTTTTTCAATTTACAAAAAAAGCTTTCGTCTCTTCGTTTATTCAAAGAGACGAAAGCGTAAAATCCTTTTTTGCTTCCGCGGTACCACTCTTCTTCATCCACAAAGGATGCCCTCAAGATGCCAACACATCTTTACTCTGTTACGGGAGTTCCCGTCTGCCCCTACTCTCCAAACATTTCACGGCAGCCGCTCCGCGGTGAGTTCGGCAAATCTTTCCCAATGCCTTGCACCAACCGGCATCTCTCTTTTGGCGAAAGTATTTTGCCTACTATTCCGCATCACTGCGTTTATGTGATAATGGAGTAAATATATCATATTACTTTTTTTTTGTCAAGTGTTTTTTTTAATTTTATTCATATTTTTTCTTCAGCTTAAAAAATAGCAAAAAAATATATTTGCCTATTGTCTATTTTTTATTTATATGGTAAAATATTTATGTTATTATTAAAAACTACTAAGGAGGCAATTATTATGACTATGTACGAATTAGCAAAACAAAAATATGCCGAAATCGGAGTAGATACCGAGGCGGCAATTGAAAAATTATTTAACACACCTATATCAGTACACTGCTGGCAGGGCGATGATATTGATGGCTTCGAGGTTTCTCAGAACGAGCTTTCAGGAGGTATTGCAGCTACCGGTAATTATCCGGGCAAAGCAACAACTCCATCAGAGCTTCGCGAGGATATCAAAAAGGTGTTTTCACTCATCGGTGGTAAGCACCGCATAAGCCTTCATGCAAATTATGCAGAAACAAACGGCAAGGTGGTTGAGCGTAACAACCTTTTGCCCGAGCATTTTGAAAACTGGCTCGAGTTTGCACAGAGCGAAGGTATAGGTCTTGATTTTAACCCAACACTTTTTGCACATCCAAAGGCTGACGGTTTTACACTTTCAAGCCTCGATGACGGCATCAGAGATTTCTGGGTTGAGCATTGTATCGCTATGAGAGAAATTGCTGATAACATCGGCAAAAAGCTTGATAGCAAAGCCGTAACAAACGTGTGGATTCCCGACGGCTTTAAAGATACTCCCGCAAACAGATACATATACAGACAAAGACTTGCAGATTCACTTGATAAAGTATTTGCAAAGAAGACTCCTTACAATCTTGATTCTGTTGAAAGTAAAGTTTTCGGTATTGGCGCAGAAAGCTATACAGTAGGCTCACACGAGTTCTATACAGGCTACGCTGTAAAAAATCAGACACTTCTTACTCTTGATACAGGCCACTTCCATCCCACAGAGTATGTGTCAGATAAAATCACAGGTATAATTGATTATGTGCCCGGTATACTTCTTCATACAAGCCGTCCTGTACGTTGGGACAGTGACCACGTTGTAGTATTAGATGACGAGCTTATGCGCATTATGAGCGAAATTGCAAGACACGACTTGTTTAATAAAGTATATATCGGTCTTGATTTCTTCGATGCAAGCATTAACCGTATTGCTGCATGGGTAATTGGTATAAGAAATACACAAAAAGCAATTCTTATGGGTCTTTTGGAGCCTACAAAGACATTGTTTGATATCGAGAAGAATGGTGACTATTCATCACGCCTTGCTCTTATGGAAGAAATGAAGGCTATGCCATGGAGCGCTGTATGGGATGAGTTCTTAAATCGCGCAAACGTACCCGGCTCACTTGAATGGCTCGGCGAGGTTAAAAAGTACGAAAAAGACGTTCTTTCAAAAAGATAAATCTTACTTTTATATAAATCAAAACGCACACAAGCGGTAGAAAGGAAGAAAACTCTATGAGTAAAAATGTTCTCGCATTTGACTTTGGTGCCTCAAGCGGACGTGCGCTGATTTTCTCTTATGAAAACGGCAAGCTTACCTATGAGGAAATTCACCGTTTTGATAATGACCCCGTAATGGTTCGCGGAAACTATCACTGGGATGTGTTAAGACTTTTTCACGAAATCAAACAGGGCATTTTAAAATGTAAAAATGCAGGCAAAAAATTTGGTGCTATCGGTATAGACACATGGGGCGTTGATTATGGTCTTCTTGACAAAGACGGTCGCCTTTTGCAAAATCCGTATCACTACCGCGATACACGTACCGATGCAATAGTTCTTACAGATGAGCAAAAGCAAAATATCTTTGATAAAACCGGTATACAGTTTGCTTTTATCAACACACTTTTCCAGTATATGTGTTCTGCAAAGGAACCCGTTTTTGCCGCAGCTGACAGCGCCCTCTTTATTCCCGACCTGTTTAACTATATGCTTACAGGCGTGAAAAAAACAGAGTACACAATTGCATCAACAAGTCAGATGCTTAATGCAAAATCACGTGATTTTGATAATGAGCTTTTGAAAAGCTTTGACCTTGATAACAAATTTGCAGACATCGTAATGCCCGGCAGTATTATCGGCAATCTAAGCGATGAAATATGCGAAGAGCTTGGTGTAGAAAGCGTTCCTGTGATTGCTGTTGCATCTCATGATACAGCATCCGCGGTTGTTGCCGCACCGATGAAAAATCCAAACAAGAATTTATATATAAGCTGCGGAACATGGCTACTGCTCGGCGCTGAAACAACAGAGCCTATTATAACCGAGCAGAGTCAGTCTTATAACTATACAAACGAGGGAGGCGTTTTTGGAACATATCGTTTCCTTCATAATATAATGGGACTCTGGATTCAGCAGGAAAGCCGTCGTGCACTTGCACGCAAAGGCACCACAGTTTCATATCAAGAACTTGAGGATGCTGCAGTAAAGGCTGAGCCGTTTAAATGCATTATCAATCCTAATTATGATGCATTCTCACGCCCCGGCGATATGGTAGCCCGTATTGAAAAATTTGCCAAAATGACAAATCAAAATAAGCCCGAAACACTTGGCGAGCTTAACCGCACAATTATTGAAAGTCTTGCACTTGAGTGTGCAAAATCTGTAAAAGAGATTTCGACAATGCTTCCGGAAAAAATCGAAGCAATCCACGCTGTTGGCGGTGGCACACAGAGTAAGATACTTTGTCAGTTTATTGCAAATGCGACAAAAATTCCAGTAATTGCAGGTCCGGTAGAAGCTACAAGCATAGGAAACGCACTTATGCAGTATGTGGCGCTTGGCGAGATTAATTCGCTTGAAGCTGCGCGCGAGGTTGTTGAAAATTCGTATAACCTCGTTCGTTACGAGCCTCAGGATATGGATTTGTGGGATAAGGCATACGAAAAGTACATCGAAATATGCAAATAAGTATATGTAAAGTTTTTTAATTCAAAATAGCTGCTGATGATATTTCAGCAGCTATTTCTTTATAAAAACAACATCAAAAATTGTAGAATTAATCATTTATAGGATAATATATCTTAACGCTTTTACTCTTGCATATAATTCTTTAAATAAAGTACTTGAAACTATTTGATTTATATTGTAAAATAAAGAGAGAACAATTTATGGATAAAATCAATTTTTGTATTATAGATATAGGATAATATGAGTGCAGTTCACTAAAACAATATAAAAAAGTATTATGGCGCACATGCGTACATATATAAAGTAATTCAAACAATATTAGACAGAAAGGTTCGTGAAATTATTATGAAAATGTCATTTCGCTGGTATGGCGATTCTGACCCGGTAACACTCGAGTACATACGCCAGATTCCAGGCATGTATTCTATCGTAAGCGCAATTTACGATATCCCTGTTGGCGAAGTGTGGGACGAAGGCAGCATTGCTGCGTTGGTAAAAAAGGTTGAAAATGCAGGACTCAAGCTCGACGTAATTGAAAGTGTTCCTGTACACGAGGATATCAAGCTCGGAAAGCCTTCGCGCGACAGATATCTTGCTAATTATTGCCAGACAATAAGAAATCTTGCAAAATATGGTATAAAGGTTATCTGCTATAACTTTATGCCTGTATTTGACTGGCTCCGTTCAGACCTTGATTACAAGCTTGACGACAATTCAAGCGCGCTTATCTTCAGACAGGCAGAGGTTGACGCTATGAATCCGCGCACATCGGATTTGTCACTTCCCGGCTGGGATTCAAGCTATACAAAAGATGGTCTTAACAAGCTTTTGGACGAGTATAAAGATATTGACGCAGACAAGCTTTGGGAAAACTTTGCATACTTCCTTAACGCCATCATTCCGGTATGCGACGAGGTAGATATGAAAATGGCAATCCACCCCGATGACCCGCCGTGGCCGATTTTCGGACTTCCGCGCATAATCACAGGTGCTGACAGCTATGATAAGATGATTAAAATCTGTCCAAGCATCAACAATGGTTTCACAGTTTGCACAGGCAGCCTTGGAGCATCACCCGCAAATGATTTGCCGGCAATTATCCGCAAATATGGCGAAAGAGCACACTTTATTCACCTTCGTAACATTAAAATCACAGATGATCATTGCTTTGAAGAAGCAGCTCATCTTTCTTCCTGCGGTTCACTTGATATGTATGAAATTATGAAAGCAATGCATGAAATAGGCTTTGATATGTATGTGCGTCCCGACCACGGTCGTATGATCTGGGGTGAAAAAGGCCGCCCGGGTTATGGTCTTTTCGACAGAGCACTTGGTGCAACTTATATAAACGGCCTTTGGGAAGCAATTGACAAAAATGCAAAGGACGGTATCAAAGCATGAGAAAGATTGATTTAAGTGGCAAGGTTTGCGTTGTAACAGGCGCAGGCGGTATCTTGTGCAGTGAATTTGCAAAAGCACTCGGCGAGTGCGGCGCAAAAATTGCACTGCTTGACTTAAATGAGCAGGCTGCAGCAAATGTTGCAGAAGAAATAAACAAAAACGGTGGAAACGCAATCGCAGTCGGATGTAATGTTTTAGTTCGCGATTCTTTGGTAGAAGCAAAAAAGATAATAAACGAAAAGCTTGGTAAGGTTGATGTTCTTATAAATGGTGCCGGCGGAAACAATCCCAAAGGCTCTACACAAAAAGACACATACGAGCCGGGTGATATAGATGACGAGGCTGTAAAATCATTCTTTGATTTAGACCCCGACGGAATCCGTTTTGTATTTGACCTAAACTTCCTTGGAACACTGCTTCCGACTCAGGTTTTTGCAGAGGATATGGCAAGAAACGAAGACGGTATTATTCTTAACGTTTCATCAATGAATGCGTTTTGTCCGCTTACAAGAATACCCGCATACTCGGGTGCAAAAGCTGCTATATCAAACTTTACACAGTGGCTTGCAGTACACTTTGCCAAGACAGGAATTCGTGTAAACGCAATCGCACCGGGATTCTTCCTTACAGCGCAGAACAAGTCTCTTCTTACAAATGAAGACGGCAGCTATACTGAGCGTTCACACAAGATTTTAAACGCAACACCAATGAAGCGTTTTGGTGTACCCGAGGATCTTCTTGGCACACTTTTGTATCTTGTTGACAATGAACAGTCAGCTTTTGTTACAGGTGTTGTAATTCCCGTTGATGGTGGCTTCTCAGCATATTCAGGTGTATAAAAAATATTTTTAAGCATAGAAAACACAGATGGCTAAGACCATCTGTGTTTTTTTATAAAAAGCGTATTCACAAACAAAGAAAAATGTGTTATTATAATTATTAAATACAGATTTACAAACAGGAGTAAAATAATGAAAGATTTTGAAGGCGCAATTTTTGATTTAGACGGAACACTGCTCGATTCGTTATGGGTATGGGACGAGGTTGATAAAAATTTTCTTGGACGCCGCGGAATTGACGTGCCCGATGATTATATGGATATAATTAACCCAATGGGCGTCATTCAAACAGCGGAGTATACTATTGAGCGTTTTTCTTTGTCCGACACACCACAGGATTTGATAAAAGAATGGAATATGCTCGCATTAAAAGAATATAAGAGCAACGTAAATATGAAGCCCGGTGCGCATGAGTATTTACATAACCTTAAAAAGCAAGGTATAAAACTCGGTATAGCGACGGCATCTGATCCCGAAATTTATGTGCCTGCACTAAAAAATCTTGGCATATATGATTTATTTGATGCTATTACGCATGCAGATGAGGTTTCGCGTGGAAAAGATTTTCCTGATATTTATCTTCTCACTGCACAAAAGCTCGGTATAGCACCCGAAAAATGCGTTGTATTTGAAGATATTTTTTCAGGTATAAACAGTGCAAAGAGCGCCGGCTTTTATACCATAGGCGTGCATGAGGAGTACTCAAAAAAAGATACGGATAAAATAATAAAAACGGCTGATATGTATATACTCAGCTTTGATGAGCTTATGTAAGTGTAAATAAGTGTAAAAAAGGAGAACAAATTGTTCTCCTTTTTTCTTTTAACTATTTTATTTAAAAATTTAGTCCACGCGTTCGCCTGCTGACAGAATTGACAAAGCCTATTGCCATAAGGTTTGTTAAAAGTGACGAACCACCATAACTAAAAAACGGGAGCGGTATACCCGTAACGGGCATAAGCTGCAAACACATTCCTATATTTTCAATCATATGAAAAGCAAACATCGACGCAATTCCTACACATATAAAGCAGCCATAATCATCATTTACCTTGCGTGCAATCGAGAGAGAGCGCATAATTATAAACACTAAGAGTGCTACAACAACAATTGCGCCAATAAAGCCCCACTCCTCGCCTATCGTTGCAAATATAAAATCTGTATGCTTTGCAGGAAGATACTCAAGCTGATTTTGGCTTCCCTGTAAATACCCTTGACCTGCAAGCTGTCCTGAGCCAATTGATATTTCAGACTGAATTACATTGTATCCTGCACCTGCGGGGTCGCGGTAAGGGTCAAAAAATACTAAAAATCGGTTAATCTGATACGTTGATAAAAAGCTTTCTTTAAAATACCAGAAAATTGGTGCTGCAACTACAAAAGCTATCGTTCCTGCCGCAAGATATTTATAACTAAAACCTGCCGCAAAAAGCATCGATAAGAAGATGAATACAAATACCATTGCTGTACCTGCATCAGGCTGAAGAAGAATCAGTCCCACAATGAGTGCCATATGAAGTGTAAGCAAAATAAGCGTGGGGATATAATTCACATCGTCTTTTACTGCCTGCAAATGCTTTGCAAACGTTAAAACAAAGCCAAGCTTTACAAATTCTGCAGGCTGAAGGCTTACCGGTCCAATATCAATCCAACCCTTTGTACCCGTTGTATCACGTCCCATTCCGATAAAAAGTACAAGTACCAAAAGAATTACATTTCCTATATATATAAGCTTTGTCGCCTCGCCCCACAGCTCATAATCAACACGGCTTATACAAAGCATAGCAATAACACCCACCACAAATGCACAGCTTTGCACTATAACAAGCCTGTACGTACCCATACTGTATGTAGCTGAAAAAATTGCAACAATGCCTAAAATCGATGCCGTTATACAAAGACATACTAAAACAGGATCAATGCTGTCAAGTATTTTTTTACCAAATTGTTTGTGTTGTACCATTTTTATTGAACCAACCTTCCATAAACACAATACCTTTTATATCATTATATCAAATTATTTAAATTTGTAAACAAGATATAATGATTTTACCTTAAAACTTGCATATAGCAATTATAAAAATTTGTATCATTGCTAATCAATTTTTGCGATTTTTGTTAATTTATTGATTTTTATGTTGAAAAAGCTTTTTATAACAGTTATAATGTAGATATAAACTCATGGGAAGTGATAACATGGAGAATATGCCACACACAAAGCTCCCGCGCACTTGGGAATCGCTTTTTGGGGCACAAACCTTTTTGCCTGTAATTGTTAAAACAATTGAAAAAATACATGATGCAAACTGTTCAATGAACATAAATTATCATGACCACTTTGAAATGGTATACTTAAAACGCGGAGACGCCATATTTCAGGTCGCAGGCACGGACGTGCCAATGGGTGTAAACGATATAATCATAATAAAACCTCATCAGGCTCATAAATTTATTGTTCGTTCAAAAGGCGGCTGTGAGTTTTTGGTGCTCAGCTTTAAATTTGCAAACACAAAAGACCCTGACGCTTCTGATTTGTCGCTCGCAGACTTTATCGAGTTTGTAAATGATGATTCAACTGCTTTTATAAATCTTAAACTCAGCCGCAAAAACGAAATTGTCGGCGTAATGAACCGCATACTCAAAGAGCACGACCGTCAGCAAATATGGGGCGATTATTTGTGCTATCTTCTGATAATGGAGCTGTTTATTTTAGTAAGCCGTAATCTTAAACAAGAATGGGAGCAAAATATACGAAGCCGCAGCGTAAAGCTTAAAGAGCTTTTAAATATTTCAAAAGAATATATAAATACAAATTACAGCAGAGAATTATCACTCTCAGACATAGCCGGATACATATTTTTAAGCGAAAGCTATTTTGCACATACTTTTAAGGACGAATTTGGTATAAGCCCAAAAAAATATCTTTTGAATGTTCGCATTGAAGCCGCTAAAGATTTACTTGCAAATACCGACCAGAAAATCAATGATATCGCAAAAGAAATCGGTTTTTCAAGCCAGCAGCGTTTTAATGATATATTTAAAAAATATGAAAAGATGACTCCTCTTCATTACAGAAAGAAAGAAAAAACAAAGAGAATAAATTTTGCCGAATAATATATAAAATATTAAAGCGTATGCAATATTTGCATACGCTTTGGCCACCACCAGATAAGGAAGTATTGGTTTTGAATGGCTATTTTCCGCTTGTACTACACAAAAAAATCCCAAAATACGCGAGTATATCGAGATTTTTTATGATTTGTCTAAACGAAAAATATCTCAATTCAAAACTGCCGTGCATCCTAAAAAATTTAATTTTGGATGAAGTTTAAGTCAAAAAAGCGGATAAACCGTGAGGTTTATCCGCTTTTTTAACGTAGAAATTCGCCAAAAGTAAGTCTTTTAGGACAAAACTGCCTTATCTGGTGGTGGCCTCTATGTCCCTAAAATTTAGTCGTTAAAAACCGCCTCAACAGTTACAGGCTTTTTCTTGTCAACCTTCTCAACCTTTTTGTGACCAATCTTATCGTTTATCTTTTCAATAAGTCCCGGAATAAAGTCAAGTATTCTGTCAACAGGAGTAAGATTTGCCCCGATAGGCAAAAGCTTAATCTGACCCTGACCTACAACCATAAAAGCTACCGGAGAAATTGAAACACCGCCGCCTGAGCCGCCGCCAAACATTGCATCAGCCTCGTTTTGCTTTTTACCAAATTCGCTGCCGCCTGCTGCAAAGCCAAAAGCTACACGCGAAATCGGAATTATCACGCTGCCATCAGGTGATTCTACCGGCGCGCCGACAATAGTGTCAACGTCTACCATTTCTTTAATGTTTTGCATTGCTGTGGACATAAGACCATCGATAGGATGATTTCCCATAAAACACACCGCCTTTTCTTATTGTTTAATAATTTGTTTTATTTTTTTATTTACTTTAAGTAACATCAGTACCACTTTTATAATATGTGCTATCGAAAGATAAAATATGCCTTTTACATACAGGTCGCCGCACGGATTGTCAAAGTGTGGGGTCACGCGTATATCAAGCTCTTCTTTTTTTATGTCAAGGTTGTTATACACAAGACTTGCTGCGCCGTATACGCTTCCATACGCCGCTCCGGCTGCGATTCCAGTATCTGCAGCACTTTCAAAGCCCAAATCAAGATGCACGGTAAAGTTTCTGCACTGAGCTTTTTTGCCGAGATACTCAAAAACCTCTGTAAGACAATCCTTTATCGCCTTGTATATGTCTTTTACCCACGAAAGCCATTTCATAAACTTTTCAAAACTAAAATCTTTTTTTCCTTTGCTCTTTTTGTCCTTCTTCTTTTTTGACTTGGCAGATTTTTTACTTTTATCGCGTATGATATCTATCGAATATACCTTTACTCTAAAAGCCTGCTTTTTATGCTTTGCACTTGCCGCATATATAATCTCAATCGGCATACGCTTAAATATAAGAATTGTCAGCGCGCATATAATCAATATTAGTGCGCAAATCCATATCCACATATGCCTCATCTCCTAATTAGCTATATATCAAGCTTTAACTGATTTTCATTTTCATCTTCCATTGGAAGCGGCGCCTCAACCTCGGGCAAATCACCAAGTGTTTTAAGCCCAAAGGTGCGCAAAAATTCCTGTGTAGTACCATAAAGTATTGGCTTGCCGGGCGAATCGAGCCTTCCGCGCTCCTCAACAAGTCCACGCTCGACAAGGCGCTGTACCGCGCCATCGCTGTTTACACCGCGTATAAACTCTATCGTCGCTTTGGTTACGGGCTGATTGTATGCAATAATGCTAAGAGCCTCAAATGCAGCGTTTGAAAGTCCCTGCTGTCTTTTCATTCCTGCCATAGCCTGTACATATGTATAATACTCAGGTCTTGTACAAATCTGATATCCGTCATCAAGCTCTATAAGAGCAAAACCACGTTGCTGCTCGGTATAATATGCCGAAAGCTTTTCAAGCTCCTCCTTTGCGAGTGCGACCGATATATCAGCAATCTGTGCAATTTTATCTGTTCTTACCGCTTCGCCTGCTGCAAAGAGTATGCTCTCAATAATTCCCTGTAAATTCTTCTCCATTTATACTATCTTCTCCATTTACATTATCGCCATTTTGTGCACAGCTTAAAACAATCTGACCATTTTCGTCCTGCGCATATACCATATTCATACGTATAAGCTCCAGAAGCGCTAAAAATGTCGCCACAAGCTCGGGCTTGTCTGTATCACCATCAAAAAGCGATGTAAAACTTATGCGTTTTTTTGCGCCGAGCATATTTACAATTCTGTTTGCCCTATCGCGCACCGACACAACGCGCCTTTTTACTATACCATCAAAGTTTTTCTTTGGTGGTGGCGCCCTTCTTTTTGTGCGTTCAAGCACATCGTAAAACGCCTCCATAAGCTTTTCTATAGGGTAGCTGTCAGGTGGTGGCGGCGTTAATGGCTCAATCTCGTCTGGCTCTTTAAAATACATATATTTATAATAAAATTCACGTTCTTTAAGCTTTTGCGACGCCTGCTTATATTTTTGATATTCCAAAAGTCTTTTTGCAAGCTCTTCGCGTGGGTCTTCCTCCTCTTCAAGCGTCGGCTTTGGCAAAAGCATCTTTGACTTTATATACAAAAGCTGTGCCGCCATCACACAAAACTCACTTGAAATTTCCAAATCGAGCTCCTGCATAACAGAGAGCGCTTCAAAATACTGATTGGTAATAGTAACAATCGGTATATCATAAATACTGACTTTATTTTTACTTATAAGGTGCAAAAGCAAATCAAGTGGCCCCTCAAACACCTCAAGTTTAAATGTAAGCTTATCCATTTTTATCCTCTCTGTCTACAAAATCTTTGCGCGAGTCTAAAAAAGTCCGAAAACGGAAAATATCCAGTGTGCCATATTAAATAAAATACCAAGCACCCAGCTCATCGCCATACTTATTGGTATATCAAGTATTCCAACCATAATTACGACAAAAAGTATCAAAAAGCCATAACGCTCATACTTTAATATAAAATTATACGCTTTTGCCGGCAAAAACGAAAACAGCACCTTTGACCCGTCAAGCGGTGGAATCGGAATAAGGTTAAAAATCATAAGGCTTATATTCATAAGCACTATTTGAAATACCATATTTGCTGCGATACCTACAAGCTGTCCTGCCGCGCCGGAAAATTCGACGAAAGTCAAGACAAACCGGTAAACCAAAGCAGCAACAAATGCCATTATAAAGTTCGCCATAGGCCCTGCAAGTGCAACAAGCGCACTATCAAGTCTTATATGTCTAAAATTTCTCGAATTTACTACAACGGGCTTTGCCCATCCAAAACCTGCCAAAAGCATACTAAGCGTGCCGATTAAATCAAAATGCGCAACCGGATTCATCGTAACACGCCCCATCATTTTTGCCGTAGGGTCGCCGCATTTATACGCTATATATCCATGCGCCGCCTCGTGAAACGAAATTGCAAGTATTACCGCCGGCAAACGCATTATAAGTTCAATCAAAAGCTGAACAAGGCTATCAGATGAGCCAATAGATGACAGAAGCAAAAAATCTCCTCCGTTTTGTTTTTTATATTTATATCTATTATAACATATCTTATATAATTTGTCAAAAATAAATATATATCATTAACATATTCTTCATGACATGAAACATATACATATGCGCACACAAATCGACATTTTTATTACAAATGCCATATTTTACTTGACTTTTTAAGCTGTTTGCACTAAACTATATTATGTATGTTTGTATTAAAAATTAAAAAATTTTTGCTGCTTTCACGCAGTAGAACGGAGATTTTTATGCTTATTTATAAAATAGCTGTTGCTGTTTTTGCCGTCATTTTCGGCGTCACCTCTTTTCTTTCAAAAAAGGTGCTCTACGCCGTCACAAAAAATGAGCCAGAAGAACAACAGATAATAAAATTTAAGTTTTTGATGCTTATACTTGTAATAATATGCGCCGTGCTTGCGGTGCTTCCCGATTATATATGACTTTTGGAGGTTTAATAAACTATGAATGACAATATTGCTAAAACTTATGAACCATCCCAGTTTGAGGACAGATTATACAAATTCTGGACGGAAAATGGCTTTTTTCATGCAGATGAAAAGAGCGACAAAGAGCCTTTCACAATTGTAATTCCTCCCCCGAACGTTACCGGTCAGCTTCACATGGGACATGCTCTTGACGAAACACTTCAGGATATCCTTATTCGTTATAAGCGTATGTCAGGCTTTGAGGCTCTTTGGATTCCCGGCACTGACCACGCAGGTATCGCAACACAGATAAAGGTTGAAGAAGTTCTTCGAAAAGAAGAAGGCAAAACCCGCTACGACCTTGGACGTGAGGCGTTTTTGGAGCGTGTATGGGACTGGAAAAAACAATACGGCGACAGAATTATCAGCCAGCTTAAAAAAATCGGTTGTTCATGCGACTGGGACCGCGAGCGCTTTACTATGGACGAAGGATGCTCCGATGCCGTTCTTGAGGTATTTGTAAACCTTTATAAAAAAGGACTTATATATCAGGGCAGCAGAATTATAAACTGGTGTCCAAGCTGTGCTACGGCGCTTTCTGACGCTGAGGTTGAGTATGAAGAGCACGAAGGAAATTTCTGGCACATAAGATATTATGTAAAAGATTCTGACGAATATCTTACAATCGCAACAACACGTCCTGAAACACTTTTGGGAGATACTGCTGTTGCAGTTCATCCTGATGACGAAAGATATACTCACCTTGTTGGAAAGATGCTTGTGCTTCCGCTTGTTGGACGTGAGATACCGATTATTGCCGACGAATACGTTGACAAAGATTTTGGTACAGGCGCAGTTAAAATTACACCTGCGCATGACCCGAATGACTTTGAGGTTGGTCTTCGTCATAACCTTGAGCAAATAAAGGTTATGAACGACGATGCAACTATAAACTCCTTTGGTGGAAAATATGAAGGACTTAACCGTTACGAAGCAAGAAAACAGATTGTAGCTGACCTTGAAGAAGGTGGTTTTCTTGTAAAAATCGAGCCACATTCACACAATGTGGGTCAGTGCTATCGTTGCGGCACAACAGTTGAGCCTATCACATCAAAGCAGTGGTTTGTTAAAATGGAGCCGCTTGCAAAAGAGGCTATAAAAATCGTAACAGAAGGAAAAACACAGTTTGTTCCCGAAAGATTTACAAAGACATATTTAAACTGGATGGAAAATGTGCACGACTGGTGCATTTCGCGTCAGCTTTGGTGGGGACACAGAATACCCGCATATTACTGCGACGCGTGCGGCGAAACAGTTGTTTCAAAAACACCCGTAGATGTATGTCCCAAGTGCGGGGGCAGCGTAAAGCAGGACCCCGACGTTCTTGATACATGGTTTTCATCAGCACTATGGCCGTTTTCGACACTTGGCTGGCCAAATAAGACAACCGAGCTTGAAAAGTTCTTCCCCACATCAGTACTCGTAACGGGATATGATATCATATTCTTCTGGGTTGCAAGAATGATTTTCTCAAGCGCAGAGCATATGAAGAGTGAGCCGTTTAAGCATGTATTTATACATGGTCTTGTTCGTGATGAGCAGGGACGCAAAATGTCAAAATCGCTTGGAAACGGTATTGACCCGCTCGAAATCATCGAAAAATATGGTGCAGACGCACTTCGTTTTACACTTATAACAGGTAATGCGCCAGGAAACGATATGCGTTTTTCAGATAAAAAGGTACAGGCAAGCCGTAACTTTGCAAATAAGATATGGAACGCATCGCGTTTTGTTTTGATGAATCTTGAAATCAATGATAACAAACTTCCCGATGCGAGCGAGCTTGCACTCGAAGATAAGTGGATTATAAGTAAGTTTAATAACGTCGTAAAAGAAGTTACCGACAATCTTGACAAATTCGAGCTTGGCGTTGCACTTTCAAAGATTTACGACTTTATATGGGACGATTATTGCGACTGGTATATCGAACTTGTAAAACCGCGTCTGTTTGACACTGAAAATCCGTCGCGTATAACTGCTCAGTATGTACTCACATACGTTTTGTCAGAAACAATGAAACTACTTCATCCGTTTATGCCCTTTATCACTGAAGAAATATGGCAACATTTGCCACACGTTGGCGAAAGCATTATGATAAGCGACTGGCCAAAATATGATGAAAAGCTTAATTTTGCAGCCGATGAGAAAAATATGTCACTTATTATGGAGGCAATCAAGAGCATCCGTAATACAAGAAGCGAAATGAATGTTCCGCCTTCAAAGAAGTGCAGTCTTATAATTGTAACAGAGCTTACAGACGTATTTTCAAGCGGAATCGGATTTTTCGAAAAGCTTGCAAGCGCTCAGGGCGTGAGCGTTGTAAAAGACAACGGCGGCATATCGGAAGGCAGTGTATGCATCGTTGTTGAAGGCGCAAGCATATATCTTCCTATGGAAGAGCTTGTTGACAAAGAAAAAGAGCTGACGCGTCTTGAAAAGGAAAAGCAAACTCTTATTAGTGAGATAAAAAGAGTCGAAAGCAAGCTTTCAAACAAAGGCTTTACCGACAAAGCGCCTGCCGCTGTTGTAGAAGCAGAGGCCGCTAAGGGCAAAAAATATGCCGAAATGCTTAAAAAGGTTGAAGAAAGCATTGCAGCTTTGAAATAATTTACCGCATATAAAAATACCCTTGAAATTTCACTTTCAAGGGTATTTTCTTATCGTTTTTAATAACCAAGCTCTTCAGGAACCAAAATCACTGTAATCCTACCCGGAAATCTGTAACAGTTATGTATGATACTTGTGATGTTACATATCCTCTGCTCGCACGTACATTCATGGCATTTTCCGTCAACTGTGCACGGAGTGGAGCGATTTAAACGCTTAGCATTCATGGGTGCAATCTGTTTTACACGCACTATGCCTTCATTTATATCACGCACAATTTTGTTTGCGCCCGCAATAACAATTACGTTTTTTGGTCCAAACTCCATTGCGCTCGTTCTGTTGCCCGTACCGTCAATATTTATAAGCTCGCCGTTTTTTGTAATCGCATTTGTGCTTGTCACAAAAAAGTCTGCAAAAAAGCTTTCGCGAAGCTTTTTGTATGTATCCTCACTGCTTGCCTGATTATAGCGGTCAATAAAATTATATGCACCGCTTTGTATGTCCGAAAGCACACCCGTTTCATTAAGTGTCACACTTCCTCCAACAGCCACGCTCGCTCCCTGAGGTATAAGCGACGCTACTACAGCACGTACAGCATCAATATTTTCAACATAAACAGCATTATACCCTTTATCTTTCAAAGCTTCTATA
Source organism: Candidatus Aphodoplasma sp. (assembly GCA_045592745.1). Classification (GTDB taxonomy): domain Bacteria; phylum Bacillota; class Clostridia; order UBA1381; family UMGS1253; genus Aphodoplasma. Next base: position 107,322 of record JAZNVH010000010.1, on the reverse strand, counting down.
GTTTGCTTTGCAACGCACTCTCTGCGCCATCTTTTTATAGCTTCCATGTTTTTCCTCCAGACTGCTTATACAAGCGGCTCAGGTCTTACAATAAGATGTGATACATTTCCGTCTATATCACGGAAAAAGAATGTCTTGATTCCCTTTGCGTTCGCCACAACATCAGCTACAACCTCTGCACCCGAGTCCTTTAACTTTTTAACCATAGGCTCAAAATCAGCATCATCAATTGAGAATGCAAAATGGCGAATACCCGATGTCTTTTCATGCTTTTTGTCTTCAAGCACATCTGTCATACAAAACTCAATCATATCGCCGCTCTCAAAAGCCAAAAAGTATGTTCCCTTGCCGTTATCATATACGATTTTTAAATCAAACATCTCTTTGTACCAATCACTTAGTGCCTTTGAATCCTTTGAAAATATAGCTACATGTTCAATTCCTTTTACCATTTTTATTCCTCCTAAGTTTAATTTATATTTATATAAAGCTTATATAAATCTTTGTCCTTTGCATAAAAGTGCAGTTCTGTGAGCGAGTACAAATTTAACATTAAAACCATCAAGATACTTGTCCATCGCATGTATAACAAGCTCCGGTTTTAAATTATATTCATTTCCTGCAGGAACATCGATATCAAACGTGATATAATTTCCCTCTGTGCTCACAATTTTGAGCGATTTTATATCATTTTTAATATCTACATCTTTTGTTGTGCTCTTACTTTTTTTAGATACAACAATCGTATCACGCGACAAAAAAGCATCTATGTCAGGGATGTCCGTTCCTTCCTGCTCTACGATTACTCTGTATCTTGCCTCGTCAAGCTTTTTAAGGCTTAAATCGCCTTCACCAAGACATTTTACCGCCGTAGCGATAAATCCACCGCCAAACGCATCATTAAAGCGCTTTAGCACTTCCTGCTCAGCTACTTTTTCGTCAAAATCTATATCGATATACTCATCCTCGCTGGTAACACCAACAGAAAGCGGCATCGCAACCATCATTACAGGATGCGGATTAAAACCTTCTGTATACGTTATTGGCAGTCCCGAACGACGCACAGTGCGGTTTAATACTCTGACAAAATCAAGATGCGAAACGTATCTTACCTCGGGCGTTTTTTCATAGCGAAATCTGTATGTATATTTACCTTTCAACGCATATACCCCCTTTAAAACATGCAGCACCGCAGCCTGTGCACTGTTCTCTGCAGTTTGGAGTAAGCTTTTCTTCGTATGCAAGACGCGCCTCTTTTTCCAAAAACGTCTTACTTACGCCGACATCAATATGGTCCCATGGAAGTATTTCGTCAAAGCTGCGCTTGCGCTGATTATAAAATGTCGCATCAACGCCGCACTCTTCAAACGATTTTTGCCATGCTTCAAAATCAAAATATTCATTCCAACCATCAAACTTACAGCCATTTTTATGCGCCGCAATAAGTACATCACAAAGTCTTCTGTCTCCTCGGGCAAACACGCCTTCAAGAAAGCTTGTTTCGGCATCGTGCCAACTGAATTTTATCTGCTTTGATTTTATCGAACTTCTTGCTATACCTTGTTTTTCATATATAGTTTCAATATTATCCTGACTTTCCCATTGGAAAGGCGTAAATGGCTTTGGAACAAAGGTTGATGCGCTTACGCTTATACGTGGCGCACCATGTCGGCTTTCTTTTGGCAGCTTATAATACTCGTCAAGCACCTTTGACGAAAGCGCGCCAATTCCCAGAATATCCTCACTCGTTTCAGTCGGAAGACCTATCATAAAATAGAGCTTGACATTTGTCCAACCGCCACCGAATATAAGCGAAACAGAATCAAGCAAATCCTGCTCGGTAACGCCTTTTTTTATAACATCACGAAGGCGCTGACTTCCCGCTTCGGGCGCAAAGGTAATACCGCTTTTTCGCACAGTCTGCACCTTTTCCATAAGGTCTAACGAAAAATTATCAATACGAAGTGAAGGAAGTGATAAATTAACCTTCTTTTTACAGATTTCATCCAAAAGCCCTTCGGTAAGCTCGCTAAGCTGTGTGTAATCGCTTGTACTGAGAGAGCAAAGAGAAATTTCTTCATACCCCGTTGCCGATACAAGCTTTTTTGCAAGCTCTACAAGCTTTTTGGCATTTTTTTCTCTTACGGGACGATACACATATCCCGCCTGACAAAAACGGCAACCGCGTATACATCCTCTGAAAATTTCAAGTGTCACTCTGTCGTGAACGGTTTCTGCGTACGGAACAACAAGCTGCTCTGGAAAATATGAGTTATCAAAATCGTGGATTATGCGCTTTTTTATTTTCTTTTTTGCACACGCGCGATTTGGCTCAAATGATGCGATAGTTTTATCTTCATTATACGTCACATCATAAAATGCAGGTACGTATATCCCCTCAATTTCGCATATAGATTCTAAAAACTTTTCGCGTTTTTGTCCACTCTTTTTCCATTCACTGTAAGCGTCCATAACCTCGGGCAAAACCTCTTCACCCTCACCCATGATAAAAAAGTCTATCATGTCGGCAAGCGGTTCGGGATTATACGCACACGCACCGCCTGCACATACAAACGGCTCACCTTCACCGCGATCGCTGCTTTTTATTTTTATTCCCGCCAAATCAAGCATATTTATAACGTTTGAATAGCAAAGCTCATACATAAGTGTAAAACCTACTATGTCAAAATCGCACACACTCGTTTTAGTTTCGAGTGAAAAAAGCTTCATATCGTTTTCGCGCATCTTTGCTTCCATATCTGGCCACGGAGCAAAAACACGCTCACAGTAGGTATCATTGCGCTCATTTAAAAGATGATAAAGTATCTTCATACCAAGATGCGACATACCCACTTCATAATTGTCAGGAAAACAAAATGCAAAGCGAATATCAACGCTGTCTGCATCTTTTTTTACCATGCCAAGCTCTCCGCCCGTATACTGCACGGGCTTTTGTACCGACATTAAAATTTTGTCAATTTTATCTATCATATTAACAGTCACTTTCTCGTTTTTTAAGTGCAAAGCATTAAAAATTATTTATACTGCTCTCCACAGCCATATTTTTCGTATACATAATCAATATCTTTGTCGCCTCTTCCTGAAAGACACGCAAGTATTGAACCCGACTTATGCTCTTTTGCATATCTTATTGCATGCGCAACAGCATGAGCACTCTCAATTGCAGGAATAATACCCTCATATCTTGACAAAAGGAAGAACGCCTCCATAGCCTCTTCGTCGGACACAGTTTCGTAATGAACGCGTCCTGCATCACGAAGATATGCATGCTCAGGTCCTACACCCGGATAGTCAAGTCCGCTGGCAATTGAATAAACAGGAAGCGGCTCGCCGTTTTCGTCCTGAAGAACATAGCTTGAATATCCGTGAATAATTCCCTTAGTTCCATATGCCATTGTTGCCGCATGGTCACCGACATTTGCCCCTCTTCCAAGAGGCTCTACGCCATAGATTTCAACCGGGTCTGCCAAAAATGGTGTAAACATACCGAGTGAATTGCTTCCGCCGCCTACACACGCTGTAATCGCGTCAGGCATAATACCCGTCATTTCTAAAAATTGCTCCCTTGCCTCAATACCGATAACAGATTGAAAATCACGTACCATTTTCGGGAATGGGTGCGGGCCTGCGGCTGTACCGATACAATAAATTGCATCTTTATACTCTCTAAGATATGCCTCAAAAGCTGCATCACAGGCTTCCTTAAGTGTTTTAAGTCCGCGTGTTACAGGTATAACATTTGCGCCGAGTATCTTCATGCGTATAACGTTTGGATGCTGCTTTTCTATATCAACCTCACCCATGTATACATCGCACTCCATGCCAAAGTATGCGGCCGCAGTCGCAATAGCAACACCGTGCTGACCTGCACCGGTTTCTGCGATAATTTTTTTCTTTCCCATATATTTTGCCAAAAGGCCTTCACCCATACAATGGTTAAGCTTATGCGCACCCGTATGGTTAAGATCCTCACGTTTTAAATAAATCTGGCAGTTACCAAAAAGCTTTGAAAGACGCTCACAGTGATATACGGGAGTGGGTCTTCCCTGAAACTCTTTTCTTATTCTTCTAAGCTCATTTATAAACTGTGCACTGTGGCATATTGCCTCATACGCATCATCGGCTTCTTTAAAAGCCTCAATAAGCTCCTGTGCCTGATATGAGCCGCCGTATTCACCAAAATAGCCTTCGCTATTTGGAAATTCTTTTAAGTAATTTTCAAAATCCTTATATTTATTCATATTATCTATCTCCTTTTGATTTTAAAATATTTTGTGATACAAAAATATATTTAATTTCGCCATCGGAGATACTCCGTTTTTAATAATCCAAATTCCATTTTAAACTTCATAATCAGTTCCCCCTGATTTTTATATATTAAAAATCAACTCACATCGATAAATCGGCATCCCTTTAGATGAAAAGTTTTCTTCATATTCCGTCATAATATTGCCCTCGTATTTTGAATTGTGCAAATCAAGCGTTATATTTTGCATTTTTACCGGATAGTCGGCAAATGAATTTAGTGAAAATTCAAAAAGCTTTTGATTATCGGTTTTAAAAAATACTTCTCCGTTTTGCTTTAACAGCTTTTCGTACAAGGATAAATAATTCTTATGAGTAAGCCTTCTTTTCGCCTGACAGCTCTTTTTCCATGGATCGCAAAAATTTATGTAAATTCTTTCTATCTGATTGTCAAAGCTTTTATCCCTCAGCACATCAACATCGCCAGCAAAAAATCTAACATTGCAAAGTCCTGCCTGCTTTATTTTTTCCATCGCCATTATTATAACGTCCATATTTTTTTCAATGGCAATATAGTTTATATCGGGATTGAGCTTTGCAAGATTTAACATAAACCTACCCTTGCCACAGCCAATTTCCATATGAATCGGTTTGTCATTACCAAATATATCTTTTAAGTTTTTAACATCATCAAAGCTCTCAATCGCAAGGTCTATACAAGCGTCATAGCGCTCCTCACGATGTTTTTTTCTTCTCATTCTCATTAGGGTTTCATCCTCTATTGTATTTTAGTTTATATTATATATTATTTTTAATATCTTTGCAAGTCTATGTGCTTAATTTAGCCTATCAAAATACATCTACTCAAATCTTCCAATTATCTCGCACGCTACCTTAATGCCGTCGAGCGCCGCACTCATTATACCGCCCGCATAGCCCGCGCCCTCGCCACACGGAAAAATTCCCTTTTTGCAGCTTTCGTACTTTTCATTTCGAACAATTCTTACAGGTGATGACGAGCGCGTTTCAACTCCCGTCATAACCGCATCATCACTTGCAAACCCGTGTATGCGAGTATCAAATTGCATAAGCGCCTCTCTAAATGCCTTAGTAGCAAAATCAGGCAAACACTCATCAAGATTTGCAAATACAGTGCCGGGCATATATGTCGGCAAAACAGCCCCAAAAGAAGCGGCAACACGATTTTTTAAAAAATCTCCCACAAGATTTACAGGCGCTTTATAACTTCTTTGCCCAAGAATATACGCCTTCTTCTCCCATATTCTTTGAAACTCTATTCCCGCCAAAGGATGCTCACTTTTAAAATCACTTGTACTTACATCACACAAAAGCGCAGCATTTGCATTTTTGCCGTTTCGTGCATGAAGACTCATTCCATTTGTAACAACGCCGCCACACTCTGACGCAGCAGCTACGACGCTGCCTCCGGGACACATACAAAATGTATATACGCCGCGTCCACCTAAGGTCTTGCATGACAGCTTATAATCCGCAGCGCCAATCTCTCCGTTTTGATATTTTTCACCATACTGCGAAAGGTTTATCATACTCTGCAGGTGCTCTATACGCACCCCTATTGAAAACGGTTTTTGCAAAAACTCTAAGCCTTTGTCATAAAGCAAAGAAAACGTATCGCGAGCACTGTGTCCAATCGCCATTATAAGCGTATCACACGAAAGCTCAAGCTTGCCTTCGGGAGTATCACACACTGCGGCGTTTATCATATCATTTTTAAATTTTATGTCACACAGCTTAGTGTTAAAATGCACCTCACCACCAAGATTTTCTATCTCTTTTCGCAAATTTTTAACCACGCGCCTTAGTACATCTGTGCCGATGTGCGGCTTTGCCATATACATTATGTCCTCGTCCGCTCCAAAATGCACAAACTGGGAAAGTATATAGCTCATACGCTCATCATTTATTCCGCACGTCAGCTTACCATCAGAAAACGTACCTGCGCCACCTTCGCCAAACTGCACGTTTGTGCTCTCATCAAGAACACCTGCGCTAAAAAACTTTTCCACCGCCTTTGTGCGCGAATCAACGTCGCCGCCACGCTCTAAAACAATCGGGCGAAATCCTGCCCTTGCGAGCATAAGAGCGCAAAACATACCCGCGGGCCCAAAACCGCATACAACAGGTCGCAAATCTGGCAGACGCTTTGGTTTTGTAATGTCAAAAGAGGTTGGTACAACCTTTTTGATATTTGCTACTTTATTCTTCTTTTCCAACAATTCAAATAAAGCGTCCTCATCACAATTAAGCACTACATCAACGCTGCATACATAGTGAACATCACTCTTTTTGCGCGCGTCAATTGATTTTTTAACAAGCTTTAACGTTTTGATTTTATCTTGACTTATATTAAGCGCACGTGCTGTGGCTATATGCAAGTATTCGTTTGTAAAGCTGTCAATATTTACTTTTATGTTGTTTATCCGAAGCACGCTGCACCACCTTTATTTTTTGTTTTATATATGTAAATATCAAAATCGGCAAACTAATGTTTAATTTTTATAGACTTGACATGACCTTAAAGCATACTTTATGTTTAAATTAATTATTCGCCTTGAGCTTTCATGATTAATCTCAGTATTTTGTTATATCTCTCACGTTCAACAAAATCTGATTCAATCATAACAACACCTACATCTGAATGTACATAATACAAAAACACACATTGATTAATTTCCCCTGATTTAAAGTTTCTAATATCACTTAACATAAGGTGAGCCTTTATTCCTGCTCCCTGATATTTCCCAATATCATTTGGAAGTTGTTCACTAATTACAGCAAAATCAGATTCATTATAATTATCTAGTTCTATTTCTGCGCCAATACTGCTATTTACCACAATTTCACAATCATCACCAATAAATTCATAGACTTTATTTAAAAAACTTCTATCATGCTCTACAACCTCGGTAGCCACAATCGTTTTATAATATTCTTCAAATATTTGAATTGTATCAGTTGATTTTTGAATGTAATCAGTAGTTATTTTATCTGACGATATTCTTTCACACAGATTTTCCTTTGTATAATAAGTTCCTGAAAAAGCATTCTCTGGATTGTCTCTATCTGCAAAGTCATCATAAAAATAATATGATATTTCATCCACATTTTTTACTAAAGCAAAAATCAAGCCCGACATTCTATTTAACCCATTATTATCTATGTATCTATGATTAGCACGATTATCTACTGCAAAATTAACAGTAATCTGAAAAGGCTTTGCATCCGTCTTTAACTCAATATTTTCAACCTTATATTCAGTGTTATTAGCTAAATCTATAATTGTGCGTACTTTTGATGCATCCCCTATATATGTATCCTTTAACTCAAACAGTTTATTAACAACATCTGTTTTCCTAACATCATTCTTTTCTAATGCAGAACTACATCCGTTAAATATAAAAATCGTTAAAAACAATATAAAAATTATAGCTGATTTATTTCTCATTATTATACTCCCCTTTCAACATTTTTCAACATGATTTTAACTTATATCAAATCAACATCAAAAAATCATCTCTACAAACGAGTTAAATGCCACCATCAACGGCAAAGTCGCTATAGACATAAGAGTATTTAGCGATACTATCTCGGATGCGTATCCGGCATCAAGATCATACTTTGCTGCAAAAAGAGCCGATGCTGTAGCGCACGGACAAGCCACAGGTATTACAACAGCAACAGCAACCTCGTTTGGTATGTGTGCAAGCTTTAATATAATCACAGCCAATGCAGGAATTAAAACAAGGCGTACAAACGATACAGAATAAAGTTTTGAATTTTTTATCGCCTTTTTTAAATCTACATCCGCCAAAAATATTCCAAGCAAAAGCATAGCCACAGGTGTGTTAAGCCCTGCCATATAACCCACAGCCGTCATAACTATATTTGGCAATTCTATTCTTGTAAAGAACAGAAAAAGTCCTGCCACGACCCCCAAAACACCGGGATTAATTATTATTTTTTTTAGCGAAAGGCTTTTTTTATCACCGCTGTATATGTATACTCCGTGAGTCCAGTATAATATATTAAATATTGCAAGATATGTCGAGCCATAAAATACCCCCACTGAGCCAAGCACAGCCTCCAAAAGCGGTATTCCCATAAAGCCGCAATTTGAGTATGCACAACAGTACTCATTAATAACAGAATGTTCATTCTCTTTTTTGCCAAAAAACAGTTTCGCCACCAAAAGAGACAATATATTTATCGCTATCGCCGCTGCAAAAGCTATCAAAAGATTGAATACAAGCTCAGTTTTAAACTCGACCTGATACGCCTTTATAAGAACGCACGGCGTAACAAGAAAAAGAAGAATATTAGTAAGCTGTTTTGAGCCTTCTTTTGTCACTAAGCCCATTCTTTTTATTATAAAGCCGAGCATAATGAGAATAAACATTATGCACACCTGCACGGCAACAACTATTGCCAAATCCATATATATTTCCCCTGTCAAATAATTTTTATAAGGTCCTTATCGTTTCCTAAAAGTGCATCCTTGAGCATAGTGTTGTTCGTTATTTTTTTGCTCGTTATAATGCCGCCTCTTGCTACATCTTCCAGACGATGATAATCCGAACCGCTGCTCATTGACTTGCCAAATTTTTCTGCCCACATCTGTGCAATATCATTTCTTGAATCATGGCGTGCATTCGCATTAAACACCTCATACCCATCGAGTAATGACGGATTTATGACGCACATGTGATTCCTGAACGGATGAGCCTGAAAAATTATCATTTTATTATCATGCGCAAGCTTTGAAAAACGCTCAATACCCATATCCATAAGGTTAGGGTTTTTCTTTATAAACTTTTCTGTCATACCGTATACCAAATAGTCATTATCATTTTCATAAAATGTAAGCTCCATACCCAAAAACACATCTATTCTGCCATTTGCCGCTTCGCGCGCTGCTCTGTAGCCCGTAAGAAAATAGTCTGCAATTTCGCTCGTCTTAAGCTCAGGCTTTTCAAGAAATGTCCTTCTGTTAAAATGGTCGGTTATAACTATACCGCTGTACCCCGCCTTTATATATGCCTCTACAATATCGTTTGCGCTAACCTTACCGCAAACGCTTACCTCACCTGTATGACAATGTGTTTCAAGTTTATACATACTCTGCACCTCTCCCGTCGATTACAATTAAATATTTAAAAAATTTTTATTTTATCAGCATCCATACTGCCATTTTACTCTCTTCATTCCACAGCTTGCCCGCCGAAGCATAATCCTTATTAGATATTTCGCTCATATAAAAAACCTCTTTTCAGACAACAAGCATTTTTTCATTATATACAGAAGAAATTTTATCACAAAACACGCAACTAATCAAGGTTAAAATACAAAAATGTCCCAATAAAACAACTTTAATAATATCAAAAAAATCAGGCAAAATAATGTTGACAATAAAAACATTTTTTGCTATAATAACTTACGGAGACTCGGCTTTTGTGGAAAGTCTGAAAGGGAGAATGCGTCATGGACTGAAAGCGCATTTGAGATGAGTAGTAAGTTTGGGAACACTCCGTTTATTTACAGCTTCATATAAAAAGCGGATGCTTTTAGCATCAATGCGGGTGGCACCGCGGGTTAAATGTTAGTTTACTCGTCCCGAAAATATACTTTTGTATATTTTCGGGACTTTTATTTTTTAGCACACTATTACAGGAGGAATATATCATGTATAGAACCCTATATTGTAATGACATACGTGATGAGCACATCGGCAAAACTGTTTCACTTGCCGGTTGGGTTGACGTTGTGCGTGACCACGGTGGTGTTATTTTTATCGACCTTCGTGATTACACAGGCGTAACACAGGTGGTCATCCATGATGACAAGCTTGTAAAGGATGTAAACCGCGAAACAGTTATTTCTGTTACAGGTATCGTAAGCAAGCGTGACGAAGAAACCGTAAACTACAAGCTTGATACAGGTAATGTAGAACTTGTAGCAGACACTCTTGAAATTTTAGGCAAAAGTCTTAATAATCTGCCTTTTGATGTGCGCACTTCAAGACTGAGCAAGGATGAGCTTCGTTTAAAATACCGCTATCTTGATTTGCGTAATCCAAAAAACCATGATAATTTGGTAAAACGCTCAAAGATTATCCGCCATTTGAGAAACAAAATGGAGGAAAAAGGCTTTTTGGATATGCAGACTCCGATTTTGACTGCTTCTTCTCCGGAAGGCGCCAGAGACTTTTTGGTACCAAGCCGTAAGCATCCGGGCAAATTTTACGCACTTCCGCAGGCACCGCAGCAGTTTAAACAGCTTTTGATGGTGTCGGGCTTTGACAGATATTTTCAGGTTGCTCCGTGCTTCCGTGACGAAGATGCCCGCGCTGATCGTTCTCCCGGTGAGTTTTATCAGCTCGACTTTGAAATGGCGTTTGCTACGCAAGAAGAAGTTTTGGATGTTTGCGAAGATTTAATCTATGATACATTTAAAACATTTTCCGATAAAAAGGTTACACCAAAGCCGTTTCGCCGCATAACATATGCCGATGCGATGATGTATTACGGCTCTGATAAGCCTGACCTTCGAAATCCACTTATCATCTGTGATTTGACAGATTTCTTTTCTGGCGTTGACTTCCCCGCTTTTAAGGGTAAGCCCGTGCGCGGAATCGTGGCAAACTGTCAGGGCAAATCAAAAAAATTCTTTGAGGATTCTTTAAAATATGCAACATCTCTTGAGGTTGGTCTTGGCGGTCTTGGATATATCACTTTAAAAGATGGCATATTTGCAGGTCCTATCGCCAAGTTCTTAAGTGACGCACAAAAAGAAGAAATAATTGAATTAACAGGTGTAAAAGAAGGCGAAACACTGTTCTTTATCTGTGATGATAAAAAGAATGATACCGAGAAAAAAGCAGGACTTATACGCACATGGCTTGCTAAAAAAGAACAGCTTGATTTGATTAACGAAGATGCATTCGAGTTCTGCTTCGTTGTAGACTTCCCGATGTACGAAGAAGACGAGGATACAGGCGAAATAATCTTTACACACAACCCATTTTCTATGCCCCAGGGCGGTATGGATGCTCTTCTTACAAAAGACCCTACCGAAATTCTGGCATATCAGTATGACCTTGTTGGTAACGGCATAGAGCTTGCATCGGGCGCTGTTCGTAACCATGATATAGACATCATGAAAAAAGCATTTGAAATTGCAGGTTATCCAGAGGAAGAGCTTAAAAAGCGTTTTAATGCTCTTTATACAGCATTCCAATACGGTGCTCCGCCTCATGCAGGTATGGCGCCCGGTATCGACAGAATGGTAATGCTGTTAACCGATGAAGAAAAGATTTTAGACGTTATTGCATTCCCTCTAAACGGCAACGCTCAGGACCTTCTTTTAGGTGCGCCAAGCTTTGTATCAAATCAACAGCTTGAAGATGTTCACCTTTTGGGAAATACAAACGCACTCGCGCAGCGTGCATCAGGCCCATCAAACACAGGTAAATCATCTATGAGCAAGCGCTCGACATTTTCTAATGCACAGCAGCTAAACCAGATCGCCCTTTCAGGCGAAGAAGAAAATAAGGTTCAGAAAATTTTTGCCGCTATGAGCGAAAAAGAAAAAATTCTTTCTACGATAGATACAGAAAATGTTGAACCCATGGTACATGTTATGCCTATGACAAATGTACTGCGCGAAGATGTCCGCCATCAGCCGTTCACGCGTGAGAGCCTCTTAGAAGGTGCTCCCGAGCGCAGTGAAGACAGCTGGCAGGTGCCAAGACTTGTAAAGTGAGGTGTGCAGGATGAATTATTATAAAACGAAATTAGGCGATGGTAACATCGCAGTTGATGATACAATTTTAGTAAAAGACGCTCAAAGCTGTGCAGGCTCTAAAATACTTGAAGGCTTCAAGCCGCTTTTTAGCGCAGAGGCAGTAACACGTCTTGAAAGCAAAGGATATAAAGTTGCCGGAAAGACACATGTTGGCGAGTTTGGTCTTGACCTTGTTGGTGAATTTTCATACTACGAAAATCAGGAAGGCTCATTAAAAGGCGCAGCCGCACAGGCGGTTGCAGATGGCGATGTAAAAGCCGCTCTTGGCGTAGATATGAATGGCGCTACAAGACGCAGCGCCGCATTATCTGGCATCGACTTTTTAAAACCCACCTATGGCACGGTTTCACGCTATGGTGTAATTTCGTGTGCTGCTTCGGGTGAGCAAGTCGGTGTATATGCGAAAAATGCATCAGGTGTTAAAGAGATTATGCAGATTATTGCAGGACACGACGAAAAAGACGGAACGAGCCTCAGAAACGAAAGCTATGACTATAGCTTGGAAAATGTTTCGGGCAAAAAGGTCGCCATTGTAAAAGAGCTCGTCGAAAAAGCAGATGAGCAGACAAAAGAACGCATAAACGCTTTTGCTGGCGCACTACGCGAGAATGGTGTTGTTGTAGAAGAAATCTCATTTGATATTTTTGATGCTGTTAACGTGGCATGGCAGATTCTTATGACAGCAGAAACGTGCAATAATATTTCCCGTTATGACGGTGTTAAATTTGGTCATCGCGCCAAAGAATACAAAGACATTGACGAGTTATATGTAAATTCAAGAACAGAAGGCTTTAACTTTTTGACAAAATCAGTGATTTTGTATGGCTCTGATGTTCTTTCCAAAAACCGTTACGAAGAATGCTATAATAAATCATTAAAAGTACGCCGTGTAATAGCAGAAAAATTTGAAGAGCTTATGAAAAATTACGATGCTATTTTGACTCCTGCTATGAGTAAAACAGCTTATGAAGCGTACGATATTCACGAAGCCTTTGGCAAGGTGTTTGATGAGAGCGTGTTCACCTCTTTGGCAAACCTTATTGGCGTGCCTGCAATGGTTAGTGGTGGTGTCCAGCTTATTGGAAAGCATTTTTCCGAGCCTCTGCTTCTTGGTTTTGCAGACGCGGCCGAAAGGAAGGGTGAATGATTATGAATTACGAATTGGTTATCGGTCTTGAAACTCACGTTGAGCTTAGTACCGAATCAAAAATATTCTGTTCGTGTGGCGGTCACAGCTCCGCTAACGAGCCTAATGACTGCGTATGCCCTGCCTGCAGCGGTATGCCCGGAATGCTGCCTGTAATGAACAAGCGCGTTGTAGAGCTTGCTGTTACAGCAGGTCTTATGCTTAACTGTGAAATAAACAGATACACAACCTTTGATAAAAAGAATTACTACTATCCTGACCTTCCGTGTGCATATCAGATTACACAGCTTAATCATCCTATTTGCACCAACGGATGCGTAACACTTAAAACATCAGCAGGCAGTCGTGATATACGCATTAAGCAGATTCATATGGAAGAGGATGCAGGCAAACTTGTCCATGGTGGCAAATATTCTTATGTAGACTTTAACCGTACCAGCGTTCCGCTAATCGAGATTGTAACTCAGCCCGATTTTAGAAGCGCAGAAGAGGTTGTAACCTACTTAAACAAATTAAAATCAATGTTCCGCTCTGCCGGAATTTCAGAATGTGAAGAAGGCGCAATGCGCTGCGACGTTAATATTTCTGTTCGCCCCGAAGGAAGCGAAACATTTGGCGTACGTACAGAGATTAAGAACATGAGCTCATTTGAAGCAATTGAGCGTGCAATCCGCTACGAAGCGCAGCGCCACATTGATGCTTTGGAATTTGAAACAGAAGAGCTTGTGCAGGAAACAAGACGTTTTGATGATGTCAGCGGAAAAACCTTTGCTATGCGTAACAAGGAAACTGAAGCGGATTATCGCTACTTCCCCGACGCAAACCTTATGCCGATAATCATAGACGACGAATGGCTTGAAAAAATCAAAGCAAACAAACCCGCCGCTCTTGATGAAAAGGTTGAGGATTACCGTTTGGCAGGCATTTCCGAAAAAGAAATTGACATGCTTATTTCAAACCACAGGATAAGCAAGCTTCTTGATGATGTTGTTAATATGGGATGCGGGGCAAAAGATGCTGCAACGTGGATTTTGACTGACTGTATTGGCGTTTTGAGAAAAGACGGCAAGACGATAGACGAATTAACAATCAGTGCCGAAAAGCTCTTTAGTATTATAAAAATGGTAAATGACGGCACTGTTAACCGTAATGCCGGCAAGAAAATCTTAATTGCAGTAGTTGAAAACGACGTTGACCCTGCCCTTTACTGTAAAGAACAAGGTCTTGATAAAAAGTTTGACGCATCTGCCGTTGAAGCAGTTGTCATTAAGGCAATAGAGGAAAATCCGCAATCGGTACAAGACTTTAAAAACGGTAAAGTAAAAGCGCTTCAGGCATTGTTTGGTGCTTGTATGAAAGAATTAAAAGGTGCAGGAGACCCTGCCGTAATAAAAGCGTTACTTGAAGAAAAATTGAAATAATAAAAAATTAAAGGAGCTGTAGAAAAATGAAATCATTTTTCTACAGCTCCTTTGGTTTGGACGAAAAATAGCGTAGATTGGACAAACCGAACCCATAGGGGTACCCGAAGTCGTACGTGTGTACGACGAGAGGTGAGGTTTGTTCAAAACACAAGGCATATACAAAAAGAAATTCGCCACCTGGCGAATTTCATCTTTAAGTTTTATGTTGTTTTAACCACATTAATCAAAAGGCTCTATTGTGCATTTTATACGCCTTGTGTGGTGTACGCATTTTGCTACTTTTTAAAAATAAAAAATACTGCACCAAACATACATATAAACGCATACAAATAATTTATAGTAAACTTTTCTTTAAGATACACCACAGAAAAAATTGAAAAAACAGTCAGTGTAATTACCTCCTGAATAATTTTAAGCTGGGCTGTAGTAAAATAATTACTGCCAATTCTGTTTGCAGGTACCTGAAAGATGTATTCAAAAAACGCAAGACCCCAGCTTGCAAGCACAACTATCCAAAGTGCGCTGTTTTTAAAGCGCAAATGACCATACCACGCAAATGTCATAAAAATATTGGAAATAAGCAAAAGTGCAATCGGTTTTATAGCTCCAATCATATTTTCCCCTCCGTATAAAATTATTTAATTTTCATTTTCCCCACCAAATAGTGTATTCTAAAATTTACTTCCAGTCAAGTCTTTTTTGTTTTTACGCATTGAGACAAAAGCGCCCCGCACGGCTTGACAAAAACTCATTTATATGTCATAATTTTTGGTATATCCAATATGAAAGGATTAGATAAAAAGCATGTCTAGTTTGTTATTTAAACTGTTTATAAAAAATCGCGATGACGTTTTAAATACTAAAGTGCGTGAAAAATATGGCATTTTAGGCAGTATAACAGGAATACTTCTTAATGTGATACTGTCAATAATAAAATTTTTGATCGGAATGCTTTGTATGTCAGTTTCGCTTGTTGCGGATGCTCTCAATAACCTTTCCGATGCACTTTCCTCGATAATAACTTTTATAGGTTTTAAAATGGCAGGAAAGCCCGCTGATAAACAGCATCCTTATGGACACGGAAGAATTGAGTATATATCGGCACTTTTAGTTTCTATACTTATTCTTTTTATGGGTATCGAGCTTTTACGCACTTCATTCGATAAAATTTTAAACACATCGCCAATGGTCTACTCACACATAAGTGTTATAATACTTATAATATCAATTTTGACAAAGCTGTGGATGTTCTTTTTTAATCGCAAAATCAGCAAAATAATAAATTCCCAATCAATGCTTGCGGCTGCAAAAGATAGTCTTGGGGACTGCATTTCAACATCGGCTGTACTTGTTGGAATATTGATATTTCGTTTTTCAGGCTACTCTATTGACGGCTATATCGGCTTGATTGTGGCGTGCTTTATTCTTTTTACGGGTTATCAGACAATACGCGACTCGCTTTCTCCATTGCTTGGCCAACCACCCGAGGCAGAGCTTGTCGGTGAAATAGAATCTCTTGTACTTTCACACGATGGAATAATTGGTATGCACGACCTTATTATACACAATTACGGCCCGACTCGTTTTATGCTTTCACTGCACGCAGAAGTGCGCGCAAGCGATAATGTACTGGAGCTGCACGATACAATAGACCTTATAGAAAAAGAACTTTGTACGCGCTATGGATGTGATGCGGTGATACATATGGACCCGATTGAAACAGACAATGTAATTATAAATAAAACAAAGGAAATTGTAACAGATATAGTAAAATCCATAGACGCACATCTCAGCATACACGATTTTCGAATGGTGACAGGGCCTACACATACAAATCTTATATTTGACCTTGTTGTACCCTTCGGCTTTGATATAAGCGACACACATCTTGCCGCGCACATACAAGACAAAGTTTTTGATTTTGATAAAAACTATTTTACAGTAATTAATATAGATAAAGACTACATTTAAGAGAGGTAATTAATTTGAAAAAAATATCACTTGTACTGTTAGCTATATATATAACCTCTGTCATATTTTTATCATATACGCCCGCTTTGGCAAACGGTGCAGTATCAACTGCTCGTTTTGAATTTATCGAAATAGATTATGATGGAGAGTTTTATGATGCAAATGAGATGTCACAAAATCATATTATGGTGTGTGGCAAAAACCACAAAAGCGGATATCTTGACGCCGACGGGAAAACCGTAATTGATTTTAAATTTGCCTATGCAGGCTCATTTAAAAACGACCTCGCTCCTGCTAAAGTCGCTTATGGAATGTTTGGATACATTGACAAAAGCGGCAAATTTATGATAGAGCCTGCCTTTGATGAAGCAAGCGATTTTTCAGACTCACTTGCTCTTGTAACAAAAGGCGACAAAACAGGCTTTATAGATAAAACAGGCAAATTTGTTGATATAATAAAGGACGACTCATATACGCCCGTAAGTTCATTTAATGATGGTGTGTGCTGGGTTCAAAATGAAGATGAAAAATATGCAATTTTAAATACAGCAGGTGAGCTTGTAACAGGCTTTGATTTTGTATGGACATCAGAGTTTAATGACGGAGTGTGCTGGGCAAGCAAGGATATGGGATATAATTTTAAGCATATACATATGGGCCTTATAAATACTAATGGCGAATTTATAATAGAGCCCGGAAAATACACCGACGCTACCGCCTATCACGAAGGATTATGCTGGGCAAAAAAGCTTAATAGTGACAAAATATTTTTGATTGACAAAACCGGCAAAGAAATTGCAATTATAGACGCAGACCTTATGCCCTCAAGCTTTTCAAACGGAATATGCGTAAACATTGGCGGCGACCTTCTTTCTGTAATGAACACACACGGCACAACAATATACAGTTCAAATAAATATATGCCTGTTCATTATGGTGGCTTTAGCGAAGGAAAAATGCTTGTGCGCCGAAAAGCAGACGGCAAACACTTTATAATGTGTGATCTTAACTACCAGACTCCCGAGGAGGAGCAGGAAAAGCCTGTAATCTCATACGATTACGAGTCTGTTTCCGTCCCCGATACCAGCTTTGAAATTTCTTTAATGGTCGACTCAAATACGGCGCTTGTAAATGGTACAAAAAAGATGATTGACCCCTCAAATGAGGCAGTATGCTCATTTGTATCAAACGGACGCACACTTCTTCCAATGCGTTTTATTGCTGAAAATCTTGGTGGCTACAGCGTTACATGGGATTATATATCAAGTAGCGCTCTTGTGCAAAGTCCATATATATCAATCCTGCTTTCACCCGATAATCAGGATGCCACAATAATACGCTATATGAGCGAAATGCGTTTTTATGAAGAGCAGACACTCACCCTTGACCAACCCCCAGTTAACGCATATAACAGATTGTTTTTACCAGTGCGCGCAATATCGGAAATTATAGGCATAAATGTATTCTATGACGAACGCGGACTCGTTGTTTTGTCAAATTTGCGCGACACACTTGATTATGAAAGTGCAAGTGAAATAATAAATACTCTTACACATTAATTTATTAAATTATAAAACCGGTGATTGATTTGATTAATATTCCCTCTTATGCAAAAATCATACTTGACACGCTTGAAAAAAAAGGCTATGGCGCTTATATTGTCGGTGGCTGCGTTCGTGACAACTTGCTTGGCAGGGGCGCATCTGACTATGATGTAACAACAAGCGCCCTTCCGCATCAGGTATGTGAGGTTTTTAAAAATTACCATGTCATTGAAACGGGATTAAAACACGGCACGGTTACAGTTGTAATTGAAAAAATACCTATTGAAATAACAACATACCGAATTGACGGAAAATATAAGGATAATCGCCGTCCCGAATGTGTTAGCTTTACAAAAAATATAGAAGATGACCTTTCTCGGCGTGATTTTACAATAAATGCGATGGCATATAACGAAAAAGTCGGGATAGTTGATTGTTTTGGCGGACAGGGCGACCTTAAAGAAAAAATTATACGCTGTGTGGGTGATGCCGACACGCGCTTTACAGAAGATGCACTTCGCATTTTGCGTGCACTGCGTTTTGCAAGCGCTCTTGGCTTTGAAATTGAAGAAAAAACAAAAATAAGCATACACAAAAACAAAGAGCTTTTAAAAAATATTGCAAAAGAGCGTATATGCACCGAATTTTTCAAGCTTATATGCGGCAAAAACGCCGATAAAATAATTGACGAATACAAAGATGTCATAGCCGTGTTTATACCGCAAATTGAAGGTGTTTTCGGCTTTGAGCAGCACAGCAAATATCATATATATGACGTTTGGCGCCACAGCATATGCACTCTTTCTCACACAAAGCCAAAGCTGCATCTTCGTCTTGCGGCACTTTTTCACGATATTGGCAAAAAAGACTGTTTCAGCCTTGACGAAAATGGTGAGGGACATTTTTACTCACACGCGAAAAAAAGTGTTGAGCACGCTCGCGATATACTAAACTCACTAAGGTGCGACAATGCTACAAAACATAATGTGCTTAAATTAATCGAATATCACGATGCACAGATTTGCGAAACAAAAAAGAGTATAAAAAAGTGGCTTGGGCGACTTGATGAAGAGCTGTTCTTCGACCTTATATGCCTTCAAAAAGCAGATACTCTTGCGCACGCAAAACCATATATCGCGCCCAGAGTTTCTGCGCTTGAGAAAATCGAAGTTCTTGCTAAAGAGGTACTTGACGAAGGCGAATGTTTTTCACTAAAACACCTTGCCGTAGACGGACACGATATGCTATCACTCGGCTTTGAGGGAAAACAAATAGGAAACGTGCTTGACCGGCTACTTACACTTGTAATAGAGGGCAAAATCGAAAACGATACAAACGCACTTATTGCAAAAGCAAAAATGATGCAAAAATAAAAGCGACACGTTTTTAAAACGTGTCGCTTATTTTTAATTTGAATGGATAATTATTTTGCTTGGTATTCTTTGATAATTGTCATAATATCATTGTTTCCTGCCAGCAACTCCTGTTCAAGATTGTTTTCTGGATTGTAACTTACTATACCATTTTTTTGTGTACTAAAGAAATTTAATATCGAAGAAGAGCTCAGTTTGAATATTCCCTGATATCCTCCCATAATACCACGGCTACCATAATTATCCTGCTCGCTTAAAAGGAACAGATATGTAGCATTACCTGCTTCTGGAATTACAATCTCGCTAACCTTATGCTCTACATTATCCATAATACCACCCGTAAATATGACCTTGGTATTATTTATATCGGGATTTCCTTTATATACTTTATCTATATCCAGAACAACATCTGTAAAAACTATTCCATACCGCTCATATACGTTAGTTTCACTTACTTTTGCGGTTACAACACAATCCGCATTGATATATGCGTCGTTAAAAGCAGTAAAATGCTCGGACCAGTCCGGATGGTATTCTATGGTGGTTGGTTTGTTTGTGTTCATAACTGCAACAATAAATACTATTGCACACACAACAACTGTTATTATTCCAATAATATATGCTTTTTTAGTTTTTGTCATAATGATTCCTCCTTCAAAAATCATTACGGTCTTATATATCCTTTTTCGATTGCATCATCAATAACATATTCAAGAAACGGCCAAAGCTCCGGAGCATACAGACGCACAGCACCCATACGCTTATATACCTGCGCTTTATTAACATTTCCTTCACGCCACGTATAACCATCAGTTTTATAATTGTTTATAAATGGCTGCAAGCGGTCTATTGCATTTGCATAGCACGATTCTTTCGTATTAAAATCCTCAAACTCGTCCCAAAGCGCTCTAAACTCATCGCGCTGGTCGTCAGGCAGCATACCAAAAATTTTATCTGCCGCTTTAAGCTCACGTTCTTCTTTGTCAGCATAGCCTGCCTCATCATATGCAAACGTATCGCCTGCATACACCTCTACCAAATCGTGCACAAGCGCCATTTTAATAACTCTTGTTATATCAACATCATCTTTTGCATACTCACAAAGCACCAGTGCAGTAAGCGCAAAATGCCACGAATGTTCTGCATCATTTTCACGACGCGTCAAATCAATAAGCATTGTACGGCGAAATACGCTCTTCATTTTATCAATTTCAATCAAAAAAGAAAGCTGTTTTTCAAATCTGTTTTTATCAAGACTCATTTATATACTCCTTTAAAATCAGTTGTTTCTTCTCCACTCATACATAAGTATCGAGCCTGCCACAGAAGCATTTAATGATTCGGCACGTCCTGTGATAGGAATAATTACCGCGTCATCTACGATATTAAGCACCTTATCCGATACCCCATTAGCCTCGTTTCCAATAACTACTACTGTATTTTCAGGGTACACTGCATCTTTATAATCAAGCGCATTATCAGTGAGCGCTCCTGCATAAACGCTAAAATTCTTCTTTTTCATATCAAGAAGTATTTGCTCGTCTACCCCGTCATATACAGGCAAATGAAAAAGCGAGCCCATAGTTGCACGCACAGTTTTTGGATTATATATATCTACACTGCCTTTTGAGAAAAACACTCCCGATGCACCGACAGCATCAGCACATCGTATAAGCGTTCCCGCATTTCCGGGGTCAGACAGGTTATCGCAGTATAGATACAAACCGTTTTTATAATCTATTTTATTACTTTTATACATCTTTGCTACGCAAAGCACACCCTCGGGCGTTTTTGTATCGCTGACAGAAGAAAAAAGACTGTCACCAACCGAATATAATTGTATATTCTGTTTATCCGCAAGTTCTACTATCTGCGAACATTTTGACACAGCACTATCACTTATCAGAACCATATCTACTATGACATCTGATACAAGCGCCTCATATACTGATTTAATGCCTTCTACAACAAAACAACCATGCTCCACTCTTGCCTTTTTCATACAGAGTGATTTTATAAATTTATATGTTTTATTTGATGCACTATTTATATTAAACATCACTTCAACCCGCCTATTATCATTCGTAGTAGTAACTATCCAGATTATAAATCGTTTATGACATTATTATATACCTTTTTTTATAAAAATCAAGTCCATTACAAAAAAACACACACTACATAACATAGTGTGTGCTTAATTTTTTATCTGTGGTTTTCAAAACAGTTGCTGCAATATACAGGTCTGTCACCCTTAGGCTTGAACGGTACCTGTGTAACTGCTCCGCAATCAGCACAAACAACTTCGTGCATTTCTCTTGACTGTTTAATAGCGGTTTTTCTTGCAACGCGGCAATCCTTACAACGCTGTGGCTCATTCTCAAAGCCCTTTTCAGCATAGAATTCCTGCTCACCTGCTGTGAAAACGAACTCGTTTCCGCAATCCTTACAGATTAGTGTCTTGTCTTCGTACATTTTAATCCCCTCACTTTGAATAATTGGTGCCTCTATAATCGCTCACGCAGGCGAAAAAACCGCTGTAACTATGTAGACCATATAGAGAAAATTTATATAACAATCAAAGAAAGCACTCCCGGCCACCCTTGCATTGTTTTTCACTTTTTTAAAGCCATTTATTTTTGTGCTGTTTCAAGCTGTGTTTCAAGCTTTCTTTTAATTCTCTGAAGTGCATTATCTATCGATTTTGCAGTTCTTTTTAATATAATTGAAATCTCCTGATAGCTTTTTCCGTCAAGATAGAGACTGAGCACACTTTTTTCAAACTTGCTTAAATATTTAAAAATCTCTGTGCTCACGTGCCTGTATGCCTCATCATTTATAACAATTTGCTCAGGATCTGATACAATCGTTTCTGATACAAGGTCAATAAGCGTTTTTTCCGACTCATCCTCATACACCGGTCTGTTTAAA
Organism: Candidatus Aphodoplasma sp.; assembly: GCA_045592745.1. Taxonomy (GTDB): domain Bacteria; phylum Bacillota; class Clostridia; order UBA1381; family UMGS1253; genus Aphodoplasma. The sequence continues at coordinate 84,827 of JAZNVH010000010.1, read as the reverse complement.
GAAACATAATTATTAAGCGGTATATGCTTAAGGCGCGTAGCGGTCTTTATAGCCGTTACAATCTGACGTGTAGCGCACAAATCAGCAAATGCAGAAAAACTCGACTGCTTGTCCTCTCTAAAGTCGCGTATCGCCTTATATAAGCCTATCATACCCTCCTGAATTATATCCTCGCGGTCAGCTCCTATAAGAAAATACGCTCTTGCGCGTGCTTTGACAAGTCCCTTATATTTATTTAATATATACTCTGTCGCGCCGACATCGCCGTTTTGTGCCATAATTGCAAGTTTCTCATCGGCAACGGAAGAATAAGATACATCGTGTTTCTCTGTAATTTGCACCTTGTATCCCCCCTCCTTACAAGAAAATGCATATGTAAAAATATACATCTATAAAAGCGTTTAAAAAAACGTACAAATAAGCACTCTTGACATATTGATTATATCAAATATCTAAAAAAAGTCAAGCACAATATAAAAAATATATACGAATTTAAATAATTGTTTCCCCCATTTTTGCGAATTTTTCACATTTTTGTTTCATATAGTATAATTTTCTTGATTTTATGCTTCTACAGGTATATAATGTAGCTAAAGTTTATATATAAATGGTATTTTAAGGGGGTTAAACCATTGTCAACATCAAACGAAAAAACAAAAAAACTTGCAAGGCTGGCTATAATAATTGCGATACAGCTTATTCTTACATTTACTCCGTTTATAGGCTACATACCGCTCGGCTTTACTCGCGCAACAATTATACATATTCCCGTAATAATCGGTTCTCTTCTTTTAGGCCCTGGCTGCGGCGCTGTTTTAGGCTTTGTTTTTGGACTTACAAGCCTGTATACAAACACCTTCAGCCCTACTATAACATCGTTTGTTTTTACGCCTTTTTATTCCGTGGACGGAAATTCGGGTAATCTTTTAAGCCTTGTGATATGCTTTGTTCCAAGAATTTTGGTCGGTGTTGTTCCGTATTACGCTTTTAAACTATTAAAAAGCACAAAGCTTAATAATAAAATCAATTACGCAATTTGCGGACTTTTGGGTTCACTTACAAATACACTTTTAGTTATGAATATGATTTATCTGTTCTTTGGCGAAAGCTATGGAAGCGTTAAAAACATTGCAGCAGATGCACTTTACTCGGTTATTTTGTCAGTTATTCTTATAAATGGCGTCCCTGAAGCAATCGTAGCAGCAATACTTACAAGCGTTGTTGTAAGTGCTGTTAACCGAAAAGGTCAGCTTTAATTTCATAAAAATACAGGTGTAGCAAAAAAATGCTACACCTTTTTTATTTTATATTCAAAAGCTCATATCAAATGCACTTTCATAATTTTCATATCTAAATTCAATTACATCACCATCTTTAATGGGCGTATCCTCTGCCCCTAACTGAGCAATCTGTCCGTTTACATAAAAAAGCCATCCGTCCGTCTTGGTCGATTTTAGACCGCCAAAATCATCAAACAATCCATCGTTTATCGTATACGCAACCTTCTCATTCTGGCATGCATAAATTATAGCATCCGATGCGTGAGGCTCTTTTGCACTTACCGTTAAAGATTTATTTACTATATCATAATCTGCACTTATTTTTACGCTGACATTTACGCTTACTTTTTCGCCAGTGCATCCTGCAAAGCATAATAAAAGCGCAAGCATCAAAGCAAAAACCAATAATTTTTTCTTCATTTTATCACCTTCTGTATATTTTTTTCGAATATAATTTTAACCCCACAACCTAAAATTGTCAAGAAAAAGATACAGCATCTTTTTTAGTTTACAAAAACTATATTCTGTGATAAAATATTTGTCGGTGATTAATAGTGATACTTTTAAATGCATCAAAACTTAATAAATCATTTGGTGAGGATGTTGTTTTTTCAAATGTATCATTTAACATTTCCGATAAAGATAAAATCGGATTTGTAGGTGTAAACGGTGCAGGAAAAACAACTCTTTTTCGCACGCTTTTAAACCCTTCTTATGCTGACGATGGCGAAATTTTTATAAATAAAGATACATCAATAGGTTATATGCAGCAACACGCCGACATCCACTCTGATAATACTGTGCTTGAAGAGGTTATGAGCGTATACAAGGACATGCTATCTCTGGAAGAAGAGCTTGAAACGATTTCAAGAAGCATCGAAAGCGGCAAGGGTGAACTTGAAGAGCTTATCGCCCGCCAGGCAAGATTGATGGTGCGGTTTGAATCGCGCGGCGGCTATACCTACAAAAGTATTGCACGCTCAAGCCTTATAGGTCTTGGTTTTGATGAAAGCGAATTAAATAAACCTTTTGAAACGCTGAGCGGCGGTCAAAAAACGCGTGTACTTCTTTGCAAAATACTTTTAAGTGATTCAAATCTTTTACTGCTTGACGAGCCGACAAATCATCTTGACATTTCATCTGTCGAATGGCTTGAAAACTTTTTAATAAACTATAATGGCGCATTTGTGGTCATTTCGCACGACAGATACTTTTTAGACCGAATATGTAACAGAACTTTTGAGCTTGAAAATAACACTTTTACCGCATACGAAGCAAATTATTCGCGTTATTTAAAGCTCAAAGAGGAATATAGACTTGCAAAACAGCGCAGGTATGAGAACACCACCAAGGAAATCCAAAGGCTTGAGGGAATTATTGAACAGCAAAAGCGCTGGAACCGTGAAAAGAATATAAAAACTGCCGAAAGCAAGCAAAAAGTCATTGACAAGCTTGAACAAACACTTGAGGCGGTAGAAAGAGAACCTGATAAAATTCGCTTTTCCTTTAATGCAACTCCCTGCACAGCAAACGATATATTAAGCGTACACTCGCTTTCCATGGCGTATGGAATTCACAAGATTTTTTCAAACATCAACCTTGAAATAAAGAAAAACGAGCACGTATTTTTGCTTGGCGATAATGGCTGTGGAAAGACTACACTTTTTAAAATTTTGACGGGAGAACTAAAAGCCATTGATGGCGAATTCTCCATTGGCAATAATGTCAAAATCGGATATTATGACCAGACACAAGAAAATCTTTCTTATAACAAAACAGTTCTTGATGAAGTGTATGATGCGTACCCAAAGCTAAGCCTCACCCAGATACGAAACGCGCTGGCTGCATTTTTGTTTACAGGTGATGACGTCTTTAAAACAATCGACACACTTTCAGGCGGCGAGCGTGCAAGGGTATCACTTGTAAAACTTATGCTTTCGGGCGCAAACTTGCTTTTTTTAGATGAGCCGACAAACCATCTTGATATATCATCACGCGAGGCACTCGAAGAAGCACTTTTAAATTATGACGGAACGCTTTTTGTCGTATCGCACGACAGATATTTTATAAATAAGCTTGCCGACAGAGTTTTGTATATGCAAAACAACTCGATAACGAATTATCAGGGAAACTACGATTACTTTTTAGAAAAATTTAAAGCTGTCCCCGAAATAAGGGAGGCATCTGCTTCTTCAAACAAGGATATGTATCTTGAAAAGAAACGCGCCGAGTCACAAAAGAGAAAAAACGCCGCAACTCTTGAAAAAACAGAAAAACAAATAGCGGAAATTGAACAAAAAATCGGTGACGCAAACGCTCTTCTCATAACGGATGAATACGCCACGGATTATATAAAAGCCTCCGCGCTGTCAGAAGAAATATCAGCATTACAAACGCAGCTTGACGAGCTTTATATCAAATGGGAAGAATTGTCGGAAATGATGTAAATATGCTCTGCAGCAATAAAGGCTTGTCAACTGACAAGCCTTTTAATTTTATTTTATTTCTCTTCCCCCATCGCCTAGATCACTTACATAAAACGACGGTGCATAGCCGATTTTATCGGTATAGTTTTTGCCAACCTCTTCTTTGAATTTGTCAACCACATCTTCTCTTACAATACTTACTGTGCATCCGCCAAAACCTGCTCCCGTCATTCTCGAACCGATGCAGCCGTCAATCTTTCTCGCCTCGTCAACGAGCGTATCAAGCTCGATACCCGTTACTTCGTAAAGGTCACGAAGCGAATCATGCGAGCCGTTCATAAGAGAGCCAAATTTTATAACGTCATTGTTATTAAGTGCCTCAATCGACTTTAAAACTCTGTCACACTCATATACAACGTGTGTCGCTCTTTTGATTTTGATTTCATCGCCAATAACGTACTTGTTTTTTTCAAAAACATCTACGGGTATCACACCAAGATAATCATAATCAATAACTGTTTTAAGCTTTTCCAAAGCCGCATCACACTCGGCGCGTCTTTCGTTGTATTTTGAATCTGCAAGACTTCTCTTTTTATTCGTGTTTGCAATCACAATTTTATAGCCCGAAATATCAAGCGGTACAAGCTTATAGTCAAGGTCCTTACAATCGAGGAAAATGACGTGATTTTCCTTTCCCATTGCCGACGCAAACTGGTCCATAATGCCACAGTTTACCCCGACATAGTTATTTTCCGCCTTTTGTCCGATTTTTGCCATTTCAATCATATCTACAGGCTTGTCGATTCCTTTTTTCTCGTTTGAGAGCGTCGCAAATGCCAAAGCCGTTGCAACCTCGATTGCCGCCGATGAAGAAAGCCCTCCCCCGTGCGGAAGTGTATCGTCATATAGCATATCGCATCCAACTATTTCATAGCCCGCTTTTAAAAGCTCTGTACAAACGCCCACCTGATAATTTCCCCAAAAAATGTCTTTATATTTTTCAGGCGCAGAAAGGTCTATCTCTACGATATCATCAAGGTCTGTTGCTTTCATTCTTATAATGTTATCATCACGCACACGAAGAGCTATGGTTGTGCCCATTGTAAGCGCCGCAGGGAATACAAAGCCTCCGTTGTAATCGGTATGCTCACCGATAAGGTTCACTCTTCCGGGCGATGCAAAAACTCTTACAGACTCCTTTTCGCCCCCATAAAGTGCAATAAATTCTTCAATCAGCTTTTGCTTGTTCATAACATTTCTCCTCACTTGTTTTTATCAAGAAATTTTTGATATGCACATCTTAATTCTTCTGCTTTTTCCTCAGGTGCGGTCGGGTTACAATGTGCCCACACACCCGTTTCGCTTGACGCATTAAACTTTTGCTTGTCAGCAGAGCGCATAGGCGGAAAAAACTCAATATGGAAATGATAATAATCCGAGCAGTCCTCACTGTTTACAGGGCTTTGATGCATACACATCATATATGGGAAATTATAATCAAAGAGCGAGTCAAAAGTGCCCGTAACCTTTTTTAAAATATCTGCGAGATTATATTTTTCACTCTCGCTAAACTGTTCCAAATTCTGCCTATGCTTTTTTGATACAACATACATACCATAAGGATATTCAACAAAGAACGGTAAGTACGCAACAAAATCATCATTTTCAATAACAATTCTTTCTTTTGCCCTATACTCTTCTTCAAGCATTTCACAGAAAAGGCATTTGCCCGTATTTTCAAAATGCTCCTTTGCAGACTCAAGCTCAAGCTCGATTTTTTTGGGAATTACCGAATAGCCATAAATCTGCCCATGCGGATGTGGCATTGTAACACCGACAACATCGCCCCTATTTTCAAATATAAATACATACTTGATTTTTTCATCCTTTTTAATTTCAACAAAACGCTCTGTCCATAAATCCACAAGCTTTTTAATATGCTCAACAGACAGTTCAGGAAGCGTTATCGTATGCTCGGGCGAATAAAGTATAACCTCACATTTGCCATAAGATGGCATTGTTTTGTATATGCCCGAGGCAACATCATCAGGCATAGGCGGATTTTGCGAAAGCGCCGGAAAATCATTATCATATTTATAAACATCAAATTTTTCCGGAACTTTTCCCGAGCCCGGACAAAAAGGGCACCAATCCTTTGGCATCTGTGGTCTGTTTTGTCTGTGAGATGCTATCATGACCCAGTCCTTTGTCATAGGATTATATCTTAATTCTGCCATATTATCCAATCCTTTCCTTCAAATACAGCCGCATTAGCAGCAATATTTACCATGTTCACAGTTTGTCTATCTGATCTTATTATATATTGACATTTGCTTATTGCCAATGTTATAATTATGTTAATTATTTGTCATTTTGTTGTTTTTTTAAGGAGGCAAAATATGACTCGTCATGATGTTATCATAACAGACTGTGAATACGGTGATATAAATCCTATCGTTTTTGGATACGAGAACTGCAAAAAAAATCATCATTTTGGGCCTGCCGTAAGAGAGCACTATGTGATCCATTTTGTTGCTTCAGGTTTCGGCAAATTCATTATCGAAGACAAAGAATACAACCTCGGCCCGGGAGAACTTTTCATTATTCCTCCATATACACAGATTTATTATGAAGCAGATTCTCAAAAACCGTGGAGCTATATCTGGATAGGCTTTAGCTCGACAAAAATACCTTTTACCCTTCCTGATACTCTGCATTGTCCCGAGGCTTTAGGTATTTTTAATTCAATGAAAAACTGTGAGCTTTTTGAAAATGGTAGAAGCGCATACCTTTGTGCAAAGCTTTGGGATTTGTTTGCACTTCTTCTAGATAACGAAAATCATTCATCCGACTACGTAGACAAAGCTCTCGACTGTATACATTCTGAATATATGAAAGAACTCACCGTTGATTCAATCGCCGCGAGGCTTAATCTTGACAGAAGTTATTTTACAACATTATTTACAAAAAAAACAGGAATCTCTCCTGGAAAGTATTTATTTAATTATCGTATGAGCATTGCCGCCTCTCTTATCAAAAGCAGCAAGGCAAGCGTTTCTGTCGTGGCACACTCTGTTGGGTATTCTGATATATTCAATTTTTCCAAAATGTTTAAAAAACATTTCGGAATATCGCCGTCTGACTATGCAAAGCAAAAAAATTAATATTATATATAAAAAGGATGAACTCCACAAAACCGGACTTCATCCCTTAAATAGTATACAAAAAACCCACTTGGCATATACCAAATGGGTAAATGGAGCTGGTGGCGTGACTCGAACACGTGACCTGCGCATTACGAATGCGCTGCTCTACCAACTGAGCTACACCAGCAAATATTATCTGCAACAAGAGATATTATACCATCAAACAATTTACAAGTCAACAAAAAAATGTATTTGATTTGCGAATTAATTTGTAAAAAACTGTATTTACGTTTTACGTTTTTTGTGATATAATATTAGTACATTTAAAAATACCCCGAAGCAAAAGAGGGAGCTTGTTTATGGATAAAATATTACTTAATTCACATGCAAAAATAAATTTAAGTCTTGATGTAGTCGGCAAACGTGACGACGGATACCACGAAGTTTTAATGATTATGCTAAGCTGTGGACTGTGCGACAGTATAACGCTTACACGCACAGACAGCGGCATATCACTTACCACAAATCTGAGCTTTTTACCTTGCAACGAAAAAAATCTCGCCTATAAAGCTGCGCAAAGCTTCTTTGAATACACAGGCATAAACAGCGGAGTAAAAATCGAACTTTCAAAACGTATTCCCGTAGGGGCAGGACTTGCAGGCGGAAGCGGCAACGCTGCTGCGGTGCTTTGCGGTCTTAATATGCTATATAAAACAAATCTTACAGAAGATGAGCTTTGCTCTATCGGCTCAAAACTTGGCGCAGATGTTCCATACTGTATACACGCTAAAACGATGCTTGCATCAGGAATAGGCGAAAAGCTTACACCTCTTAATGATTTTCCAAAAACACCGATAGTAATAGTAAAGCCGCATTTTAGCGTATCTACCCCGACTGTATATCAACAAATTGACGAAGCGCCAATACAAAAGCGCCCCGACACACAATTTTTGATTGATGCAATAACCAAAAACGATGTAAAAACGGTCTCAAAAAATATGGTAAATGTAATGGAAGAAGTAACGGTAAAAATGCATCCCATCATTGGCGATATCAAATCCGAGCTTTTAGCAAACGGTGCACTCGGTGCACTTATGAGCGGAAGCGGCCCATCTGTTTTTGCTCTTTTTGACAGCTATGATGCGGCCAAAAAAGCTGCCCAACCGTTGAAAAACAAATACTTCACCTATGTTGGATGGACAAAATAGTATATTGGGAGAGATTTTTTTGAAAAGTATTTCATGTTGTTTTACAGGACACAGACATATTGAGCCCAGCGACCAGGATACAATAAAAAGCAGGCTTTCATCGCAAATAGCCTCACTCATAACTCATGGTATAACAAGATTTTATTGCGGCGGTGCACTTGGTTTTGACACTCTCGCAGCAATATGCGTGTTAGAGCAAAAAAAACTTCATAATAATATTTCTCTCATAATGGCACTTCCATGCAAAAGCCAGTCAAAATACTTTAATAAATACGAAAAACAAACCTATGAACATATACTAAGCCACGCTGACGAGGTTATATATACCTCCGAAAAGTATCTTCCAGGTTGTATGCAGCTTCGAAACAGATATATGGTCGACAACTCTTCTTGCTGCATATGTTATATGCGAAAAGAAACAGGCGGAACATATTATACCTCGCGTTATGCACGCGACCATGGCATAGATGTCATTTATATTTAAAATTCGCATCAAAAAAAGCTGTCTTATATAAGACAGCTTTTTATTGTGTTTTTATCAATCAAGATAATCTTTAAGTTTTTTACTCCTGCTCGGATGACGAAGCTTTCTTAATGCCTTTGCTTCAATCTGTCTTATACGCTCACGAGTAACGTTGAAGCGTTTGCCAACCTCTTCAAGCGTACGTGCACGTCCATCGTCAAGGCCAAAACGCAATTTTAATACCTTTTCCTCACGCGGAGTAAGTGTTGAAAGAACATCCAAAAGCTGCTCTTTTAACAAAACAAAGCTTGCCGACTCGGAAGGTGCAGGAGCATCATCATCGGGAATAAAGTCGCCGAGATGACTATCCTCTTCTTCGCCTATTGGAGTTTCAAGCGATACAGGCTCCTGTGCAATTTTCATTATCTCACGCACTTTGTCTGCAGGCATATTAAGTTCCTTTGCAATTTCTTCTGCCTGCGGCTCACGTCCAAGCTCCTGCAAAAGCTGACGTGACACTCTTATAAGCTTGTTTATTGTTTCAACCATGTGTACCGGAATACGAATTGTACGGGCCTGATCAGCGATAGCACGCGTAATTGCCTGACGTATCCACCATGTAGCGTATGTTGAAAACTTATATCCCTTTGTATAATCAAACTTTTCAACAGCCTTGATAAGACCAAGGTTTCCCTCTTGTATCAAGTCCAAAAACAGCATACCACGTCCAACATAACGCTTTGCAATACTTACAACCAAGCGTAGATTAGCCTCTGCCAAACGACGCTTTGCCGCAGGGTCACCCTCTGCCATACGCTTTGCAAGCTCAATTTCTTCATCAGAATCGAGAAGCGGAACTTTGCCGATTTCTTTAAGATACATTTTGACATGGTCGTCAATGTTGACTCCTTCAGGTACAGACAGATCCTCTACATCTTCATTTGCCATCTCAATTTCTTCAAGCTCTTTGTCAATATCGCCGACAATCTCAATGCCCGCTTTTTCAAGCGTTTCATACACCTTATCAATCTGTTCCGGCTCAATTTCAACAGCCTCAAAGGCATCCATTATCTCTTTAAATGACAGCATACCGCTTTTTTTACCACGCTCCAGAAGTTCCCTTGCTATCGCTTTTTTGCTGACTTCAACATCACTCATAGCGGCGCTCCTCCTCTCTTTTGCTTCAAATCCGCTTGCAGCTTTAATAGCTTCATCAAAACTGCCGGATCACTTTCCTCGCTTATTTGCTTTTTAATCTTCTCTTGCTTTATCGTAATGAGCAAATCCATTGCAGCCGATACCTCGTCGTCATAAACCGATTTGTCCATTAAAACCTGTGTCACATATCCCGAAAGCGAGCTTTCAAAGCTTGATACAATCCTCGCTGTGTCAGGAGCGATGCCCGAATCCCACGTATCATAACAAATTTTTGCAAGCTTTTGATGTATTTGATTTGAATACTCATCGCTCGCAAGCTCGTTTTGAGCCGTCTTTGCCGCCGCTCTGCTCACAAATATCAGCGACAAAAGACTTTTTTCTGCTTTTTCTATGGGTGACATTACACCTTTTATAGATGGCGGCGCCTGCGCAACGCTTTGCTTTGTCGGCTCATTTTTGCTGACTCCAGCTGACGCACTCTGACGCACCACCCGTCCCATTGTCTGCCTGTCTTGTTTTGATCCAAGCTTTTTTATCTCAGCATATACAGACTCTTTTTTTATGTCATAGTTCTTTGAAAGCATATCTGCATAAGCATCGACCTCGACCATATTGTTTGTTGATAATAAAATCTTTGCAGCCTCTGATATAAAGCTTATTTTATCGTCAATGCTGTTATCTATATCATAATTTTTCTTTAAAATGTTAATGCGAAACATCGTGGCAGGAACTGCCTTTTTGACTGCACTTAAAAACGCCTCACTTCCCCCGCCATGAGCCTTTATATACTCATCAGGGTCCTTTGCACCTACAAGGCTTAAAACTTTTACGCGACAATCCGTCTTTGAAAATATATCTATTGCACGCATCGTTGCCTTGACACCTGCCTCATCAGTGTCATAGCACAAAATAACATTTTTTGCAAAGCGTGCAATAAGACGTGACTGCTCCTCGGTAAGCGCAGTTCCAAGTGTTGCTACTGTATTATTTATACCCACCTGATGAAGCGCTATAACATCCATATATCCTTCTACCAAAATAAGCGTATCGTCTTTTTTGTTTTTTGCAAAATTAAGTGCAAACAGATTAAGCCTCTTATTAAAAGCTATTGTTTCAGGCGAATTTAAATATTTTGGCTTCGAATCGTCCATAACACGTCCGCCAAAGCCTATCACGTTACCGCGCACATCAATAATCGGAAACATAACGCGGTTACGGAATTTATCAATATACTTATTATCTTTTATAATTGTAAGTCCAAAATCGACAAGCTCATTTTCTTTAAAACCAAGCGTTTTTAAATGCTCTGTAAGTAAATTTTTGCCATCAGGTGCAAATCCAAGCCCAAACTGTGCTGCCGTTTTTGGCGAAAGTGCACGCGAATCAAAATAATCACGCGCGGTTTTCCCGCTTTCTGAAATAAGGCAGTTATAAAAAAACTTTGCCGCATACGTATTTGCACTTATAAGGCGCTGTTTCTTTTTAAAGTGTTTATCCACGCTTTCGCTCATCTCAGGCTCGGGAAGAGCAATATGTGCTCTGTCTGCCAAAAATTTGACCGCCTCAACAAAATCAAGATTCTCCATCTTCATAACAAAGGTAAGTACACTTCCGCCTTCGCCACAACCAAAGCAATGATAAAGCTGCTTGTCCGGCGAAACGCTGAAGGACGGAGTTTTTTCCGAATGAAACGGGCACAAGCCAACAAGCCCGCGACCGCTTCGTTTCAAAGCGACATATGAAGAAATAACATCTACAATATCATTTGCAGACAATACCTCACCAATCAGCTCGTCAGAATAAAGCACCAAAAAACTCCCCTTCTAAAATTTTGCGTCAATTTTATGTAAAGCACACGTACTTTACATCTTTTCGAAAATAATTAATCTTCAATATACTAATTTCGACATTTTTGTATAAATTCCTTCTTTTAACATTAGGCAAATATATGTTAATATTTCCACATTATATGAAAATTTATACAATTTTTGCCTCTGATATACCCTGCTCTTAAAATACCGTCCACGATTTTGGCACAAATATATTTGTAAATGTATGCACGGCATAATCGTCGCTCATTCCTGCAATATAGTCACAAACGACTCTGTCAACAGGATACTTTGACAAAAACTGTTTGTATTCCTCAGGCAAAAGCTCAGGCCTTTTTGTGAAATGACAAAACATTTCCTCTATTATGTGTGATGCCTTTCTTTCCTCCTCACGCTTTGGCGGATAATTATACACAACATCAAACATAAATTGTCTTAAATCAAGCATTGCTTTTCCAATTTCTTTTGACATAACAATATCATTTTTACCGAGCGAATTTTCAACAGTATCACAAATCATTGTATCAATTCTGTCAGAATGTTTATCACCAAGAATCTCTATAAGTTCTTTTGGCAAATCGGACTGGCATATCACTCCTCCTCGTATTGCATCGTCAATATCGTGATTTATATATGCAAACTTGTCGGCAAATTTTAAAACCTTTCCTTCAAGTGTAGATGGCTGATGCTCTCCTGTATGGTTTCGTATGCCATCACGCACCTCATATGTAAGATTAAGACCGTGACCGTCCTCCAAAACATCTACAACACGAAGACTTTGCTCATAATGATGAAATCCTCCTTCGCAAAGCGCATCAAGAGCATCTTCACCTCTGTGTCCGAAAGGCGTATGTCCCAAATCGTGTCCAAGACTCATTGCCTCAGTCAAATCCTCATTAAGACGAAGTGAGCGCGCAATCGTACGCGCAATCTGACTTACCTCAAGAGTATGGGTAAGTCGCGTACGGTAATGGTCGCCCTGCGGCGTTATAAAAACCTGCGTCTTATGCTTTAATCTGCGAAATGATTTGCAGTGAACAATCCTGTCACGGTCACGCTGATATTCTGTGCGAAAACGACACATCTCCTGTTCATGCTCACGTCCTTTTGTATCAGTTACCAATTGTGCATACTCAGACAATGTCTTTTTTTCATTTTCTTCGGTTTGCTCTCTTATTGTAATCAATTTGGGACCCTCCCTTCACAATTTTACATCTCAATATTATATTTATCTGTTCTTTTTATAAAGCTCATTTCTTGACGCTTCAAACATTAACCTCGCCGCCATAGATTCACACCTTGCATTTGCAAATTCATCCTCGCACGCAGGCTTGTGTGCACCTATGCCCATTTGTCCGCCGTCTGTTGTAAAATATCCTGAGCCAAAAATAGTCATGCCCGATATAAAAAGGCAATCCTGAACTGCATTCATCGTCGCTTCCTGTCCGCCGTACTTAGAACCACCCACGCTGACAACTCCTGCAGGAATTCCAACCCATGCTTTTCTTAAGCGCACCTCTCGCGTTTTATCAAAAAACGCTTTAAGCTGTGCACTCATAGAGCCAAAGTACACAGGGCTTCCGAAAATTACCGCATCTGCCTCTTCAATCGCTTTATAAGCCTCATCAAGAAGCGAGCCTTTATAGCATACCTTTGAGCAAGGCGTCGAGCAACAAGTGCAAAAAGGTGTTTTTGCATCACCCACCGCCTCGGCTGCATTTATAATTTGTGTTTGTGCTCCGTTTTTTTCGCATATCTTAAGTATTTTATCAAGTAAATAAAATGTATTTCCATCTTTGTTTATGCTTCCGTTTACAGCAACTATTTTCAAAATAATACCCCTCTTTTCTAAATTTTTACATCCTATATATTATATACGCCAAAAAGCTCAAAAATCCTTTGACAAGATATTATGATTTAAAATAAAAAATTTTTTAAAAGTATAGAAAAAATTGTAAGCATAAGGTATAATAATACGTAAGGAAAATCTTCGATTTTGCAGACTTGTGTGGAGGTATCAATATGAATAGCAGAGCAGAGCGTCTTGTATCAAATATAAATCCCGGCGAAGCATTTTTAATAACAAGCCGGGAAAATATATTTTACTTAAGCGGATTTACTGGCGAAGGTATGCTCATAATTGACAAGCAGCACCGCATTATAGTAACTGATTTTCGCTATATAGAAGTGGCAAAAATGAATACATGCGGTTTTTGTGTGGAAAATATAGCACGCGGCATAGAAAACATAATCCCGCCTACAATAAAAACGTTATTAATAGAGGAAAACCATCTCACACTCGGACGATACAGGGCATATCAAAAAAAACTTACAAGTATAGAATTTACAGACGGCTCATCACTAATAGAGCCGCTAAGACTTATAAAAGACGAAAGCGAGCTTACAAACATAAAAACGGCGGCACAAATTGCAACCGAGGCTTTTAAAAAAGTTCTTTTGCAAACAAAGGCAGGTATAAGTGAAAGACAGCTTTCATTAACATTTGAGCATCTTGTAAAAAGCAGGGGCGCAAGCGCTGTCTCTTTTGATACAATCGTCGCATCAGGAAAAAATTCATCAATGCCTCACGCAGTTGCCTGCGATAAGGAACTGCAAAACGGCGACTTTGTAACGTTTGACTTTGGATGCGTTTATAACGGCTACTGCTCTGATATGACAAGAACAGTGGCTATAGGCTCTGTGACGGATAAACAAAAAAACGTATACGAAACTGTTTTAAAGGCGCAAAAAACCGCTCTTAACGCAGCTGTTTCAGGTGCATCTTGCTTTGATGTTGATAAAACAGCACGCGATATTATTAAAAAGGCGGGTTACGGCAAAGAGTTTGGTCACGCACTCGGACACGGAGTAGGCATAGAAGTTCACGAACAACCGACTCTTTCTCCAAAATCAACAAAAACACTTGAAAATGGTATGGTCGTAACAATTGAGCCCGGAATTTATATTGAAAATGAGTTTGGTGTAAGAATTGAGGACTTGATTATTATAAACAACGAAAAACCAATAAATCTGAGCGATTTTACAAAAGAACTTATTATTTTGTAAAACAACGTCTTTAAAAAGAAATAAAAAGAAAAAATATGTTGACAAAATCCGCAAAATAGTATATACTTACCAACGTAGACAGCAAAGGCGCTGTGGGTTTTACTCTCACGGCGCCTTATTTTTTACATGACAATACAAAAAATAATACTGATGATATAGAGGTGGTATTCTTATGAATAACATTCCCGAAATGTTTGGCTGTATGGTTTTTAACAAAAAAGTTATGAAAGAAAGGTTGCCCGAAGATACATATAAGGCACTTCAAAAAACTATCAAAGAAGGCAAAACGCTTGAAATAGACGTTGCAAACGTTGTTGCAAGCGCTATGAAGGACTGGGCTATCGAAAAGGGTGCAACCCATTATACTCACTGGTTTCAGCCAATGACCGGCATCACCGCCGAAAAGCACGACAGCTTTATAACTGCGGCAAAAGACGATTCAGTTATTATGGAGTTTAAGGGTAAGGAGCTTATAAAAGGCGAGCCTGATGCGTCTTCTTTTCCGTCCGGCGGTCTTCGTGCAACTTTTGAGGCAAGAGGTTATACTGCGTGGGATCCTACGTCATATGCTTTTATAAAAGACGGAACCCTTTGCATACCTACTGCTTTTTGTTCATACGGCGGCGAAGTGCTTGACAAAAAAACACCCCTTCTTCGCTCTATGGAAGAAATCGACAAACAGGCAATGCGTGTACTTACCCTTCTTGGCAATACAACAACAAAACACGTTGGAACTACAGTAGGTGCCGAGCAGGAATATTTTCTTGTTGACAAGGATATGTATGATAAACGCAAGGACCTCATATTTACCGGAAGAACACTCTACGGTGCAAAAGCGCCAAAAGGTCAGGAGCTCGAGGACCATTATTTCGGCGCAATAAAGCCTCGCGTAGTAGCATATATGAAAGAGGTCGACGAAGAGTTGTGGAAGCTTGGTGTTTTGGCAAAGACAAAGCACAACGAAGCTGCACCGGCTCAGCACGAACTTGCACCTATATTTACAACAACAAACATTTCCTGTGACCACAATCAGCTCACAATGGAAATTATGAAAAGAGTGGCACTTAAACATAATTTGGTATGTCTTTTACACGAAAAACCGTTTGCAGGCGTAAACGGAAGTGGCAAACACAACAACTGGTCACTTTCCACAGACGATGGCATAAATCTGCTTGATCCCGGCAAAAGCCCCCATAAAAACGCACAGTTTTTACTTTTCCTTTGTGCAGTTATTAAAGCTGTTGACGAGTATCAGGATTTGTTAAGACTTTCTGTTGCAAGCGCAGGAAATGACCACCGCCTTGGTGCAAACGAGGCTCCACCTGCTATTGTATCAATGTTTTTAGGCGATGAGCTTGAAGAAATACTAGACGCAATTGAAAGCGGCAAAACATATGTAAAAAAAGAAAAGGCCATAATGGAAACAGGCGTAAACTCGCTTCCACACTTTGTAAAAGATACAACCGACAGAAATCGCACCTCTCCGTTCGCCTTTACAGGCAACAAGTTCGAGTTTCGTATGTGCGGTTCTGCTTTATCAATTGCAGGGCCCAACATAATCCTGAATACAATTGTAGCAGATGAGCTTGATAAATTTGCAAACACACTTGAAAAAGCAGACGATATTGAAAAGGCATTAAACGAGCTTATCCGCGATACCGTAAAAGAGCATAAACGCATTATCTTTAACGGCAACAACTATTCTGAAGAATGGGTTGACGAGGCAAAAAGACGCGGTCTTTTAAATCTTAAAACAGCTCCCGATGCCTTCCCCTACTTTAAACACAAAAAGAACATTGAGCTTTTTGCAAGACACGGTATTTTCACGCCTGCAGAAGTATGTTCAAGATGCGAGATTTTGCTTGACAACTATAACAAGGCAATAAATATAGAGGCACTCACAATGATAGACATGGCAAGAAAAGACATTTTGCCGGCATCTATTTCGTATGTAAGCGAGCTTACTAATACGCTTTGTGCTAAAAAATCACTTTCTATGACAATAAGCTGCACCGCAGAAGAAAGCCTTATTACCAAGCTTTCCGCTCTCAATGACAACCTTTATAAAAAGACAAATGAACTTGAAGAGTCGCTTCTTGGTATAAAGGAGTATACCGATGTTGAAGAGATTGCACTTTTCTGCAAAGAAAAAATTCTTTCAAATATGAATGAGCTTCGTGTTGTAGCCGACGAAATAGAAACACTTGTTGCAAGTAAATACTGGCCGTATCCAACATATGCAGACCTTATTTTTGGAGTACAATAATAAATCTTCTAAAATAAACCGACTTTTGCAAATTTTTATGCAAAATCACAATATTATAACCATAAAAAAGGAATCGGTTTGGCCGATTTCTTTTTGTTTTGTCGCTTGACTTTTTTTGTTTAATATGGTATAATATAGTCATAAGTGGCGGATAATAAAAATATACATATACAGCGTGATTTTCTTTCCGCTCAAGGCTTGGAGGTAATATACTGTGAACTACAAAATAGGAGACAGGGTGTTGTATCCTATGCACGGTGCCGGTGTGATTGAAGCTATAGAAAAGCAGGAAATCCTCGGTCAAATCCATTCATATTACGTAATGCGTTTACCTGCAGGAGATATGAAGGTTATGATACCTATGAAAAACGCCGAGGAAATTGGCGTGCGTGACATCATTACCAAAGAAAAAGCAAAAGAAGTACTGGCTCATTTCTACTCACGTATGTGCGACGAGGATTCCAACTGGAACAAACGCTTTCGCGACAATATGGCAAAGCTTAAAAGCGGAGATATACTCGAAGTTTTGGATGTTGTAAAACATCTTATGTGCCGCGACAGAAAAAAGGGGCTTTCTACCGGAGAGAGAAAAATGCTTTCAAATGCAAAGCAGATTTTGATAAGCGAGCTTGTGCTTACAAAAGTGGCTGATATGGATGAAATAGAAAATCAGCTGAGCATCGCTGTTGATGAAGAAATAGAAAGCGCAGGCTGATATTTTTAACTTACAAATAAAGCTCTGATACAGAATGTATCAGAGCTTTTTAATTTCAACAATACTATAAATTCATATTTTCATCGATCACTTCAAGAAATCTTTGTGCTGACCAATCAGCATGTACAGTTATACGTTTTAGTGCATCAACGCCATCACTTTTGGCATTAACACCTCGATCGCCGACCTTGTTTACCACAAGATATCCCGCCTTTTTTGCTGCCTCAATTTCACGCTCACCCGCATCTCCAAACGGAAACGCCAAAACGCTGCATTTTCTGCCGAGCTTGTTCTCAATCATTTTCTTTGATGTTTTAAGCTCAAAAACCAAATCAAAATCAGAAAGCGATGTCGCCGCCTGATGTGAATACGTATGACTTTGTATATCAATTATCCCGCTGTCAGCCATTTCCCTCGCCTGATTCCATGAAAAATGAGGGTTTTTGCTAAGCGACATGCCACGTCTGTCTGTGATAACAAAAATTGTTGCTTTTGTGTTATATTTTTTAAGTATCGGATAAGCATATATGTAGTTGCTTGAATATCCATCATCAAATGTTATAATAATAGGCTTTTCGGGAAGAGGCTCATCATTTATAACATAATTGTAGTACTGCTCATATGTAATGGCATTATAGCCTGTCTCTTTAAGAGTGCGTATATGCATTTCAAACAAATCTGCAGGAATATTCAAGGACGGGTCATAATACTCCTTCCCTGTATTTTCTGCAATATTGTGATATAAAATTATAGGCACTTTTACATCCTGTGCGAAAGCAAAAACGCTTGTCATAAAGCTCATAATAATTATCGCTAAAATTAGTGCCAGTATACTCCTTTTAGTTTTTCCCATAACAGTAACCATCCGTATAGTGTTTTTCATTTGTAACAATTATATTATATAATATTTTAGCCGAAGCGTCAACGGGAAAATATGTATAATTTGATTTTTTATGCCATACATAACAATACATAAATTTACCACGAGCGTATACTTTACAAACTATTGTTTTTATAATATAATTAGGTTAAAGTATTTTTCAGATTTTATTTTGTTTTTTATATACGAAACGGAGATTTTTATGTGTAAAAAAATAATGGTGGCAATGAGCGGCGGCGTTGACTCATCAGTTGCGGCAGCACTTATAAAAGAAAAAGGATATACTCTTTGCGGCGCTACAATGAAGTTGTTTTCACAAAATGATAATGCAGCTGTATGCGGCTCAATTACCGATACTCAAGATGCAAAAAAGTTAGCACACAAGATGGGTTTTGAGCATTTTGTGTTTGATTTTTCTAATGAATTTAAAACTAATGTTATTGACAATTTTATAAATTCATATCTTTGCGGCGAAACTCCAAACCCATGCATAAACTGTAACCGACATCTTAAATTTTCAAAAATGCTCGAGTGTGCAAGAGAGCTTGGATATGAATTTATTGCAACAGGACATTATGCGCAAATCGAGTACGATGAAAAAAGCGGTAGATATCTTTTAAAAAAAGCAGCCGATACATCAAAAGACCAGACATACGTACTCTATACAATGACGCAGGACGAACTTGCCCACACTCTTTTCCCTCTCGGTGAATACACAAAACCGCAAATTCGCCAGATGGCAGAAGAGCGAAACCTTATAAACGCAAAAAAGCCTGACAGTCAGGATATATGCTTTGTTCCTGATGGCGATTATGCTTCGTTTATAGAACGGAGCATAAATAAAAAATGTCAGTGCGGCAATTTTATAGATACAGATGGAAATGTTTTGGGAGGGCATAACGGAATAATACATTACACAATCGGTCAGCGCAAAGGACTTGGAATTACCTTTGGCGAGCCAAGGTATGTTATAAAAAAGGATGCCGCAACAAACACGGTCACTCTCGGGCGTCACGAACAGCTTTTCTCACGCGAGCTTTTCGCACGTGACACAAACTGGATTATGTTTGACGAGCTAAAAGAACCGATGCGCGTTTTTGCAAAAACAAGGTATAAACAGCCCGCCGTAGAGGCTACAATAACTCCGCTCGAAAACGGACGTATGCAATGCACATTTGATACGCCGCAGCGCGCTATTGCAAGCGGTCAGTCAGTAGTCTTCTATGATGGCGATTATGTTGTTGGCGGCGGTATTATAGAATAAAACGAGGTGATATCAGAATGCAAAATTTAATCGATACGCTTATAAAAGAACATAATTTAAGCCGCGCGCAGTGGATAGAGCTTATTAAAAACCGTGACGCCGTGCGCTTATATGCTATGGAAAAAGCATCTGAAATATCACGTGAAAACTTTGGAAACAAAATATATATACGTGGACTTATCGAACTTACAAATTACTGCAAAAACGATTGCTACTACTGCGGCATACGCAGAAGCAATAAAAACTGCAGTCGCTATCGCCTTACAAAAGAGCAGGTATTAGAGTGCTGTGCCATAGGGTATCCGCTTGGTTTTCGCACTTTTGTGATGCAGGGTGGCGAGGATGCTTTTTATACAGACGATTATATGTGCTCTATCGTAGCAGAAATAAGAAAGCGTTATCCCGACTGTGCAATTACTCTTTCGCTTGGCGAGCGCTCGTATGATTCATACAAACGTCTTTTTGACGCTGGTGCAAACAGATACCTTTTGCGTCACGAAACGGCAACTGATGATCACTACGCAAAGCTTCATCCGTCGTCTTTATCGCTTGAAAACAGAAAACAATGTCTATATAATTTAAAAAAAATCGGCTATCAGGTCGGAACGGGATTTATGGTCGGCTCGCCATATCAGACAGAAGAAAATCTTGCTGATGATATGATTTTTATTCAAAACCTCAGACCGCAAATGATTGGAATAGGACCTTTTCTTTCTCACATTGACACGCCGTTTAAGGATATGAAGAACGGTTCACTTGAACTGACGTTATTTATGCTTTCTTTGTGTCGGTTGATGTTTCCAAAGGTGCTTCTTCCCTCAACAACAGCTCTCGCTACGCTTGATAAAGATGGACGCAACTTGGGCATATTGTCGGGCGCAAACGTAATTATGCCAAATTTGTCGCCTGTGTCAACACGAAAAAACTATCTTTTGTATAATGACAAAGCCTGCACAGACGAGGAAGCCGCTGAAGGTCTTGAAAAATTAAAACAAAGCCTTCACTCAATCGGTTATGAAATATCATATGAGCGCGGCGACTATAAAGAATAATATTAAAAAGTGTGTATGAAGATTTTCATACACACTTTCTTTATTTTTTTATAGTTTCATCAAATATAATTACGCTTCCTTTTTCTTTGAAGCTGCATATATTGCAAAGAGTATTGCAAACATAACAACTGCCGAAACCAAAAGGCCTATCCAGCCATTTGTAAGACCCGAAACAACGTAACCTACCAAGCAGCAGCCTGCTACAAGCAGTGCATACGGCATCTGTGTCGAAACGTGATCAATATGATTGCACTGTGCACCTGTCGATGACAAAATAGTTGTATCGGAAATCGGTGAAACGTGGTCGCCGCAAACAGCGCCTGCAAGTATAGCCGAAATTGTAACAACTGTAAGATGCGATACCTCATTTGAGAATATTGTCATAGCAATCGGAATGAGTATAGCAAATGTTCCCCATGAAGTACCTGTTGAAAAAGCAAGACCAAGTGCAACAAGGAAGAATATTGCCGGTAGTAATGCAAATGACATATTGCTCTGCTCAACAACTCCACTTACATATCCGCCAAGGTTAAGATAATCCTCTGAGCAGATACCACTAAGTGTCCAAGCAAATGTCAAGATGAGAATTGCAGGTACCATAGCCTTAAAGCCGTCAACAAGGCTTTGTGCAAACTCAGTAAATGTAATAACCTTGCGCGGTATGTACAAAATAAATGTGAGAATAATTGCAAAGAATGAACCCAAAGCAAGTGAGAGCGATGCATCACAATCTGCAAAGGCATTTACAATGCCAACACCATCAAATAATCCACCTGTATAAAGCATAGCAAGTACGCACAAAACAATCAAAATCAAAATAGGTGCTACAAGGTCTATAATCTTACCTTTGGAATTCTCTATAACAAGCTCATCATTACTCTTGTTTATTTCAGCATCGACAGCTTTTGTTTCGATATTCTTTTTCATAGCGCCAAAGTCAAAGTTTGTAATAATCAAAAATACGATCATTGCAAGCGTCAAAAGTGCATAAAGGTTAAACGGTATTGTCTGCAAAAACAATGTAAAGCCGTCTATCGTGCTTCCCTCTGGAAGTGATGAGCCAACTGCAGCTGCCCAGCTTGAAATAGGTGCGATTATGCATATTGGTGCGGCCGTTGCATCAATAATATATGCAAGCTTTGCTCTTGAAATTTTGTGAGCATCTGTCACAGGACGCATAACCGTTCCAACTGTAAGACAGTTAAAATAGTCATCAACAAAAATCAAAGCACCAAGCGCCGAGGTAGCAGCAAGTGCTCCACGTTTTGATTTTATTGATTTTTTCGCCCAGTTACCGTATGCGCGTGTAGCACCCGATTTGTTCATAAGTGCAACAAGCATACCCAAAAGTACAAGGAATATGATAATGTTCATATTTCCTCCAACCTTGTCCGATATAATGCTGAATGTCGTTTCAACAGCGCCTATCGGATTAAAGTTTGTGTACATAAGTGCTCCTGAAATAATGCCAACCAAGAGCGAAAAGTACACCTCTTTGGTACAAAGCGCAAGCGCAATCGCTACTATTGGCGGCACTATTGTCCAAATTGTCTGTTGTAGCCAAACTGTTTGTTCCAAATTTTTCCCCTCCGTTTATTTTTATTATAAAAGTTTGTTTCCAAACAAATATACTGTCACCAATAAAGTAACGACAACCCTATTCCACCTATAAATATAAGGAAAAACGCCGCAATTAGAATAGCTACCGATATGGCATATATAATAAGATTTGCCTTTGCAAAGGTTTTCTTACTCGGCTTTATATTATCCGAAAACGCCCATACAAGCATTATGACAAAATATATAAGCTGCCCTATAAATGGTATAATATTAACAAGCATAACCAGCCATTCGCCAACGTTTACAGTCTCATTATTCACATTTTTCTTTTTATCATCGCTACATTCAGGCGATTGTACTTCTTCTCCAAGCTGCGTGCCGCAACCTGAACAAAACTGCACATCATCATCAAACTCACGTTCACATTTAAAACATTTCTTCATATGCTGGCATCCTTTCACATATTTACAAAAATTTTTCCTACTTTTAATTTAACACATTTCTTGACAAATGTCGAGTAATTTTTTAAAATATATAATATATTTTACCAAAATTGTATGCGAAACGAGGATATTTATATGGCATTTGATATAAAATTTATGAAGGTGGCAATACGCGAGGCTAAGAAAGCAGAAGCCAAAGGAGAATGTCCTATTGGTGCAATCATTGTCCGTAATGGTAAAATAATAAGCCGCGCGCACAATCTTCGCGAAACAAAAAGGCACGCAACATATCACGCAGAAATTCTCGCCATAGATAAAGCCAACAAAAAGCTTGACTCATGGCGGCTTGAGGATTGCGATTTATACGTTACGCTCGAGCCGTGCGCAATGTGTAGCGGTGCAATTATACAAAGCAGAATAAAAAATGTATATTTTGGCGCTTTCGACAAAAAAGCCGGCGCAGCAGGCTCGGTTGTGGATTTGTTTGTCCCGAATTTATTTAATCACAATGTATCTGTTAGCGGCGGAATATTAAAAGAAGATTGCAGCGCACTTTTGAGCAATTTCTTTTCTGAATTAAGAAAGAAAAAACAACACTAAACTATTTATGAGGGAGAATAACAGTGAAATTTAAAACAAAACAACTTCTCTTTTCATCCTTATTTTGTGCACTCACTGCTATCTGTGCGCAAATCATAATACCAATACCTGTAAGTCAGGTGCAAATCAGCCTGTCGCTCTTTAGTGTTTTTTTGTGCGGGGCTCTTCTTTGCCCAAAATACTCGTCAATATCAATGCTTGCATACATATTAATTGGTGCGTGCGGTCTGCCCGTGTTCGGAAAGTTATCCGGTGGTTTGGCCATTCTTTCGGGACCAACCGGTGGGTATATACTCTCATACCCTTTTATAACAATTGCAATCGGACTTTTTAGCAAAGATAAAAAATCTGCACGCTTTGTTAAATTATTTTCAGGTATGCTTATATCTCTTTTTGTATGCTATTTGTTTGGAGGTATGTACCTTGCCATGATAACGAAAACTGCTTTTATTGCTGCACTGTTAGTCGGCGTCCTTCCGTTTATAGTTTTTGATATTATCAAAGCCGCTATGGCAGCATATATTGCCATGCTTATATTAAAACATACTAAATCAGAATTATTCTAATAATAAAATTATCTGCATCCAAAAGACCTATTTAGATTTTTTTCTAAATAGGTCTTGACTTTATATATTTGCCATGATATAATCTATTTAGAAATATTTCTAAATAGATTATTAAAGGAGTGATAAAATGGGAATGAACGAAACATTTAAGGCAATATCCGATCCTGTGCGCAGGGATATTTTGCAAATGTTAAAAAACGGCCGAAAGTCCGCAGGGGAAATTGCAGAGCAATTTAATTTGACGGGTGCAACAGTTTCATATCATCTGTCAAAGCTAAAAAGTGCAGACCTTATTGCAGAACAAAAATGCAAAAATTTTATTTACTATGAATTAAACACATCTGTTTTTGAAGATGTGTTATCATGGATTTATACGCTGGGAGGTAATAAACAATGAAATTTATAAAATGGAAAAGTTTTATCATAACGTCTATTGTATGTCTTTTGCCCATTCTTTTGGGTGTAGCATTGTGGGAGAATCTTCCCGATACAATGGCAATTCATTTTAATATAAATAACGAGCCTGACAACTTTGCATCAAAGGGCTTTGTCGTATTCGGACTGCCATTTTTGATGGCTGTTTTACAATTTTTCTCCTGCTTTGTATACGATATAAACGCTCACAAACACGGCGAACGCCCAAAATTTGAGAAAGTGACAAAGTGGATTATCCCCGTTATGTCAATTGTTTTACAAACAATAACGATCGGCTTCAGCCTTGGATGGATTGTCGATATAAGAAGGGTTGCAGTGATTCTTGTGGGCTGTATACTGATTGTGATAGGAAACTATCTGCCAAAACTTGACTATGTAAAAAACTATGATATAGATACACAGAAGGCAAGAAAAATAAACCGTTTTATAGGTTTTGAAACGGTCATTATGGGAGCATTAATGCTTATCACAATCTTTTTGCCACCCATAACTTCAATCATATCTATTGTTTTGTTAATCCCCTACGCCGTTATAGCCCTTATCTACTCAGTAATAGTCATACGAAAAGGTTAAAAATTTTTTTAAAAAGCTTCGAGCCTTTGGGTTTGGAGCTTTTTTCATATTTATATAAAAATCAGGCAAACTTATTTACTTTTAATTCATCTTGTGCTATAATTGAAAAGATATTTAACGCTTAAGGAGACTAAAAATGGAACAAATTAGAGACAATAAGATGGCGTCTACGCCAATGATGAAACTAATAATTTCAATGTCACTGCCAAGTATGTTTTCAATGCTAATACAAGCACTTTATAACATAGTTGACAGTATGTTTATCTCTCATTACAGCCAGGAGGGTCTGACTGCAATATCGCTTGCATTCCCGATACAGATGCTTATGGTTTCAGTTGCCGTCGGCACAGGTGTAGGTATAAACTCACTAGTATCAAGACGTCTTGGCGAAAAACGTTTTGCAGAGGCAGACAGTGCGGCAACTCATGGCTTGCTGTTGGCGGTTATCAGCTGGATTGCATTTGTTGTTTTGGGTTTTTTCTTCATTGAGCCGTATTTTTCAATGATGCAGGCAAGTGCGCAGGTAAAACAATTCAGCTGCACATACACAAATATTGTAATATACCTGTCAATAGGCTGCTTTGTTCAATGTATACTTGAAAAAACGCTTCAGGCAACAGGTAATATGATTTATCCAATGCTTTTCCAACTTACAGGCGCGATTGTAAATATAATTTTAGACCCGATTTTTATTTTTGGATATTTTGGTGTGCCACAGATGGGCGTTGCAGGCGCGGCGATAGCAACTGTAATAGGTCAGATTTCTGCAATGATTTTTTCAATAATCGTTATATTTGCAAAAAAACACGACGTACATATAACCTTCAAAGGCTTTAAATGGAATTTTAAAACCGTAAAGGATATATACGTTGTAGGTGTACCCTCAATTGTTATGCAGGCAATTGGCTCGGTACTTACAACAGCACTAAACAAAATTCTTATTAGCTTTTCAGAGGTTGCAGTATCGATTTTTGGAATATATTTTAAGCTTCAATCGTTTGTATTTATGCCTGTGTTTGGTATGACACAGGGACTTATGCCGATACTCGGTTATTCATACGGCGCGCGCAATAAACAAAGATTGCTCTCTGCACTAAAATATGGCATTATAATTGCCTTTTTAATAATGCTTATCGGCACAGTAATTTTCTGGGCATTCCCCATACCGCTTCTTATGATTTTCGACGCCACACCCGAGATGATTGAAATCGGCGTTCCTGCACTTCGTATTATAAGCCTGTGCTTTACCTCAGCCGCAATAGGAATTACTCTTTCGACTCTGTTTCAAGCGGTGGGAATTGGTATAAACAGTCTTGTTGTATCTCTTTTAAGACAGATAATACTTCTGCTTCCTGCTGCATACTTACTAAGCAAACTCGGACTTGAGCCTGTATGGTGGTCATATCCCATAGCAGAGGCAGGATCTCTTATCGCAAGTATTATACTGTATCGCAGAGTATATAAATCTCGCATATGTAACCTTGGATAAAGATTGCTGTTTGCGTTTTATATTGAACTGCAAAGGAAGGGTAAAAAATGAACGTTTACGATTTTGATAAAACCATATATAACGGCGACAGCACAACGCATTTTTACTTTTACTGTGTAAAAAAACAACCTCGCGTGCTCTTGTGGCTTCCCTATCAGGCATGGATGTTCTTTCTATACATTATAGGAATATATGACAAAACGCAGTTTAAAGAAAGATTTTACAGCTTCTTTAAAAGCGTCAAAGACATCGAAATCATGGTTGAATCCTTTTGGGATACACACCAGAGTGGTATAAAAAAATGGTATATTGACAATCATCGTGATGATGACATCATAATTTCAGCATCACCCGAGTTTTTGCTTCATCCAATATGTCAAAGACTCGGCATAAACACTCTCATCGCTTCACGCGTAAATCTTCACGACGGAAAATATGACGGACTCAACTGTTATGGCGAAGAAAAGGTTGCGCGTCTTAGAGCGCAGTTTGGCGACATAGAATATGAGCATTTTTATTCAGATTCACTCTCTGATGCGCCACTTGCCGTACTTGCCAAAGGTGAGAGCTACATCGTTTTAGGCGACACGCTTGTTAAATGGAATGAATACAAACCCTCGCCCGTAAAAAAGCTTACTAAAATGGTATTTGACAGAGAATTTCTCTCATTTGTATTTATCGGGTTCATAAATACTGTAAACGGAGTTTTATTTTCATGTCTTTACTCCCTTTTACTCGACCCGAACACCGCCTTCGTATTAGGTTATATAACAAGCCTTGTAATATCATATCTGCTTAATTCGTTTTTAACATTCAAAGCCACGCTTGGCTTTGTAAAATTTATAAAATTTGCCATTTCGTATGCGCCAAATTTTATAATCCAAAATATCATTGTATTTATAGTCTATAACGTGCTTGAGCTTGACAAGCTTATTGCATATATACTTGCAGGTATAATCGGCATACCCGTTACATTTCTTATGATGAAGTTTTTTGCATTTAAAAAACGTTCATAGAATATATTTTCACACTATATATAACAACTATTTGTATAATTTTCAGGAAGATAATGCAATATAAAGAGAAGATATTATATTGCATTTTTTTATGTTATAGTATAATTAATAGATATAATATGGTAAAATGTATGATTTGTGTGAAAGGAATTGATTAATTTGTATAAAATATCTGTACCTGTAGCGGGAACTGACCCTCATTTTAAAAAGGAAGAAACCCTTGGCGAATTAAACAGATGCGGTGCAAAAAGAGTTGCACTCGCTATTGCAAGAGAGCTCGACTATTCATTCAGTTCGCCCAAAAATCTTAAGACATTAAAAGAGCTTACTTCGTATTACCAGGAAAATGGTTTCGAGGTTATAATATAGCTTGGTGAAACTTTGGGACACACATCAAAAAAAGTTGGCAACCCTTCAAATTATCAGTATATTCATAGCATGAACACGGGCGAAACAGGAGCTTTTTGCCCATTGGGCGAAAGATTTAAAAACGATTTCTGCACATGGATAAAAAACGTTGCCGAGTGCGGTCCTGATATAATTATGCTCGATGATGATTTCCGCCTTGATATGAGAACAGGCGACTTTGGATGTTTTTGTGATTTACATATGGTAAAGATCGAAGAAGAGCTAGGCGAGAAAATAACTAAGGAGCAGTTAAAACCATATCTTATAAGCGGTAGCAAAAACAAATACCGCAGCGCATGGATAAAGGTTCAAAATAATTCTATGGTGTCTTTTGCAAAGGCTTTGCGCGAAGCACTTGACAGCGTTTCTCCACAAATACGCCTTGGAGTTTGCAGCTGTTATAACTGGGGATATATACATGACGTAACAAATGTCATGGCAGGTAATACCAAACCGTTTATACGCCTAATCGGTGCGCCATATTGGGAAGAGCCTTTGGGAGTATTGACTGAGCTGCAAAGGACTGAAGCTAACTGGTGTAAAAATTGTGGCTATGAGGTATTTGCCGAGGGTGACGTATATCCTCGTCCAAGATTTGGATGTTCTTCATCAAGACTTGAATGCTACGATATGATTTTGCGTGCAAGCGGCGAAACGGACGGAATACTTAAATATATGCTCGACTATGTATCTCATCCATATTACGAAACAGGCTACATAGATAATATGGTTAAAAATATGCCACTCTACGATGAAATCGACAAGCATTTTAGCGACAAAAAATGTGTTGGCGTGCGTCCGTATAACGTAATGAATCTTCATGAAGATGCCGATGTTTTAAAAACCGATAACATGCAGCAATATCTTATCTATCCGTCGCTTTTCTTTGCTACTGCAAATTAATTACCTATAACCTACGAAGATGGATGCGTAAATATTCTTTTTGGCGAAAACGCAAGACATATAAGAAAAAATGAACTTAAGAACGGAAACATAATAGATATAACAAGTGCAAAAATTCTTATGAGCCGTGGTATAGATGTTGGAATAAAAACTCTTTTTGAAGCACAAGAATATCACGAGCAAGGCTTTGCTGATGTGCCCCAGGAATACTTCCCAAGCGAAGATTTATATACACGTCTTGACCTTGGTCCTGAGGTTTTACCAATTGAGTTAGATGACTCGACTAATGTTCTATCCTTTATAAGCAAAGGCAATAATATGTATCCGTGTGCGTACACATATGAAAATGCAGAAGGTATAAAATTTCTCGTGTTCAATTTTGATGCAAATGTTGCGAAAGATAAAATTGGTTGGTTTACCTCATATGCACGTCGTCGCCAGGTTGAAAATGCAATTATGTGGCTAAGCAAAGACTCTCTTCCTGCTCATATTGATGGGGATTATCCGTATATTTATACAATGGCAAAAGAGGATGTCTCTTCTTTGTCGGTAGGATTGTGGAATTTATTTGACGATACAATTGATAATGCAAAAATAAAGATTAACAAGAACTTTAAATCGATTGATTTTATTAATTGCAAAGGTCACATCGAAGAAGATACCGTTGTGCTTGACACACCTCTTCATGCTTATAAATTTGCCGCATTTGTAATTAAGTATTGACATACAACTCTTTTGTGTGTATAATAGTATAGTAAAAAGTTTGTGGCCCGGTAGTTCAGTTGGTTAGAACGCCAGCCTGTCACGCTGGAGGTCGAGGGTTCGAGCCCCTTCCGGGTCGCCACTTTTTTTATTTTGCGCTGTCTTAGCTCAGTAGGCAGAGCACTTCCTTGGTAAGGAAGAGGTCGGCGGTTCGAATCCGCTAGACAGCTCCAAAAACCCCGTAAAGAATGCGGGGCTTTTTTTATTCAATATTTAATTTTAAACCATCTTTTTTAATGTTTTTTCCATATGCGACAAATCATAAAATCCACAGCGGTGTGCAATCTCTGTCTTTGACAAAGGCTTGTGAGATTCTCGCGCACGGACGCACACATCCAGCAATTTTCAATGATGACACTATAACAAAAGGCTTAAAATATTATGGTGTAGATAAAAAAGAGGCACACAATTATATACATAGCACCTGTGTCGAAATTACGCCATCTGCAGCATCAAACGTATGGGTAGCAACGCCATATACCAATATGCCACAGCTTTTGATGGATCTTTTTGACAGAGAATACGACAGCTTTGACGAACTGATGAACGCTCTTTATAAAAGCATTGACACAAAAATCAAATGCGACTTTGAAGAAAAGGAAAACCTTAGAAAAGTGCGCTACGAAGGTGCTATAAACCCTCTTCTCAAATCTATCATAGAAGCATATATGGAAAGAGGCGGGTTTGAGTTACAAATAAACGTAACCGATAATCAAATTTTGAAAGAAGCAATAAAAAATCCGGATCAATATCAAGATCTTCTCGTAAGAATTGGTGGTTATAGCAACTATTTTGTAAGACTTGATCCTGCCATGCAACAAGAATTGATTTTAAGAACTGAACATAATGCATAAAAAAGCTCTCTGCATAAAGCAGAGAGCTTTTTATTTATCATCTTAGATTTCGGCAAAATACTTGATTGTTCTAACCATCTGGCTTGTGTATGAGTTCTCGTTATCATACCAAGAAACAACCTGAACCTCATAAAGATCATCAGTAATCTTGCTTACCATTGTCTGAGTAGCATCAAAGAGTGAACCATACTTGATACCAATGATATCAGAAGATACGATTTGGTCCTCATTGTAACCGAAAGACTCAGAAGCAGCAGCCTTCATAGCAGCATTGATGCCGTCAACTGTAACATCATTACCCTTTACAACAGCTGTAAGGATAGTTGTTGAACCTGTCGGAACCGGAACTCTCTGTGCAGCACCGATGAGCTTGCCATTAAGCTCAGGGATAACAAGACCGATAGCCTTTGCAGCGCCTGTTGAGTTAGGAACGATGTTAACCGCACCTGCTCTTGCACGTCTGAGATCACCCTTTCTGTGCGGACCGTCAAGAATCATCTGGTCGCCTGTGTAAGCATGGATTGTAGCCATGATACCGCTCTGGATAGGAGCGTAATCGTTGAGAGCCTTAGCCATAGGAGCAAGGCAGTTTGTTGTACATGAAGCAGCAGAAATGATAGTATCATCAGCTGTAAGAGTCTTTTCGTTTACGCTGTAAACGATAGTCTTAAGGTCGCTGCCTGCAGGAGCAGAAATAACAACCTTCTTAGCGCCTGCATCGATATGAGCCTGGCTCTTCTCTTTTGAACAGTAGAAACCTGTACACTCCAATACAACGTCAACACCAAGCTGACCCCATGGGCACTCTTTAGCGTCCTTAATAGCATAAATTTTTATTTCCTTACCATCTACTGTAATGCTGTCTTCACCAGCCACAACTGTGTGGCCGTCATATCTACCTTGTGAAGAGTCGTATTTAAGAAGATGAGCAAGCATCTTAGGATCTGTAAGGTCGTTGATTGCAACTACCTCATAACCCTCTGCACCGAACATCTGACGAAACGCCAAACGACCGATACGTCCAAAACCATTAATAGCAACTTTTACTGACATAGTAAAAACCTCCTAAAAATTATATTTTTTCCAATTGGCCATACTCAATATTTTACAATATTTTTTAATATTTTACAAGAGTTTTTTTGTTAAAAATTTAATTATCTCAAACTTTTTATATCAAACAATGTAAACCTTGTTAATTTTTGGTTGATTTTCGCTCAAAACAGTGCCGTTAAAATCTTCAACCTTGGCACTTTTCACAATCGCATCAACAACCTCAATCCCCTCTATAACCTTGCCAAACGCTGCATACTGCCCGTCAAGATGCGGTGCATCAGCATGCATAATGAAAAACTGGCTGCTTGCAGAGTTAGGATCCATGCTTCTTGCCATCGAAAGAACGCCGCGTTCATGCTTTAAATCATTTTTTACGCCGTTTGCCAAAAACTCGCCCTTAATTTTTTCATCAGAGCCACCCATGCCGTTGCCCCATGGGTCGCCGCCCTGAATCATAAAGCCATCTATAATTCTGTGAAAGGTAAGACCATCATAAAAACCTTTCTCCACAAGTCCTATAAAATTTTTCACCGTTATAGGCGCAATTTCAGGATAAAGCTCTGCTTTTATATTTCCTTTTTCCGTTTCAAACATTATAACTGTATTTGCCATTTTTTCTTTTTCCTTTCTCTTTTGTATATTATGTTCATACATTATTTTATTATTCAAATTTTATAGATATAATCTTTGGCTGATTTTCGGGAAGTACGCTGCCGTTTGCATCCTCGACAATTGTATTTGCCGCAATCTTGTCAACAACCTCTATGCCATCGGTAACCTTACCAAATGCTGCATATTGACCGTCAAGGTGAGGTGCCTCTTCATGCATAATAAAGAACTGGCTACTTGCAGAGTTCATATTTGAGCTTCTTGCCATTGAAAGCACGCCGCGCTCATGCTTTAAGTTGTTTTCAACACCATTGGCGCTGAATTCACCCTTGATTTTTTTATCAGAACCGCCTGTACCGTTACCCTTTGGGTCCCCACCCTGAATCATAAAGCCTTCGATTACTCTGTGGAACGTAAGTCCATCATAAAAGCCCTCACTTATAAGATTCTGGAAATTTGCAACAGTAATAGGTGCAATTTCAGGATAAAGTTCTGCCTTTATTGTGCCTTCACTTGTTTCGATAATTATGTTTGTCTTTTCCATATCCGGAACAGGATCGGGTGTGGGAGTAGGTGTTGCACTCGGGCTTGGGCTTGGTGTATCAGATGTTGGAGTATACTCCTCGCCGCACGCACAAAGCGTCAATACCAAAACCGCTGCCATAGCCAAAGCTAAAATACGTTTTTTCATTTGTAATACCTCCATTTTTTAACATAAATAAAATTTAATTTTCTTCTGTTTCTTCGCCCTCAAGTGAGCTGATTGCATCTGTAATTTCTTTTTCAGTTACAGTTGTCATAAACGAGCGTTCACACGAACGTGCCGCCTTGAAATACTCAAGCGCCTTCTGGTTGTCGCCAAGTGCAAGATAAGCCTGTCCCGCATGATAAAAAATTTCCACGCCTTTATTTCCCGCTTCAATGCTCTTATCAGAAAGCTCCTTCGCTCTTTTAAGATCGCCACTTGCAAGCGCAAGAATAACAACATTATCAATAATAATCTTATCGTCGCTGTTATACTCATAAGCCTCATCATTAAAGCTTTGTGCGTCGGGCGCGTTTGAAAGTATCTTATAATACCCGAGTGCACCATACACACTTGAATTTTTATACCCTTCAAATACCATTTCCATAAGGCGTGTTGCCTCTTCAAAATCGCCCTGCTTATATTTTACAAGCGATAAAATCTGTCTTGCCTGAAGCTTTTCGGCCTGCTTTAATTTTTGATTAAGCAAAACATAGTTAAGCACCTTTGATGCCTCTTCTGCCTGTCCTACTCTTAAAAGTATGTACGCATACGCAGTCGAATTTGAGACGCGCGAGCGACTTGACTCATGAGCTTTTTTTAGTATTGCAAGTGCTTTTGTGTTATTGCCCTTTGCATACTCTGACTGACCTTTTAATGATAGTATATTAGGCCACTGCCAGTAAAGCAGAATTAGTACAACAACCGCTGTCGCTCCCAATGCAAATGCATAGCTTCCCATAGCAAGCGCAAAGGCAATTACGGCTACTGCCACTACAAAAAGCACAGTTTTTAATGAAAGCTTATTCTTCTTTTTCAAAACAATGTCATCTCCTCTTTTTTTAAAATTAAAATGCATTAAATCAAATATTATTAACAGTTCTTGGATAAGGTATCACATCGCGTATGTTGCTTACACCGGTTATATACATAATCGCACGCTCAAAACCGAGACCAAAACCTGCATGCTTTGCACTTCCATAGCGTCTTAAATCAAGATACTGCTCATAATCGTTTATATCAAGTCCCACTTCTTTCATGCGCTCTATAAGAAGGTCAAGTCTTTCCTCTCTCTGACTTCCCCCGATAATTTCTCCAACGCCTGGCACAAGCAAATCCATTGCCGCAACGGTTTTTCCATCATCGTTCTGGCGCATATAAAACGATTTTATCTGCTTTGGATAATCCGTAACAAAAACGGGGCATCCAAATATTTTTTCGGTAATATATCTTTCGTGCTCTGTCTGAAGGTCGCAGCCCCACGAAACTTTGTATTCAAACTCATCATTATGCTTTTTTAAAAGCTCTATCGCCTCTGTGTACGTTATATGTGCAAAATCACTCTCTACAACATTATTTAACCTTTCAAGAAGCGTCTTATCTACAAATTTATTAAAAAATTCCATTTCCTCAGGAGCATTGTCAAGACAATACTTTATAATATATTTTAGCATATCCTCGGCAAGAGCCATATCGTCGCTAAGGTCAGCAAACGCAATCTCCGGCTCTATCATCCAAAACTCTGCCGCATGACGCGTCGTATTTGAATTTTCTGCTCTGAATGTAGGACCAAACGTATAGATTTTTGAAAATGCCATCGCATAAGTTTCGCCTTCAAGCTGACCGCTCACGCTGAGCGAAGCACGCTTTGAGAAAAAATCCTTTGTATAATCGACGCTT
The DNA here is from genome assembly GCA_045592745.1 of Candidatus Aphodoplasma sp. GTDB lineage: Bacteria > Bacillota > Clostridia > UBA1381 > UMGS1253 > Aphodoplasma. The sequence continues at coordinate 50,378 of JAZNVH010000010.1, read as the reverse complement.
CCGTCAGGATTTTTTTGCACGCTTTTCAAATCAAGCGTCGTCACATTAAACATTTCGCCCGCTCCCTCACAGTCGCTCGCCGTAATTATCGGCGTGTGAACATATACAAAACCGCGCGAATTAAAAAAGCTGTGCACCGCCATAGCAGCAAGCGAGCGAATACGAAACACCGCTGAAAAAAGATTTGTACGCATACGAAGATGTGGTTTTGTACGCAAAAACTCAAGAGTGTGACGCTTTGGCTGAATAGGATATTCTCCCGTAGATTCACCTTCAACAGTAATACTTTTTGCATACATTTCAAATGGTTGTCGTGCATCAGGAGTAAGCTTTAGCTCGCCCATAACTTTCAAAGCCGCACCTACATTTATTTTTGAGATTTCGTTAAAATTTTCAATTGATGTATCAAAAACAACCTGAAGAGAGTTAAAAAACGTACCGTCATTTAGCTCTATAAAGCCAAAATTATTTGATGCGCGCACGTTTCTTACCCATCCGCATACCGTCAGCTTCTCACCACAAAGTGCATCGCTGTTTTTAAATATGTATGAAATATCGGTTTTGTTCATAAATAATCTCCATTTCACTAAGTCTAATTAAAGCACGAAGCCCCTACACTTGTCCATACTTATGTAAAAATTTAACACAATATTTAAATTTATTTTTACTTATATCTTCTGCCTTTAAAAAAGACAGTAAGTCCAAAGCGCGGAAGCGCCATCATGCGTCCAATTCGCCACGGTTCTTTTACCAGGCGGTAAGCCCACTCAAGTCCAAGCTTTTGCCAGCTTTCCGGCGCACGCTGCGTAACACCTGTAAGCGTATCAAGACTTCCGCCAAGTCCCATAATAATTCCTTTTTCTATTTTGTCCTTATTTTCATAAATCCATTTTTCCTGCTTTGGCGCGCCAAGGCATACAAGTACAACATCAGGACTTGACGCATTGATCATGTTTACAATTTCATCGGTTTCTTCTGGTTTAAAATATCCGTTACGTGTACCGCAAATTTCAAGTCCCTCATACATATCCGAAAGCATTTTGCCCGCATTTTCTGCCACAGTTGGCTTTGAGCCAAACAAAAATACTCTCACGCCTTGGTCTTTTGCCTTTTTAAAAAATGCATGCATCAAATCATAGCCCGCAACACGCTCTGTAAGTGGCTTTCGTAGCATCTTAGACGCATACACGACACCAATTCCGTCAGCTGATTTTATGTCTGCGGAATTTATTATATTTCTAAATTCTTCGTCCTTATACGCCATATAAATAATCTCAGAATTTGGTGTGTAGACAGTATGTGTTTTGCTATCGCCCAAAAAGTTCATAAGCTCATCCACGGTTTCGTCCATTGTCTTAGCCGACACCTCTACTCCGAGAATATTTATACCGTTTTTTCCCTCATTCACTCTGCTTCCTCCCCTGCAACTTTTATAAAAAATACTACTATTATATTATACAACTCTTTTTTGACAAAAACAAGATAATATGTCCTGACAAAATAAAATTATTTTTTATTTTTCATTGAAATAAGTTCACGAAGCTTGGCAATCGCATCTTTAAGCGTTCCTACTTCGTCAATAAGCCCGCACTCTACCGCCTTTTCACCAAAAACTATGCTGCCGACATCGTTTGCTATCTCACCTGTTTTAAGCATAAGTGCATTAAAATCCTCTTTGGAAATTTTGCTGTGCTCGGAAATAAAAGTTACTATGCTGTCCTGAATTCTGCTTAAATACTCAAATGTCTGGGCAACACCTATAACCATTCCGTTCATTCTTAAAGGATGAAGCGTCATCGTAGCTGAGCGTGCTATAAAGGAATAGTCCGTCGATACAGCAAGCGGCACACCTATGCTGTGACCGCCGCCAAGCACAAGCGATACCGTCGGTTTTGTCATTCCGGCAATCATTTCCGATATGGCAAGTCCTGCCTCGACGTCGCCCCCCGCTGTATTTAAAAGTACCAAAAGACCCTCCACCTCATCATCTTGCTCAAGTGCGGCAAGCTGTGGTAAAATATATTCGTATTTTGTTGTTTTATCCTGTGGCGGCAATATCATATGTCCTTCAATCTGACCAACTATGTTAAGGCATTGAATTTTAAGATTTTTTCCGTTTGCAGGTGTTATTGATGTTTTTGTATCAGCTACCTTTTCCAAAAAAATCACACTCCATTTTGTTTTTTATTTAGTATTATTTCAAAACAGAAAAAATATGTATTAAACAAGGATATAGCGTATAATAAATAGTAAAATTTTCAAAAAAACTCTTGACTTTTTGATGTATTAATGATATATTTTTATCTAGAGTTAGCTATAACTAACCAAATATCCCCGAAAGGACAAATTACAATGACTCTTGCACAACTTAAAATAGGTTCAAGCGCTATAATAACAGATGTCGGCGGTGACAGTGCTCTTCGCAGACGACTTTTAGATATGGGGCTTACACCAAAAACAAAGGTTATGGTGCGTAAAGTTGCACCGCTCGGCGACCCAATTGAACTTTATCTTCGCGGCTATGAGCTTACATTAAGAAAAGATGACGCCGCCAATATACAAATAGAGGAGGTAGAATAATTGGCCATTACTTTTGCACTTATAGGAAATCAAAATTCGGGCAAAACGACACTATTTAACCAGCTTACCGGTTCAAATCAGCATGTCGGTAATTTCCCCGGAGTTACGGTAGAAAAAAAAGAAGGCAGCATAAGAAAACAAAAGCAAGCTTTAGTTGTCGACCTTCCGGGCATTTATTCTCTCTCGCCCTATACCGCCGAAGAGGTTGTAACACGTGACTTTGTGTTAAACGAAAAGCCCGACGGAATTATTAACATAGTAGATGCAACAAACATCGAGAGAAATCTGTATCTGACGCTCCAGCTTACAGAGCTTCAAATTCCTATGGTGCTTGCACTTAATATGATGGACGAGGTTATCTCAAGCGGTAACTACATAGATATTAAAAAACTTGCAGACGGACTTGGAATTCCCGTTGTACCGATTTCTGCAAGCAAAAACGATGGTATAGATGAGCTTATAGTCCGCGCACTTGCTACTGTCAAAAATGGTGTAAAACCTTCAAAGACAGATTTTTGCATATCAGGCGGAGAACTTCATAAAGCCATTCACTCAATTGCTCATATCATAGAAGACCACGCACACAAAGCAGATATTCCTACACGCTTTGCTGCGACAAAGCTTGTAGAAGGCGACGAGCCGATGAATAAAAAGCTTGAGCTTCATCAAAATGAAACAGAGCTGATTTCGATTATAGTGTCTGATATGGAAAAATCTCTCGGTACATACCGCGACGCTGCACTTGCGGATATGCGCTATGACTTTATTGAAAAGCTGTGTCAAGGCTGTGTCGAAAAAAAGCATACACAAACAAACGCACAAATCCGCTCAATTAAAATTGATGCAATTCTTACACACAAAATTTTTGCAATACCGATATTTTTATGTATAATGCTTTTTGTATTCTGGATAACATTCGGTGTTGTAGGCAGTGCGCTCAGTGACTTATTTGGTTTAGGAATAGATTATGTCACATCGCTTGTCGATACACTGCTTACAAAAATGCAAATAAGCGACTGGCTACACTCACTCATCATTGACGGCGTATTTTCAGGTGTAGGAAGTGTGCTTTCATTTCTTCCTACGATAATCATACTGTTCTTTATGCTCTCAATCCTTGAGGACAGCGGATATATGGCTCGTGTGGCATTTGTTATGGACAAGTTACTTAGAAAAATAGGACTTTCGGGACGTTCATTCGTACCAATGCTAATTGGATTTGGCTGCTCTGTACCCGCAATTATGGCGACACGCACACTCTCAAGCGAGCGTGACAGACGCCTTACAATTCTGCTTGTGCCATTTATGTCGTGTAGCGCCAAGTTGCCGATTTATGCCGTATTTACAGCCGCATTTTTCCGGGACCACGGTGCGCTGGTAATGATTTGCTTGTACGTTCTCGGCATAATTATGGGAATTTTGTCTGCACTTATTTTGAAAAACACACTGTTTAAAGGAAAACCCATACCATTTGTTATGGAGCTTCCCGCTTACAGATTTCCGTCGGCAAAAAATGTATGTTTACATATGTGGGAAAAAGCAAAAGATTTTATTGTAAAAGCGTTTACTATAATTTTCTTTGCAACAATTGTAATCTGGCTACTACAAAGCTTTGATTTGCGTTTTGAAACGGTCAGCGACAGCTCACAAAGTATTCTTGCCATGATAGGCAAGCTTCTTTGCCCGATATTTAAACCACTCGGCTTTGGCAGCTGGGAATCTGTAACAGCTCTGATTACAGGTCTTACTGCAAAAGAAGCTGTTGTAAGCACATTTGCCGTACTCACCGGAGCCGGCGATTCATCGTCGCTTGTGCCGATTTTGGCGCAGATGTTTACACCGCTACAAGCGGTATCTTTCCTTGTTTTTACTCTTTTATATATGCCTTGCGTTGCTGCTATGGCTGCAGTAAAAAGAGAGCTTGGAAGTTATAAATTGGCAATTGCCGCTATGGCATACCAAACTGCGTTTGCGTGGCTTATCGCATTTTTAGTTTACAGTTTTGGACTATTGTTTGTGTAAAAATCGGAGGAATAAAATGAAAACTGCAGATTTAGTAGTGATACTTATTTTGATTGCACTCGTATGTATTTCATATTATTGTTTACGAAGTCTAAAAAAGAAAGGCAGTGGCTGCTGTGGTTGCGGCTGTGATTGCTGTAATAAAGACTGCGAGAATAACACCGAAAAATAACATACAAAAAAGCCGTGTCATATGACACGGCTTAATTTTTTGATTATTAATGCAAAATTGCAACTTCGCTGTCCTTATCGAACAAGTGAATCTTATTGCCATCAAATGTAATTTTAATCTTATCTCCTGATGCAGCAGTTGAACGCGGGTTAACTCTTGCAACAAACTGTGTGCCTTCAATCTTGAGGTACAAGTATGTTTCAGCACCCATCATTTCTGTAATTTCAACGTTTGCATCAACAGTTGTCTCAGGCATTGTTGAAATATAGTTCTCTTCATCGTGGAGGTTTTCAGGACGAATACCCATAATAACCTCTTTACCGATGTAGCTTTCATCAAGGTTAGCTGCCTTACCCTCAGGAAGCTTTACAGCGCTATTACCAAACTGGAGCCAGATTCCGTCATCCTTTTTAACAACAGTAGCGCTTACAAAGTTCATCTGCGGGCTTCCGATAAATCCTGCAACAAACATATTGCAAGGGTTCATATAAAGATTTGACGGTGAGTCAACCTGCTGAACGATACCATCCTTCATAACAACGATACGGCTACCCATTGTCATAGCTTCTGTCTGGTCATGTGTAACATAGATAAATGTCGTCTGGAGCTTCTGATGAAGCTTACCAATCTCTGTTCTCATCTGAACACGAAGCTTTGCATCAAGGTTTGAAAGCGGCTCGTCCATCAAGAATACCTTAGGCTCACGGACGATTGCACGACCGAGAGCAACACGCTGTCTCTGTCCGCCTGAAAGCGCCTTCGGCTTTCTGTCGAGCAAGTGCTCGATATCAAGAATCTGTGCAGCCTCATGAACACGTCTTGTAATTTCAGCCTTGGGTGTCTTTCTGAGTTTAAGACCAAATGCCATGTTCTCAAAAACTGTCATATGCGGATAAAGAGCATAGTTCTGGAAAACCATTGCTATATCTCTGTCCTTAGGAGCAACCTCGTTTACGAGTCTGCCATCTATGTAGAGCTCACCATCACTGATTTCTTCAAGACCTGCAATCATACGTAATGTTGTAGACTTACCGCAACCTGAAGGTCCTACAAGAATTATAAACTCCTTATCTTCGATTTCAAGGTTGAAGTCGCTTACAGCAACAACGCCACCTGAATATCTTTTGTAAATACCTTTCAAACTTAAATTTGACATTTTATAAATACCCCTTTCTGTTTTTAATAAGTCGTAAATGTCTTATCAACGTAGATTATTATACCACATACAAAATCAAATTGACATAACCCATTTGAACAAAAACAAAAATGCATTTTTGTATACAATGCACAAAAGCTATGGGGCGCATAGCCTGCGCCCCACCCTCTTTTCACCTATTAAAAATCTTTGTTAATTTTGTCTAAAAAACGTCCAAAATCACTCGCTCTGTTTGGCTTTTGCGTCCATAATCACTTTATCAACCACATTTTTCGGTGCTTCCTCATAACGAACAAAGTCAAACGAGAAGCTACCCTTACCTTGTGTCATCGAACGCAAATCAGTCGCATATTTAAACATCTCGGCAACCGGAACCTCTGCCTCAACCTCTCCGCTGCCCATTCCAAGTATACGTCCGCGGCGCTTATTAATATCGCCTATTATATCACCCATCATATTTTCCGGAATACTTACCTTCAAATAACCAATAGGCTCAAGAAGTATCGGATTTGCCTGTGCAAGTCCTGTTTTGAACGCAAGTCCTGCTGCAACCTTGAACGCCATTTCCGACGAGTCAACCGGATGATACGAACCATCTAATAGTGTTGCTTTAAGGCTTACTACAGGGTAACCTGCCAAAACACCATGCTCCATACAATCACGAAGTCCTTTTTCAACAGCCGGGAAATAGTTTTTCGGCACGCTGCCACCAAATACATTTTCTGCAAATTCAAGACCATCCTGAATACCAGGCTCAAATTCAATTATAACATGACCATACTGTCCATGTCCGCCCGATTGTTTTTTGTGCTTTCCTTCAACCTTTGCACGACCCTTAATTGCCTCACGGTACGGTACAATAGGCTCTTCAAGCTTTACGCTTACACCGTATTTTGTCTTAAGCTTGCTTACTATAACATCTATGTGCTGCTCGCCCTGACCTTCTATAATCATCTGGTGAGTTTCGTGATTATTCGAAACTTTGAATGTCGGATCTTCCTCTCTTAGCTTAACAAGTCCGGCATGTATCTTTTCTTCATCACCCTTAGCAACAGGAAGTACCGCAAGCGAAATAACCGGCGCAGGATAATCAATACTCTCAAGCGCTATGTTAAGACCGGGTTTGCAAAGTGTATCTCCCGTAGTAGTGCCCGCAAGCTTTGTCACAGCTCCGATATCACCCGCACCAACGCTATCTGTTTCTATCTGCTTTTTACCTTTAATGGTATAAAGGCGTCCAATCTTCTCGCTTATATCCTTTGTAGGATTATAAAGCGTCGAATCACTCTTCAAAACACCCGATATAACACGGAAAATCGAAAGCTTGCCAACGTATGGATCTGCTACTGTTTTAAATACACATGCAACAACATCGCCCGCTTCATCTGCTTTAAGCTCAACTATATCATCAGTTTTTGTGTTTGTAGCAAGCACCGCTTCGGCACATATCGGCGAAGGCATATATGAAATAAGCGCATCCATAAACAAGCTTACGCCCGCTCCTTTTGAAAGCTCACCTGCAAATACAGGAACAATTATGCTCTCTTTAAGACCACTTTTAATTCCGCCAAAGATTTCCTGTTCACTAAACTGTTCTCCGTCAAAGAACTTCTCCATAAGCGCCTCATCAGTTTCAGCAATCTGCTCAAACAATACATTTCTCGCGTCCGAAACCTTACCGCTTACAGAATCAGGCATTGCAATTTCACTAATCTCAAAGCCGTCACAGCTATATGCTTTCTGTGAAATCACATCCGCAAAACCAACTACCTTTTTATCCTCTATAATCGGAATTGTAAAGGGCACAACCGCCGAACCAAAACGGCTTTTTATCTGCTCTAAAATACCATCATAATCAGAATGTTCGTTTTCAAGCTTTGTGATAAACATAGCGATAGGCTTTTTTGCCTTTACGGCGCTACGGAATACATTTTCAGTGCCAACGCCCACGCCCGACTTTCCGCTTACTGTTATAACAACGCTGTCAGCGCCGCGCATACCCTCGCATATACCGCCCACAAAATCAAAATAACCGGGCGTGTCAATAAGGTTAATTTTACAGTCTTTATATTCTACCGGTGCAACCGTTGTACTTATCGAAAAATTACGTTTTATTTCCTCAGGGTCATAATCCATTACGGATGTGCCGTCTGCAACGCTTCCAAAACGGTCAACACCACCACTGTAGTAAAGCATAGCCTCACACAGAGTCGTCTTTCCCGATCTGCCATGACCTGCAAAACAAATATTCCTGATTTTTTCCGGTTTAAACTTTTCCATGTTAACTACCTCCCGAATTTTATTTATTATGTTTCCAATTTTTATATATTAGAAACTTATTTTATCCCTTAATATGCAATATTCTATCTTATTTTTGTTTTTCCTACCTAAAAAATAAACAATATTGATATTTTTTTATGTGCATTTTGTATATAAAACCTGTTGAATAATCATATTATCTTTATATCCTTTTTATACACTTTTTTCTCAGCCACTAAACATAATATTGATATTTCGTATAATCTATGTTTACTTTTTTATGTTTTGATACAAAAAAGGCTTTCGAAAAATCGAAAGCCTTTTTAAATAATCTATACTTTTTTATTATGCCTTTGCTTTTTTGGATTTTATCTCTTTACGATTTACATCGCTCCAAGCAGCCCACCACGGACTTGCAACAAAAATTGATGTATAAGAACCGCAGATGACACCGATTATAATCGGAAGCGCAAAGTCTTTAAGTGCAGTTGCACCCATAAAGTAGAGAATTACGATAGTAACAAGAGTTGTGATAGAAGTATTTATTGTACGAGTCATACTCTGCCAGATACTCTTTTCTGTAATCTCGGTTGCAGATTCTTTCTTTGAACGCTTTGTGTTTTCTCTTATTCTGTCAAAGATAACGATTGTATCATTAATTGAATAACCCAAAACTGTCAAAATAGCCGCAATAAATGTTGTTGAAAGCGGAATTTTGCATATTGCATATACAGAAAGCATAACAAGAATGTTTATTGCAAGAGCTGCAACCGCCATAACACCCTTTTTCCACTCAAAACGTATTGCAATATATATAAGCATCAAAATTGCAGCAATAAGTGAATACAAAAGTGTATTTCTCTTCATCTCATTACCATAGCTTGCACTCTGACTTGATGTACTCAAAAGCGCATCATCAGCAAGTGAGAACTTGTTTTTTACAGCCTCAAAAGCAAGATTCTTCTGCTCTTCTGTGAGAGTTGTCGATTTAACAATTACCTGGTCAAATGCCTGACCTGTAGTTTGTACAATAGGCTTAACCTCAAGCTTTGCTGCATCTGAGTATACCTTTGAAAGTTCTTCACGCTCGCTGCCACTAAGTGTTCTGCCGATATCAATCTGCATTGATGTTCCGCCTGCAAAGTCAATATCCTGTTTAAAGCCGCCATTTACCAAAAGCCCGATTATACCTGCAATAATGAGTACAATAGGGAGTAACAACAGCCATACCTTATTTTTTGTAACGCTAAACATTTTAATTCCTCCCTTTCTTACGCACCATAAAGCTTTGTGTTCTTTACATTAAGACCAACAATCTGCTTTAACAAGAACTTCGTAAGTGTGATTGCTGAAAGCATTGACAATACAACACCGATAAACAAAGTTACTGCAAAGCCCTGAACAGTAGCTACGCCCGAGAGCCAAAGTACAACAGTAGCTATAAGCGTTGTAATGTTACCGTCCATAATAGCACTGAGCGCTCTGTGGAAGCCTGCATCAACAGATGCACGAACTGTCTTACCGCTCTTGATTTCTTCTTTGATTCTCTCAAAGATAATTACGTTAGCATCTACCGCCATACCGATTGACAAAACGATACCGGCAATACCCGAAAGGCTAAGGTTAATCTTAAATGCACCTATGATAAAGCACATTACACCGATATAGCCAAGAAGAGCTATATCTGCTACAAGGCCGGGCAAACGATAGAAGATAAGCATAAAGATCATAACCAAGATAATTCCTATAAGTGCTGCCCAAAGACTTGTTGAAAGTGCATTTTCACCAAGCTCAGCACCTACTGTGCTACTCTCAATTGCTGTTAAAGAAACAGGGAGCTGACCTGATTTAATCTGGTTTGCAAGCATCGATGCACTTGCCTGGTCAAATGAACCCGAGATAACGCAGGTATCTGTTGTAATCTGCTCATCTACAAAAGGTGCTGATATAACAGTATCATCTATCATAATTGCTATATAGTTCTTACCCTCTGTTGCCTTAGATACTGCACTAGCTGTAGCGTTTGAAAACTTTTCTACGCCGGAATCCTGCAAATTAAGCTCTACATAGTGAACCGAACCGCCTGTTTCGCTTATCTGTCCGAACTTATATGATGCGCTCTTAACATCTGCGCCATCCATAACGATGTTGCCATCAGCATCAGCAAAGCTAAGCTTAGCTGTTGAGCCAAGAAGCTTAATAGCATCATCTGTATTTGTAACTGACGGAATCTCAACACGAATTCTGTTAGGTGTCGACTGATTTCTGCTGACTCTTGCCTCTGTATAGCCTTCGCCTGCAAGACGCGCACGCATAACAGCCTCAACAGAATCCATTTCCTCTTGTGTTACATCGGGCTTGTCTGCCTCAAATGTAATTGTAGAACCGCCCGCAAGGTCGATGCCCTGGTTAAGTCCACCCTCCTGTAAAACACCCGTATAGTATTGTTTTCCAAAAAGATTTAGTCCAAATAGCGAAAGAAGTGTTATCGCTAAAACCAAAATCAAGGTCAATACTAAAAAAGTTATGCTTTTTGCCTTCATTGGTAATTTTCCTCCTTAAATATGATTAATTATAAAATTAATTTTCAAATTAGAATGCAAGTTTTTCATCCAGATACTTCTCAAGATCAGCAATAGGCATACGAACCTGCTCCATGCTGTCACGCTCACGCACTGTTACGCAACCATCCTGCTCTGAATCAAAGTCATATGTGATACAGAACGGTGTTCCAATTTCGTCCTGTCTGCGATAACGCTTACCGATTGAGCCTGTTTCGTCAAACTCTACACGATACTTCTTTGAAAGTGTTTCAAAAATCTTTGTCGCGTCGTCAGAGAGCTTTTTAGAAAGTGGCAAAATTGCTGCCTTAATCGGTGCAAGCGCAGGATGCAAGTGAAGCACAACTCTTACATCATCACCTTCAAGCTGCTCCTCATCATATGCGTCAACCAAAAATGCAAGCGCAACTCTGTCTGCACCAAGTGACGGCTCTACGCAATATGGAACATACTTCTCATTCGTTGTCGGGTCAAGATATTCCATCGACTCGCCCGAGTGCTCTGCGTGCTGCTTTAAGTCAAAGTCTGTTCTATCCGCTATGCCCCAAAGCTCACCCCATCCAAACGGGAATACAAACTCGATATCTGTTGTAGCATTTGAATAGTGTGAAAGTTCTTCTTTCTCATGGTCACGGAAGCGAACATTCTCTTCGCGAAGACCAAGCGATAATAAAAAGTCCATGCAGTATTTTTTCCAGTATGCAAACCACTCAAGGTCTGTACCAGGCTTACAGAAGAATTCAAGCTCCATCTGTTCAAACTCACGTGTTCTGAACACAAAGTTGCCGGGTGTAATCTCGTTACGGAACGATTTACCAACCTGACCTATGCCAAAAGGTATCTTCTTTCTTGATGTACGCTGTACGTTTTTAAAGTTTACAAAAATACCCTGCGCTGTTTCAGGACGAAGATAAAGCTCTGACTGAGCATCCTCTGTAACACCCTGAAATGTCTTGAACATAAGATTAAACTTACGAATATCTGTAAAATTCGCCTTGCCACACTCAGGGCAAACTACGTTATTTTCCTTTATAAACTCGAGCATCTTTTCGTTGCTCCAGCCATCAACGCTTACAACCTCGCCTTTAGATTTCATAAAATCCTCAATAAGCTGGTCTGCACGAAAACGCGCTTTACATTCCTTACAGTCCATCAAAGGATCTGAAAATCCACCAACGTGACCCGATGCAACCCATGCGCGCGGATTCATGATAATCGCCGCATCAAGACCTACGTTATAAGGCGACTCCTGTATAAATTTTTTCCACCATGCACGCTTTACGTTGTTTTTAAACTCAACACCAAGCGGTCCATAGTCCCATGAGTTTGCAAGTCCGCCGTATATTTCAGAGCCGGGATATACAAAGCCTCTGCTCTTACACAGCGCAACTATTTTCTCCATTGTTTTTTCTGTGTTTTTCAATCAAATCTACCTCCGTATTTTATCGGTCAACAAACAATATCTGCTTTAAACCTTGGTAAAAAACTGTAAATAGTATTAATAACCAATTTTCCACTAACTTATAGTTTATCAAAAATACCAAAAAAGTCAATAGTAATAAGAAAAATATTACTAATTATTACATTAAACAACAAAAATCAAACAGTCTTTCCCTGCGCTATAACACACTTAATATTAATATCATCATCAAAAATTACAATATCTGCAACATTTCCTTCGACGAGGCTTCCGCGATTGTCAAGGTCAAGTATTTTTGCAGGGTTTTTAGTTATCATTTTTACTGCATCAAACACGCTCACGCCTGCCTGTTTTACCATTGTGCGCACAAGTCTGTCTGCTGTTGCAACGCTTCCCGCAAAAGCCGAACGGTCTAAAAGCTTTGCCACACCGTCCTCTATAACACAAGGCATGCCCTCTGCCTTTCTTCCAAGAAGCGACTCACCATCAGGCATACCCGCTCCACGCATAGAATCTGTAACAAGGCATATATTATCTGTGCCAAGCTGTTTAACAATAAGCTTTAAAAGAGGCGCAGGCAAATGACAGCCGTCAGCAATAATCTCTGCATTCACATCATCAAGAAGGTATGTACTCTCAATAACACCAAGCTGTCTAAACCCTCCCTTTCTCGTAATTGTTGACATTCCCGAATAAAAATGCGTTACCATACGTGCACCTGCCTCATAAGATGGCAAAAGCTCGTCATACGTTGCATCACTGTGTCCAATTGAAGGTAAAATGCCATTTTCTATAAGCATTTTGCAAAAGCGTTCGCTTCCCTCAAGCTCTGGAGCAAAGCTCCAGCGTTTTATAATATTTCCATATTCTTTTATAATATGCTCATACTCGTCGGGCTTTGGCGCTGTTATGTAATCAGGGTTTTGTGCACCGCTTTGAGCATGCGAAAAATACGGGCCTTCAAGATGTGCGCCTACAATATTTGATAGGCAAAGTCCGTTGTCAATAACTGTCTTTAAATCCTTTAAAAACTCCAAAAGCACGTCATTTGAGCACGCAAGCGATGTAGGAAGAATTGACGTTGTTCCATGCTTTAAATGCATAGCCGCACCTTTTACAATAGCGTCTGTGCCGCCATCCATAAAGTCGTATCCGCCGCCGCCGTGAGTGTGCATATCAATAAAGCCAGGTGATACATAGCAACCATTTGCATCAATTTCATTATCATATGAAAGCTCTTTGTCGGTTATAACACTAATGACGCCGTCCTCATAATACAAAAATTGCTTTTCATCAATTTTATCAGGCAATATCAGCTTTGCATTTTTAATCCTTGTTATCACAAAAACACCTTCTTGTTATTGGTATAAATATGTAAAATACATATTTTATACAGTATATCACAACCCCGTTATTATGTAAATGTTTTTTGTAATCACCTTTAACGAATTTTGAAAAAATATTGATTTAAAAAAGTAATAATGGTATAATTTTTGTGGTAAAATTGTCTATTAACTATTTGACAAACATAGATTTAACAAAGGAGTGTATTTGTATGAAATGTCCTTTTTGCAATACAGAAATAGTTCATGGATATTTAAATTGCGGAACAACAATTTGGAGCGAAAGAAAGCATAGGTTAAGCACTCGCCCTGACAACAAAGAAAAATATGCATTACATTTAGAAGTGCCTGCAATGTCCCCTCATCATATTGAGAGCGATTGCTGTCCAAAGTGCAAAAAATTGATTATCGATACAACAAATTACGAAAATAATCTTAGTTAATCAAATTCTAATTTGCAAACTAACAAAAACAAAGTCAGACTATTAATGCTTGTCTGACTTTGTTTTTATTTATACACATTGTTTTTATATAATTTGCCTTTGTAAGATAATCCTTTGCGTCCCTTATGATATGTTCATAATATCCTCTCTGCCATATTTTTTCAAAAAACGGCGGATATTCGTTTTGTTTAACCTTTCTGATGTATTCATTTGTTGTCATTGTTTTAAACCAACCCACGATATCCCGTAGGGACGACCCCGTGTGGTCGTCTGTTGTTTTTCCATCGCACATTTTTGATACGATAAAATGTATATGGTCGGGCATTATCACATAATCGGTAATTTTAACATCGGCAAATTTATTTTGGGTTTCCAATAACCATTTTTCAATCATTTTTGCGGGGCTACCATACAAGGTCACCCCTACGATTTTGCCAAATAAATTTTGACGTTTGTGGGTGTGGGTGCAAATCGTCACAAAATAATATCCGTTTTGTGAATAATCAAAATTCTTTAACCGAATATTTTTTCTTTTTGAAAATCCTGTCACAATAAATTGCTCCTGAAAACCTTAGACCCATCATCGTGATTTTACTCAAAATGATGGGTCTAATTATTTACATCTGAAATTTTGCGTCTTTAAACCTCAAAAGTGTCATTATTTGCTTGCTTCTTCAATAGCAACTGCAACAGCAACAGTAGCACCTACCATGGGGTTATTACCCATACCGATAAGTCCCATCATTTCAACGTGAGCCGGAACTGAAGATGAACCTGCAAACTGAGCGTCCGAGTGCATTCTTCCCATTGTATCTGTCATACCATAGGAAGCAGGACCTGCAGCCATGTTATCAGGATGAAGTGTTCTTCCTGTACCGCCGCCCGATGCAACTGAGAAGTACTTTTTGCCGATTTCATGGCACTCTTTCTTATAAGTACCTGCAACAGGATGCTGGAAACGTGTCGGGTTTGTTGAGTTACCTGTAATTGATACGTCAACAGACTCGTGATGCATGATTGCAACGCCTTCACGAACATCGTTTGCGCCGTAACAATTTACCGCAGCACGCTCGCCGTTTGAATAAGCCTTTGTGCTTACAATCTTAAGCTCGCCTGTATAGTAATCAAAATCAGTTTCAACAAATGTAAAACCGTTGATTCTTGAAATAATCTGTGCAGCATCTTTGCCAAGGCCGTTGAGGATAACCTTTAAAGGCTCTTTACGAACCTTGTTAGCTGACTTTGCAATACCGATTGCACCTTCAGCAGCAGCAAAAGACTCATGTCCTGCAAGGAAAGCAAAGCACTTTGTCTCTTCCTTTAAGAGCATTGAAGCAAGGTTACCATGTCCAAGACCAACCTTTCTGTCGTCAGCAACAGAACCCTTTATGCAGAAAGCCTGCAAGCCTTCGCCGATAACAGCAGCCGCATCAGCAGCGTTTGTAACGCCTCTTTTGATTGCGATTGCAGCACCTACGATGTATGCCCAGCATGCGTTCTCAAAGCATATTGGCTGAATACCTTTTACAAGGTTGTACACATCTATGCCCTTATCTTCACAAATTTTTCTTGCCTCCTCAATAGAGGAAATGCCGTTTTCTTTCAAAACTTCGTTTATATGGTCAATTCTTCTTTCATAACTTTCAAATAAAGCCATTTTATTAGTCCTCCTTCATAAATTTACAGACTTACTCAGCACGCGGGTCAATAACCTTTACAGCGTCATCAAATCTGCCGTACTGGCCTGATGCCTTTTTAAGAGCTTCGTCAGCCGACATTCCCTTTTTGATATTTTCCATCATTTTGCCAAGATGCACAAACTTATAACCTATAACAAGGTTATCAGCATCAAGTGCTACCTCTGTGATATAACCTTCGGCAAGCTCAAGGTAACGAACACCTTTTGCGTTTGTGGAAAATACTGTACCTGTCTGGCTTCTGAGTCCTTTACCAAGATCCTCAAGACCTGCACCAATCGGAAGACCGTCATCAGAAAATGCAGTCTGTGTTCTGCCGTATACAATCTGCAAGAACAACTCGCGCATTGCGGTATTAATAGCATCACATACAAGGTCTGTATTAAGAGCTTCAAGAAGTGTCTTGCCAACGAGCGCCTCACTTGCCATAGCAGCAGAGTGTGTCATACCCGAACAGCCTATTGTTTCAACCAAAGCTTCTTCAATAATACCTTTCTTGACATTAAGTGTGAGCTTGCATGCACCCTGCTGAGGAGCACACCAACCTACACCGTGTGTAAGACCGTTAATGTCAGTGATTTGTTTTGACTGCGTCCACTTACCTTCCTGCGGGATAGGTGCCGGACCGTGTGATACGCCCTTTGCAACGCAGCACATGTTTTCAACTTCGTGAGAAAAATTCATCTTGTTACACCTCTCATAATTATAATTACTTGTACCAAAAATTAGTGAGTTTACACTATTGTTACTATTTTATCATTATTTTCTGTTATAATCAAGGGAAAAATACACTCAAAATGTATTTTTTTACAAAGTTTCTCAAAATACCTTCTCTACATAGAAAATTGTCGGGCTTTTTGCTACAAAAAAATAAGGATTGCACCAAAGGTACAATCCCCAAATAATTTTCTTTTTATACAAGCTGGCTTTTTGAAAAGCGTTTTTCAAGATATGAAAACAACTTTGTAAGCACAAATGTCATAATAAGGTAGAATATCGCCGCAACAATAAATGCCGATACACTTGCCTCGCGCATTACGATTACGCGCGTCTGATGCATTATATCAGACAGCGCAATAATAGATACAAGCGAAGTATCCTTTACAAGTGTAATTGCCTCGTTTCCTACCGGCGGCAAAACACGGCTTACCGTCTGCGGAATTATAACTTTAGTCATAGTTTGTGCATTCGAAAGTCCAAGCGCCTTTGCGGCCTCAAACTGTCCTTTGTCAATAGACTGTATTCCCGCGCGGAAAATTTCTGCAAAATACGCCGCATAATTAAGCACAAATGCTATAACAGCCGCGGGAAAATTCTCAATATTAAAGCCGAATTTGGGCAGACCAAAATATACAAACAACAGCTGCAACAAAAGCGGCGTTCCGCGCAAAAGCCATATATAAAATTTTACCAAAGCGCCGAGCGGTTTAAATGAACCAACAGCGCCAAGTGATATTATAAGTCCAAGCGGAATTGACAAAAGGATTGTAAGGCAAAAAAGTCCAAGCGTTACGCCAAGGCCGTCGCTGATGTTTTGCGATACCCTCAAAAAATATTCCCACATACTTGCAATCTGCGCCATTTTTATCTACCCTTCCATACAAGCTGATAAATTCATATGCCACGGGGCAACTCTGCCCCATGGCATACTTTAAAAAATCAATTTTAACTTAAGTATTTATTACAGAATAAGACCTTCCTGACCAAACCACTTAAGTGAAATTTCGTCAGCCTTGCCGTTTTCTTTAAGTGTGTTAATTGCTTCCTGAACAGCGTTTCGGAAAGCTACGTCTGCTTTTCTGAAACCTATGCCATATTCTTCTGAACCAAAATCTTCATCAAGAATTCTGAATTTGCCCTCGTGCTTTGAAAGGTAGTACTTACCTACAACCTCGTCAACAACAACGCTTGCAATTCTGCCTGCTTCAAGATCCATCATAGCTGTGTTGTTGTCATCATACATCATAAGGCTGTTTTCAATTTCCGGATAAATTGCATCAGCTTTGATTGCATCTTCAGCAGTTGAGCCTGTCTGCAAGCCAACCTTGCCACCTGCGATATCTGCCTTTGCTATTATATCAGAATCAGCTTTTACGATAACAATCTGCTTGTTTGCAAGATACGGATCGCTGAAAAGTACTTTTTCTTTTCTTTCATCAGTGATTGTGTAACCGTTCCAGATAACGTCGATTTTGCCACCATCAAGCTCAAGCTCTTTTGCCTTCCAGTCGATAGGACGAAGCTCTACCTCAACGCCCAAAACTTCGCCAACTGCTTTTGCAAGGTCAACATCAAGACCAACGATTTCGTTGTTCTCATCCTGGAATCCCATAGGTGGGAATGCGATATCAAGACCAACAACAATCTTGCCTGCTTCTTTTATCGTATCAAGTGATACATCTTCTGCGTTGTTTGAAGCAGGCTGTGTTCCACAACCGCTCAAAACCATGCACACTACCAGCATAGCTGCCAATACGATTGAAATAATCTTTTTCATAATAAAAACTCCCCTTTAAAAGTTATGTATTTCGATATTTTTTATCGAACAATTTATATTATACTTTATTATGCTAAAATAGTAAAGTGTTTTTTTGAAAAAATTTTTAAAAAACTGCAATTTTTTTAATTTCTTATGTAGCAATTCCCAATTATGCACAAAAAAGCTGCGATAAAACCACACTTGTTATCACAGCTCACATACACTTTTATAATAATCAAGCGACAAAAAATTACGCTCCGCACAAGATAGCAAAAATTTTTCACATGCCACACCAAGTTCACGCGCAGCATCATCGGAAATGGTAAACGAATAAATCTTGTCTGCATCATTTTTTGTTATGTAGTCCATAGCCTTTTGCACAGAATAAGATATTTTTATACTGTCTACAGGAGGCGGGCACTTGTCACATACTATACCGCCATGTGATGCGCTAAAATATGCCGCCTCCTTTTCAATGCCGCAAACACAACACTCTTCACAGTTTGCCATATATCCCGTAAGCGCCAAAAGCCGAAGCTCATACGCCGCCTTGATAAGAGAAATGTCGCGCTCTTTTGTTTTTAATATATACAAGGTATTTAAAAGAAGCGACAAAACCGCCTCATCCGGCATACTTTCAGGCACAAGCGCCTTTGTTATATCAAAAAGATATGTGCAAAGCGCAAGCTTGTCAAGGCTTTGTGAAAGTGAGAAAAAGCTTTCAATCGTACTTGCTCCACGCATCTGATACATTCCCTTGCCGCTCACAAGAGTGAAGGAAGAATAATATAAAAGCTGCGATGCACTTCCCTGATGACTTTTGTATTTTCTTGCGCCCTTGCATAGTACGCTTACAATACCAAGCTTTTCGGTGAAAATATGCAAAATGCGGTCCGCTTCTCCATAATTTGTCTGCTTTATCACAAGTCCGTTTGTAACAATTGTTTCCATAATAATATCCATAGCCTTTCTGCCCATAAACAATAATGAAAAAATGCACAACGCCTTACTTCGGCAGATAAGGCGTTAAATGGATATTTTGCCCATGTGCGTTTCGCCACGGGCGAAAATATCGCACGGGCATTTTAATTCTGTTAACGTGATTTTTCACGTTAACACACCTATATGTATAATCACAGCCGCCCGTTTCGCTTTGTGGCGGCTGCATAATTTTAATATCAAACTGTCAAAGGCTCTCTTGTTTGTAACTCGTCAAAATCTTCTATATCATCTTCCACCTCTCTGAAAATGATATAATCCAAAATGTTTCCCGTCATAAAAAATTTTTGCCACATATATTCGTAAAACATAAAAATTGCCCCCTGTCAATTAAATTATTCTTACATAGTTAGCATTGACAATTTTTAAGTTTTTAATCGCAATTTTATATTATTTTTTATTCGTAACCAAAATTTCTTATAAGATAATTATTGTTTCTCCAGTCGCTCTTTACCTTCACCCAAAGCTCAAGAAAAACCTTTC
Source organism: Candidatus Aphodoplasma sp. (assembly GCA_045592745.1). Taxonomy (GTDB): domain Bacteria; phylum Bacillota; class Clostridia; order UBA1381; family UMGS1253; genus Aphodoplasma. The sequence continues at coordinate 30,764 of JAZNVH010000010.1, read as the reverse complement.
TGCCAAGCATCTTTTGAATGTCTATGCGCGCCATCGTTCCTACTCTTTTTAAAAGCGCGCCGTCCTTACCTATTACAATGCCCTTATGCGACGCTTTTTCGCAGTATATGTTCGCCTGAATAGACGTCATTTTATCGCCTTCGGTCATTTTCATAATCTCAATCGCAATTCCGTGCGGAACCTCTTTGTCTAAAAGCCACAAAAGCTTTTCGCGTATGATTTCTGCCGCAATCTGCTTTTCGGGCTGGTCAGTAATCATATCGTCAGGGAAAAATGCAGGTCCTTTTGGAATATAATGCATAATCTCATCCAAAAGTCTGTCCGTGCCATCTTCTTTTAGCGCACTTATAGGCACAATTGCCTCAAAATTGTGAAGGCTGCTAAAATCTGCAATAAGCGGAAGTATCGACTCTTTATGAACAAGGTCAACCTTGTTTATAACCAAAATTACAGGCACTCTGAGCGAAGCAAGGTTTGCCGCTATATTTCTTTCAGGCTCTGTCGTCTTATTGGTTGCATCAACGACAAACAAAACAACATCCATTTCGCCCATCGACTCGTTTGCGACCTTTACCATATATTCTCCAAGCTTGTTTTTGGGCTTGTGAATACCGGGCGTATCAGTAAATATGATTTGCGCCTCATCGGTGTTTCTTATTGCAAGAATTTTATTTCTTGTAGTCTGCGGCTTATCGGAAATTATCGCTATTTTTTCACCTACAAGCGAATTTAAAAGTGTGGATTTTCCGACATTCGGGCGTCCTATTATCGAAACAAATCCCGATTTAAAATTATTGTTCATCAAATTGTCTACCCCTTATCTTTGTCATATTATTTAAAAATCAATATGTATTATCTCGCAAGTCCGAGTGCCGAAAGTGCTTTTTCCTCTTTTTCGCGCATCACAAGGCGGCTCTCTTCGCTGTCTTCATGGTCATATCCAAGAAGATGAAGCGCAGAGTGAGCGCACAAAAAACCAATCTCACGAATAAGCGAATGACCATACTCCTCGGCCTGCGCACACGCTCTTTCAAGGCTTATCACAATATCTCCAAGTAAAAGTACGCCGTACTCATCATCGCTTATTATATTATGCTCCTCATCAAATTCGAGCATCGGAAATGACAAAACATCTGTCGCCGAGTCCTTTTCTCTGTGCTCGGCGTTAAGCATACGGATATTTTCGTCATCGGTTATAACGACTGAAACCTCACATTCGTTTGTGAAGTTTTCCTGCTCTAAAACCTTGTTTATAACATTTGAAATAAGCTCCTCCATACCCTCTGTAAACTCACATACGTCCTGCTCATTTTCAATAAATACATCTGCAATTTGCATATAAATAGCTCCTTATTTAGTAGTTTTTCTCTCTTGATGCATTACGTCTTGCCCTGTCCTGCTCCGCCTTTTCATAAGCTGTTATAATTTTTTGCACAAGCGGATGACGAACAACATCCTTTTCGCTAAGATAACAAAAATCTATACCTTCAATGTTTTTAAGAATTTTTGACGCTTCTTTAAGACCTGATTTTTTACCGTCAGGAAGGTCAACCTGTGTAATATCACCCGTAACAATCGCACGTGAACCAAAGCCTATACGAGTCAAAAACATTTTCATCTGCTCGGGCGTGGTATTTTGCGCCTCATCTAAGATAATAAATGCATCATCAAGTGTACGACCGCGCATATACGCAAGCGGTGCAACCTCTATCATAGAACGCTCGAGATACTTTTGATAACTCTCCGCTCCAAGCATATCATACATCGCGTCATAAAGCGGGCGTAAATACGGGTCTACCTTCATTTGCAAATCGCCCGGCAAAAATCCAAGCTTTTCGCCCGCCTCTACAGCGGGACGTGTAAGGATTATACGGCTGACCTCTTTATTTCGAAAAGCCGTTACCGCCGCCGCAACTGCCAAGTATGTCTTGCCCGTCCCCGCAGGACCTATACCAAACGTTACGGTATTGTTTTTAATCATGTTTATATACTTTTTTTGTCCGAGAGTCTTGCTTTTTATTGGCTTTCCCTTTGAGCTTATGCACACAACATCTGCCCCAAGACTGCCAAGTCCCTGTTCAAGTCCGTCCTCGACCATTGATATTGTATACAAGACGTTTTGCTCGCCAAGCGCTTCACCGCGGCTAAGTATTGCGCTAAGATTATCAAGCACCTTTATGGCGTTTTCGGCATTCTTCTGCTCGCCAAGAATTTTTATATCGCATCCGCGGTTTAGAATTTTAACATTAAGCTCCTTTTCAATAAGCTTTATATTACTGTCAAAGCTCCCAAACAGCGCACCTACATCAATACCCTCATCAAGCGTATAAACCTTTTCTATCAAAAAACATTCACTCCCGTTTCTCTTTTGTATATATCTATTATAATCTATTTTTTGGAAAGTATCAACACTTTAAACAGCAAAATTACTCTTTTTGAATATTTTTCGTATCCGAATCAAAAATTGTTTCGATTGTCTTTTCATATCCAATCGGTTCGCTGTATTCTACAGTAAGTGTAACCTTTATATTTTCTTCATCATACGGAATATAGCTCAAATCACTTGCGACAAGTGCCGCTTTTTCACCACTTACGGGCATAATCTTTGCTTCAAGCTCGGTTTTTGCATTTTCTATAACTTGCTCGGGCAAAAGCGACTCATATGTAACATCAACCTCGTTATAAATTATACTCTTCCACGAAAGACCCGTGTAATAGCCAAAAATAACCAAATCATACCTTTTTTCTATTGTATCATAATTTCCATATGCATTTCCACCACTTAGAAAAAATTTTATCTCTGTATTACCAATACAAAGTATGTGATGTTTTTTTTGCCTTCCGGTAGGGCTGCGCACCTCGCGTGATAACGGATATATACCAGAACTTTCATACCACGTTCTTGCAATAACCTCTCCAGACGCATGCGTATAGCGAGGCTCTGTGCGCTCACTTTGCACAATTCCACTTATCAAAAGCTCACCTTCCATTACCGTCTGTCCTATCGCTGCTCTGCTTTGTCCCTCTTTTATGGTCATATCTTTTATAACTCCCGAGCGAATGGCTACAATATCACACGGAATATTTTTAGGGATAACCTCGGGCGCCTGCTTTTTTTCGTTTACGGTAACCGTGGCTTTGCTTCCCTTTATATCCACCCAAAGCCAGCTTAGCCCATCGAGCTTTAAAAGCGCATTGTTTTTTAAATCACGCGCATCAAACGCCTTATTGTATCTACCTTTTTTAAAACCAAGCTCTTCTAACGCCTGCAAAATTTCCCCGCTTGGCACATTCTCGTTTCCCACCACCTCAATTGACCATATAAACTGCGACATAACAAATACAAAGCAAAGTGCCAGTATAAATCCAAACATAAAAAAGTATCGCTTTTTATACCTGTGAAAAATCATTGGAAGTCCTTTTTTGCTCTGTATACGCACACTTGAATGAGTCTTTTTTGCAATAGAGCGCACTTTATGAAACGAGCTTATACTCATTTTCATATTGGCTTCACACTCATTTTTGTAGCGTATATCCCAAAGATAAATATTTCTTCCAATACAGATATTTATAAAGCGCTCAATAAAGCGACTTTTTACTAAAACGCAAACATATCCGCGCAAAAAGCAAAATATTTTAGCAAGCATATATACACTCCTCAACCAAACTCAAGTGTCCTGATATCACCACTAAGTGTTATTTCCTCGGTGGCAATATTTTTTATTCCAAGTCCGCGTCCCGTAACCGACACAAGATAATCCCCCGCATTAAAGCGCATCACACTCTCGGAATATTCTACAATGCCACGATAATTTTCCACATACAACTCACGATTGCCCGTAAAAATCATTTTCGGAAGACCCAGCACAATATCTTTTGGTAAATCAAATATCTCAGTAAGCCTTTCTACGCGCGACTTTTTATACTGCGTTTCACGCACATTTATTTGGCGTTTCTTTTTTTTCAATGTATATCACCTCATATATTTTTAACCATATTTTTATAACAATTTTATGCAATACAGAGAGCTTTAATGTCATATACATTAAAAGCAAAGCATTACTCGTTTTTATGGAGGGATTTTGTTGAAGAAAAGAAAGATATATTTTTCAAAAATAAAAAAAGCTGTGTTTACTATGATAATAATCTATCTAATAGCAAGCACGCTTATCTTTCCCGAAAATTCAATAAATGCAGCAAAAGACGCACTGATTTTGTGTGCAAATGTTCTTGTGCCGAGTCTTTTTCCCTTTTTTGTGTTTTCATCTCTTTTAATAAACATCGGCTTTGCCACGCTTATTTCGCGTCCGATGCAAGCTGTTATGCGCCCCGTTTTCGGCGTATCAGGCAAAGGTGCACTCTGTCTTGTGCTTGGCATTATAAGCGGATATCCTCTTGGAGCCTCATGTGTGTGCGATATGTATAAAGAAGGCTCTCTTTCAAAACAAGAGGCACAAAATCTTCTCGCTTTTTGCAACAATTCAGGTCCGCTTTTTGTAATCGGCTGCGTTGGTGCATCTATGTATCAAAGCCGCCAGATTGGAATCGCTTTGTATATAATACATATTATCTCATCAATCATGGTGGGAATAATTTTAAGCCTGTTTATACGCCGCACAAATCCAAGCACAAATTCAAATATAAACATATCCGCATCAAAGCCTCTTTCGGCTATCATAAAAGATTCTATAAGCGGCGCTGTAAACAATATTTTGCTTGTATGCGGATTTACTGTGCTTTTCTCTGTTGTGATATCATCACTTAAACCGTTTTCAGATGGCAGCACACTTTCTCTTCTTATAAGTGGTATAACAGAAATTTCAACAGGCACAAAAAACATCGCATTATCGGCTCTGCCTCTTGATATGCGGCTCGCCATAACTTCTTTTCTCATTGGCTTTGGCGGTATAAGCGTCTACCTTCAGGTAGCAAGCTTTGTTTCAAAAACAGACCTATGCACAAAGCTTTATGTAGCGGGTAAAACATTGCAGGCGGTTATATCGTTTGTCATATCCATTTTTATTTTTAAAAACATATCCGTTCAAACATATGCCGATTTTATTTATCCGATTCGTCCATACGAACTTATAGATTTTGGCGCCGCCATAAAACTGTCACTTCTTTATCTTGCAAGCGCAGTTTTAGTTATGATTTTATTCTGGTTTATTGAAAAAGTGTGTATCTGGCAGGAAAAGGTAAAACACAAAAAGTAACAATTATAAATAACGCTTCACACACAAAAAAAGCACCTACTCAATTTTGAACAAGTGCTTTAGTTTTTTATTTGTATTTTTTTACGCCTTCACGAAACGCCGCCGTAGTTTCATCTGTTTCATCAAGAAAATACGGGCGCGCAACTTGTTTATATGTTTCAGGGCGCATATCATAAGGCGCGCTCATGTATTATAATGCTATTGATTTTATTCTATCGGCTTGACTGGTGTAGGTCTTGATGTGTCCCACACAGCCTCTGTTTCAAACAAGTCATTTAACATTTCCGGCGAATACCACATTCTGTAACCGTCAAGGTTTCTTCTGCCCTGGCGCACATAGTCATCGCGCACCTGCACCCACGCGGTTGCCGAATCTACGTTGCAAAAATATTTAAAGCCCAGAGAATTGAGCATCTCATATTTTTCGCCCGAGTATTTGCCTATTCCCGCAATATCGTTACCATACGGATAAATCAAAACATCTACATCGCCGATAATCGGTCGTACCTGCTCTTCCCATCTTGTAACATCTGCCTCAAATTTTTGCATACTTATAGTTCCATACGTTAAATGTCCCCAGCTGTGACTTGCAAATGTCCATCCAAGTTCACGCATACGCTCTGCCACAGCTTTTGCCTCATCAATATCAGCCTCGTTATAATCATCCGATGTAGGACATGTGCGGTATCCCAAAACACCTTCATAACCGGTAAGGGCGAGCGTTGCACGCGCACCGCGATATGAAAAATCAGGATGCTCACCTATAAAACGCTCTAAAATCGGCACAAGGTCATAATCGCCACGCACAACGGTTCCGTCATCCAAAATATACTCACACGTTGGCATACCATCATCGCCAATTACAATTTTATCAGCAAAACCGTCGCCCTTCATATATCCATAATAATTCACATCATCCTGTGACATTACAAACGGCTTTTTACCCTCGGGAAGCATAATGTCGCCGGGCACAAATTTTGTAGTACCGTCATCCTGCGTCTTTTCATACGCTATGTCGTGAATATCCACAAGTACATAGCCTCTTTTATACATTTCATCAAGTATTTTTTCAAACTCGCTCACCGTTGTCATATACTGATTATAACCGTCGGCAGTATAATCTTCATCAAACGCCTTTGAAGTATCAACTATAAGCGAATGGAAAAATATATGCGGAATATCTGTCACGTCCGCATGACGCACCAGTGCCGCTTTCGCCTCTTCATACCTAGAAACCGCCGACAAAAGCTTTTCTTTTGACTGATACTCCGTGTCATACTCTTTTATCTTTTCAATTGCGCCGTCATAGTCATATCCTGCGGCAAGAAGGTCTGCCTCGGCTATAATTTCTTCGGGCTTTACCTTCTTTACCGGTTTTTCCGGCTCGGGCTTTTCCACTGTTACTGCAGGTCTTGTCGCAAAATAATCCACAAGGGCTTTTACGCCGAAAAAGCCACCCACCAAAATAGCGGCTATAAGCAAAATAATAAAAATTGTTTTAAAAATTTTCTTTCTTTTTCTTGCACGCATACCATAGCGCTGCGATACTCTTATTGAAAGCGGCAATCTGCCGTATTGATTCATAATAATACCCCCCTTGTGTAATTAATGTCCGCATTAAATCAAAATTAAAATCTTATATATATTTTGAAAAAACATCACAATAATGTGTGTTAAATTCAACAGTCGTTATTTTACTGTATGGAATATGATATAGTTCTTCTTCCCACTGTGCATCACAATCAAAATTTTGCATTGTAACACTTTTTGATGTAACTTTAATTATTTTACCTATAATAAAAGAATAACAGCTATCGTACTCTTTTTCGTTTTTAACTATTATATATCCGCCTCGTTTTTGCAAAGACTCAAAAACATTTTTCCAGTCGGATACATCAATATCGGGAATATTGAAATATTTCGAAAGTCCTTCTGCCTCTACAATATCAAAAAGCTTATCGCCTTTCTTTCTTATATCAACCCTTTCTATATCAGAGAATTTACCAATGTGATATCCATCGAACGAAAAATCTGCTTCTCTCGATGCCAAAAACAACTTATCGCTTGCCATTAACGGAAACATATATTTTAGGTAATCATTATATTTGTATCCCACTCTGCAAAGAATTTTGTTTTTTATCGCTTCATTAATAACTTGAATTTTCTCGCTTTTTTTCATTGGTGCCTCTCTCCTTTCAATAATTAATACTCCCTGATTAAAAATTTTATAAAATAAAACTTCTCTATGCATCAATTATACTATCTTTGTCGAATAAAGGCAATACAAAATTAATATTCTCTTTGCACGTCGCAATGTATATTGACAGAGGCAAAAAAAAGTAATACAATACCTCTATGGATACATACTATAAATACACGCATTAAAAACTACTTTTTAAGAGGGTTTTATTATGAAAATTTATAAAAAAATAACAGACCTTATTGGAAAAACGCCGCTTTTGGAGCTTACAAATTTTGAAAAGGAAAACAATCTTTGTGCAAAGGTTATCGCCAAGCTTGAATACTTTAACCCGGCAGGCAGCGTAAAAGACAGAGTCGCAAAGGCGATGATGGATGATGCCGAGGAAAATGGACTTATACAGCCCGGCGCGGTAATCATAGAACCAACAAGCGGAAATACGGGCATTGGACTTGCCTCGGTTGCAGCAGCGCGAGGCTATGAGCTTATTTTAACAATGCCCGAAACAATGAGCATCGAGCGTCGTAATCTTTTAAAGGCATACGGTGCAAAAATCGTTTTGACAGACGGCAAAAAAGGTATGAGCGGAGCTATCGAAAAGGCAAACGAGCTTGCGCAGAGTATAGAAAACAGCTTTATTCCAAGCCAGTTTACAAACATGGCAAACCCAAAGGCGCACATAGCCTCGACAGGCCCTGAAATATGGGAGGACACCGACGGAAAAGTGGATATATTCGTTTCGGGAGTAGGCACAGGCGGAACGCTTTCGGGCGTCGGAAAATATCTGAAATCAAAAAATCCTGATATAAAAATTGTCGCAGTAGAGCCTGCTGATTCACCGCTTCTGTCAAAGGGAATTTCAGGAGCGCATCCCATTCAGGGAATAGGCGCAAATTTTGTGCCAGACACACTTGATACATCTGTATACGACGAGATTATAACTGTCACAGGCGAGGACGCTTATAAAACGGGCAAAATGCTCGCAAGAAAAGAAGGCATTTTGGTCGGAATTTCTTCCGGCGCAGCCTTGTGGGCGGCAACGCAGCTTGCAAAACGAGAAGAAAACAAGGATAAGCTTATAGTTGTGCTGCTTCCCGATACGGGCGAAAGATATTTATCAACTCCAATGTTTGAGAATTAAATTTAGTTTTTTATTAACAAAAAGTGCTGTGACAAAAGTCACAGCACTTTTCATATAATACTTTTTATTATAAAAATAATCATAAGATGCATAGGATAATAAATATAGAAGAAACTTTTTATATTATGCCCCCTTTGTCCGTTATATATCATCAAAGGAAAAACCGCCGCCAATACCCAAAAAGAGATGTAATAACTCATAAGGTTAAATGCTTTATTTACCAAAACAGCATCAAATATAAAGCATTTAAACAAATATGTCGCAAGGCAACCAAATACACCGCAAAAAACCGCAATATTTCTTTCTTTTATCTTTCCAAAAATATAAATCGTAATTACACCGCTAAAACCCCAATCACATTTGTGCGTGATAATTGATATCAGCATCATACAGATAAATCCAACGCTTTTGTTTTTTACTCTTTTATCAATATCGAGCGCTAAAAGGCCTGCAAACAACGTAAAAAACACATTGTATATACGCCCAAACACAAGATAATAAGGAACAATTGATATAATGGCAAACAACAAAAGCCTAAATTCATATTTTAAAATATTTTTAGTGTGACTAAAACCTTCGGCAATCAAAAATGCCATAATTGGAAACGTAAGACGACCTACCATACGCATCCATAGCGCGTGCGGAAATAAAATTGCACCGATATGGTCAATACTCATCGCCGCTATTGCAATAATTTTTAGCCAAAAGCCGTTAATTTTTGTATTTTGTATGATACGACCACCCCCTGTTTTTTAATAAAAAGCGGTATATATTAAGTATAACCAAGGCGCCCAAAAATTGCAAGCGTTCTTTTTTTGCCTTAAAAACGCCTTTTACACAATATATTGTGTTTGTAATCTAATTTTAATATTTTTATACACGATATATGATTTTTGAAGAAAACAGAAGAAAACAAGAGCTTTTATGGGTGTATATCCCAAAATCGGCCAATTTCGAGACTTGTTTTAGTTTTTTGGTATGATACAATATATTTACTACATGTTGTGGTTAGACTTTATTTTTTAAATTCAATTTATACAAGATAAAGAAAGTGGGGAGTATTAAAAATGATTTCGGCTGTAAAGAAAAGAGATGGGCGACTTGAAAAATTCGCTCCTGAAAAAATCACATGGGCAATTTTTAAGGCAGCAAACGCTGTTGGAGGAAACGATTTTGAAAAAGCTGAGAGTTTGTGCCACAAGGTACTTGATCAGCTTGAGAACAAATATCAGAATCAAACCCCCGACATCGAAACAATACAGGATATCGTCGAGAAGGTTTTAATCGAGGACGGTCACGCACAAACTGCGAAGGCGTACATACTCTATCGTGAAAAGCGCAAGGGCGCTCGTGAAATCAACGCTCTAATCGGCGCTACAATAGATATGTTCTCCGATTACCTCGGCGATAAGGACTGGCACATTCAGGAAAATGCAAACACACAGAAGAGCATTAATGGCCTTAACAACTACGTTCGTGAAACATTTACAAAAAAATACTGGCTTCACGAAATTTATCCGGACGAAGTACGCGAAGCTCATGAAAGCGGCGATGCACACATTCACGACTTGGGCTTCTTTGGTCCGTACTGTGCAGGCTGGGATTTAAGACAGCTTTTAACAGACGGCTTTGGCGGCGTTTACGGCAAGGTTGAAAGCGGTCCTGCAAAGCATATGCGTTCATTCCTTGGTCAGATTGTAAACTCTACATTTACAACACAGGGCGAAACAGCAGGCGCTCAGGCATGGTCAAGCTTTGATACATACTGTGCACCGTTTATCCGTTATGACAACATGACTTATCAGCAGGTGCGTCAGTGCTTGCAGGAGTTTATCTTCAACATTAACGTGCCTACTCGCGTAGGCTTCCAGTGCCCGTTCTCAAACCTCACTTTTGATATAAAGGTTCCGTCAACTCTTAAAGATGACAACGTTATCATCGGCGGCAAGCTGATGAGCGAGAAATACGGCGATTTCCAGGCTGAAATGGATATATTCAACAAAGCCTTCTGCGATGTTATGCTCCATGGTGATTCAAAGGGTAGAGTATTTACTTTCCCAATTCCTACAATCAACATCACAAAAGACTTTGACTGGGACAGCGAAGTTGTAGATGCATTCATGCAGATTACCTGCAAATATGGTATCCCCTACTTTGCAAACTATGTAAACTCAGACCTTTCGCCCGAGGATGCCGTTTCGATGTGCTGTCGTCTAAGACTTGACACAACAGAGCTCAGAAAACGCGGTGGTGGTCTGTTTGGTTCAAACCCAATGACAGGCTCGATTGGTGTTTACACAATTAACCTTCCCCGCATAGGATACCTTTCATCATCCATGAGCGAGTTTAAATCAAGATTGTGGAAGCTTGTTCAAATCGGTAAAACTTCTCTTGAAATTAAACGTAAAATTATTGAGGATCAATCCGAAAAAGGACTTTATCCATATGCAACGCACTATTTAAGAAATGTAAAAGCACGTACAGGTGAGTTTTGGTTTAACCACTTTAATACAATTGGTATTGTTGGTATGAACGAAGCTTCTCTAAACTTTATGGGAAAAGACCTTACAACACCCGAAGGACAGGAATTTGCTCTTGAAATTATGAATTACCTTCGTGAGCAGATGATTGAAATTCAGCAGGAAACAGGACATTTCTATAACCTTGAAGCAACTCCTGCAGAAGGAACATCATACCGTATGGCGTCCATGGATAAAAAGCGTTATCCCGACATCATAACAGCAGGTCAGGATGTACCTTATTATACAAATTCATCACAGCTTCCCGTTGGCTATACAGATGACGTATTCGAAATGATGGAGCTTCAGGACGAGCTTCAGTCACTCTACACAGGCGGTACAGTTCAGCATTTGTATATCGGCGAAAAGATTGACGATATTGATGTTTGCAAAAACCTTATCAAGAAAATCTTCACAAAATATAAGATGCCATACATCTCGATTACACCGACATTTAGTATTTGTAACGAGCATGGGTATCTTGCAGGCGAGCACTTTACTTGCCCAGAATGCGGAAAACCTGCTGAGGTTTGGTCACGTGTAACAGGATACCTTCGTCCTGTACAAAACTACAACATCGGTAAAAAAGAAGAGTACAAAGAAAGAAAAATGCTTGTTGTAGAAGCAAAATAGCAACCCCACAAAAAACATTAACATTAAATCAATTACAAAATCGGGCGGCCACAAAGCGTGGTCGCCTGTATTTTCAAGGAGGCGTTATAAAGTGCAAATAGCAGGCTTTGTACCAAACTCATTTGTAGATTATCCCAAAAAAATTGCCGCTCTCGTATTTGCGCCCGGCTGTAATATGAACTGTACATACTGTCACAACCACCACCTTCTCGGGCGCGACGCTTCAAAGGTTTTATACAATCCACGCTCAATTTTATCAGACCTTGAAAGAAAAAAAGGCTTTATAGACGGCGTTGTACTAACTGGTGGCGAGCCTACCCTTCAAAGCGGTCTTTTAGATTTTGCACGCGAAATTAAAAATATGGATTTTCTTGTAAAACTTGATACGAACGGCACAAATCCCGACGTAATAACAGCTATGCTCGATGAAAAGCTTGTCGATTACATTGCAATGGATATAAAAGCGCCGTTTGAAAGATATGCTGAGGTTTGCGGAAGAAAAATCGATACAGAAAAAATCAAAGCTTCAATAGAAATTATAAGAAATTCGGGCATTGACTATGAATTTCGTACCACCTTCTGGCCAAAGCTTTCAAAAGAGGATGTTATAACTATTGCAAACTATCTTGACGGCGCAGATATGTATACACTTCAGCAGTACCGCACTACCGAGCGCACAACAAATGTCGAGCCGCACGCACCTTCGTATGTTCGCGAATGCGGAGCCAAGATTGAAAAGCATTTTAAAAAACTCAGAATCCTTGGACTTTAAAATGCATAATTTATTTTTTTATTGACAAAATACGCTTTAATGTGTTATAATAGCTGAGTCGTGAATTTTTAAGGAGAGATGGCTGAGCTGGCCTAAGGCGCACGATTGGAAATCGTGTGAGCGTTAATAGCGTTCCGAGGGTTCGAATCCCTCTCTCTCCGCCAGAAAAAACCGCTAACTTTGATACAAAGTTAGCGGTTTTTTCAACTAAATCCGTCCTGCGACGGAATAAATCTGCTTCGCAGATGAAATGCACTTTGTGCGTGAAATTCGACTACGTCGGGATTACAAGACGGATTTAATTTCATCCAAACTTGTTTGGATTTCATCGTGAACAAAGTGAACGATTTCATTAAAAATATAAAATATCTTTTTGGTTCTGCTTTTTTATTTCAAAACTTTTTTAAAAATTTTCATTTTAAGTATTGCTTTTTTTCAAGTTTTGATTGGGATGTGAGATTATGAGTAACGAAAACTATTGGTTAACTTCATTTGATACTACATTACCACTGGACAAAAATTCTAAAAAGAGATATAATGAAATAAACACAGTACAGAAAAATGTTTTTGATGACACTTTTGCAAATTCTGCTCTTGATTACCTTTACTCCAATGAAAACTTAGGCAAAACACAGAATTTCCTGGAAAGCAACGGATTCCCGTCCATCGAAGAGCGTCAGTATAACAAGGAAGCTTACGGTGCAGCGGACGAGCGCAATCAAATGCTTGATTTATTCAAAAGCAAATCAAACAGCGTATTAAATCCTGCAATTTCCAACGATACTGACCGCGCGTTTTTGAGCGGACTAATGGGCGACGAAGAGGAAAAAGTTTATCATCAAACTCAAATAGCAGATGTAAACAGCGCAATAAAACAGTGGCAAAGCGCTTTTAGCGGTTCACCACTTGAGAGTCAGTTGAATGTAGCTGCTGATTCTGCTATAAAATCAATTAACTCTGTGCCTGCGACACAGCCTACGTTCTTCAATGCTGAAAATGGATTTGAGAGTGTGAGCGTTCCCTGCTCGGCTCAAGAGTATGACATAACACAAGATTGGAATACTAACCTGCAGTCTGTGTATGCATCCGGTGCGGACAATACGCTGAGCAAGTTGTCCCTGCGCACGTCGATAGCTAACAGTTTTAAGTATATATTTAATAAAGCTAAACAGGCGTTTATAGATTTTGGAGATTGTGCTTACGAAACGCAAAAAGAAGTACAAAGAAGCATATGGAGAACTGGGGCTCGATATTGTTTAGGGAACGAAGAATTTTATACTTCTTTATGGATGCTTGAGCACGCTCTGCAAGATAATCCAAGTGATATATGGCGTGGAAACGATTCCAGAATTGCACGTTTAATCAACAATGACCCTGTTTATTTGAACAGCTTGGATGAAGCAATTAAAGCATCCAAGGATGGAACAATCGATACAAATTTGAAAAATATACAGTTTAATAACGAAGATTTATATTATTCAATTCACAAAGCAAATATTCATGTTACCGGGCATAGACAAAGTAATGGAAAGTGGATTGTGCATGCAACACTGTCTGATAAATATGATTTTACAGAATTTATGACTTTTATGGATGACAAAGGTGGATGGTCTGCACAAGCAAGCAAAGGAACCATAGCCAATGATGCAGCTAATATATCTCAGCGCTTGGGAGCGATTAAACCATATAAAGTTAAAGTAGAATTTTACACAACGAGGTGACAAAACATGAAGAAATATAAAATTGTTTTGATTTTGCTTCTTAAAAGAATTATTATATGCGGTATTTATCAGATTTAGAATAGGAGGCAGACTAAAATGAAAAAAATTCTCTTACTTGTTTTTGCGTTTTTGTTTTTAACCTCTTGCAGTCATGTAGAACTGAATCCTGAATGGTATCCGTACGGAACATGGAAAGATGACGTTTTTGTATCCCGACCAAACGGTAAATTTAACATAGGACAATATGGCGATGTGCAAAGGCTTTCTGTGTTTACTGATGATGGAGATAGTCATGCGCTTTTATCTTATGTAACCGACCACAGACGAATCGGTGACAAGGTTTATGTGTACTCGGACGAAGGCTATTGTATAATCGATGAAAAGAGTAATAGCGCAGAAATTTTCGTTACCGCACAAGAGCAGCCTATTTCTTTGGAAATAAATGACCATTCCGTTACATATTTAAATTCATTTGACGAATTCCCGGGCGAGGCAAAAACGATTTTTGGCGAAATGGAGGATTTCTGGGCAGACAAAGAATACCGCAGATATCACTTGCATCACAAAATATATCCCGACGGCACAGTAGAATATTCTAACAAACCGTTCGAACAGTTAATTGTTTTTGCCGCTGTAGCTTTCCTATTCGTTACCACGATTGTTCCGCTAATTATCGCGCTCGTAGTGCTGGCTATCATGTTTTTGGTAAAACGAGTCCAAAGAAAGCAAAAATAATTTAATCACATGTTCGTTTTGCTTGAATTTATCGTCTGTGGTTTTTTGCTGCAGACGATATTGTCCCTTGGTATTGATATGGCCGAGCAAGGAAGGTGACAAGATGTTTAAAAAAATCAAATTCATACTTTTTTCTGTTCTTATATTGCTATTATGCACATCTTGTGCACAAACTGAGCACGAACCAACACATCCAAATAAAGTTTCTTTTGGAAATATTCAACATGGCGGTTACTTTGTGGAATGTAAAAATGGTTATATTTTTGATGGAGACGGAAACTTGTGCAAAAAAGATATGCAGACAAATGCCGTAGAAATTATTGCAAAAGGCCCCTTCTTCTATAATTTGAATCTATATAACGATTATATATATTATATCCATGGTTCTCCGGGTGCTATATGGAAAATATCCGTAGACGGAAAGCGTCGAAAAATGTTGACATGGAAAAGTGCGGAACATCTTATTGTATATGATGACCACATATACTTTCGCCACGGCAAGGATTACACTCGGGGTAAGCTATATCGCACGGATTTAAATGGAAGAAAAGCAAAATTATTAGCTCGGTGCGTAGGAGACTTTTGCATGGTTGGTGACCGGATTTATTATTCGGATATTGAAAACGAGCCAAAGCTTTGCAGTATGAAGACAGACGGGACGGATGCAACGATTATTAATCAAGCATATCCACTCCGCCTTTTGCCACTGGGAAATAAATTGATTTATGCAGACCGCAACAGAGAAGACAAAATGTTTATCTATGATTTGAACACCGATACTGAAACTTGTATTTGCGAAGACCGTTGCTGGGAATTAAATGCGAGCGAAGAATGGATTTTTTACAGAAACCAAAGTGAAATGGGAGATTTATATCGAATTCGTCCTGATGGAAGTGAGAAAGAAAAACTTGCCGATGGAAATATAATAAATATTCATGTAATAGGAAACAGCGTGTTTTACAAAGAGTTTTCGAATATGCATGAGTTTAAACGCATTGATATTGAGTAACTACAACTACGTTCGTTTTGCTTGAATTTACAGCCTGCAGTTTTTATGCCGCAGGCTGGATTGTTTTTTATTATATATGACAGTAAATTTATATCGTACTTACAAAAAATAACTGTATTATCGTACGATAGTGCAGTTATTTTTTTATATTGTTAATTATTCAATATTCATTATTCATTTTTTGTATAATCCCCCAAACCCTTGTCTATAATGATTTTGTTAACAAAAAATATACAAATATTTCAAAATCTGCAAAAACAGAAGAAATCAACAGTATTTTCGAGAAATAATGAGAAAACAGGCTATAATTTACAAAAATTGAAATTTGATTATAAACGCTAAAACAATTAATATATTGTTAGCACTCTACCAAGGCGAGTGCTAACAATATATCGTAAATAATTTTAGGAGGTTATAGATATGAACATTAAACCTTTAGGTGACAGAGTTGTTATCAAAATGCTCGAATGCGAGGATACAACAAAAAGTGGTATCATTCTTGCAGGTACTGCAAAAGAAAAACCGCAGATGGCAGAAGTTGTAGCAGTTGGCCCCGGTGGCATGGTTGATGGCAAAGAGGTAAAAATGGAGGTCCTGGTAGGTGATAAGGTTATCACAAGCAAATATTCCGGCACAGAAGTAAAGCTTGACGGCGCTGAATATACAATTTTACGTCAAAGCGACATACTTGCCAAGGTAGACTAATATTAATAAAAAAGGTTGGAGGTAATAAAAATGGCTAAGGATATATTATTCGGTCAAGAGGCGAGAAATGCCCTTGAAAGAGGACTTAATCAGCTTGCTGATACAGTAAAGGTAACACTCGGTCCAAAAGGAAGAAACGTTGTGCTTGATAAAAAATTCGGCGCACCGCTTATCACAAATGACGGCGTTACAATCGCAAAGGAAATTGAGCTTGAGGACGCTTTTGAAAATATGGGCGCTCAGCTTGTAAAAGAAGTTGCAACAAAGACAAATGACGTTGCAGGTGACGGTACAACAACTGCTACACTTCTTGCACAGGCACTTGTACGCGAAGGCCTTAAAAACGTTGCAGCAGGTGCAAACCCGATGATTATAAGAAAGGGTATCGCAAAGGCTGTTGACGCCGCTATTGAATATGTAAAATCGAGTGCAAAGACAGTAAACGGCAAAGAAGATATCGCAAGAGTTGCATCGGTTTCTGCTGCTGACGAAACAATCGGTAACCTTATTGCAGAGGCAATGGAAAAGGTTACAAGCGATGGTGTTATCACTGTTGAAGAGTCAAAGACTGCTGAAACCTACTCAGAAATCGTTGAAGGTATGCAGTTTGACCGCGGTTACGTTTCGCCGTACATGGTTACAGATACTGACAAAATGGAAGCAGAGCTTGATGACCCGTACATCCTTATTACAGATAAAAAGATTTCAAATATTCAGGACATTTTGCCCGTTTTGGAACAGATTGTTCAGCAGGGTAAAAAGCTTCTTATCATTGCCGAGGATATCGAGGGCGAAGCTATGGCAACACTCGTTGTAAACAAGCTTCGCGGAACATTCACATGTGTTGCTGTAAAGGCTCCCGGCTTTGGTGACAGAAGAAAGGAAATGCTTCGTGATATCGCAATCCTTACAGGTGGTGAAGTTATCAGCGAAGAGCTTGGCCTTGATTTGAAGGAAACTACAATCAATCAGCTTGGACGTGCAAGACAGGTTAAGGTTCAGAAGGAAAACACAATCATCGTTGACGGTTTTGGTGATAAAGAAGCAATCAAATCAAGAATTTCTCAGATTAAAGCACAGATTGAAGAAACTTCATCTGAGTTTGATAAAGAAAAGCTTCAGGAAAGACTTGCAAAGCTTTCAGGCGGTGTTGCTGTAATCAAGGTTGGTGCAGCTACTGAAACAGAAATGAAAGAGCTTAAGCTTAGAATAGAAGACGCTTTGGCAGCTACAAAGGCGGCTGTTGAAGAAGGCATCGTAGCAGGTGGCGGCAGCACATATATTGCTTCTCTTGATAACGTTGCAAAGCTTCTTGGCACAACATCAGGAGATGAGAAAACAGGTGTTGCAATTGTTCTTAAGGCGCTCGAAGAGCCTGTTCGTCAGATTGCTGCAAACGCAGGTGTTGAAGGCAGTGTAATCGTTGAGAAAATCAAGAATTCTGCAAAGGGCATCGGTTATAACGCTCTTACAGAGGAATATGTTGATATGGTTAAAGCAGGTATCGTTGACCCTGCAAAGGTTACAAGAAGTGCACTTCAAAACGCTGCAAGCGTTGCATCTATGGTTCTTACAACAGAGAGCGTTGTTGCTGATAAGCCCGCTCCTGAACCGGCTATGAGCGCTGGCGCTCCCGGAATGGGCGGCGGCATGGGGATGTATTAATCCTGATGCGTCAATAATAAATATAATAAATTTGGGTTGTGATAAATTCATAACCCTTTTTTGTGTTTGCGTTTATGATGTATGCAGCTTAATTGTCGGATTCTTCAGTCTTTTGCACCGCATTGATATAAGCCTCCTCAGCTTTTTTCTGGGCATCGCACAATATCTCTATTGCCTTGGTAACCGAATTGAATAAATCAAAATACATCACTTTGTAATCGGGCATAACAAACTCTCCTTTAAATTAAAAAAATGCGCCAGCCGATGTTAAATGACGATAAGGAAGAAAGGTAAAAATGTGTTATACAGCCGGATTGATATGATATTGTAGAAAAATAAATTTTGGAGGATTTTACAATGAAATCAATATTTGAAAAGAACGGCGGAACATACACAAAGGTCGGAGATTACTATATTCCTAATATCACAGTACCCGACGCAAAGAAGTACAATATCGGTAAATATGGAAATTTGCGAAAAACTTTCTTGAAAGAACATCACAAATCCTATTACATAATTCTTTTTATTGAAGGCAAATTGTTTGAACATCTTGCAGAGATAGACGAAACTTGCCATATTGTATTGAAAGATATGATCGCAAAAATGGCAAAGCAAGAGGGCGTTACCGAGCAGTTAAAGGCAACAGACCAAATAGCTTGGGTGCAGAAGATGAATAATATTCGCAACCGAGCAGAAGAAGTTATAATACATGAATATGTGTATGGTGGTTTTGAAGACTTTGCAAAATCTATTTGCTACTAAGATGCGCCATGTTATAACATCTCATTTCATAAACGGAAAAAGGGTGTTAATTTACACAATTATTTGCATAAAAAATATCCTCCTTGTGCTTTTGAGCACAGGGAGGATACATAAAGATATTAAATATAGAACTTTTCACTTTCTATCATTTCCGTATACACATCAACATCGGGATAAAGTTCGCTTCTTCTTTCACCAGACATTATTAAAGATTTGGCAACTTCTACGGGGTTTAAGATATTAATTTTAATCAAACAATCTTGTATACTCATTTGGTTTTCCATTTTTCTAACATCAAATTTACTTGTGTTATATACATCTTCAGCCTTATTCTTTAAGATATAATTAGGAAATATCGTAAATACCCCTCGTTGAGCACGAATCCTTTCACTATGATATGGCTGAAGAATTGCTAAAGGTGGAAGTATGTCATCTGTACCTTTTTTTATTTCGCTTGGTAATGCATCACTATAATAACGTAAACATAGATAGTAGAATGGGTTGAATTCCATTGTTTTTACGAGATTTTTTATTCTTGAAATATTTTCAGTTCTAAATTTATCTAATACACACAAACTCAATATACCAGCAATACTTTCGTCATCTATCTTAATGTTCTTTTCGTTCGTTGCAAAATATATATTCTTTTCTAATGACATTTTATTGATAATTCTTTCTTTATCATTTTTTTTGATGTCTAAGTCTGTAAAAGCCTGCAACGCAACTTTTTTTCCACCTTCCGATGTGAAAAAATCAAAGACTTTTTCGTTAAGTTTTTGCGGATTTAGCATCCAAACAACCGGAGTGCATAATCTTCTCTTATTAGATAAATCAAGAGTGTTTTTTGGCGTTAGATATGATTCAAGTGCAAAGGAAAGAGCCGTTCTAGCTGATTCTGACCAATCCATCATTCTAGTTTTTCCTAAATGATGTTGGTAAACCTCTTGCCATTCCAATTTTGAAGAAATGTTATCACCAACACAATGAGTTGTTCTTGCGGAAAAGCTTTGGTATCTTGCAAATTCTCTTAGTGTTAACTGTGTATTCGTAAAATTTGAATTGGATTTAGGTATAAAGCTCCTTTGCATCGATGGTTGTAAATCATAGTAATTAAACTCATGTCCGCGAAACCAAATGGTTTTACTTTTTTCGGTTAATTTAAAAGGATTGTTTCCAATTACTGAATAAAACTCCTCTAGGGTATATACATCATATTCCTTCATAAAACATTCCAAAACCTTCTAATTAGTTTTGTCTGCCCCCCTCATCTTCAAAAAGTATCTTCATACATTGTCCAAGCGATAGAACATCATCCTGACTATTAATTGCATTTATTAATCGATTATAAACTTCTCTATGTTTGCAATAGTACTTAAAAACAAAGTTTATATGATGCTCAAAAAAAGTACAATACTGCTTTTCTTGTTGCTCTGTAATTTTATTAGCATTGTAATATTCACCAATTGCATTCAATGTTATTTCGGCTTTGCAATTTTTCACCCAGTTCGCCTCATTAATTTCCTTGTATAAAGTATCAAAGTGTTCCTGAATTCCGTTGTCAGAGTATTGGATTTCAAAAATATTTATTCTATTCATGTAATTTTTCATAAAATCAATATTTTCATTGATTTTTTCATAAAACTTGTTTGCCTTATTTTCATTAACAACAAAGTTTTGATTTACATATTCATAAAGCTTTATACAAAATTCTCTCTTTAAATCGTTAAAATTTTGTTCCGCATCTGTACCGTCCAATGGTGAAATTTTGCAAGCCTGATACCTTAGCAGGGTTGTTACAACGGCATTTATACGGTCAGATGTCTTAGATTGCCCCTTTACCCATGTTTCAAATTTTTCTTTTTCAAATATATTTGTTAAAAAACGCACATAACCAAATGGAGAAAAATTAAAAGCTGCACACATTCCTAGATCAGCACATATCTCTCCGTAACAAGCTATTTTTTCTACAAACGAATTATGTATTTGACCACTAATTCTGTATAAAACTTTCTTTAATAAGACAACAAAGACATCTTTTTGTTCATTATATAATCCCATAGTATTAAATATATTTCTATATTTTGATGAACGGAAAAATATATGATACTCTGAATCTACTGAACAACATTCTTCTTCCACTTTTTTATGAAGATGGTTAAATATCTTTTCTAAATTTGAATCTACTTGTGTAGTAGATGTTTTATGTATTGGGAATGCAGTTCCGATAATATTTAACCGCAAGGTTATGTCTATAATTTCTTCGCAAAATTTTATTATTTCATCTTTGTTATCTTGATTTTTATCACTTAAAACCCTATCCTTATAAAAATTATGAATTTGTGTTAAAATAAGTTTTGAGTTAGAAAATTTAACTTCATCATACGAAAATCCAATAACGGTATTTACATAATTACAAAAATCAACATACAAATTCTCATACGATATTTTTAGTATATCATTAATAACTTTATGCAATATACTATATTCTGCAATTATTTTTCTTTGGTCAATAATTTCTTTTCCGGATTTCATCTTTGCAATTAGTAATTCAATTTTTTTAATATCAGCATTTGTTTTATACCTTTTCATTTGTTCTACCTGATGGTCATCAACAAATTGCTGTTTTTTAAAGTAAATCCAATTATAAAGTTCTTCGATATGGTTGCCAGCTATATTACTATTAAGACTAAGAAGCGAATCTTTATTAGTATTGTAAATAATTCTTTCACTTGTTCTATCAGTGAAAGATAAAAGCTGTTCATCAATTAGATTCTTCAACTTATCTGGAATTTCATACATGTGCCAACCGCAGAACAAATTATCATCGCCTAAAATAACTTCATTTAATACTTCAAATAAAATTCTAGTTATGAATGTCTGTAGCCCATTAATTGTTAATGTTTTTATCTCTGATTCTCTCAATAATTCTCGAACAATTTTAACTGCCAAATCTTCAAGTAAATACTCTACAATGGCTTTATTTCTTTCCTTGCGCTTTAAATATCTAAACTCATGAGATAACTCATGCGTTAAAAGAGGAATAACGTGCCTAATATTAGCAAATCTACTATAATTAGGAAAAACAACAGCATACAAACTCATGCGTTCTTGTGTATATTCTTCTGGTTCTTTATCAAACAATGTAATTGCAGATATCGCTTTTTCATTCGTATCAAATAATGCAATGGGAAGAATTTTTCGTCTTTTTTCTTTTTCATCACGATCATATTGGTTGTAAAATTCATTGCATATATTATGTAAATATGCTGTATACGCTAATAAATACTTTTCGGTATTTACTTTTGCTTGCATTTCATGAGTAGGAAAATTTACGGAATTCTGATTTAAATATTGAAGGATTTTATTGTAATTATTGATACAATTTATAGCTTTTTTACCATTAGTCTTCAATATTTTGCAGAACCGCATCTTATTCTCATCAGTATTAGCATTTTGTATATTGTCTAAATTCTTTTTAATACCATCAAATAATAAACAGCATTGAACATAGAAAATATATCCATTTACACTGGTAAATTGATACCACAAATCACAAAAAGTATTGATGAGTTCGTGTATTAATAATAAATCTTCTTCAATTTGATATTTTCCAAAAGGAATGTTTTTAACTTTGTTTTCAATAGACTCTACCTCTTGACGAAGTGCATCTATATAACGCCTTTTTTTATCCATACAAAAATTGGGCGATAAATAATTGTTTGAATTCAGAGTGTGATTATTAAAAAATATTCTCTCATGAATGATATCTACGGGATTAGAATTATTATAAAACCTATTATCTATAAACATAGGGAAAATTTTTTCAAAATATTCTTTAAAAGGCACACGAATTACATTACTGCCAATTCCTAATACGCCTTTACAATCATATCCGCGTTGTTCATATTCGTCTATATTCGTTACTCTTAAATCAAATTCTATATTTTTATTATATTGATAAAGACTTGCGTTTAAAGTTTTAACATTTTTAGATATACACTGAAATGTAGTTAAATTAGATTCTATTTCTTCCTTATCAAGATATTGCTTTAAAGCAGCAAAAGTCAAATATATATCTTCCAAAGAAGATGTTCTAAGCACAACACACAAATCTGCACAATTCAAAGTTCGGTATGTTCCTGAAAGAAAAGTTTCATCTTTTAAAATGTTAATAAAACTTTTCGCTATTTTATCTGTCAAAGACGCAAAGTTTTTTTCGCTAGTTTTATTTATAGAAACAAGAATAATTCCTAAAAAAGGCTTGTCCTCGTTCTGATATTCAAAAACATCATAATTCTGTTCATAATCTTTCCCTCCATATAAACAGAAAAGCTGTTCAGATAATACATTTTCTTTTTTATTCGGATATTCTATTCCTAAACAATTTTTATAAGATAAATATTTTTCGTTTTTAGGTTTTATATACATTAATTTATCAAAATAACCAAATGTATAAAATGTTTCCAAAACAAAATCTTGATAAGAGTAACGATGATTTTTTGAACCATTAATATTTTTCACAATGCGAATCAATCTCGTAGACTCTAATATATTATTATTCATAAAAGTCTTCCTTTCGTCGTATCAAATAAATATAAAAACTGCGAACATACACTACATAGTACATTCGCAGTTTAATACTGATATAATTAAATATTAGAACATGCATTTTTTTTCTGCTCATTATATTTTTTGGCAGCAATTGCAACCTCTTTAATTCTTAATTCTGGATTATATTGATAAAAATCTAAACCATCCTGTATCATAAAAAACTCTGTAAACTGCGAATGTGTTTTATATTCATCATTTACAAATGTATTCACAGTTAAGTACTCTTCTTTATCCATTATTTACCTCCTAAAATCCTATGGATAAAAATCATACTATCCATAAAATAATATAACATCGGTATTATATCACAAAATTTATAAAAAGTCAATACTTTTTTATAAAAAACATATTTTAGTTAATTTTGCCATATAATAAAAATTTTAATATATTGATTAAATATATAATAACATAAAAAATGACAAAAATCAATATATTTTTGAAAATTATGCATATAATATCTAATACATTCTATGCTGAACTAATTATATTTTGCTCTAAAATTAGAAAAATATATTAGAAAAAATTAGAAATTTAAAATTATTTAGAGGATTAACTATATGCTAATCCTCTAAATATAGTGCATTATTTATTTCAAATTATCATACATTCTCACGAATGTTGCGATGGCCTGTTCTTTGGTGTATTTGCCCTGTGGTTCAAAGCCATTGCCTGTACCATTCATAATGCCGTTTTCGGTTACGAAGCCGACACCTTCTGTTGCCCAGGATGAAACACCGGATTCAACGGATGTGTTGTATGATGTGTCATATCCCAAAACGTCTGTTGTACGCATAAGCATTGTTGCAGCCTGTTTTCTTGTGATTTCACCAAGAGGATTGAACTCTGTTGCACTCACACCGTTTACAATGCCAAGCTTGCGCATATATTCTGCATACTCATAGTAGACAGAACTCCATTCATCCACAGTAAAATTATGTTTATTATCATACTTAAAACAGAACAACCGCCTTAGTTGAAGGCGGTTGTTCCTTAACAGTAAGCATATTAATTATTATTTAGTTAATTTGAAATCAGCCAAACCAAAAGCAGTACCACCAGATACACTTTCTAAATCTTTTACACTTATTTTCAATTTATCAACATCAGATACATTAATTCTTAAATTTTTAATAGGGAGGTCGCTTGGTGTAAGTATTTTTTCATATAAAACATCGCCATCTCCTATTATTTGAATTTTTGTGCGAAAATTGTTCTCATTGTATGATTTTATAAGTACTATGTCGCCCTGTAAGTACTCATATTCTCCATTTATATCATATTCATTCCATACCCAACTGATTTCGTCTGTGTAGTTCCAACGAGCAACCCAAGCTGTTAAACCATGATTATATTCATTACCATTTATATCGACATTACCATTCCTCTTTCCAATGGTATCTATAAAACTGTCGCCCTCATTTCCTGTATATCTATCACTACTAATTGGAGAAAGTTCATTCATATATATTTCTGATGGAATAGTATATTTAGGAGTTTCCTCTAAATTACTGTTATATTTCCCTGTTGTCAATCTAAAATCAGCCAGGCCAAAAGCAGTACCACCAGATACACTTTCTAAATCTTTTACACTTATTTTTAATTTATCAACATCAGATATATTAATTTTTAAATTCTTAATAGGGAGGTCGCTTGGTGTAAGTATTTTTTCATACAAAACATCGCCATCTCCTATTATTTGAATTTTTGTGCGAAAATTATTCTCATTGTATGATTTTATAAGTACTATGTCGCCCTGTAAGTACTCATATTCTCCATTTATATCATATTCATTCCATACCCAACTGATTTCGTCTGTGTAGTTCCAACGAGCAACCCAGGCTGTTAAACCATGATTATATTCATTACCATTTACATCAATATTACCATTTCTCTTTCCAATGGTATCTATAAAACTGTCGCCCTCATTTCCTGTATATCTATCACCGCTGATTGGAGAAAGTTCATCAAGATAAGTTATCAAACCAATATCTAACACATCTTCAACTGACAACTTTGCATTAACCATTTTGTATGTTCCTACTGCATTACGAGAACTGGTGTTATCTGCAACAGTTATTTTTGAGTTTTCTGTATCACAAACAATATCCTTAACTTCTGCACCAGTTAAATTACTATCTGCTGACCATACTAAACCAGCAACTCCTGCAACAATTGGAGCAGCCATTGATGTTCCACTCATATTACCATATTTTCCTGCTATACCACCTGTAATTGTGCTATAAACATCTACACCAGGAGCACAGATATCAACCAGATTTCCACCATTTGAAAAACTTGCTTGTCTATATGTTCCATTGTTTTGTTCTGCTGCACCAACAATAATAATTCTGTCAAGTATATCATTAACAGTATTCAAATTGTCATAACAGTTATTTCTTGTTATAGAAGAAAACCAACCATTAAAAATAGCATCTACACCTATTCCATCCGATGCACCATTTCCAGCAGATTGAACTACAACAAAATCATAACCTTGTGAAAGTAATGATGCCATATACATAGAGGCGTTGTGTCCCTGAGCATCAATCCATTCCTGTGAATATGTGCTATTGTTATTCTCCAAAGAAGCTGTACAGCCCAATGAAAAATTAACAACTTTTGAACCTGACTTTACAGTTTCAATTAAACCAGCTGCAATGGCAGTTGATGTACTCCAACCACCTACTTTTGATTGTAACCACGAGGGTTCCCAATCATAACAAACTAACTCTGAATTCCATACTATACCAGTTATGCCTTTGTTATTGTTTGCAGTAGCACCAATAATACCTGCAACGTGTGAACCATGATCCTCTTTATTATTTACGTCTTTATTATATTGTGCTGCAAAACTCAATTTATTTTTTAAATCTTCGTGTCCTGTATCGAAACCATTATCAACAATTCCAATTTTGATATTTCCCAGCTTATCATTATAACTCCAAGCACTTGGAGCCTGAATAACTTCTAACCACCAGTTATTGCCACTAGGGTTTCTCTCATTCCAATTGTCATTATTCCATTTGTCATTAGGTGTTATCATGGCATCTGTCGAAACTTGTGTTGCAATATCATAAGTAGCAGTCAAAACACAATCATATTCATTTACAGTATCACACATATCTATTAATTCATTTAGTGTAGATGTTTTTACTTGTACCTGATACTGATTTATTGTATCAAAACGACCTACAACTTTACCATTTATTGCTGATACAACCTCGTCTCTATCTTCTTGTGATGCAGAATCTTTAAATAATATGATAACTATATTATTAACATAAGAAATATCTGTTTCCTGGTCTGTTTCTATATTTTCAATTTCAACCTCGTAAGCAACATCAGATTGTGCATATGTTGAATAAATTCTGTATGCCAATAAAACAGATTGCTCACAAGTTGCATTTCCAAGAGGGTCAATACAATTATTTCCGACACCTTTCATTACTCCATTGTCATATGCATAATTCACATAATCAATCGCCCAATCAGCAATTTTGTTCTTATCTGCAAAATTGTTATTGTTGAAATCACTTATATCTGCACTTTCAATAGCAATATCAATGCACCGAACCAACATTACACATATTTCTTGACGCGTGATATTGTTGTATGGTGCAAACTGATTGCTTGAAACACCTTTAACTATTCCAAGATTGTATGCTTTCAATATTTCTTGATTATCGGTATCAGTAAAAATATCTGTTCCTACTGTTGCACTTTGGTTTGTAAGTTTTTCATATAACTTAACAACTAATTCACAAAACTCCTCACGAGTTATGTCCTTCTGATAATTTTTTGTGATTGCATTTGTAATAATGCCTGCATTTTTAGCATTATTGACTTCATTCACTGCCCAATCGGATGGGGTGGTTGATGCCGAAACATTGATTGATACTGTACTAAACAACATCATTATAACCAATGTTAATGAGAGTAATTTTTTCATTTAATGTTCTTCCTTTCGTATGTATTTATATTTACCGATTGTATATAACTTTTGTATTTTAAAGCAACATAGACATTCCCCCGTATATAAAAAGTGTGCAGAACAATCGCTGTCTGCACACCGAAAAACGCAAACCCCGATTGTTGTCACACAAACTTAATCAGAATGGGATATATTCTTGCACACTCTAACTAATGGAATTTGCATTTTTGCCAATTCAATGTTAAAGTATGCAAAAAGGGCATAAATATCCCTTGCAAAACAACAAAAAATCCCAATTCTACTATTAAATTAAGTTTATGTGACTTTAATATTGTACCACATTTTTCTTAAATTATCAATAGATTTTCTGTAAAATCAGCACTTTGCCGATAAATATTTTGTGTCACGCAATAGAACCTTGTTTTTAAGGGGTGTAACATAAGTTCATTACCTTGTTAGTTTTCTTCTCTTAAAACGCAAAATAAAGGCAATTTTGCACCTTTATTTTACCGTATTACAGCCTTGTGTATAAGGCTATAAATATGAACATAAACAGCGGTGTGATTTCGTACCGTCTGTTTTGTTCATAAGAAAAAAGCAAGCTATCGAATCGGAGCTTTTACCGATACGGCAGCTTGCTTTTTGTATTTATCCGAAAATTGATTTGAGGATAAATATTCAAGGCGGAAGCATTGAAATAAGCATAGTAAAATTTGTGCGGTGTTAACAAAATTTGCTATGCGTTAAGGGAGTTCAGAGGGAAAGTCTGGCACACTTCTTTGCTCGCAAAGTGTAGTGTGTTACACCTTTACCGACGGGGCGGGTGTGAAAATATGTTGCTCGCTGTGTTTGAGCAATATATTTTCGCAGGCGGCAAAATTACAAAAGGGTGGTCGTCTGCCGTGTGGTAGGCAGACGGTCAGCCTTGCAGTAATTTGTGAAGTCGGTAAACGGTGTACGCACCCACAGAGGATTACATATATTTACCCAAGCCGTGTTTCTCCATAAGAGCGTCAATCTCACAACGCATATCAAGATACCACATATCAAATGTACCAAAATCCAATGTGCCTTCTTTAACCTGTTTTTTCATTATGCTTGCAACTCGCTTAAATTCCTCATATGCTTCCTGCAGTTCAGCAAGTGCCTTTCCGCTTATCCCCCTTTTAATTGCTTTCTGTATTCGGTTGTACCAATACATCTTTTCGTTTCGGTATGTTCTTTCATAATCTAAATCACGGGTAGCTTTGTCATATTTCTCTTTATTTTTCTTCTGCTGTATTTTACGACATTTTGCAGAACAGATGGTAGTTTTATTCAAATCCGGCGACAGAAACAGTTTTTTACACACCTTGCAATAGCTGAAATATTTATGGTTGTCATATATAGATTTGAGATAATAAAGCACAAGGGGCATTACTGCAAAATCTACGGCAGCATATTCCTTTGTCTGTGTCAATGTTGCAGTATATAGTGTCAGTACGGGAAACATAAAATAATCGTACAGCATATCAGCAAGAGGATTTTCGGGCGTCATCTTCTGCCATTCCAAAATTTCGTGTATAAGATGATGACGGAAAGGCAAGGTCAGGTATTCCACTCTGTCCATTCCGTTATAATCTGAATCTTTTTCTTTTATAGCTTTTAAAAGATGATTGTATTCCTCCCATAATTTTAACGCAATATATTTCAGCACGGGATTTTCATTTGCGTATAATTTCTCTATCATAGAGATAATATTTGCCCGATTTTCCTTTTTTGTGTTCAAAATCATCACTCTTACATCAACAAAAAAGTCCACATTCGGTTGTATGTCCAGCAAAAGTGAGCCAAAAGGTCTTGTTTTCTCGTAAATTATTTTATCTTTTTTTGCACCTCTTAAATATCTGTTGACATATTCAAAATCGCCTATGATAATATGCTCTTTTTTCTTCTTTTGGTCTAAATTTATTGCTATTACGGCATTTTTGAACTGTGGTATGTTCGGCATATCCAAATTCTTTTTCAAGTGTAACACCTTCTTTTTATGCGAATTGTATTTTTAGGTTTATTCCATTAGTTAAAGTATATACCAAAAGCCTTTACAAGTCAAGTTTTTTGTGATTTAATCGAACTGTAATCGTTGCAACATTACAATTCGATTTTTTGCTTGTAAGGAGGTAAATGCAATGGCACAAAACAAAAAATATTACTATCTCAAACTGAAAGAAGATTTCTTTTTCAGCGGAGAGGTACTCATCATTGAGAAAATGCCGGAGGGAATGATATATTCCAATATTTTATTGAAGCTGTATCTTCTCTCCCTCAAATTTAACGGCTTCCTTAAACTGAATGATAATGTCAGCTACTCACCTATAATGCTTTCATCAATTACAGGTCATCAGGTAGGAACGATTGAAAAGGCATTGGAGTTGTTTCTCAAACTCGGACTTATTATAGAATGTGCAGACAGCACAATCTATATGGCAAATATAGAGGATATGGTCGGAACTTCATCAACGGAAGCAGACAGAAAACGGCTTGCAAGAGCAGAGGTTAAAAAGCTCGGCGGACATACAGCGGACAAATGTCCGCCAAATGTCCTCAATCTGTCCGACATTCGTCCACCAGAGATAGAGATAGAAAAAGAGACAGAGATAAAGAAAGAGTTAGAGTCAGAGCGAGAGTTATACGGGCGAACAAAAATGTATCGCTCACACTCCCCGAATACGAACAGCTTAAAGAAGATTATCCAATATATGCCGATAAATACATTGAAAAGTTATCGGAATATATGGAAAGCACAGGCAAGTCCTATAATAACCACTCGGCAACAATCCGCAGTTGGTTAAAAAAGGATATTAAAACAAAAGACTATTCCTGTAAGGAGGGAGAGAGCTTATGATGAATAAAGATTTTGAGCGTATGCAACGGCTTAATATGCTGAAATCAATGTGTTTTCAGGATTCCGCATTATACTGTTGGACTTTTGAAAATGACAACGGCAGAAATCCGCTTATCAGCAAGGCAAAAACCTATGCTGATAAATGGTCGGATATGCTGTCAAAAAACATAGGTCTGCTCCTTTGGGGAGAGGTTGGAACGGGCAAAACCTATTTTGCGGCTTGTGTTGCAAATGCGTTGGTAGAAAACTGTGTATCTGTAAAG
>JAZNVH010000009.1:0-64023 GCA_045592745.1 Candidatus Aphodoplasma sp. | reverse complement strand
TGAAAAGTACGAATATCAAGGCGAAACTTATCAGGA
The DNA here is from genome assembly GCA_045592745.1 of Candidatus Aphodoplasma sp. Lineage (GTDB taxonomy): Bacteria > Bacillota > Clostridia > UBA1381 > UMGS1253 > Aphodoplasma. The sequence continues at coordinate 63,987 of JAZNVH010000009.1, read as the reverse complement.
TATAAATATTTATTATAAGTTCGTTGGAACTGTTGAAATCTTAGATGATTTGTGTTATACTAAGGATGCAAGTTAATAAGAATCAAAAGTTTGCAGGATATAAGGTGCAATGAGGGCCACTCCCTTAAAAAGAGTAACAGTCCTGTTACCTGCACCAAAAAAGCCCCGATGCACATAGCATGGGGGCTGTCATTTTATTGCATTATAAAATTATACTTTCATAATCATTTGCCATTACATCTTTTACACTGAAAAACTGAAGTCTCACCTTAAGAATTTTTTATAAAAAAACGGCATTCTCTCATGCAAATTAACAAATCTTATAGGCTTTTGATCAAAATTATAGATCCACACAGTGCGAAATCAATGCATTAAAACAAATCATTTTAAATAAATTTATAGGCCGTAACAGTTTCGTATTTTTCACCTTTTTTAAGTATCACTCCGGGGAAATGTGAAAACTCAATAGCATTTGGAAATGCCTGTGTTTCAAAGCAAACAGCAGAATATGTGGTATAAACCGCTCCACCCTTGCATACCCTGTTCTTTTCAATCATATTTCCCGAATAAAACTGAATTCCCATCTGATCTGTATACATTTTCATTGTAATACCGCTTTTATCACCCGTAAAGCTGCCTACCTCACGAAAGCCTCGTCCTTTGAGTACAAAATTATGGTCAAAGCCTCCAAATTTTCTAATCTGTTCATGCGAAGAAGAAAATCTTTCTCCCAAAGTTTCGGGCGTACTAAAATCAAACGGCGTCCCCTTTACGCTTAGCACCTCACCTGTTGGAACACATTCATCTGTGTTGGGTGTATAAAAATCACTTGCAAGGTACAAAGAGTGCTTCTCTACCGTTCCTGCGTCATGACCATTCATATTAAAGTATGAATGATTTGTCATATTCAATACAGTATCCTGATCACTTTCGCCTGTATAATGAATTTGTATACTGTTGTCATTTTTAATACAATAGGTTACCTGCACCTTTACGGTACCCGGAAAACCTTCTTCACCATCAGGACTTGTAAGTGAAAGCATGAGTTTTGGCTCTTCTTCATCAAAAACCTGCGCTTCCCATATTTTCTTATCAAAACCCACAATACCTCCGTGAAGGTTACTCTTTCCGTCATTTTGGGCAAGAGTATATGTTTTTTCTCCGAGTGTAAAAGTTGCATTTCTTATGCGATTGGAATTTCTGCCTATTAAAGCGCCAAAATATCCTTCATTGTTTAAATACTCCTCAAGAGTATCACGCCCTAAAACAACATCCACGCCTTTATATATAAGTTTCTGGATTATGCCACCGTATGTAAGTATTGTAGCGCACAATCCACCCTTTCCGCAAAGAGTATATGCGTATACATCCTTGCCTTCTATCTGCCCAAATTTGATTTTGCTTACTGACATAATTTTTCTCCTTTATTCTTATATTTTAACTGCGAATTCTATCAATATGAAAAACGCAGCATATTCCACGAATGCTTTTTGAGTACGATTTTTTCTTTCAAATCAACACTTTTTGGAGTAACAACCTCTTTTTCGGCGCTGTTTTTTACATACAAATCATCTGCATACAACTCAACATGCTCTTTTAGCGTGCACTCACCAAAGTTTTCAAAAATCGGCTCAAGCTGCATGTCCTCATCAAGCGAACGATTAAGCGCAAATACTACAATCTCACGCTCACCTTCGTTATGAATAACCGAGGTTTCAAGACACGGTACGTCTTTGTGTTTTTCGGTTGAATATGTGTCACATTCTACTACAGGACGCATTGCTGTGCCTCTTCCGTACTTTGACGCATACATAAACGGATAAAATATAGTTTGAAGCCATATTTTACCGGTATTTTCATCAGTCATAATCGGTGCTATGGCATTTACAAGCTGTGCAAGACATGCAATTTTTACTCTGTCAGCGTTATTTTGAAGAGTCATCATCATAGCACCTACAACAAGCGCGTCCGCAAATGTATACGTACCCTCAAAACGTGCTGCTCCGCAATCCCATTTGCCATTACCGTACTGGTCCAAATCCTGCGGAAATACATTCCACTCATCAAAAGACAAATACATTGTTTTGTCAGATTTTTGCATTTCCTTTGTCGCATCGCATATAGCTACGACGGATTTTATATACGAGTCCATATCTGCCGATTTTGCCAGAAAATCTGCCGGCTCATTTGACGCAGGACTATAATACTGATGAATCGATATATAATCTACAATATCATACGTATGCGCCAAAACCACCATTTCCCATTCGCCAAAACGCGGCATATTTCTATGCGAACTTCCACATGCAACAAGCTCGATGTCAGGGTCAAGCCATTTCATCATTTTTCCCGTTTCAGCAGCAAGTCTTCCGTACTCCTCGGGAGTTTTACGGCACATCTGCGCGATACCGCCCATCTCATTTCCAAGACACCAGGTTTTGAATTTGAACGGCTTGTCAAAACCATTTTTGCGGCGCATATCGGCATAGTACGTCGGAGTATCAAGGTTACAGTATTCAAGACAGTTTCTCGCCTCATCTGCACCACGTGTGCCAAGGTTTACCGTCATCATAACGCTTGTTTTCGCCTTTTTTGCCCACTGTTGAAACTCGTCTATACCCACTTCATTTGGTTCGATACTTTTCCATGCCAAATCAAGCTTTTTTGGATATACTTATGCCATATTATATTTTTTAAGCATTGCCTTTTCAAAATCGAGAAGATACTTAGCTTCCTTGTCGATTGTTTCCTCGCAGGGATTTTCTACAAGGTTACGATATACGTGAATGTCACGTCCTACTTCTCCGCCTTCCATTACAAACGGCTCTGATACAATTCTACCCTTATAGTTAATATCAGAAAGTGCACCAAAGATTTCATCCCAGTCAAGATGTCCTCTGCCGGGAGCAGTACGGTTGTTTTCACCTGTATGGAAGCTTGTGAGCTTATTTCCTACAAGTCTTATCGCATCACCGATTGAATTTTCCTCGATATTCATATGATATGTATCAAGCAAAACGCCAATGTTGGGGCTGTCGATTTCAGCAACATAATCAAGTGCCTCACGCGCTGTATTTATAAGACAGGTTTCAAAACGGTTTACCACTTCAACACAATAAGTTACGCCGCAATCCTCTGCAACCTTTATGATTTCACGCATACTTTCAATACTCTTCTCCCAATAAGGACGCTTGTCGCCAAGGAAATTATCAGGTGTTCCCCAGCCTGCATAGCTAACACCCGAAAGAAGTGTACCGCCACCTACGTGCATCTTTTTTACAATATTCTGGAGGTATTTTACACCGCCAAGTCTTATACTTTCATCAAGAGAAGAAACATCGTATGCTCTGTCAAGACCAAGACTGTATGTAAGTTCGATTCCAACTTCATCAGCAAGTGCCTTTAAAGAACGGATTTTATCATCCGACATTTCAAGAAGTGGCTGTGCCTGAAACTCAAGTACATCAAAACCGATTTCCTTTGCCTTTTTTATGTACTTTGCGTGGTCTGCATCCCAGTTTTTCTCCCAGAAATTCATAAAAATACCTAATTTGTTCATTACAATTTCCTCCTCACATTATACAACTTTTTTTATAGAATATCAATATTATACCCCAAATATTTTACCAAAGCTTCCTTTACACTTTCAGACCAGTCACCCTGTGCTATCGCAACATGGTGCTTATAGCCGTTTTCGCACATATATCTGAAAATTTCTTCAAGCTTTGCATTTTCAAAAACTACGCCAACACCAAAGAATTCTTTATCAAAGCTGTCATCTGTAAGCTTACCGTCTGTTGTAAAGCCCCAAACCTGACCGTCCTCAGTCTTTGTTGTAGCAACTGTTGCTACAACGCTTTTAACCTTGCCGTTAACAATACCAACACCTGTCATGTCACCGTATGTCTTTTTAAACATCAAATGCTCACTTACACATGTTTCACCTTCGAAGAAGGAATTCGGTATTGCAGAGCAGTGGAACATAATATTTTTTGTATCTTCGTTTCCGTAGTTGTTGTTAACGTCAAGAAGCATTACCGGCTTATTCGATGCAAGCTGTAGCGCAAGCATCATTACTGCGTTGTTTACATCAAGTTCACACGCAGACGGAATTCCTTTTTCATTAAGGTCGCTTAGTACAAGGCAAGGTGCTATACCATACTTTGTAACAAACTCATCTCAGCATCTTATTGCAAGTGCATTAAGGCTAAGCTCGTCAACAAGTATGTCTATCGCAACACCAAATCTTGCAAGGTTTGTAAGCTTTTCTTCGGGATAGCCTGCAAACTTTGTAATGCCTTTATAATACTCTTTCTTTTCCAAAAGCGCTTTTTCGTCTGCATTATCCATGAGATTAAACACATATGACAAATCCACTGTTTCCACATTGATTCTCTTATTCTGAAGCGCAACCTCGTCCGTTCTTCTTGATTCTTACAAAAGCATAAATCGGGTCTTTGTACGGAACAATAAAATCGAGCTGTCCGTACTCTTTTTCAACCTCGGCTGAATGTGAAGAATATTTTGTATACTTAGGTCCAATATATTTGTGAGTTATACTGTTTATCAAAACATAGTATACGCCGCCCTTGAACATATGGGCATCTGCATGGTCGTGTCCCGAAAAGCACATCGTAACCTTATTGAAGCCCGCCTTTTCGTTCGCAAGCCATATTACATCCTGAAAATCGTGAATGTTATAAATTGTCCAGTCACCAAGAGCAAGTGTCGCATGAGTAAAAATAAAACAGCGTTTGTCTGTTGAATCCAAATCCTTTGCAAGCCATTCAAGCTCAAAATCAGGAATATAACAGTTAAAGAAGTCCTTATGATAGTTATCTCCGCCGTAATCTATGTATTCACTGCCCACCTTTGAGTAGTTTGTATCAAGCACTATAAAATGATAGTCGCCCATATCAAAGCTGTAATATTTTTCCTTCTGTCCCTGAAAAGCCATAACCTCTTTTTTGCCGCCGTGCTCAGTATCGTGATTGCCAAGCACATGATAACGAGGGCCGTTGAATTTGTTCCACTCATCAAGCGCCTTTTGTCCCGCTGCATCCGGAAGCACAAAATCGCCAAGCTGAATAATAAAATCAGCATTACGCTCACGGGCTTCATCTACAAAAGCCTTAACTCTGCCCGAAACATCCTTTTCCATTGTCTGATGCAAATCCGCACAAATTCCAAACAAAATATCTTTTTCCATTTTTACACGCATCCTTTCAGTCAAAAATTATCAGTATTAACTACCCATTAACTATAACGTTATAGCAGCACAAATTTCTGATTTTGTCAATACCTATTGACAATATGGCAAAAAGTACACTATACTTTAATGTACAGAGGTGTAAATATTATGAAAAAAGTAACATTAAAAGACATTGCAAAAGAGCTTGGTGTAACCATCGGAACAGTTTCGCACGTGCTAAATGGAAGAGACGATATTTCGCAGGAGACTAAAGAAAAGGTTTTAAAGACCGCAAAAAAATTGGGATATATACCTAATGCGTCCGCCACTTCTCTGCGCTCGGGAAAAACAAATACAATAGCCGCAATTGTGCCCGATATTTCAAATCCACACATTTCATATCAGCTAAAGCTTATTGAAGATAAAATGAGGCTCTTAAACTATACGGTTATTATACTAAATACAAACGAAAGCGAAAAAACCGAACGCGACGCCATTGTGGCGGCATGTGGCAAACAAGTGGACGGAATTCTGCTTTGCCCATGTCAAAAAAACACAGATAATATAGAATTTTTGGATAAGCTACATATTCCATATGTTCTCATAGGAAGATATTTTGCAGACTACGACACAGATTACGTCTGCGGAGACGATTTCAAATCAGGCTATCTTGCAGGAAAATATCTTGCACAGCGCGGCTACAAAAACCCCGTATACATAGGTGCATATAAATATATCGAGCCGAGCCGCAACAGATTTGACGGTATCAAAAAGGCATTTTCTGATAACGGCATCAGCGTAACTGATAATGTGTTTGTTGAGATGGAACCAAAATCAAACAATGCCACTAATGTTATGCAAAAGCTTTTGGATGACAAAGTTTCATTTGATTGCATAGTTGCATTCTCCGATTTGATTGCATTTGAAATTATTTCACGCTTTCGTCTGCACGCAAAGACGCCGCCGATTCCCGTAGTAAGCTTTGACGCTATTAATTCGCATTTGTGTTGTCCATTTCCAAGCGTCAGTGCAGGAATGGTAAATGGCGGATGGGCTGATAAAGCCTCTTCGGTTTTGTATAAAAAGATGAACGGTTCAAAGGAAAAATATCACGAAATTATTGATGTAGAGCTTTTTGAATTTGAATAATACATGATAAAATTTTTGACAAAGAAGGAATTGTATGGAGTTTTATAATCAAACCATCCCTATGCTTGAACATTATTTTGCATCCTTTAAAGAAAATCCCGCCAAAGCAAAAATTGTTTTTAAAGCCGTATATAAAGAAAATGCAAGCTCCTTTATGGATATAAAAAGCCTGTCTTTGCCCATAAGAGAAAAGCTTTCAAACGATTTTACTTTCACAGAGCTTGACTTAATTACAAAACACGAAAACGAAGATACGTGCAAATATTTATTTCGCTTACCGGACGGACATACTGTAGAAACGGTACTTATGAAGCACGATTACGGCAATGGCGTTTGCGTTTCAACACAAGTAGGATGTAATATGAACTGCATCTTCTGTGAAAGCGGAAAACTAAAAAAAGTACGTAATTTAGAAGCGTGCGAAATGGTGGGACAACTTTTATACATAAAAAACGTTTTAAAACTCACTGTTTCGCATATTGTACTTATGGGTATTGGTGAGCCATTTGATAACTATGATAATGTAATAAATTTTATTGATATCATTTCAGAACAATTAGGCATAGCAATTGCTGCAAGACATATAACTATTTCCACAAGCGGCATCGTGCCCAAAATCATAGAATACGCAAACCGTAAAAGCTTTAATTCTCTGGCAATCAGCCTGCATGCTCCAAATGATGAAATTCGCAATAGACTTATGCCGATTAATAAAGTATACCCTATTAAAGAGCTTGTAAATGCCGCAAAGCTATACGCCGAAAATAGCCGTAAAAAAGTAACCTTTGCCTATATTATGATTAAGGATTTAAACGACAGCAGCGAGTGTGCATCAGAACTTGCGAAACTTTTAAAAGGTATAAACTGTTATGTAAATTTAATCCCATACAACAAAACACGCTCTACCAATTTTGAGCCAAGCAGCAAAGAACGCATCGCAAATTTTTTTGATATTTTAAAAAAGCAGAATATAAACGTAACCGTCCGACGCGAATTTGGTGCTGATATGAACGCTGCCTGCGGACAGCTCAGCTCCAATTATACTTTGTAATTAAAAAGGTCGCAGTCTTTTTTAAGGCTGCAACCTTTTTAGTATTCGGAAAATTTTCTGCCCCTATATAGAATATAGCGCAACAAATACCGGCATCGTGGCAATACACACCAGAGTAGTAATAATGTTAATCGCCACAGAATATTCTACCTCTGTATCATACACCTGTGCAAATTGCATCATCATTGATGCCGACGGTGTCATAGTAGCAAGAAACGTAACAAGAAGTATCTTTTGTGCGCTTGGTAATTGTATATATAAAAGCACGCTTTTTAACAATATTAAAATTATAAGCGGACATATGATATTTCGCATAGCCATTACAAGATATAATCTTTTATTACAAAGCATTTTCTTAAAATTCATATTTGCGGCTGTCATTCCGGCAATAAGCATAGCTACATTTCCTATCATTGTGCCGAGCGAGGATGATAAATCATCTACAAATTTCGGCAAACGTATTCCCGTTATCATAAGTATCACGCCAACCGCAATTGCAATTATATTTGTATTAAACAGAATTTTCTTTATGTTAAACTTTTCCTCTTTTGAAAAAAGCTGTGCCCCATGCGTCCAGATAAGAACCAACTGCACCGATACATAAGTACACGTGTAAATTACCCATTCATCACCTAAAACAAACGAAACTATGGGAATGATAAGGTTTGCCGCATTGGAATAAATGATAGATACCCTTTCAACAATAGTCCCGCGAAAAAGTTTTTTATAAGCAAAATCAATAACGAGCAAAAGCATATGAATCGCAATTGCCGCAATAAGCGAAAGCAGAATTCCTGCAACGATTTCCTCAGTTATCTCAACATTAAATGCCGCAATGATATTTGCAGGCATTAAAAGGTAAAGAGAAATTTTTGAAAGCACCAAAGAGTCGCTGCTTTTTACCACTTTTGCCTTAACAATAATAAACCCTAAAAGCATAACGGCAAAAAGCTGCATAATTTTATAAAGTAATAACTGTGGTATCATTATTTTTTCCTTTCTTTTTTAATTCATAAAACCAGACTGTTTCTTCTTTTCAATTTTTCTTTTATTCCCATTCTCATCCATTATGTAAACATTGGTGAGAGTATTTTCCATGCCATAGCGAAATCTTTTTATATATTCTTGTCTGAGCCTATTTTGTTCTTCTTTTTCTTCGTCGCTCAGCCCTTGTTCTCTCGATTTTTTCGCAAGCTCATTAATTCTTTTTACAAGTTTCTCCATCTTTTTACCTCTCTTTTTTAAATTATATATAAAGTGTAACACGAATTGCTAAAATAGTCAATTTAAGGAGAAAAAATTGGTGCATCATCTTTTTATTGCATACAAAAATCCCTGCGACAGATTTTACTCTGACACAGGGATAAAAATGCTTATTATTCTCTGCAGTCTGCAACCTCGGCTTGTTTTTCCTGTTCCACAAAAGTGTATCTTTCGGTTATTTTTTCCGTCTTGACACCATAATCTGTGCGCACAGACTCAAGTGCTTCATCATCCGCTTTTAAAGCTGAAAGCACGAAGGCAAACTTGAATTCGTGTGGGTACACTTCAAATTCCGGCTCAGGCTCAGGGCCGCACGAATGGCTTCCAAGGCCGCGCATTTTATAGTCTATATACAAATAATTTTTCTCGGACTCTTCAAGCTCATTTTTATGCTTTGCATTATCAATATTTTCAATTGAATACGGATGATACGAAAAGGCAAATTCATCGCAACCCACAATACTGATTCCGTTTTTATCACCATTTGAAACACTTACATACGCAGTATTTTCGCGGTTACCCGTATCCTGAGGAACATCGTAGACAAAATTCATTTCCGATATATCAACATTATAGAGTCCAACTGGGGCAATAAGCTTTGAATCGGAGTAGTTTTGCTTTTCACCTCTGCCATACCATGTTACTTTTGAAAGCGTCTTATCAAGTTCAAAATACACGCCAATTCTTGGCATAACTTCGGGCGGTTTACCAAAAGGAACACAATGGATTGATGTAATAATTTCTCCACTGGCCAAAACTTTGTACTCTATATGTGTTTCATATCCGTACCACTCAAAATCAGGTATTACTCTGCCATAAGAATTTATTACAACTTCGTTTTCCTTTACCTCGGCTTCAGTTTTAATATTATGATATTTTATTGTTTTAATAAAAGCCTGCGCCCATGGCACTTTTCTTTTGCGGAACCAGTTTGGAAGAAAATCTTTTCCATTACCTATTCCGTCATTGTCATTATTTGCGTGATAAAAATTCATTTTCATTGGCGAATCAATCAATGTTATACCATCTTTTACGTACTTTGATATTACGCCATCAGAAAACTCTATCATCAATTTTTCCATTTCGATTTTCAGTGTTGTATTTTTTGTGCTGATATTGCATTCAAATGGTTTTTTTGCAACTGCTTTTTTGGGCGCACAAACAGGAATCTTAATCTGACGAGTTTCTATTTTTCTCTCACCATCGTAAAAATACAAATTGAGATAATATGTCGCGCCAGCCATCGGCTCAGACGGAATATAGTCTATTACATCCGAACCAATTTCTACAGATTTGTGCGGTAAAATATCCTTCATGGGCATTTGTCCACAACGCACAACCTTTGTATCTTCCTGAAGTTCCCACTTTAGCGTAAGATATCCCAAAGATTTAAAATCGTTGGTGTTCATCATAGTAAGCTTTTTATCAAACTTTACATATACAGGTGCAACCGCCTCACCAAGCTCATACCACGTTGGTTTTGGTGTACCATTTGATGTAAGCAATCCGTCAAGGCAGAAATTGAGCCAATGATGTTTTTCGTCATCGCCAAAATCACCGCCGTACAGAATTTTTTCTCTGCCAAACTCATCCTCTGAATAAAAGCCGTGGTTTTTAAATTCCCACACATATCCTCCGCACATATATTCATTTTCATAAATATAATTCCAGTACCCTTCCAAAAATCCGGGGCTGTTGCCCATTGCATGTGCAAATTCAACCAAAAGAAGCGGCTTGCCCGTTTCTTCAAAAGTCTTTATATCAGCAAGCGATTTATAACCTGTGCGGCTGAATTTTGTATATTTTGGATAATACGGTTCTTCCTGCGTTTGAATAACTTCTCTTGAAGGGTCATATTCTTTTATGTATTCAAAGCATCTGTCAATATTTTGGCCTCTTCCACATTCGTTTCCAAGACACCATATGAAAATACATACCTCATTTTTGTTAATCAAAACCATTCGGCTTATACGATCAAAATAAGCATCATACCAATCAGGTTGTTTCGAAAGGTACCCCTGATCGCCCGTAACAGCAGCGCCATGTGTTTCGATGTCTGCTTGTTCGAGCACATAAATACCTAATTCTGAGGCAATTTCATAAAAAGCAGGATTATTCATATAATGAGCGCCCGAAATAGAATTGAGGTTGTTTTCCTTAATCATACGAAGTTCTTCCTCGATTTGCTCTACACTTACACTTCTTCCATCTTTGGCATTATACTCATGGCGGGCAATGCCTTTAACGTATACAGGACTTCCATTAACATAAAATCTGTTGCCTATTACCTCAGAACGTATAATACCAACACGTTTTGAGTGGATTTCTGCGGTTTTTCCATCAATTAATATTTCAATTACAAGGTCATATAAATTAGGCTCTTCAGCGTTCCACAATTTTGGATTTTGCAACTCAAAAGTATGCTTAATATTCTCATCAAGGTCAAATTCAACCGCCATGCCATCAAGCGACATTCTAACTCTGGCATTTTGTTTTTGTCCACACACAAACTGTGCATCTATGCTTATTGAATTTTCGGTAGTTGTTACACGATAATCCCACAGATGATTCTTACCAAGATGTAAAAGGTATACATCTCTGAAAATACCGCTTGCAAGAAGCATATCCTGATTTTCAAGATAAGTTGCGTCAGAATAAGTAAACACCTTTACAGCTATTAAATTTTCACCTTTTTTTATTTTATCAGTAACATCAAATTCGGCAGGTATTCTGCTCCCTTTTGAGAAGCCTGCAAATTCGCCGTTAACATATACATAAAAAGCATTGTCAACGCCGCCGAAATGCAAAATTGTTCTGTCGGCAGGCTCTTCAACGATAAAGCTTCGTCTATAATAACCAACAGGATTTTCGCAACACACATACGGAGGATTAAACGGAATAGGATATTCGATATTTGGATATGCGCATTGTCCATAGCCTCTGAATTGCCACATAGACGGCACATCTATTGTATCCCATTTCGAAACATCGTAATCTTTTTCAAAAAAACCTTTTCTGTCATCTTTAAGGCTATAATAAAAATCCCAGTCGCCATTCAAGCTCTGCAAAAACGAGGACTCTTCCTTATTTTTGTAATATATGTTCTTTTTAAGTGCAGGAATAATAACCGACCTCGCATCAAGACGATTTATATGAAGACAATGATGGTTTTGTATGTTATCATCATAATTATCCTTGACCGTAGTATATTTTTGACTGCTCCCATTGTACTCAATTCTCATAACATCTGCTTCCTTTCCTTAATTACATACACAATTGTATATCAAACAATGTGCAAAAACTAGTGCACAAACGTATATTTTTATGTTATAAACGTACTTTTTCATTGACTTATTTTTCACAATAGGATATACTAATAGTATAAACTTGCAGCAAAATAATGTTTTCATTTAAAGTTTTATGTAGGGTGGTTAATAAAATGAGCCTATTGTATTTTGAAGAAATATGCACAGAACAAACAACCGCTGACAAAAGAAAAATACAGCTTATATATCATATTAATGCCGTCCATTATGTAATAAGCGGCAAAGGATACTATAACGGAAAGCTCCTTAAAGCTGGCGATGGCTTTTTTTGTCTCAAAAACAACTTTGTTGAGTATGCTCCGGATCCTGATGATCCCTGGAAATATGTGTGGATACGAATGAATGGGGAAAACGAGGTTTTGCGCAATCTTACTTTTGACCAGGATACTTTTTGTTTTAAATTTAGTGCAGATGAGTTTTTTTTCAAAGCAGTTGATTTAATAAGTTCAAATTCAAAAGAACTTCGTGCAAACCCAAAGCTTTCAGATGCATGTCTTAAATTGTTGTTTGCCCGACATATTAATCCTGGCAAAATTGAAAATACATCAAACACACCACAAACTCATGCACAAGCTGCCAAAGAATATATACTTCTGAATTTTCACAAACACATCACTCCAGAAAAAATAGCATCAAAGCTAAATATAAGCCGGGCATATCTGAGAAATATATTTCACGACGAATTTTCAATGTCACCAAGAGATTTTATAATAAAAGTGCGAATAGACCGTGCCAAAGAGCTTTTGCTTTTTGAAAATATATCAATTAAGGAAATCTCTCATTCAGTCGGTTATGACGATGTATTGCAATTTTTTAAAATTTTCAAAAAATATACCAAAATGTCACCTAGTGATTACCGCAAAAAATATGCTCATAAGACATAATATATTAACAGTAAAAAAAGAGCCCCTGAAGGCTCTTTTTTCGTTTTGTAAAATATCAATCACCCAACACTATCTGACCACATTGGATTTTTTCATCACATTTTATACTGATTTTTATACCTTGTTCGCGCATAACAGCATTAACATTTGTACGCTTATTTCCCAATACCTTTGACAAATCACGCGGATTCACACACAAAACAGCTTCTTTTTTTGTATATCCACCCAACAGCAAACGCATTTTGTTAAGATAAATCCTTGAAAAAACAAGCTCACCAAACGAGGGGTGAAACGGTCCTGCCACAATGCCACGTCCTTCATGCATATCCTCCGACGCCATAAGTCCCATTCTTAAAACCTCGATGTTGTTTTGCACAAACATTGTATAAATCTCAGCACAAAGCTCTACCGCATCGTCAAGCGAAAGCGGCTCATATTCGCCCTTGTTATACATAACCTCAAGCGCACTGTCGCGTATTACGATAGTTGGGTAAATGCGGGTTGTTTTGGGCGAAAGCGAAATTATATCGCGCGCGGTTTTGAGCGATTTTTCGCGCGTATCGCCAACAAGTCCAAGCATCATCTGGAGTCCAAGTTCGAAACCGAATTCATTTATAAGCTTTGATGCTTTTACAACATCATCATAACTGTGACCGCGTCTACTCTTTTTAAGCACCTCTTCATCTGTCGACTGGACACCAAGCTCTATGCTTGTAACACCATAATTTTTAAGCATAATAAGTTCTGACTCATTTATACAATCAGGACGTGTTGAAAGTCTTATTCCGTCGACTTCGCCACTTTTTATATATTTGTGCGCCACCTTTAAAAGCGCTTCCTGCTCGCATATGTCAATCGCCGTAAAACTTCCGCCAAAAAAGGCAATTTCTATATATGACCTTCCGCGGTTAATCGTAGCAAGAGCGCTTTTTATAATTTCATCAGCCTCACTTGGTGCAACTGAGCCGTTTTGACCTGTAATTCTTTTTTGATTACAAAACACGCAATCGTGAGGACACCCCCTGTGCGACACAAAAATCGGAATATTTACTTTTCTCATATTATCTTTTCTCACTGAGTACCGCTCCTTTGTATGCGTTAATTATACGAAATACAGCCTCTTTTGTCAAGATTTTGAGCCGTTATAACAGTAGCAAATACAAAAACCGCATCAGCATTCGTGATACGGTTTTGATAATCTGTATTTATTTTTTTGATAAAAGTTTTAACGCTTCGCTTGCAGCCGCTTGCTCGGCATCTTTTTTGCTTGTACCAACGCCACTTGCAATACGCTTTCCGTCAACCAACACCTCTACACAAAAGGTTTTTGCGTGATCAGGTCCATTTTCCGAGACAACCTTATACGTCACTCTCCCATGACTGCTGCGCTGAACGAATTCTTGCAAAAGTGTTTTGTAGTCTTTTTGCACCTTGCCTTGCGCTGCAAGCTTGATTTCATCTTCAAGATGTGAAATAATCCAGCCGGACACCACGTTTATATCGCTATCAAGATACATTGCCGCAATAACTGCCTCAAACGCATCAGCAAGCACCGACGAACGTGTACGCCCGCCCGTTGCTTCTTCCCCTCTTCCCAAAAGAAGATATTTCCCATAATCAAGCTTTTTTGCAATACGCGCAAACGATGCCTCGCAAACAACGCTTGCGCGCCATTTTGTAAGCACTCCCTCGAGCTCAGTTTCATAGTTTTTATATAAATAATCGCTCACAACCATATCAACGATTGCATCGCCGAGAAACTCAAGTCTTTCATTACTCTCATGTTTTTGACGTTTTTGCTCGTTTATATAAGATGTATGAGAAAGCGCATGAGAAAGCAGTTGTTTGTTTTTAAAACTATAACCTATGTTTTTTTCAAAATTTTCAAAATTCATACTGTTCACTCCGTCATATTCCTGGTATAAAAACGGTTATTATTTTCTTTCAAGCTTTATTGTAATTGTCTGACTTGTCTCTTCGCCCGCATCAAGAAAACGTAATTTGCCCTCTTTTCTCATAACATCTCTGCCGTCGGGTGTGCAGTTGCCCGGCTCAAGTCCAAGAACGTACTCGCCCTTACCCATCATTTTCCACTCTGTAAAATACGGAAGCTCGCTTATGTTATAATTTATTGAAAGCTCTGTATTAATTTTGGGGCTGTATATTTTTGCTTCGCCTTTTTCCATTTCATAATAGTAGCATTGTTCTTCAAATCCAAGCTGTGGTTTTTCCATAACAAGAGCTTTGTCAATGCCTTCCTGCGCTCTTTCATTACGCGCTGTAACATTTTTACTGTTAACACTTACAACAGAGTCCTCACAAAGAAGCGGATATCCCATATTGATATGATACAAAATCATATACGGTGTTTTGTCATTGCCAATATTTTTTACACTGTCTTTAATAATTATTTCATCTTTATCTAGAGGACATACATATTCTCTTGTAAGCACAAGCTTATGGCCAAAAAGCGATGCATCACGAACAGTAAGTTTTACATGAATACTATCGTCTATCCAAGTGCTTACATTCTCGGCAGGTGTGTTTGCAATCGTGCCGTGAAGAGGTAATTCTTCACCATCATCTGTGCACGGACTGCCAACTGCAGTAAGTCCGCATGTTGTAAGAAATCCCGCTGTAAATGACTTTAAAAATCCGAGCCCCTTGTTATCATAATACTGGGGCGAAACATAGCCGCACGGCGCAAAAAAACCGAGATTTTTTCCATCGAAATAAAGTCTTGAAATATCGCCTGCACGGTCTGCAGATATTGTAAACATTAACCCTCTTCCGTTGTTTACTTCAAAAAGTCTCATTCCGTCGCCTTTTCCGCCACAAAGACGCTTTTCTTCTACTCCGTAAAGCTGTGACTCATGTCCTATATATTCATTCATAATTAAGACATCCCTTCTGCCGATGTATATCGGATTTATTCTTTAATTAAAATTATATCACTTAATCAAATTTTTTCAAGAGTATACTTGCATTATGACCGCCAAAACCAAGAGAATTTGAAAGCGCATAGTTAATCTGCTGATTTCTTCCGCCATCTGTAACGTAGTCTAAATCACAATCCTCATCAGGCTTTTCAAAACCAATTGTCTGAGGGATATATCCTTCATCAAGCGAAAGTGCACAAATCACACCTTCAACTCCACCTGCACCGCCCAAAAGATGACCTGTCATTGATTTTGTCGAGCTTACGGCAAGTTTTTTCGCGTACTCACCAAAAACGTTCTTGATTGCCGCTGTTTCAAACTTATCATTATACGGAGTAGATGTTCCGTGCGCGTTTATGTAATCAACATCTGATACATCAATATTTGCCTCATCAATTGCAAGCTTCATAGCGCGTGCACCGCCCTCACCATCGGGAGAAGGTGCTGTCATATGGTATGCATCATCAGTTGCACCATAACCTACCATTTCACAATATATATGCGCACCGCGCGCCTTTGCGTGTTCAAGCTCCTCAAGTATTAAAATACCTGCTCCCTCGCCCATAACAAAGCCGTCGCGCTCTGCATCAAACGGAATACTCGCTCTTTTGGGATTGTCATTTCTTGTACTCATAGCCTTCATATTGCAAAAGCCTGCAAATGACATTGGTGTAACTGCAGCTTCAGCGCCGCCCGCAAAAACAACATCACTTTCGCCGTATTTTATAGAACGAAAAGCCTCGCCGATTGCATTTGTGCCCGAAGCACACGCACTCGTAACATTAAAGTTTACACCTTTAGCGCCTGTTGCAATAGCAATTTGTGCCGCCGAGATATTTGAAATCATCATTGGAATAAAAAACGGACTGACTCTTCCCGGACCTTTTTCAAAAAACGTCTTTAGCTGTGTTTCAAATGTTTCCATGCCACCTATACCCGAGCCTGTTATAACTCCAACTCTGTTAAGGTCTGTCTTTTCAAGGTCAAGTCCGCTGTCAGAAAGTGCCATCTTTGCTGCAGCAACAGCAAAATGAGTATATCTGTCCATTCTTTTTGCTTCTTTTTTGTCAATATAATCTGTCGGGTCAAAATCCTTTACCTCGCCTGCAACCTGGCACGAAAATTCGCTTGCATCAAAACGTGTAACCTTATCAATACCACACACGCCGGCTTTTATGTTTTTCCAAAATGTATCTTTATCATTTCCAACAGGACTTACAACTCCAAGCCCCGTAACTACAACTCTTCTCATTGTTTTACCTTCCCTTCAAAAATAAACAAAAAATTCAATATATAAAATCTGTTTTGCACAGATAAAATTAAGCCGTTAATAAAAAAAGAGTACTTATCTGCGGCGAAGAAATTTCTGTTTTCTTCGCCGCACACAGTATCTTTCTTACGCATTTGCAGTAATGTAATTAACCGCATCACCTACAGTTGAAATCTTCTCAGCGTCTTCATCAGGAATTTCAACATCAAATTCCTCCTCAAGAGCCATGATAAGCTCAACTATATCCAAAGAATCAGCACCTAAATCCTCCAAGAATGATGCCTCCATTGTAACTGCATCTTCTTCAACACCAAGCTGATCAACAATAATTGCCTTAACCTTTTCAAACATTGATATGCACCCCCTTTCGATGATTAATATATTAAAACATTAAAGTTTTATTAAAAATATAATACTACATTAAAAGTCCGCCGTCAATATTTATTACCTGACCTGTTATGTATGACGCCATATCGCTTACCAAAAATGCTACTGTATTTGCAATATCCTCGGCTTTTCCAAAGCGTGCAAGAGGAATACTTTTAAAGTACTGCGCCTTTACTTCCTCAGAAAGCTTATCCGTCATAGCAGACTCTATAAATCCCGGCGCAATCGCATTTGCGCGTATACCACGGCTTGAAAGCTCCTTTGCCGTGGACTTTGTAAGACCTATAAGTCCCGCCTTTGACGCACAGTAATTTGCCTGTCCCGCATTACCCATCACGCCAACAACCGATGCCATATTCACAATTGCACCGCTGCGCTGCTTCATCATCGGGCGCGTCACAGCTTTTATGCAGTTAAATGCGCCTTTTAAATTTATTGCTATCACATCGTCAAAGTCCTTTTCATCCATACGCATAATAAGATTATCACGCGTAATTCCGGCATTGTTTATCAGTATGTCAACACTGCCAAATTTATCAAGCGTATTTTTTACCATTTCGCTTACGTCTTCAAAGCTTCTTACATCGCCCTTATAAACGAGCGCTTCCACTCCCAAAGCTTTAATCTGCTTTGCCGTTTCATCGGCATCTGTCGATGATGGAATATCATTTACAACAATATTTGCCCCAAATGACGCAAGCTTTAGTGCAATCGCTTTTCCTATACCTCTGCCGGCTCCCGTCACGATGGCGGTTTTTCCTTTCAAGTCAATCATGAGCGCGCCTCCAATCCTTTTATCGTCGCATCAAGCGATGCCACATCTTCTACGTTATATATCGAAAGCTCTTTATCAATCTTTTTAACAAATCCACAAAGTGCTTTTCCCGGTCCAACCTCGACAAAAGTATCCACACCGTCCGCTATCATAAGGCGAATTGTATCTTCCCAACGAACAGATGAGCTTACCTGCTTTACAAGCGTAGGCTTAATCTCTTCTTTATCATTTAAGTAGGTCGCACTTACATTTGTTATAAGCGGAATTTGCATATCGCTTACAGTTATATTTTCAAGCTCTTTTTCGAGCTTTTCTCCCGCCGCTTTAAGCATAGAACAGTGAAACGGTGCGCTTACGGGCAAGAGCATAGCACGCTTTGCGCCTTTCGCTTTTGCAATTTCACAGCATTTTTCAACTGCTGCTACTTCACCGGCAACAACAATCTGTCCGGGACAATTAAAATTTGCCGGCTCTACTATGCCCACGCACTGCGCCTCATTACAGCTTGCTATAACCTCATCTGCACCAAGTGCAATAATTGCCGCCATTGCACCAACACCCTGCGGCACTGTTTCCTGCATATATTTACCCCTTTTTTTGACAAGGCAAACAGCTTCTTTAAAATTTAATGACCCAGCTGCCACATGTGCTGCATATTCTCCAAGGCTGAGTCCCGCAACAACATCGGGTTTTATTCCTTTTTCTTCAAGTATTCTAAGCGCCGCTACGCTCATCGTAAGTATTGCAGGCTGTGTGTTTTCTGTTATTTTTAAAGTTTCTTCGTCGCTTTCCCACACAAGCTTTTCTACATCCATACCAAGTGCTTCGCTCGCTTGTTTAAATACCTCTTTTGCACACGCAAAATTTTCAGCAAGTTCTTTTCCCATGCCGACGCTTTGTGCGCCCTGTCCGCTGAATATAAACGCTAACTTACCCATTTTTCTATCCCCCATTTCATTTTGCGGATTATATAATGTTATCTATTCTTTTTATAACTTCACCAAGTCCGCCGACAAGATTATTTATGATTTCCTCGCACGGCTTTATGTCGCACACTAGCCCTGCCGACTGTCCTGCCATAAGCGCTCCCATTTCCACGTCACCGTCGACAACTGCATTTTTAAGTGCGCCTGCGCCGAATTTTTCGATTTCTTCTACACTTGCGCCCTCTTTTTCAAGCTTGTCAAAACCGCGTGTGAGCTTATTTTTTATGCCACGCACAGGGTGACCTGTACTTCTGCCCGTAACAACTGCGTCACGGTCTTTAGCCTCTACAACTGCATTTTTATAATTCTCATGCGCCGTGCATTCGGTCGAGCACAAAAATCTTGTGCCAAGCTGCACGCCTTGTGCTCCAAGTGCAAGTGCCGCAACTACACCGCGGCTGTCAGCAATTCCACCGGCTGCGATTACAGGTATACTCACAGCATCAACTATCTGCGGCACGAGTGCCATAGTTGTAAGCTCGCCTATATGACCACCCGACTCCGTACCTTCTGCTATAACTGCATCAGCACCGTCGCGCTCCATTTTTTTTGCAATAGCCACAGACGGTATTACGGGAATGACCCTTATACCTGCCTCCTTCAAGGATGTTATGTATTTGCCAGGATTGCCTGCACCCGTTGTAACAACTGCTACCTTCTCTTCGCAAAGCATTTTCATAACCTCGCTGGCAAACGGCGATAAAAGCATTACATTTACACCAAAGGGCTTGTCAGTTAGTTTTTTTGCTTTCTTTACCTGCTCTGATACATAGTCGGCAGGCGCATTTCCTGCCGCAATTATTCCAAGACCGCCTGCATTTGAAACTGCAGCTGCAAGCTCGGCCGTAGCAACCCATGCCATACCGCCCTGTATAATCGGATACTTAATATTTAAAAGATTGCATAAACTCGTTTTCATAACCTGTTTTTCCTTTCTTTGCTTATAAGACGATATGTACTTACATTTTTATAACAGCCGAACCCCATGTAAGACCGCCGCCAAAACCTACCAAAACGACAATATCACCTTTTTTTATTTTGCCCTGTTCGATAGCCTCGCAAAGTGCTATCGGAATACATGCAGAGGACATATTGCCGTATTTTTCAATGTTTACAAACACCTTATCAGAATCTATCCCAAGTCTTTTTACAGCTCCGTCAATAATTCTTATATTAGCCTGATGCGGAACTATCATATCTACATCATCAATATTAAGACCTGCTTTTTCAAGCACGTCATTTGTTGCCTGAACCATCGTTCTTACGGCAAATTTTAAAACCTCGCTACCATCCATCCAGAGTGTCTGCTTATTTTTCGAAACACGCTTTGCCATTTCCGATTCATCATCACGAAATGCAAGACTTGTAAGATTTTTTCCACCTATACCATCAGCACCAATTTCTGTTGCAAGAACGCCTTCATCCTCGCTTGCCTCAAATATAAATGCACCGGCGCCATCGCCAAAAAGCACACACGTATTTCTGTCCTTATAATCCGTCATGCGCGAAAGATTTTCAGCACCTACAACAAGTATCTTTTTATAGTATCCCGTAGCAATAAACTGGTTTGCAACCGTGAGTGCCGATATAAATCCTGTGCACGCAGAGCTTATATCAAATGCTGCTGCATTTTTTGCTCCAAGACGTGCCTGCACCATACATGATACATTGGGCGTATACATATCCGGCGTACAGGTTGCTATAACTATAAGGTCAAGTTCCTCAGGATTTGTATTCGTATTATCTATTGCCTTCTTTGCTGCATAAAACGCCATATCCGATGTATATACATCGTTATCTGCAATTCTTCTTTCACGTATACCTGTACGGCGAACAATCCACTCATCAGATGTATCAACCATTTGCTCCAAATCTGCGTTTGTAAGCACTCTGTCAGGAAGATAATATCCGCCACCTATAATTTTAGCCTTCAATGCCATCTGTGTTTTCCTCCATTTTCTTTAGGTCATCTTTAATTTTGTCTACAACACCTGCCGAAACAAAGCGGACTGCCTGTTTTATCGCTGAATATACAGCTTTTGCATCGGAAGAGCCATGCCCTTTTACAACCGGATGCTTTAATCCCAAAAGAAGTGCTCCTCCATACTCTGTGTAGTCCATCTTCTTTTTAAATTCTTTAAACGAGCCTTTCATAACAAGCGCACAAAGCTTTGTTACAATGTTTTTCATAAACATACCCTTAATATTTCTTAAAAGCGTAGAGGCAAGTCCCTCAGTAAGCTTTAAAATAACGTTTCCAACAAAGCCGTCGCACACAATAACGTCTGCCGCTCCGTCCATAATTTCGCGACCTTCAATGTTGCCCGTAAAGTTTATAGGTGCTTTTTTCAAAAGCTCATATGCCTCTCGTGTCATTTCGTTTCCCTTATGTTCTTCTGCGCCGATATTCACAATGGCTACACGTGCATTTTCCTTTTCAAGCACATTGTTTGCATATATACTTCCCATAATGCCAAACTGCACAAGGTTAGCAGGCTTACAATCTGCATTAGCACCCGAATCAAGCAAAACCGCTGGGCCATTATCCGTAGGTAACACCGGTGCAAGCGCCGGTCTTAACACGCCGTCAATTCTTCCCACAATCAAAAGTCCTGCCGCAAGCACACCGCCTGTTGCGCCCGTGGAAACAAGTCCGTCACCTTCACCATTTTTGAGCATATTGGCCGCTACTACGATAGATGAATCTTTTTTTCGGCGTATCGCACGTGCAGGTTCGTCATCGTTCGTTATAACCTCACTTGCTTCCTGCACTGTTACACGATTGCCGTTATATCCCATTTCGCCAAGCTTTTTTTCTATAAGTTCTTTATCACCAACAAGAACTATTTCAATGCCAAGTTCCTCGGCTGCTTTTACACTTCCTTCAACCTGAGGGTTTGGAGAAAAGTCTGCGCCCATTGCATCAACTATAATTTTCATCAAAACCTACACCCCTTATCTTTTATAGTAAAATTAATCGATAACAGATAAAATAAACTTGCTTCTGAAAACCTCGGTCATATTCGCCTTAATTTTAACCCATACAACGTACTCGTTATTGCGCCTTCTTACAACCTCGGACTTTGCCACAAGCTTACTACCCGCTATAACAGGCTGTTTATATTTTATATTCGCTACGTCTACAAGTGCGACATTTGCATCAATAACCGTCGTAGCAAGCATTTCTGCAAACGAATAAATAAAGCATCCGCGAACCACATTGCTGTCATCAAAAGTCATAGACTCATCCGGCACAAATACCGAAAGCCCATCTTTAAACAAATTAAGGTCCAAAAGCTCTCCCATAGGGTTGTTTACGGGCAAATCACTTGTCTGTGAGCTTGCTGCAATTGCAACATTCTTTATTCGTTCTCTATATTCTTTTACCCCAAGCTGTGCCCTGTCAAACCGAATTGTAGGAACGCTTACGCAAAAAATATTCGCAAGATCCTCATCGGTCAAAAACGGATTTTCCTCAAGCTTTTCCATAAGCTTTTGCTGTCTTTGTTTTTTTAGACTTTGCTTTGCCATATGTTTACGCCCCTTCTGATTTTTTAAAATTATCACCTGGTAATATCTTTTGGTCGTATGATAGTTATATTATAACTTACTGCCAAATTTTTTGCAATATTTTTTCAAAATTTTCCTCTTTTTTCTTTCATATATTTAACATTTTTGTGTTTTTATTCAAAACACCTTGCTTTATTTAAAAATCAGGAGTATAATATAGTTTCAAAGATATAATAAATTACAATACTTTGGGAGGGTTAATATGAGCATTTTAGTTACAGGCGGAGCAGGCTACATAGGCTCACACACCTGCGTTCTTCTTTTGGAGGCAGGTTATGAGGTTGTTGTTTTAGACAATCTTTCAAACAGCAGTCCAAAATCTATCGGACGCGTCGAGAAAATCACAGGAAAGAAAATGAAATTTTATGAATGCGATATACTCGACAAAGACGGTATGCGCAAAATATTTAGCGAAAACGATATTGATGCTGTAATTCATTTCGCAGGTTTAAAAGCCGTAGGCGAATCGGTTGCCGAGCCGCTTAAATATTACGAAAACAATATCTCGGGCACAGTTTGTCTTTTGGAAGTCATGAATGAGTTTGACGTAAAGAAAATGGTATTCAGCTCATCTGCAACCGTTTATGGTATGACAGACAAAGTGCCGCTTACAGAAGATTTGCCGACATCTGCAAACAGCCCATACGGCCAGACAAAGCTTATGATTGAACAAATTCTGACCGATTTGGCAGTTTCCGACAAAGAATGGTCAATTTCACTTTTAAGATACTTTAACCCCGTTGGTGCTCACGAAAGTGGCAATATTGGTGAAAATCCGAAGGGTATTCCAAACAACCTTATGCCCTACATCACACAAGTGGCTTCGGGCAAACTAGAACAGCTCAGTATTTTTGGAAATGACTATCCCACAAAGGACGGTACGGGTGTGCGTGATTATATCCACGTTGTCGACCTCGCTGACGGCCATTTAAAAGCTCTTAATAAGATTAACAATACAAAAGGCGTTATGATTCACAACCTCGGCACAGGCGTTGGTTACAGCGTGCTTGACCTTGTAAACGCCTTTGAAGAAGCAAATAACCTTAAAATCAACTACAAGTTTGCTCCGCGTCGTCCCGGCGATGTTGTTATATGCTATGCTGACCCTTCAAAAGCAAAAAGAGAGCTTGGTTGGGAAGCAAAAAAGACAATCGTTGATATGTGCCGCGATTCGTGGAACTGGCAAAAAAACAACCCCAACGGTTATGATGACTGATTTTGATATATTAAAAAGGTATTGCACCGGCAATACCTTTTTTCTTTTTTTATTTTTTCCATGTATATGGACTAAACAGCATCAGCATCGGGAAAATCTCAAGTCTTCCAACAAGCATACATATACTCATCACTACTTTAGACAGAGGCGAAAATGCAGAATAATTTCCCATCGGTCCAACCATGTTAAGTCCGGGTCCGATGTTGTTTATAGTTGCTGCAGCAGCAGTAAAATTGGTTGTAAAATCAAAATTATCAAGGCTGATAATCAAAAGCGCTCCCACAAAAATACATATATATGCCGACATATATACATTTACTCCGCGTACTGTTTCATGTTCAATCGCTCTTCCATTCATTTTCAGTTTAAGAGTTGTTCTCGGATGTGCATATAAACGAATTTCCTTAACAATACTTTTACACAAAATAATAATTCTCGATACCTTTATACCGCCGCCCGTACTTCCGGCGCACGCACCGATAAACATCAGACACACCAATATCGTCTTTGAAAGCTGTGGCCACAGATTAAAATCATAAGTTGCATAGCCCGTAGTAGTAATAACTGAGCCAACAGTGAATGCACTGTGACGAAATGTTTCCTCAGCAGTCGGATACAAATATCTTGTGTTGCAAAAAATAAGCAAAACCGATACTGCAATAATGATGACGTATGCTCTAAACTCTGTTGATTTGAAAATATCTGTCGATTTTCTGAAAAAGAGCATATAGTATAAAGAAAAATCCACACCAAACAGTATCATAAAAATCGTAATAATGTATTGAGTGTAGCGGCTATAGCCCGCAATTCCCGAATTGAGTATGCCAAATCCACCTGTGCCTGCAGTGCCAAACGAAAGAGTAAGCGAAGTAAACAAATCCTCACCACCAAGAAGCATAAGCACAATCTGTAACAGCGTAAACGCAATATAGATAAGGTATAACAGCTTAGCCGTAGATTTCACCTTTGGAACAAGCTTGCTTACCGACGGGCCCGGGCTTTCAGCTCTCAGCAAAAAAACATTTCCGCTGCCCGAAAGTGGCAAAATAGCCACCAAAAACACCAAAACTCCCATACCGCCGAGCCAATGGCTGAAGCTTCTCCACATAAGAATTGATTTAGCAAGTGCCTCGACATCAGTTAAAACAGATGCGCCCGTTGTGGTAAATCCCGAAACAATCTCAAAAAATGCGTCAACAAAATTCGGAATACTTTTTGAAAAAACAAACGGCAAAGCTCCAAAAATGCTAAGAAGCACCCAACTTAGCGCAACTGCAACAAAGCCTTCTCTTGCATACATAACTCTGTTTTTTGGACGACGCGGCGAAATAAGCGTGCCAAAAATCAAACACAAAAGCGCACATAATATAAATACATACATCTCGGCAGTTTCGCCGTAGCAAATTGCACATACAAGCGGCAAAATCATACAAAACGCTTCAATCTTTAGTACCCAGCCGAGAATATTCAAAATCATTTTATAATTCATACTTTGCTCCCCTATTTAAGTATATCGCTGATATCGGAAACTCTGTTCTTGAGCGCAACAACCACAACCGAATCTCCCGTACAGATTATATCCTGACCATGCGGGATAATATATCTTCCATTGCGCATAATACTTGCAATAAGAATGTTCTCTTTAAGTGGCAGATGTTCAAGCTTGATGTTTGATATAGGCGAATTTTCTTTTATAATAAATTCAAGCGCCTCCGCCTTTCCATCAAGAATATAGTGAAGTGTTTCAATATTACTTCCCATAGAGTTTTTCAGCGCACGAACAAATCTTACAATATATTCCGCCGTAATATTTTTCGGATAAATAGTCGTTCCAAGCTGCAAATCTCCAATTACCTTGCCATATTCAATTCTGTTGATTTTTGTAATAACTTTTCCGTCAGTCTTGCTTTTCGCATACAAAGACAAAAGCACATTTTCCTCGTCAATATTAGTAAGCGAAACAAATGAGTCAAATTTGTCAAGACCTTCTTCTAAAAGTATTTTATTATCCGTTCCGTCACCATGAGTAATTATCGCCTCGGGCAAAAGCTGAAACAGCTGCTCACAGCGCTGCTGATTTTGCTCTATAATTTTTACTGCAATTTTACGCTGCAAAAGCTGTTTTGCAAGATAATAAGATGTATCGCCACCGCCAACAATCAAGGTATCTTTTACGCGGTCAGTGCGAATTCCAATTTTTTTGAAAAACAAGCCGGCTTGTCCGATAGGCGCAACTATACTTAGAAAATCTCCAGAATGTATCTCAAAATTACCGGATGGAATAAACGCTTCGTCGCCTCTTTCAACACCGCAAACCAAAACATCGCTCTTGATTTTTGTGGCAATATCCATCACCTTCATATTGCTTAAAATACAATCATCAGGTACTAAGAACTTGAGTATTTCTACTCGTCCCTTGGCAAATGTATCTATTTTGATAGCACTTGGAAAACGCAGTATTCTGGCAATTTCGTTTGCCGAAATAAGCTCAGGATTTATTACCATCGCAAGTCCAAGTTCTTTTTTTATAAGGTTAATAGATTTGAAATATTCAGGCTTTCTTACGCGCGCAATAGTCTGACAATCACCAAGCTTTTTTGCCATAAGACAAAGCATAAGATTAAGCTCGTCAGAACCCGCAACCGCAATAAGTACGTCCGCATCGCTGATGCCCGCCTCTTTTAAAACATCAACATCTATGCCACTGCCAACAACGCCCATTACATCATACTCATTTACAAGCTCTTGCACAACATTTGCATCTGTATCAACAAGCGTGATATCGTGCTCTTCTTCTCTTGAAAGCTGCTCAATCAGTTTTGCGCCAACCTTTCCACAACCAACAACAATAATATTCATATCAAAACCTCTTTATTTCTCAGGATTTATATACACTATTTTACCATATAATTATGAAAAACACAACTATAACTTTAAATCATCAAAGTAACACAAAACTGTGCCCATTCATA
The DNA here is from genome assembly GCA_045592745.1 of Candidatus Aphodoplasma sp. Taxonomy (GTDB): domain Bacteria; phylum Bacillota; class Clostridia; order UBA1381; family UMGS1253; genus Aphodoplasma. The sequence goes on along the minus strand of JAZNVH010000009.1, from coordinate 37,008 downwards.
TATTTATCATGAGGCAAACCATCGTTCACTCTTTGGTGAATACAAAATATAATCCCCTAAAAGAAAGGTTGTGAAACAATTTTATGAATAGATCAATTCAATCGCTCGATTGTCTGCACATTGGGCAAAGCTGTCGCGTTTGCGGTCTTGGCACTTCAGGCACCGAGCGACGCCGCATGCTCGACCTTGGACTTGTAAACGGCACAAATGTCGAAGCTCTTCACAAAAGTCCGTCAGGCGATCCGGTCGCATATTATATACGCGGAAGTGTAATAGCTCTTCGCAAGGAAGATGCCGGAAAAATATTTGTCGAATTGTGTGATTAGCAGGCTAAAATAATTTCAAGGAGGCCGCCGATGAACGAAAATAAAGCTAAAAATCATACATATTATAAAAGATTTGATACACAAAAAAAAGCTTCTTCTCACAAAATTGTCGGGCTTGCCGGCAATCCGAATGTAGGAAAAAGCACTGTTTTCAATGCTCTTACAGGACTAAATCAGCACACGGGAAACTGGCCGGGCAAAACCGTCAGCAATGCGCAGGGAGAGTACGTGTTTGATAATGGCACATACACCCTTGTTGATATGCCCGGTACATACTCACTGCTTGCAAGCTCTGTTGAAGAAGAGGTTGCCCGCGACTACATATGCTTTGGCGACTGCGATATGATTTGCATAGTCGCCGATGCTACGTGCCTTGAAAGAAACTTGAACCTTGTTTTACAAATACTTGAAATCACATCCGATGCGGTGCTTTGTGTGAATCTTATGGATGAAGCAAAAAAGAAAAATATCAAGCTCGACTTAAAAAAGCTTTCGGATATGCTTGGCATAAGTGTTATAGCAACAAGTGCGCGAAATGGCAAAGGACTTGATGAACTACGGCGCACTATCAAAAAAGTGTGCCAGAACAGAAAACACAGCTATCGAAACATCTATTATGACGAAGCAACAGAAGCTGCGGTAAAACTTATAGAAGACGACGTAAAACGTCTTGCAGGAGAGCATATAAACGCAAAATGGCTTTCTTTAAGGCTTCTCGAAAAAGACCCTAACTTTACGCTTTCACTCAAGAATTTTCTCGGCTTTAACATATATAAAGACGATGCGCTGAGCGAAAATCTTTTTCTTGCAAAAAAGCTTTTGAGAAACAATGGCATTGACAAGGAAAGAGCGCGTGATTTAATTGTTTCAAAAATAGTTGAGGAGAGCGAAAAAATATATAAAGAGTGCGTCGTATGCAGCAAAGACTCCAACCTTCGCGACAGACGAATTGACAATATACTCACGTCAAAAAAGACCGGTATTCCGATAATGCTTTTGATGATGTTTGTGATTTTCTGGCTTACCATATCGGGCGCCAACTACCCATCACGGCTGATTTATGACTTTCTTTTCAGGATAGAAAAACAACTTTATGTTATATTCTCAGATGCGCCGCCTTTTATAAGCGGAATGCTGATTGGCGGTGTGTACCGGGTGACCTCGTGGGTTATATCCGTTATGCTGCCGCCAATGGCAATATTTTTCCCACTTTTTACTCTTCTTGAAGATTTGGGATACCTTCCGAGAATTGCCTTTAATATGGATAAATATTTTAAAAAAGCCCACGCACACGGCAAACAGGCACTTACAATGTGTATGGGTTTTGGCTGTAACGCCTGCGGCGTAACGGGTTGTCGAATTATCGACTCACCACGTGAGCGGCTTATTGCAATAATAACAAACAGCTTTGTACCTTGTAACGGCAAATTTCCAACGCTTATATCACTAATAACTATGTTTTTTACTCTTACAGTAGCAAACAGCTTTGTATCTTCAATAGTGTCAACGCTTATGCTTACAGGCGTTGTGGCGCTTGGAATTTTTATGACATTTTTAGTTTCATATTTGCTATCTATAACTTTTTTAAAAGGAGAAGCCTCCTCTTTTGCACTGGAGCTTCCCCCATACAGAGCACCGCAAGTCGGCAAGGTAATTGTTCGATCAGTTTTTGACAGAACCTTGTTTGTGCTCGGCCGTGCAATTTCCACAGCCGCTCCCGCAGGCCTTATTATATGGCTGATGGCAAATGTAAATATCCAAGGTGCAAGCATACTGACACATTTTAACGCATTTTTAGACCCGTTTGCACGCCTGATAGGACTTGACGGCGTAATATTAACAGCTTTTATACTCGGCATTCCCGCAAACGAGATTGTAATGCCGATTATTATTATGAGTTATACATTATCAGGTACAATAACCGAAACAAGCAGCGCACTCGAGCTTTTTAATCTGCTCAGCGCAAACGGCTGGACGTGGCTCACAGCACTGTGCTGTATGCTTTTTTCCCTCATGCATTGGCCCTGTGCAACAACATGTATTACGATATATAAAGAAACTCACTCTCTAAAGTGGAGCGCACTGTCGTTTATTATTCCCACACTATGCGGCATTGTGATATGTTTTATTGTAGCAAGTACAGCACGTATTTTGTCTTTAGTATAAATTAATCCCCTTCGACAATTCATCGAAGGGGTTGTGTTTTTTATATACTATGCAATGTTTTTATTTCATCATCGCTTAAAGGTCGCATCTTTCCCGCCTCAAGACTTTCATCAAGCAAAACTCCACCCATAGCAATTCGCTTTAAAGTGAGCACCTTTTTGTCTACCGCCTCAAACATTCTTTTTACCTGATGAAACTTACCTTCTCGTATTGTAAGCTCAATTTCACTTACCAAATCGGATTTTATGATTACAAGGTCAGCGCTTTTGCAAACATAACCATCATCTATCTGTATACCCTTATAAAACGCATCTACATCAGCTTCAGTTACAACACCGTCAATTGTAGCGTAGTATGTTTTGTCCGCATGATGCTTTGGTGATGTAAGGCGATGTGCAAGCGTGCCATCATTTGTCAAAAGCAACAGTCCCGTTGTGTCAATATCGAGCCTTCCTACAGGAAAAAGATTATAATGAGAATACTCATTCGGCACAAGGTCAAGTACAGTAGGCAATTTGCTGTCCTCTGTAGCACTTATTACACCCGCAGGCTTGTTTAACATAAGATATATAAAGCGGCTGTATATGATTCTTTCGCCATCCACGCAGATTATGTCATTTTCCTCATCCACATGCGCGCCAATGTTTTTTATCACGCCTTCATTAACTGTAACACGCCCGCTTTTTATAAGCTCATGCACTTGTTTTCGACTGCCGAGTGCGCACGCCGCGAGATACTTATCAATTCTCATTGCCATTTCCCCTTATCAAGCTCGTTTTAATTTAAAAAAGGACGGAAAAACATTTCCGCCCTTTTTGCTTTTTACAAATTACTCAGAGTATGTTGCACCAAACTCTTCAATTTTGCCGCTTTCCTTAAGCTCTTTCAAAACTGCATTGATTTTGTCTGCAAGCTCTGTATCGCCCTTAGGAATTGCGATTGCATACTCTTCGTTTTCAAATGCCTCGGCATCTTCAACGATTGCAAGGCCGGGATTCTTGTCAACAAATGCTTTTGCAGGAGCAGAGTCAATTACAACTACATCAAGCTTATCATTTACAAGATCCATAACTGCGTCTGCGCCCTTCTTGAATCTTTCAGGCTCATAACCAAGTGTCTCTGTAACTGTTGTATCACCTGTATAACCGAGAACAACACCGATTTTCTTGTCCTTCAAATCAGCTGCTGACTTAATGTCGCTACCCTCTTTTACAATCATAACCTGCTTTGCAAGGTAGTATGTATCCGAGAAATCAACGCTCTCAAGTCTGTCAGGCTTAACTGTCATACCTGCAGCAACAAAGTCAACCTTACCTGTTGCAAGAGCCATGATAAGTGAGTCAAACTCCATATTCTCAATTACCAATTCTTTGCCCATGCTGTCTGCGATTTCCTTTGCGATTGCAACGTCAATACCGCTGAACTGTCCAACAATGCCATTTTCTGTAACATACTCAAACGGCGGAAACTCCGCATTTGTGCCCATTACAATAACATCTTTCTTTTCCTCGCCTGCACAGCCAACAAATGCACAAACGAGCATGCATACACATACTACAAGTGCTGCTACCTTTAATACCTTTTTCATTTTTTATTCCTCCTTAAAATATAAACCGAAGTTGATTTTAATATTATAATACGCTTCGGCAATTTTACAAAATTAAAGCACCTTACTTAAAAACGCCTGAGTTCTATCATGTTGCGGATTTGTGAAAAGCTGCACCGGGTCAGCTTGCTCGAGTATCTGTCCCTGATCCATAAACAAAACTCTTGAACCAACCTCTCTTGCAAAGCCCATTTCGTGTGTTACAACAACCATCGTCATACCATCACGAGCCAAATCCTTCATTACGTCCAAAACCTCGCCTACCATTTCAGGGTCAAGCGCCGATGTAGGCTCGTCAAAAAGCATTATTTCAGGCTCCATAGCAAGCGCACGCGCAATCGCTACACGCTGCTTTTGTCCACCCGAAAGCTGCGCCGGATATGCATCAGCCTTGTCAAGAAGTCCTACTCTGTCCAAAAGCTTTGTACCAAGTGCCACAGCGTCCTGCTTGCTCATTTTTTTAATCTGCATCGGAGCAAGAGTAATATTATTCATAATTGTCAAATGCGGAAACAGATTAAACTGCTGAAATACCATGCCCATCTTCTGACGAATGCGGTTTACATTAACCTTTGGAGCATTTATAAGCTCATCGTCAATATAAATTTCTCCGTCTGTAGGCGTTTCAAGCAGGTTAAGGCATCTTAAAAATGTTGATTTTCCCGAACCTGATGGTCCAATTACTACGACAACCTCGCCCTGTTTTATATGCTCATCTATTCCGCAAAGCACCTCAAGCTTGCCAAAGCTTTTATGCAAATTTTTAACCTTAATCATAACAATCTCCATTCTACTGCAATATTTTCAGCAACATTATATAACCATAATTATCTTATTTCCGACTTGCGAAGTCTTTTTTCCAAAACCGTAAACAGTTTTGTCAGAACTTTTATGAGAAGGAAATATATAATCGCCGTACCAACAAGCGGCATAAACGCCGAATACGTACGGCTTCGTATAAAGTCGCCGCCTTTTGCAAGATCCTCAAGTCCTATAAAGCCTACGATGGCCGTTTCTTTGATAAGGACAATAAACTCATTTACAAGCGCAGGGAATATATTCTTGACAGCCTGCGGAATTACAATCTTTATCATCGTCTGTGCCGCGCTAAGTCCCAGCGAACGTCCCGCTTCGACCTGACCATGGTCAACGCTTTGTATTCCCGCTCGAATTATCTCCGAAACATATGCACCCGAATTTATACCAAAAGCAATACTTGCAATTATCCATTTATCAAGTCTTGATGAACCGAAAATTACGAAATATACGATAAGCAGCTGCGTAACGGCGGGCGTACCACGAATTATATCTGTATACCAACGCGAAACTGTCTTTAATATCTTGTTCTTTGAAAGTGCTGCAAGTGCTATAAATACGCCTATCAATATACCAATAAGTACTGACAAAAGCGAAACCTTTATTGTAACGCCAAAGCCTCTTACTATGTACATATATCTATTTTCTGCTATAAAATTTAAAATAAAATCACTTTTTATTCCATCAAACCAATTATAAAACCACTGCATTAAAAAACTTCACCCCTTCTGTGTATTATAATAGCACACAAAACCATCTTTGGCAATAGAATTTTAAAGCTTTTTTGTATTTTTATACATTTATTTGTTACTTATATAGATTCAATATAAAAAAGCAATTTTCGTATACGAAAATTGCCTTATATTATCTTAATTATATTTTTTCCACTATAACGCTGCTTGCCTCAAGAACTTCGCACATTTTTTCATCAAGCTCGGCATCTGTAATAAAGTAATCAATATCATCAAATTTTGCAAGCTTTGTAAACCCAACCTTGCCTATCTTTGTGCTGTCACAAAGATAAAAAGCCTCTTCGCAGTTATTAAGCATTGCAGTCTTGATATTTTTTTCATCTTCATTACTTTCAAGAATACCCGCATCAGCACTTACACCGCGACTGCTGAAAAACAGCTTACCTGCAAAATATTTTTCAGCAATAGTAGCATGAGCATGAGCTCCAACAAAAGAAAAGTTATTTGATACAAGTCCTCCAACAGCTATAACTTTAATATTTTCACAGGCAACAAGCTCATTTATAACTCTTAGCGAGTTTGTAATAACCGTCAGATTATTAAAGCTTCGAAGCTCTTTTGCCATATAAAACGTAGTAGTTGACGCATCAAGAAATATCGTATCGCCTGGCATAATATGCTCGCACGCAGCTCTTGCAAGCTTTTGCTTTACGTCTACATTGGTTTTTTTGCGCTTTTCTATTGAAAGCTCGTATGACGTACGACTCACCGGCACAGCTCCGCCGTGAGTACGCATAAGCGCCTCGCTTTTTTCAAGCTTTTCAAGGTCACGGCGCACCGTTTCCTCTGTTACTCCAAGCTCATCGCTGAGCTTGCTTACAAGCACAGAGCCGCTTTCTTCCAAAAGCTCTAATATTCTCTTATGACGCTCAGGTGCAAACATAAGACTCTCCATTCTGCCACTATAATGTGGCATAATTTATATAATACTTTATTATTTCGACTTTCTTTTTGCAAGTATTTTTACTGTATTGCCGTTTTTAAGTCCTGCACAGTTAGCATCGTCAGTATCAATATGCATTTCGCTGTTAAAGTCATCACGTACTCTTACCTGTACATCATAAAATAATGTAGGTTTTTCACCCTCTATGCGAACATCGACGCAATCGCCGTCATTAACACCATGCTCAGCAGCACCTTCTGGTGAAAGGTGTATATGTCTGTTTGCAATAATTACGCCTTCTTTAAGATATACACTGCCTTTTGGCCCTACCAAAACAATTTTCTCAGAGCCTTTTACATCGCCCGACGGACGAACAGGGGGACTTACCTTTAATATAAACGTATCTGTTCTTGAAATTTCTACCTGAGTATTTTTACGCACAGGTCCAAGTACTCTTACATTCTCAATTGCCTTAAGCGATGGTCCTACAAGCGTAACAACCTCATTTGAAGCGTACTCTCTGCCCATCAAAACCTTCTTTACAGTAAGCTCATAGCCTTTACCGAATAAAGTTTCAAGATCTTCTTGTGAAAGGTGAACATGTCTTTGTGAGACGCCTACCTTAATTTCTTTATCGTCGCTATTTGCTATCTCGGGCTTTGCATCGCCTTTTGCAGTTGTACTCATTGATGAATTTATAACCTCTGCAACAATCTTTTCTATAAGCTTTTCATCATACATGTCTGGTCACCTTCTTATATATCTGTATCAAAGAATTTCATAATTTCCTCATGCGGTCTTGCTATAACCTCGTAACTGAACACCTTGCCAAGACGTGCTGCCATATTGCGTCCTGCTTCAACAGACGCCGTTACTGCAGATACCTCTCCCATAACAATGAGCGTAACAAGTCTTCCGCCGAGTCGTTTTTCTGTATGTATGAGGCGAACATCGGCAGCCTTAAGCATGGCATCAAGTCCTTCAATCGATGCTACCAAGCCCGAAACCTCAAGTATTCCAATTGAATTATTAGTCATTTCCATATTTCGCACCTCGCTAAAAAGCCTTATATACCCTTCATTGTCTTTGGAAGCTTTTTGTTGTACTTATCCTTGTTGATGTCCATCAAGTACGCCATATGCTCTGTATCTTCATCAGGTCTTGCTATAATATGCGATACAATATAGCGTCCCTTAGACTTGGCATATGCTTTTGCAGCCTCAACTCCTGCACGTACATCTGCAACATCGCCCTCTATTTTTACTACCATAACAAGCGGTGCAGGCACATCTTCGCGTATAGGTCTGTTTCTGTCAAAAGCTATAACCTTTACATTAGCCGCCTTTGCTGCAGCGTCAGCCGCACAAAGCGCAGTAGTAAAGCTGTATACCTCAACCAATCCGAGTGATTTCATTTAAAATCTCCCTTCCGCCGATTTTTTTCATCAGCGTTAATGTCATTTTCTTAAATAATGTGCAAACCGTCAGCCATTACGCAGCGACGCTGTCTTGTAAAGCTTCTTGCACTTGTAATACCTTCTCCTGTAGGGCCTGCAATCGTAAAGGTTGTATGACCTTCACCGCCTGCACCAATGCCTGCATACGAAGGTGCATTTTTTACAAATATTGTTGTTTCAACAGCACGCGCAAACGCAGTAAGTCTGTCAACATTCTTTGAGTGAATGTGAGCTGAGTGACGATTTCCATGCTCTGCCGCAACAGCAAGCTCGATTGCCTCGTCAATATCCTTTACACGTACAATAGGCAAAATAGGCATCATAAGCTCTGTCTGTACAAACGGATGCTTTGCATCTGTTTCCATTATAATAAGTCTTGCATCAGAATTAATTCCAAGCTCTTTTAAGAAAAGCGATGCATCCTTGCCAACCCACTTTTTGTTAATGCTGTATTTTCCGTCTTTGTTTACAAGAGCAATTTTAACAAGCTCATCAACCTGAGCACCACTTATAAGATAAGCACCGCTCTGTGTCATTTTATCAATCAGCATATCACATATGCTGTCAAATGCAAAACACTCTTTTTCTGCAATGCACGGCAAGTTGTTGTCAAAGCTTGCACCCTTTACAATGTCAGAAGCAGCTTTTGCGATATCAACAGTATCGTCTACGATTACGGGCGGATTTCCCGCACCTGCGCCGATTGCTTTCTTGCCCGATGACAAAAGCATCTTTACAACGCCAGGACCACCTGTTGCAACAAGCAATTTTACATCCTTGTCGGATACCATTTCATTACTTGAATCCATTGTAGGAACTTTTACTGAAACTACAAGATTTTCAGGGCCGCCTGCTGCCAGAATAGCACGGTTTACAAGGTCTACCGCATAGTTTGATGTTCTCTTTGCGTTCGGATGAGGATTAAATACAACCGCATTTCCGCCTGCAATCATACCGATTGAGTTACAAAGTACTGTTTCGCTTGGATTTGTAGACGGTGTAATACTTCCGATAATACCAAACGGAGCCATCTCAACAAGTGTAAGACCACAGTCGCCGCTGTAAGCACGCGGGCAGATATCCTCTGTACCGGGCGTCTTGTTTGCAACAAGCTGATGCTTGATTATCTTATCGCTCACGCGTCCCATACCTGTTTCCTCAACACCAAGCTTTGCCATTTGCTCAGCTTCTTCAAGTATGTACTCACGGATTTTCTCAATCATCTTTTCACGCTGTGCAACAGTATAGGAGCGGAACTGCTTGTATGCAACCTTTACAGCTGCAAGCGCATCTGTCATTGACTCGAATACGCCCTTCTGTGAGCGCGTATCCTGAGTTTGTGAATTTAAACTTCCTATTACATCAGTAATAATTTTTTGAATTTTAGCCTCATCAATTTGCATATCTGTCACCTCAAAACTTTATTTATATAAAACTATAAACTACTAAAAAATAGATTCTGCCAGCTCCTTGCTCGGACTTGCAATAACTGCACAGTCAAGAAGCATTGAGCTTTCCTTAATTTCCTTTTTAACATGCTCAGTTGCCGCTTCAACCGCCGCAACGTCACCTGTAAACAAAAGATATGACTTTCCGCACATACCAACTGCCAAGCGAAGCTCAACTAGTGATACTATCGCAGTTTTAGCCGCAATATCTGCAGCCTTTACAGCGCTTGACGCGCTATATGTTTCAATTATTCCAAGTGCTTTAAGTCCATCCGTACCCGGTACACCAAGCATTGCATCAAAAATCGATTCGTGCGGATTACCAAGTACAAAACTGTCAGCAACTTTTGAGCCATATGCTTTGCAAGCTGCATCGTGCGACGCTTTAACGGCGCTTATATCACCGCTGAATAATATAAGGTATTTTCCGGGACAGACTGTCTTTGCAAAGATAATCTTTACTGCCGCCGTTTTTATAATAAGGTCAGCCGCCAGAAAACCGGTTGTAACCGTGCTTGTTTCTACCATTGCAATAGCTTTATTCATTTGTCGGCTCACCTACCCTTTCTTCTTTTTTTATATTGCTTTTTTCAATTACAATAAACTTTTCCTTAACCTTTGTCACCACTCCGTCAATCGGAGAATGAAGGTTTACCGAAAGCTTATCCTCATCTGCCTTTGCCACACACTGACCGGCTCTCACCTTATCACCCACCTTGACAATAACTGTCGGCACTGCGCCAATACTTTGCGAAAGTGCAATTTTCAGTTTACTTACCGAAGGTTGAGCCTCATTTAATGGTGCATCCACGTTATATTTTGTCAAATCAAGACGTGATATAAGCCGTGACATAGGAATTCGTGCGTAATCTCGCATTTCATTTACGCTCTTTGTTTCTACCTTTGGCGGTTTTACGCCTGCATTTCTAAGCTCAGCCTTGCACTCCGAAATAAGAGTTCTCGGCGAAAGCCCCTGCGGACATGCAAACATCTCACATATGCCACAGCCTGAGCAAAATGCGGTATTGAGCACTGCATCCACTTTTGTTGCATCGCCGTTTTTGGCCGCAAGCATAAAACTATGCGGTTCAATCGGATGACCAAGCAGATTACGCGGACACATATCAGTGCACATTCTGCACTGACAGCACGCGCTCATAGCACGATTTATTGAAACGGAGGATTTGACCCTCCTCTTATTTACAATATTATGATTCGGTGGCATAACTAAAATTGCATTTGTAGTTTTGCCAATTCTTTTATTTGCAGAAACTATGCTTCCCGTCATAGGGCCGCCACTTATGTATACAACATCGTCGCGCAGCGCCCCGCCCGCAAGCGAAACCGCCTCGTCAAACGACATTCCAAGCGGTAATCTGAGCGTGCACGGATTTTTCACCTCGCCTGCAATCGTAACGTATTTGTGTGTTACATTTTCGCCACGAAGTGCCCCATATACATTGTACGCTGTTTCTACATTGAATACACATACACCTACCGAAATTGGAAGTGCTCCCGCCGCTACAACACGACCGGTCGTTTCATATATCAAGATAACCTCGTCACCTGCAGGATAAATCTCCGGCAGATACGAAATTTCAATGTTTTCAAACTCATCAATATTCGATTTAAGTGCCGATACAGCTTCCTTGTATGAAGGTTTTATGCCTACGATAGCCTTTTTTGCACCAACACTTTCGCGCAAAGTATCAAACCCCTCCAAAACCTCACCTGTATGCTTAAAAAGAAGTGAGCGATGCGGTCTTAAAAGCGGTTCACACTCTGCACAATTTAATATAACTGTATCAATTCCTTCGCCTAATTTGGCGTAAGTGGGGAAGCCGGCGCCACCTGCACCGACAACCCCTGCCTCTTTAAGCTTTGCTTTAAGCTCTCTTACGTCCATAATTTTTTACTCCAGTCCTCTCGCATCGTCAACTATTCCGACAATAACCGCGTCGATAGGACTATTTTCCATGCCCGTACCTACGCGTGCCGCACTTCCTGTTGCTACAAGCACCGTTTCACCGATACCTGCGCCAACATTGTCAACTGCGACAAAACTTTTTCCGCCTATTTTTTCAAGCGGTTCAACAACCAAAAACTTACTTCCCATAAGGTTTTCATTTTTTCTTGTTGAAACTATACTCGAGATAACCTTTCCGATAACCATAACTATCTCCCATTTCTGCCGAATTTTTTATGAAGATTAAAGAGTCGGCAAAATCTTCTCAACGTCGCCGTGAGGACGCGGAATAACGTGGGATGCGATTACCTCGCCGAGTCTTGATGCGCTGTTTGCACCTGCTTCAACAGCAGCCTTAACTGCACCTACATCGCCGCGTACCATTACACTTACAAGACCAGAACCGATTTTCTCTGTTCCGATAAGTGATACATTAGCAGCCTTTACCATTGAATCGGCAGCTTCGATTGCAGCTACAAGACCTCTTGTCTCTACCATTCCCAATGCTTCCTGTGCCATTTTTACTTCCTCCTTTACCTGTTTGTTAACCTTAATATCTTTTTTGATATCTTCTTTGACATCTTCTTTGACCAAAGCAGCTTCATTAACTGCTTCAGCCGGCTTGTTTTTTTCTGCCATAGTTGTTCACCTTCCTAATTTTAAATTAGTCTTTAAACTTAGGCAAAATCTTCTCAACATCACTGTGAGGACGCGGAATAACGTGTGTAGCTACGAGCTCACCAAGCTTTGATGCGCATACACCGCCTGCTTCAACAGCAGCCTTAACTGCACCTACGTCGCCGCGTACCATTACGCTTACGAGTCCAGAACCGATTTTCTCTGTTCCGATAAGTACAACCTCTGCTGCCTTTACCATTGCGTCTGCAGCCTCAATTGATGCTACAAGACCTCTTGTTTCTACCATACCTAATGCTTCCTGTGCCATTTTTTAGTTCCTCCTTAAATTTTTTATATAAATTTTTTATTAATTTATAAACTTAATCGTTTATAATTACAATTTTAAGACCTTCCATATTAAGATTTACTCTGTGAGCCTCATTAATCTGGTCGAGTGAGAATCTGTGTGTGATAAGGTCGCCGAGCGGGATACCAATACCCTTCGCTCTCTTCATGAAATCAAATGTTGTTGCATAATCACGAAGTGTGTATACCCATGAGCCAACCAAAGTAAGCTCTTTTGAGCATATATCAAAGTGTGGGTTGATAGTTGTGTCACCGCCATTTATAAAGAAGCCAAGCTCGCAAAGACCGCCGCCCTTTCTTACAAACTTGTAGATGTTACTATGTGCAATAGGTGAACCTGTGCACTGGAATGCAAAATCTGCAAACTTGCCATCAAATGTGTTTGCAACTGCATTTGCAAGCTCATCAGCGCCTTTGTAATCCTTAAAGTTAACTGTCTTTGTTGCGCCCATTTTGAGTGCAAAATCAAGTCTTTTCTGTTCGCCGTCAACCGCTGTGATATTTTCAATACCCATTGTACGCAAAACAGCTATACATATAAGACCGATAGGACCGCAGCCCTGTACTACAACGTTGCTGTTAAAACGAAGTATGCCTGTTGTCTTTGCACGCTCTACTGCGTGGATTAAAACCGCACAAGGCTCTATCAAAATTCTTTCATCAAGACTAAGGTCGCTTACGTTAAATACTGTCGAACCACCGCGGATTACCATGTAATCTGCAAACCAACCGTTAAGGTGAATGTCATCATCAGGCATAAGACCGTAAATGTCACCTGCACCAACGTTTTGTTTGTTAAGGTCATACATTGTAATATCGGGGTCGTCAGCAAAAATCATACATGTAACAACCTTGTCACCAACTTTAAGATTCTTGCCTGCGCTGTCTTTTTTTACGTTTTTACCCATTTTTACGATTTCGCCTGTACCCTCGTGACCAAGTACAACAGGGATAAGTGAAAACGGGTCACGCTTAAACTCATGAGCGTCAGTACCGCATATACCGCAGCCCTCCACTTTTACAAGTATATCGTCATCGCCAAGTTCGGGAATAGGAAACTCTTTGATATCATAATTCTCAAGCTTTGTCAAAACTGCAGCCTTGGATGTAGCAGGTACAGCCTTCGGCGCAGATGATGCTGCTGTTGCTCCCTCTTCATGAAGTCTGGCAAGAACGCCTTGTACTATTTGTTCAATATTTTGTGAATTCATATCCATAATTCAAGACTCCTTACACGTTTTTGTTTCTTATTTACCAAGCTGCTCAAGTACTTTCTTTGTGATAGCTGCTACTATATCAGCATCGGCATCTGATTTTTTGCTTCCACAGGATCCACTGCAAGCGTGGCAACTTGCCTTACCGTTTTTAGCGTTGGGGCAAATATCTGCAGGATGCTTACCTGTCATGCCGAACTGTCTTCTTATTTCATACAATCTCTGAACCTGTGCCTCCGAAAGCTCCTTCGGACCACCAAGCTGCTTTGATATGTAGAGAAGCTTTGCATAAAACTCAACAGACTCCATCTTGTGATAAGCGCTGAGAAGTGAATCTGAGTATGTAAGTGCACCGTGATTCTCAAGCAAAACCGCATCATAATGCTGCAAATACTTTGAAACAGCATCCGGAATTTCCTCTGTCGAAGGTGTGCCGTACTCAGCAATCGGTACACAGCCAAGAGCGATAACTGCCTCGGGCATAATCGGCTGTGTAAGCGGAATACCTGCGATAGCAAAGCCTGTTGCATACATAGGATGAGCATGCACAACGCTCTTTACATCGGGTCTTTCCTTATACACGCGCATGTGCATCTTAATTTCCGATGAAGGCTTGAAACCCTTGTTTGCCTGGATAACATTACCCTTTGCATCTACCTTACAGATATATTCAGGAGTCATAAAGCCCTTACTTACACCTGTAGGCGTGCACAAAAATTCGTTATCGGAAAGCTTAACAGAAATGTTACCGTCATTTGCAGCAACCATGCCTCTGTTATAAATTCTTTTTCCGATTTCACAAATTTCTTTTTTGATTTCGTATTCTGATACCATATCAAAATCACTCCTTCTATCATTATTGTTATATGTTATTTTTTATCCGCAATTTTATTATACATATTTTTTCTGTGTTTGTCAATAAAAATTCTGTGTTTTTCTGTGTTTTTTGATAAATTTATTTTTGTTTTTGTATTTTCTGTTAGATTTTATGTGGTTTTTATCTGAATTTTTGTGGTTTTCTGTCGATAGCAAGATAATCTATCAAATCCTGAATGCCTTCTCCCGTAGTCGATGAAACCGGGAAAATCAATTCACAGCCCGCAAGCTCAAGCCACGACGTCGCACGCTCCACATTTGCATCAGGATGGTCAATCTGTGTTACTATTCCAATAACCTCGCGGTTTACCTGTGCTGTGCAGCACGGTGGATACAAGCAATACGGCTCTGTCGCACTTACAAGCATCCCAATCACATCTGCCTCATAAGCATAAAGGGCAAGCGCTCTGCCAAGCGTAGCATTTTCAGCATATTCTCCGGGTGTGTCAATTAAAACATCGTAATAATTTATGTATTGAGTTTTGTGATAATCAATTTTTTCACCTTTTAAGGCTTGGGTAAGCGTAGTTTTTCCGCACTCACTTCTGCCAACAAGTATCATCTTTTTCATATTATGTTCTCGTTATAGGGCAAACTGAAAAGCCCAATACTTCCTTTACATAATCACAAAGAGCCTTTAGCGCAGCATCAACCTCCGACACTGTACCAGTTACAATGAGTGTACCGCTGAAACGATCAACAAAACCAATTTCTATGCCCGATGCCTTTGTAGCAATATCCGCCGCAATAATTGCAGTTTCTGAAGGTGACATTGTCACAATTCCAATTGCCGCCTTTGAATAATCAACCGCCGGATCAAGTCCCAGTTTTTTGTAAAGAATTCTGTCGGGATTTGCAATTATGTGTGCAAGAGTTATCTGCTTACCCGGTACCAGCTCTTGTATA
Organism: Candidatus Aphodoplasma sp.; assembly: GCA_045592745.1. GTDB lineage: Bacteria > Bacillota > Clostridia > UBA1381 > UMGS1253 > Aphodoplasma. The sequence goes on along the minus strand of JAZNVH010000009.1, from coordinate 21,609 downwards.
ATACGCATTTTGTCATGTATTTCCATATTTGAAAAATTTATTGGTTCCATAATACATCTGCCTTTCCTTTGCAGTTATATGTTTTAGCCGCCAATCTGGCACTTAATTCCTTCCGATATAACAACCTCTTTAAGCATTTGCATATGCTCATCACTCGGAGTTTGTATGTCCTTCATAAGATAGTCGCGCCCAAGATTTTTATACTTGTCGCTACCAAAGTTGTGATATGGCAAAAGGTGCATTTCATTTACCGTTTCAAGCGAACGCACAAACTGTGCAACCTGGCGGATTTCCTCGGCAGTAGCATTGAACGTCGGTATCGTAGGCACGCGAACTATGATGTGTTTGCCCTCTTTTGACAGACGGCGTAAGTTGTCAAGCATAAGCTCATTTGAACGTGTTGTAAATTCTTTGTGTTTTTCAAAGTTAGTATGCTTCACATCAACCAAAAATGTGTCTGTATACGGAATAATTCTTTCTATCACAGCGTAATCAGCGCAAAGTGTTGTTTCAATCGCCGTATTTATCGAATTAGCCTTAAAGGTTTTTAAAAGCGCATGTGTAAAATCCGCCTGGCAAAGACATTCACCGCCCGAAAGCGTTGCTCCTCCGCCCGAACGACGATAATATACAGCATCTTTTTGAACCTCAGCCAAAACCTCACCGACAGTAACATCACGTCCAACGGTTTTTGTGCCACCGTCCGCAAGTGCCATCTGTTCAATCTTATAGTTTTGTGACTCGGGATTACAGCACCATCTACACCTTAAAAGACAACCTTTTAAAAACACTATTGTGCGCACACCCGGGCCGTCATGCACCGAAAAACGCTGTATGTCAAATATTCGTCCTGTCTGATTAATTTCGTTTTGCATTAAACTTTCTCCATTTCCCATACAAAGATGTATAAATGTCAGCTTATACGTCCCTGTGCGCTAAACAAACTAAAACTTTTTCTGCTCTGTACGTCTTATAATGTCGTCCTGCAAGGAGCGCGAAAGTGTTGTAAACAACGCACTGTATCCTGCAACACGAACAACAAGACTCTTATATTTTTCAGGATGCTTCTGTGCATCAAGAAGCGTTTCTCTGCTTACTACGTTAAACTGCACATGGCTTCCCTTCTGATCAAAGTATCCACGAACGAGTGCAACAAAGCTTTCAAGTCCGCTCTGTCCTGCAAGCGCTGACGGATGGAACTTCATATTAAACAATGTTCCGTTTGATGCTACAAAGTGGTCAAGCTTTGCCACCGAGTTTGCCGCAGCAGTCGGGCCCTGAACATCACGTCCGGCAGCAGGCGAAACGCCATCAGCAATCGGCATCTCGGCATAACGTCCGTCAGGAGTTGCACCGGTCTGTTTTCCAAGCGGCACATTTGCCGAGACAGGATAAAGTCCTGCATGGTAAATTCCGCCACGGGGGTTTTTATATTTTTCAACCGGTTTTGTGTAAGTATAGGCAACATCGCGCGCAAATGCGTCAACCTCGTCTATATCATTACCGAATTTATTAACAGACTCTATCATATCATGAATCTTTGAGTATTCGTTATTTCCGCCTTTTGCACTGGCACTTACTTCATTGTATACGCGTTTTACAAGCTCTTCATCAGCCTTAGCACCATTTTTCACAAGCTCACGAACAATTTTTTCTGTAAGAACAGCCTCATCAGCCGCTCCCTTACCAAAGTTGTGCTCAAGCGCTTCTTTAAGCTGCTTCATTGTAAACTTCTTCTCGTCATATACAAGCTTCTTTACCGCATAAAGTGCGTCAGCCATGTTTGATATACCAAAGCCCTGCGGTCCGGTAAAGTTGTAAATCGCTCCGCCTTCCTGAGCGCTCTTGCCACGACCGATGCAATCTTCTATCATAGACGAAAGATACGGAAGCGGTGCACGAAGACTATGTGCAACGTCAATAGCGTTGTCAGAGTTAACCATAAGCTTTACCATATAGTCCATCTGCTTTTTATATGCATCATAAAACTCTTCAAATGTCTGCATATTGCAAACATCGCCGGTTTTTATACTTATCTGCTTTCCGTTTGATACGCCGTTGCTGAAAACAAGTTCAAGCGGGCGGAGCATATTAAAGAACGCTGCATCGTGCCAGCCATCTGTTTTGCCAGATTTTTGCGGCTCAACGCATCCTATAATATTATAGTCACGCGCATCCTCTGCTTTAAGCCCTCTGCTTATAAGCTGAGGTATAATAACTTCGTCGTTGTAATATGCCGGAAGTCCAATACCTGTACGTGTAAGCTCAGCAGCCTTTAACATAAGCTCCTGAGGAGTTCTGCTATGTACACGGATTGACAAAGACGGCTGTGGAAGGAAGACATGCATTGATGCTTCTATACACATAAATGACAAATCATTTGTCGAATCAACGCCGCTCGAGTCCTGTCCGCCACAGATAAGATTCTGGAACATACTGTAACCTGCAAAGCCTTCTGCCGAAGCGGCGTCACGCGCCTTGCTCAAATCGTTGAGTTTTACCCATAAGCAGTCGATATACTCCTGCGCCTGCTCTATTGTAATCTTGCCACTCTTTATATCCTTTTCATAATAAGGATACATATACATATCAAAACGTCCCGGTGAAATCGAGTGTCCACTTGACTCTGTCTGTATAAGCATCTGAACAAACCAGAACGACTGACAAGCTTCATAAAAGCTCTGCGCGCCGTTTTCGGGTACTCTGTCACAGTTTTTAGCAATCTGTTCAAGCTCTGCTTTGCGAGTCGGACTAGTTTCCTTTGCTGCCATCTCTTTTGCGAGTGCACTGTAACGCTTTGCATAGAGAATTGCAGCCTCGCAGCTTAATATAACAGCCTTCAAAAAGTGGCTCTTTGTTACATAGTTAGCATCGCCCACGTCACAGCGAGCAAGCTCCGTTGCCGCCTCCTGCATAATACCCTTATAACCTATTTTAAGCACCTTACCATAATTTACAGTAACGTGTCCTATACCATTATAAAAATAGTTGCCCGGTGTAAAAATGTTATGCTCAATAGCAAGCTTAGCCTCATCTGACATAAACTCTGAAGCAAGGTCGCTCGTTGTTTTACCAATCCAATACTTATATGTTTCACGGATAATCTTTTTGTTTTCTTCCGAAACATAGAACTTGTCTGCGTCACGGTCAGCTATTGTATCAAGCTCACCTAGTAGCCACTCGCACGAAAACTCCGGAAAAAGCTGACAACTTCTCGGAGCCTTTGTAGCGCTGCCGACAATAAGCTCATTAGGACGTATTGTAACAGGAATGTTTTTCAAAATATGATAAAACGCCTTTGCACGTCTTGTTATAATCGGCTCACCCTCGGTCTGCTTATAGCTTTCTGTAAGCAACACCGCACGATCCGTTTCAATTTCGGGAGCGTTTGCAAAAAGCCCTTCAACAAGCTTATCTATACGCTCGCTCTTTTGAATTTTTTGTGTAAGATATTGTTTCATAAAAGCACCTCCGGTACTCATTTGTTCTTTGATTTTCCTTTAAAAATCTTTTATCCTCTTTTATTATATATTCAAACAAAGAAAAAGTCAACACTTTTTTCTGTGTTTATTTTTGTTTTTGCTTGAAAGAATCACTTTTTTGTTTGTTTTCCGCAAAAAGCAAAAAAATAAGCCCACACAATGTGTGAGCTATCTTTGTTTATAGTTCGTTTTTACCTCAGCTTAGCGAGTTGTAACAATAACTGCCAATGCAATTGATGTTATAAGAAACAACACTGCAAAAGCTGCTGTCCACTTCTCAAGCAATGCATCAATAGTTCTGCCCTTGTTCTTGCCAAAAAATGTTTCAGCACCGCCGGCAATACTACCTGACAAACCTGCTGTTTTTCCCGACTGGAAAAGTACGACAACTATCAATACGAGTGATGCTATTATATGTAGCACCATTACTATATTCTGAAGAACCTGCATTTTTACTACCTCCTGTATATTCATTAGTATTTTATAAATCAAAATTTCATACACACCATATTTTAACACAAAGCCAAAGTTTTATCAAGTACTTTTTTATATTTTTTGAAATTTTTACTCTTCTTATTTTTCCTCGCTGTAACGAAGAATGATTTTTATAAGTAAAAAACCAAGCGCAAAAGTCAATACGCATACAAAAGACTCTGCTCCCACAGGCAAACCCGGTACAATTTCAAACACAGAACCAAGCACAAATCCTATAATGAGCATATAGCTTTGCTTACTGTGGCGTTTTAGCGCATTTTCCAAAATGCGTGCACATAAAAACGTGCCCACTAATCCACCGGCAACAAGCGGCAATAAAAAAGCAATATTAAAACTATAAATTGCAGTTAATGTAATATCATAAATTCCCAAAAGCAAAAGTATATACGACGTGCTTATGCCGGGCAATATAAATGCAGCAGCAATAATAACCCCCGCGGCAAGAAGCATTACAAATTTGAACAAATAGCTCCCCTCAATCACGCACAAACCAACGGGCAGTTGCGACACTCCTGTTACACAAAGATATCCCAAAAGAACCCACAAGACATCGCCTATTTTGATTTTCTTAACGCCGCCTCGTCTGAAAAGCATCGGAACACTTCCAAATACACAACCTATAAAGAAATATATCATTGGCAGTGCAAAGGTATTAAAAAGCCACAATACCCATCCTGAAAACATAACAATGCCAATTCCTGCACCAAGCACAAATACAGTCAAAAATAAAGTATTTTTCCTTTTATCTTCACAAAATCTCGAAAGCGAACGCAAAAGCGTATCATATATACCAAGCGCAATCGCCATTGTACCGCCGCTTATCCCCGGAATAAGCGCCGACGCACCTATTAAAACGCTTTTAAAAAAATTAATAACACTAGTCTTCATAGCATACACCTATAATAATTTTTATACAATTATTATATTGCATACCATTTTAAAATATTAGTACAAGATTTTAAATCATTTTCCTTTTATAACAGGCGAAAGTGGTTTGTATATAAAAAATGTAATAATTGATAAAACAATTCCTTTTACAAAATTAAACGGCGTAATCGTCGTAAGCGCAAGCGAAAGACGCGCAGAAAAATCCACATTCGGCATATAAAGCGGAAGCATCACAAATACATTTGCCAAAATTGCCACAAGTGTCATAGCAACTGTCCCGATTATAAAACCAATCAACGCACCTTTTCTTGTCTTGTTACGCATATACACAAATCCTGCGGCAAGCACAAAACTACCGTTTACAACAAAATTTGCAAACTCTCCCACAAAGCCCGTAGTAGTTGCCATACATTTTAATAAATTCTTTACAAGCTCAATTATAACACCCGCCACAGGACCAAGTGCCATTGTTCCAATTATCGCAGGCAAATCTGAAAATTCAATTTCCAAAAAGCCTGCCACCTTTAACTGCATAAACGAACCAAGCATCTGTAAAAGAAATGCCGCCGCCGCCAAAATTGCTACAACAGTGAGCGTGCGTGTTTTGATTTTCTTCATTTTAAATCAATTCCTTCCTATTTAATATAAATACACAAAAACAAAAAGCCCCGCGAATAATCGCAGGGCAAAATAATACGCATAAAAACGCATTTTATCTTCTCTCATCCGGACTATAACCGTCGGCTCTGGATTTTCACCAAATCAACCATAAAGGCTCGTGGGCTTTCACCACCGGTAGGGAATCACACCCTGCCCCGAAGATTATCCTATTTATATTATAGTATATTATCATTATTATATTTTGTCAATACTTTTTACTCGTGATACAATCCTCGCAAAAGTTTTATTTCCTGTGCATACCCATCAAGGTCATTAGGCGTTTCAAGGTTGAATGGCAAATCACGAAGATACGGATGATTTATAATTTTTTCAAACGCCTCTGTACCAATATGCCCTTCTCCAATTTTTGCGTGACGGTCCTTGTGTGCGCCAAGCGGATTTATGCTGTCGTTTATATGAATCGCCTTCAGGCGCCCAATTCCTATAACGCGGTCAAACTCCTCAAGCACACCGTCAAGGTTGTTTACCATATCATATCCTGCATCATTTACATGGCATGTATCAAGACATACCCCAAGCTTATCAGAAAGATTGACCCCGTCAATAATGCGTCTAAGCTCTTCAAACGAAGAGCCAACTTCGCTGCCCTTACCCGCCATTGTTTCAAGAAGGACGATGCTCTTTTGTTCTTCATAAAGTATCTCATTTAGCATATCGCATATAAACTCTATTCCGACGTCCACTCCTTGTCCTACGTGGCTTCCGGGATGAAAATTATAAAGTACATTTGATACATTATCAAGGTTTTTTATATCCTCTGCCATCATAGTTTTTGCAAGAGTGCGTATATTTTCATCTGCCGAGCAAGCATTAAGCGTATACGGTGCATGGGCTACTATGGGAGCAAAATTGTTTTGCTCCATCAATTCATTAAGCTTTGCCGCATCCTCAAGGTCAAGCTTTTTTGCACTCGCTCCTCTCGGATTTCTTGTAAAAAACTGAAAGGTGTCAGCACCTATTGAAAGTGCCTCCTTGCCCATATGATAAAAACCCTTTGAAACAGAAAGATGACATCCTATATGAAGCATAAACACGCCTCCTTATTTTATAATATCACAAAGATTGTTTGAAAATGCAACCGGGTCTTCTACGCTAAGTCCCTCAATTAAAAGTGCACTGTTATAAAGCACATCGGCATACTTTTTAAGAGTGTCACGATCACCTTCGTAAAGCGACTTAAGCTTTTCAAAAATTGGATGCGAGATATTTATTTCAAGCACACGCTCTGCTTTTACCTTTTGTTCTGTCGGCATAGCATTTAACACCTTTTCCATTTCGAGCGAAAGCTCGCCCGCACTTGAAATACATACAGGATGTGACTTTAGACGCGCACTCGCCTTTACGTCGGACACCTTTCCTGAAAGAGTCGTTTTCAAAAACTCAAACAAATCCTTGTTTTGCTCTTTTGTATCGTTTTCAGTCTTTGAATTTTCGTCATTTTCAATTCCAAGATCACTGCTTGAAACAGACTTAAACTCTTTATCATCATAGCTTGCCAGAACCTTTAGTGCAAACTCATCTACATCCTCAGTAAGATAAAGTATCTCATATCCTGCCTCGCGAACAGATTCCGTCTGCGGAAGGCGATCTATCGCAGCAGTATTTTCTCCCGTCGCATAGTAGATATACTTTTGCCCCTCACTCATACGCGAAACATATTCTGAAAGCGTAACGCTCTTTTTCTCGGACGAAGAATAAAACATAATAAGGTCTTTTAAGAAGTCCTTCTCCGCTCCAAAATTATCGTATATACCAAATTTTAACGGACGTGAAAATGCGCTGTAAAGCTTTTCATAATTTTCGCGGTCGTTTTTGAGCATAAGTTCAAGCTCAGACTTAATTTTCTTTTTAATATTTGACGCAATTGTTTTAAGCTGTCTGTCATGTTGCAGTATCTCTCGCGAGATATTTAAAGAAAGGTCCGATGAATCAATAAGACCGCGCACAAAACCAAAATAGTCAGGCAATAAGTCCTCACACTTGTCCATTATAAGTACACCATTTGAATAAAGTGCAAGCCCCTTTTTATACTCCTTCGTATAATAATCATACGGTGCACGTGCAGGGATATACATAAGTGCGCTGTAGCTTACAAGACCTTCTGTACTTGTGTGAATCGTCTTTATCGGGTCTTCAAAATCAAAAAATCTTTCCTTATAGTAATTGTTATAATCCTCTTTTGAAAGTTCCGATTTGCTCTTTTTCCAAATCGGTATCATGCTGTTTAAAATTTCGTCCTCTTTGTAATCCTCGTACTCGTTTTCGCTGCCTTCCTTAAGCTTTTTCTTTGTAGCAAGCATCTTGATAGGATATTTTATATAATCCGAGTACTTTTTAATAAGGCTTTTTATTCTGTACTCATCCAAAAACTCGTCATAGTTTTCATCGTCAGTATTTTTCTTTATGCTAAGAGTAATCTCGGTTCCCGCCTCAGCCTTTTTAGCTTCTGTTATCTCAAAGCCATCAGCACCGCTCGAATGCCACAAATATGCCTCGTCCGAGCCAAATTTCTTGCTTAATACACTCACATGGTCCGCAACCATAAACGCTGCATAAAAGCCTACGCCAAACTGACCTATAATATCAACATCATCATTTAATTCATTCTCATTTTTAAACGCAAGAGAGCCACTTTTTGCAATTGTACCAAGGTTTTCGCAAAGCTCATCTTTATCCATGCCGATACCTGTGTCGCTAATTTTAAGAAGTCTTCTTTCTTTATCGGCGGATATTCTTATATAGAATTTGTCGCTCTCAAAACTGATATTTTCATCGGATAATGATTTGTAATAAAGCTTATCAAGTGCGTCATTTGCGTTTGAAATAAGCTCACGCATAAAAATTTCTTTATGCGTGTAAATTGAGTTAATCATCATATCGAGTAGTCTTTTTGATTCTGATTTAAATTCTTGCATAGCCATTTTTAACCATCCCTTTCAAGCAAAAAAATAATAGTATTAGCACTCGCTACGCAAGAGTGCTAATACTATTTTAGCATACCCATACAATTTGTCAAGTATTATATAATTTGTTCAAAATTTCTTAACTTTTTTCAATTTTATGAAAGCTGCATATCGCAAAGCGTCGCATACAGCCCGCCTTTTTTTATAAGCTCTTCGTGATTGCCAATCTCAGCAATCGCGCCGTCTTTTAACACAGCAATCTTGTCTGCATTTCTTACCGTTGAAAGACGATGAGCAATAATAATTGTCGTTCTGTTTTCAATTACCTTGTCAATCGCTTTTTGTATAAGCTTTTCCGTCGCAGTATCAACCGACGCCGTTGCCTCGTCCAAAATAAGCACACTCGTATTTCTAAGCACAGCTCTCGCAATTGACAAGCGTTGTTTTTGTCCGCCCGAAAGCCTTACTCCGCGCTCGCCAATGAGTGTATCGTATCCATTTTCCATATCGCATATAAACTCGTGTGCATTGGCAACCTTTGCCGCATTTATAACCTGCTCACGCGTTGCATTTTCAATTCCATATGCAATGTTTTCATACACACTTCCATTAAACAAAAATACATCCTGCAAAACTATGCTTATATTATCACGCAGCGATTTTTGAGTGATGTCTTTTAAATCGTGTCCATCAAGTGTAATGTTTCCCGAAACGGGGTCATAAAACCTTGCAACAAGACTTATAAATGTCGTTTTGCCAACACCCGTAGCACCTACCAAAGCAAGCGTTTGCCCGGGCTCTATAACAAGCGAAATATCCTTTAATACATCAGCATTGTCGTTATATTTAAAGCAAACATCCTTAAACTCTATTCTGCCCTTTACATTCTCTATGTCATACGCATTTTCACTGTCATTTATTTCAGATTCAGTATCTAAAAGCTCAAACACCCTCTCGGATGCAGCAAGCGCATTTTGCAAATCCTCATTAAGTCTTCCAAGCGTGCTTACGGGCTGATAGAGCATATTAAGATAAAGTAAAAACGCCACTATATCATCAGCAGCCATTACCCCTTTTGCTGCCATTATACCGCCACAAGCAATTACAAGCACCGTACCAATATTGTTTAAAAGCTCCACACTCGGATGATACACCGCTCCGCGCGTAAGCGCTCTCATTGTAAGGTCACGCTGCTCGTGGGCTTCGCTCCTTACTCTTGCGCGCTCCTTCTTTTGCTGATTAAAAAGCTGTATCTCCTTCATACCAGACAAATCGTCCTGAAGCACAGCATTGAGTTCTGCAAGCTTTTGATGCGAACGCTTAAAAATTGGACGCACCTTTGTCGCATAATACCACACCGCAAAACCTATAACAGGCATAAGTGCAAGCGCAATTGCCGCCATGCGCCAATTCGTCAAAAACAAAATTGTGCTTACGCCAACAAATGTTATAGTATTTACGCATATATCCGGCGCCGCATGCGCAACAAGCACCTCAAGAGCCGCAGTATCATTTGTGACACGGCTCATAAGCTGACCCGTCTGCTTGTCATGATAAAAACGCATCGACAAAGACTCAAGCTTTTTAAACAACATAACGCGTAAATCAGCAATAAAATGCCACGCCGCATAATGCATAAAATAGCTTCTTAAAAATTGTCCCACCGCCTGCAAAAGATAAAGCACTAAAAGTATCGATGCAAGCTTTACGGCTTTTGTAGCTAAAGCAGTCGCATCCTGACCGATAAGCGCAATCATAGTCTTTATAATCTGTGGTGAACAAAGCTGCGAAAGCGACATCACAACAAGCCCCGTAACACCAATTATAAGATGCTTATAATACTTTTTCGCAAGACCCAGCATACGAAATAGACTCTTCAAAAAAACTCCCCCTACGTCAAAACAAAACTGTTATTTTCCTTGTGTAAGATATTTCGAAATTATTTTTACATACGAATTGTCTATGCTTATACAGGTTATATCATCAATACTCACACTTGAGCACTCTTTATCCCACACACCAAGGCCGTCAAATGTCTTTATGCTGACAATGTTTTTATCAACACCTATAATCTGTCCTATAAGCATTATATTTTCTTCAAAATCCTCGCACTCTATCGTGACAAGCATTTCTTTTTTCATCAAATCCTCACAAAGCAAAAGCATATTGTCAAGCTTAAATTCAGGCACGCTTGCCTTAAAGGACGGATTTTCCCCGAGCACTACCTTGCTGAGAAACTGCTCTGCCTTTCCCGAAAATACATCGGTAATATCACTTTTTCTTATAATTTTATAACCGTCTGGCACAAAATCATATACAAAGGATATAACCGCAAGTTCGCCAGACGCATATACAGGATATCCATACAAAGAAAATGTGTCTATAAACTCTCTGTTTATTGCACACAAGCTGCTAGTTTCAATACATTTATCAAGCTTTGAACACTGCGATTTATTATTCATTTTTATACCTCATCTTTCCTTTGCAATTATTTATGGTACGTTTCATTTGAAAGAATTTTAAACGCCCTATACACCTGCTCTAAAAGTATTACCCTCATAAGCTGATGCGGAAACGTCATATCCGAAAAACTAAGCTTTAAATCGGCGCGCTTCTTTACACGCTCATCAAGTCCGAGCGAGCCGCCGATTACAAACACAATATCGCTTTTGCCGTTTAGAGCAAGCGAATCAATCTTATCGGCAAATGCCTCCGAGCTCATTTTACTACCTTCTACACAAAGCGCAATCACATACTGCGATGACGATATTTTTGAAAGTATATCGCCGCCCTCTTTTTCGAGCAGCTGACGCACTTGACCTTCTGTAGCCTTGTCGGCAATTTTCTGATCCGAAAGTTCAACAATTCTCACTTTTGCAAAACGTCCCAGCCGTTTTACATATTCATTTACCGCCGCCTCAAAGAACTTTTCTCTAAGCTTTCCAACGGCTATAACTGTAATATTCACATTTTTTCTCCTATCCAATTAAATATATTCAAAAAATCAGAACATTCCGCTTATTTCATATCTGTTTGCTACTGCAAGGCGTATGTCTTTATCAATTCTGCCACCTGCACCGCAAATAGCCGTTTTCACTACACCATAAGCAATGTCAGGCCTGTTGTTTTCTTCGCTAAGGTGTCCCAAAAGTATCGCACGCGTTCCGCTTTTTAAAAGCTCTGTCGCTATTTTTGATGACGCTTCATTTGACAAATGCCCAAAATCTCCAAGAATTCTTTTTTTGAGCATCTCGGGATAACGCCCGTTTTTAAGCATTTGAATATCGTGATTTGCTTCAAGAAGCACAATATCACTACCTTTAATACTTTCTACAACGCTATCTTCAATATGCCCCATATCCGTCGCAACTGAAACCTTTAAATTTTCAACATTAATGCTATAACCCACGGAGCTTGCCGCATCGTGCGGTGTAGAAAACGAAAACACTCCAACGCTTTTTATTTCAAAATTTTCCTGTGGCTTTATACACTTGATATTCTTTTGTGCAATCGAGCCGAGCGAGCCTTCCATAATGGCCCACGTAGCTTCGTTTGCATATATCGGGATATCAAAATTTCTGCTCATAATGCCAATTCCGCTTATATGGTCACTATGCTCATGCGTTACTAAAATCGCATCAATATCATGCGCATCTATTCCCAATCTGTCAAGTGCCTGCGTCGCTTTTCGCATACTAAGGCCACAATCTATCAATATATTCGTTTTTCCGTCGGAAACCAGAGTAGAGTTTCCCTTGCTGCTACTCACAAGCGAGCAAAATTTTATCATGATATCTGCTCCTATGTCAAAAAATCTTCGTTATTTATACAAAAACGGAGAAACCGCGTGAGGTCCCTCCGATCTATTGCTATTCACTCACTCTTTCGATGTCTGCTCCAAGCGCTCTGAATTTGCCTTCCATATTTTCATAGCCTCTGTCTATATGATGAAGTGCATGTATTTCCGTTGTTCCCTTTGCAATAAGTGCAGCAATAACCATTCCCGCACCTGCGCGCAAATCTGTCGAGCGTACCGGTGCACCGCTGAGGGTTTCAACACCCTCAATTACCGCAACTCTTCCTTCAACCTTTATGTCTGCGCCCATCCTTTTAAGTTCGTCTACATACTGAAATCTGCTATCCCATACATTTTCTGAAACCATGCTTGTCCCTTTAGTAACCGACAAAAGCACGCTCATCTGTGGCTGCATATCCGTCGGAAATCCCGGATACGGAAGCGTTTTTACAGATATTGGATTAAGCTTTTTATCCTTATCGCAGCTTACTCTTACGCTGTCATCAAACTCCTCAACGCTTACTCCCATTTCTATCAGTTTTGAGCTAATCGACTCAAGATGCTTTGGAATAACATTCTTTATAAGCACATTGCCTCTCGACGCTGCTGTGGCAACCATAAAAGTTCCCGCTTCAATCTGGTCGGGAATTATCGAGTAAACTCCGCCGTGAAGCTTTGTCACGCCTTTTATTTTAATAACGTCTGTGCCCGCGCCCTTGATATTTGCGCCCATAGCGTTTAGAAAGTTTGCCAAATCAACAATGTGCGGCTCCTTCGCAGCGTTTTCAATGATAGTATTGCCATGCGCCAAAACCGCCGCAAGCATAATATTCATTGTTGCGCCCACGCTGACTATATCAAGATATACATTACCGCCTACGAGCTTTTCGGCTTCAGCATATATAACTCCGTTTTCAACTACAGTCTTTGCGCCAAGCGCCTCAAAACCCTTTTGATGCTGGTCAATCGGTCTGGGGCCAAGGTCACAGCCACCGGGCATAGCAACCTCTGCTTTATTAAATCTTCCAAGCATTGCGCCTATAAGATAATAAGACGCCCTCATCTTTCCTACCAATTCATATGGTGCGCTTTTATATGTAAGCTTTGATGCATCAATTTCAATAGCACCATCGTCCTCAATCGTAACCTTTGCTCCCAGTGAGCGTATTATATCGCATATAAGTAAAACATCCTTGATTTTAGGTATATTCTCAAGTCTGCAGGTTCCGTTAACAAGCAATGTAGCGGGTAGCACAGCAACAGCCGCATTTTTTGCACCGCTTATGCACACTTCTCCCATAAGTGGATTACCGCCGTGTATAACAAGCTTATCCAAGCATATTCACCCCTCATTTTTCAAAAAATGTATATAAATCCCGAATTTCTATTTCTGTAAAACTTATGTTTAAAAGCAAAAAAATGCAAAAAAACACAGTTATAATTTATTATAACATTATTTAATCGAAAATGCAAAATTTTTTTTATTTTTTTTGAATTATTTTGTTATAACTGTAAAAAACGGAGAAAAGCCTATAAAACAAGGTTTTTCTCCGTCATTTATTTTATAATTTATTATATTTGTGCAACTATGCTTTTTTCTCTCCGACAATTTTTTGAATCACCGGAGGAAGCGGAACTTCAAGCACAATCAGGTTTTCAATTATGGATACAAGCTCAGTATAAACATAATACGCCACCACGCCATTTGCTATCATAAAATTATTATCGCCAAACAGCTTGCTTATTCCAGCGCCCAAAAGCGATACCGCTATCATAGCGCATTTTTTAAAACCGCCGTCACGCAGTTTTGAGCTTGACACCTGCCCTTCTTTTTTGTATGCTTTGGCAAGTCCCGTCACCAAATCGCACACCATTAAAATCCCCAGTGCATACCACAACAGATTTGTGTTTACGCTAAAACCCTCAAAAAGTCCCGTAAGTTGTTCCATTTTTATCCCCCCGTAAAACGATATGTGCGCTGTTTACGGCCTCACACACATCAACAAATTAATAATCGCCCATAAGTTTCATTCTGTCCGTTTCAGCTTCATACTTTTTTGTATCGGCATTTTGCTTATCAATTTCATAATTCAGCCACTTTATATCTGCATTTGTCTGCGCAGTTAATGAAGATGCCGCCGCTCTCGATGCAGATGAAGCTGCATTTTTAGAAGCGATAACATACTCCCAATACTTAGTTCCAACGGGAATGCCGAGTATCTGTGCCATTTGTTCACTTACTACACTGCCTGCTGCCTTAAACAGTTCATAAGCATGTTCAAACAAATCACGCGCCTGCTCATTTTCAAATTCTTTTTTGGCAAGAACATTTTCAAAGGCACGTTGTTCCTCCTGCGCTGTAGTTGTGCCCACAGGCACACCAAGTATTTGCGCCTGCTCCTCATTTTGAACTATACCAGTCATCTTAAACAGATCAAGTGCATTTGAATAATCCTCTGTCCTGGTTTTTGATACAAGCTGCGCCTCAGCAATTCTGTCCTTGTCAAGCTCACGACGGTATTCGTGGCCTTCTTTTGCCTGCTCTATACGCTCATCTGCAATCTTTGAAAGCGTATCATTATACTCTTTAAGCGCGTCGCGCTCACCCTGCATATATTCACTTGTAAGCGCATTTTGCGCATCATTTTGACTTTTATATAGGTTATAAATGTCATTTTGATATGCCATATTTTGCGCCATACGGCTTGTTTCCCCAAAACCACTTGAAGGGGCATTCGATATACCACGCCCAAGACCATTTGCTGCAAGCACCTCTTCATTTCCAAACGCACTGCGTCTGTAAGCCGAATATACGCCCTTTCTTGCATCTTCATATGCCTGATTGTTTGCCAGAATCCCCGCTTGATAAGTTTCAAGATTTCTTTCACTCGCCTCTTTGAGTCTTTCTGCCGCAGCATCGCCTCTGGCCTGATTCAAAGTATCAATATCCTCATCAAACGTACCCGCATATCTTTTTATGTATTCCTCAGCACTTTTTGTCACATTGTCATTTCTGTATTTCTCATATTGAAGGTCCAAATCAATCTTTTTATTACGTTCATTCAAAAGATATTTTACAACCTCAGGGCTTGCATAATCGTCCATAGCTTGTTGTATCGATTTTGCAATGTCATTTTTGTCATAATCGTAATAGTAGTCCATATTCACCTTCACCTTTCTTTTGTTTATTAACTGCTTTTGTTTTTCGAACTAATCACGCAAGCGAATATATGTAAGTCCCTTGCGAGCAAGCCAATACAGCCTTGAATCAGGATTATTTCTCATTTCTTCCTTCATACCATCGGCATCACTTACAATAGAGCGATAACTAAGATCCCAAACTATATCGTGCACATCTTCGTACTCTTTTATGTTGCGACGAACTTCCCCCTCATGTGTACGTATATAATGCAGCATTTTGCGTGCAAGCCAATATAATCTTCCATCAGGCTTAGCTTCCATTTCGGTTTTCATCCCTTTGGTATCACCAACAATACCACGATGTCCAAGTTCCCAAACTATATCATTTATATCCGTATACTCTCTCACCTCTGCAAGCCTGCTTTTAAAAACATTCCACATCCCCTTATCAAGAACAAACGGCGCAGGGCACGTTTTGTGTGTAACATCATAATGACGGATTACATTTTCTGCGGGGATGTTATACTCACTCATAAGCCACTTTGTAAACTCAATTGTCTTTTCGACAGTAATATCATCAAAATACCACGTTCCGTCACTTGATTTGTGGCAGCACATCTCAATACCAATCGACGAGTCATTTCTGCAAGGATGGTAGTATACCCCTGTTTCGCTGCCACAGTGCCACGCGCAGTTTTCGGGCGCAACACTTTGATATATCGCCCCTTCTTCACTTGCGTGTCCGACATAATAATGCGCACTCGCACCGACATCTGATAAGGCGTAGTATTTAACGTTATTAAGCGCACTGCCCGTAGCACCGACATAGTGAATTACAATGTATTTTATGCTGTCGCGTCTGCCTTTTCTGTAGTTTGTGCTTTTGCAAGGATAGTCTTTATTAATAATCATAAACTCACTCTTTCCTCTGCCTTAATTTTTTCTACAAAGCCATTATATTCGGCAAATTCCTCTGGTTTAGTTTCTCTCTGTCTAAGAATCGCAAGCTCATCATCTACTGAATAAACCTCTCGAATACGATGTATTATTCTGTCCTTATACGGAGCAACAACAACCTCACGCTCTACTTCTACAATTTTGCCGTTTGGGTTATCTTTATCAATTATTAATTGTTTCATAATTATCTACCCTCCATATACACTCTTGTACCAGCTAAAAACGTAGCTGTTGTATTTACGTTCAAATATAAACTTTCATCTTGCGGAATTATCCAATGCGAACGTGTGGAAATTGCGTTAGTTCGTGCGTTAGTTCCAACTATATTTTTTCCAGCAATAGGTGTATGAAAACTAACAATCTCTTTTGCATCCAACATATCAATTACTGTCGAGTAACTCATAGCAGTATAAGTGCTGCCTGCGGCGCCTTTATTGGTTGTATGTGTACTAAAAAAACAGTTATTTCCAGATGGTGAACCATTTATATGAGCATTAAGATATACAGATACGCCCGCATTTTCTTCCGTAATAGGATATTCAATATAAAGCTTAAATTCTTTCATTTGCGAAATATCTTCTGTTATTTCCAATTTAAGCGCTGCAGCTCCGCTTTGTTCTTCTGTCAAAGTTGTATCTATTAAGGTTTTCCATTGTACAGATTTCTGTATTGCACGTAATTCCGTGTCATAAATATCGTTTATTACAGCAATTTTATTTGCTATATTCATACATTAACCCCCTTTATTTTACATTACCTCTGTGTCCACAAGAATATAGTTGTAACCCTTTATAATCTCGTCGGTTAAACGTACAGTTGTACTCATCATATCGCACACTTTTTCACCATCAACACAAACAAACGACATTCCATTTTCTTCTAACACCACAAAAGTTCCGTCATTATATTCGCTGTTTACAAAATCGCCCCAAGTACATTTTAGTACATTATATTGTTTACCTTCTAAATAAAAATAAAGCGCACCCTTTGACTCAATAATGTTATCAAGTACGGTTTCAATATCACTTAAAGTGTTTTTGACCTCGTTAATTTTTCCGTTAAATTCCCCGTTTGAAGAGTTAACCTCTTCCTTTGTCGCATAGGTGTTTGCTGAGTAATTGTGCTCAAAGTCAATATTGTCTTGTAATTCGGTTTTCGTCGCAAGAGAAATAATTTTTTGTGAAATACCGCTTATCTCTTCGTCTATGTTATCAAGTGTAGCCTTGTTGTCATGAGTATGTTGTTTTGTTTTATCAAATTTTGATACATCAACATCCTCAAGCTCATCAATAATCCCGTTAATACTTTTCTTAATCTCTTTTGTAGAGTTTGAATCAAACCATTCCTTAAGCTCTGCCGCACTCATTTGCGGCGTATCATCAAGTGCACTTACTGGCTTTGAAAAGCCATTTATTTTATAATCAGACAATCCCATACAAATATCCTCCTTTATTTTACATATTTTCCGTTGCGATACTTAACTGCTACCGCTAAAAACCCAAACGGCTCACCCGGCACATCATTTACAAGCCTTAAACCAAAAACATATACATTTTTTGCCTTAACACCCGTAGAAAACACAAACGGAGCCTGTATGCTGCGAAATGTAAAGCGATTAAAATCCACATCTTCAAACGTAAATAAATCTATATTTTCTCCCATTACCCAGTCATGATAATCCTCGTTCGTATTATAGTATACCTTTACGCTGCTTCGCTTGTGCGGCATGCAAGTGATGTAGCAGTTACGCACTGTTTTGTAGCTTGCATATTCGCCAAGTGTTGTCGCGCTCATTTCCCATACAGCCTCAATTGCATGTGCATTGTCCAAAGAGCCGTCTACCGCCACATTATCATAATACGCCAAAGGCTCATCTTCTGCCATAAAACGATATATTACTCCGTCATCAGAGCCGAAATACATTGTGTTATCTCTTACCCACACACATCTTACCTTTGGAAGAGCGTCAAAATAAAACCACTCAAATCCGCTTTCTGCATCGCATACATACGCACAGTTATCAACAAAAACATAATATCTTTTTCCCATGCTCGCACACACAGCATTTTCAAGGCTTTGGTGTTTTAAAAGTCTGCCGTTTACAAGCTGTGACACACATGTGGTGTTATTTTGATTTTCAACGTTTGTGCCACTTATTGCAAATACGCCTTCACGTCCAAGATACAGCGGTACACCGCCTATACTCTTAAACGAACTTGGATTTACTGCGCCATACGATATATTACCCTGTTTAACTGTAAAAAGTGCCGTAGCGTTTCCATTTTCGTCGTTTGTAAGCGAAAACGTACGAAGGTACTGTGCGCTGTCTTTGCCCATACCGTCTTTTATAATAATTAAATTGCCGTAAAGCTTGTGATAACCTATTATAGCCGACTCCTCTGCCCCCACATCGGTATAACCAAGGTCTGAAAAATATGTCGCATCAAACAGTCCACTCGCAAAATCGCGCGAAGGATATTTTTTGTTACCGCTTACAAATACACGCGTATCCACAGAACCACCATAAAGAGCGTATATATCACAGTTGTCTATTATGTCGCAATCACCATTCGCTACATATTCGACACATACACTTGTTCCCGCTTCTATAAACTTGCCAATAAGTTCTTGGTTTTTGTTTAAAGCGACCCAGTCATCAAGGGCCCATACAACATCTTCATTAGCCATATCCCGATATTTTTGAAGGAGCACCCCATCAATCCATATACGTGTTACATGGCTTTTTTCTCCGGTAAAAAAACGATAGGCCTCTCCCGCTCCGTATGGAATATCTGAAGAAAATTCTATTTTTCTAAGCCTCGATGCAAGATTAACCGCTTCCAAAACTTCGCCTGTATATCCGTTACAATCTGTTATGCGATTACCATTGGCATCAACATGCCAACCGCTCAAGTGTGCTGCTGCCAAAGGTATTCTGTTTATAACAACAGTAGGCACATACACAAAATTGTCATACTGTACAATAACATACGGACTGCATTCGTGATAATGCCAAACCTGATACGAACCTCGAGTAAGCTCAATATACAGCCCTTTCCCATCGATGCCTACCAAATAATTTTCTTCGTTCACACGAAAATATCCATTTTCATCTGTCATATACAAAGAGGCAACGCGCACACTGTTTGCATACTCAGGCTTTGCGACGTATATTTTGTTATGCTCGGTAAAATTGTACGAATCGTATGCAAACTCAATCTTTTTATAGCTGTATTTTGCATTATATCCAAAGCTTTCACCGCCAAACTGATTTTTACTGCGTCCGCTTATTATTGTAGGTGCATCCGCCTCTGTGTTGCCGGTACTTGCCTCATTTACAAAGCCATAACATAAAGATCCGCTAAAATCATCATATCCGATTTTTATATATCTTGCGCCAATTATATACAGCGCACTGTCAAACATAAAGGCACGGCTTTTTTTGTCGTAAAGTCCTGTAAGCAGCTCCTCGCCAAGCGTAAAACTTCCATCGTCGCCAACGCTTATTCTATACAGGCTCGTGCCAATATGGGCAAAGTGATATGTAGTGGAATTGGCAGCGCATACATATTCAAAAATTCCGTTTATATTGCCCTCGGCTTCAAGAACGCGCCTATATCCTGTGCGTTTTTCCACACATCCGTTTTTGTTTACGAGCATATTTTTTGCCTCGGGCGAGCGCTTTGGTGAGAGCTTTGACGGCTCACTTGTAAAGTCTACGCCCACAAATTCGTCTGCTGTATATATCTTTTCGGCCACTGATGAGCCAAATCTTAACGCCATACTACCGCCCTCCTTAATAATGATTTGTTATATCTTCAAAGCCTGCAACTCTATACTTTCTTTTAAGTCTGTCAAACTCTGCCCCCATAGCGTTTGACATAGGCTTATCATCATCTGCGCACAAAAGTGAGGCAAGTCCGTACGCCATGCACTCAGATACAAAGCTTTCGTCATAGCATATTTCATCCTCAAGAGTTTCTATTATCTGTGGATGCTCAAGCGGCTCTACATTTTTCGAATTACGCAACGAATTTTCTACAGAAAAGCATTGTGCCAAAAGCTGATTAATAAGCTCTTTCGCATTTTTCTTAAAATTTTTCGCACGACTTTCATCTTCATTCAAAAGTGCCAGCGCACGCGAAAAAATTTCTGCTGCCTTCAAATATTATCACCCCAATCATTTGTTTTGCGGGACGAAGAAATACCTCCCCGCCCCGCATATATGCCTCAAATTATATGTCTTTTATAATTACGCCTGTGCCTGACAAACTGCTGATGCAAATGTATCATCACTCTTTGCAAATGCCTTTATAACCTGACCCACCTCAAGTGTCACAGCAGAAGAATACTTCTGAGCATTTTCACTGTAACGCGGGTCTGTGCCATCAACTGTATAGAAAATCTCTGCACCATCATTATTTGAAAGTGTTGCAACAAATCCATCTACATTGATTGTTGGCGTCTGTGTTACTCTTTCAGCAGAAACCGCAGCATAAACGCCCATACATCTTGCGCCAATTACAAACGCATCGTAATTGTTTCTTCCTTCAAGGAGTGCACCGCTGATACCCGGTGGGTCCTGATGAACCTTTGCATCACGGATTTTATAAGGAAGTATTACCGCATCTTTGTGTGCAAGAAGGAAGTATACACCCTCAGGCAAATAGCTTGAAGGAACTTTAACGATTTTCGCACCGAACACATCGCCAACTATCCCTTTTGCCAAAGCTTTTTCGCCAAGCGATTCAATACCCAAAAATTCTGTTGACTGACGAATAAGGCTATACATCTCGCCTGTAACATACAAATAACGGTTTTCCTGAGGAACACACGCATCATCAAGCACCTTGCACGCATTACCAATATCAGCTATAATTGTAGTCTTTGTCGGCTTTTCAATACCCTCAACAGTTCCTGCAAGTGCACAATAACGCGAAAGTGCATACTTGTCCACCATCGGAACAACCTTTTCGTTTGTCTGAAGCTTAAGCATCTTGCCCGCATTTTTAACAAGCATCTGCTCGTTGTTGTTACCTTTATCGATGATAATTGAGTAACTCTTATCCTGTGTCATTGTAAGCTCCTGAACCGTATCTCCCATCTCAACAGGTGTACCAAAACGGCTTGTACCCGAACGTGTATAATCTACGGGTTCAACCGTCTGCGGAGTATAAATTTTAATTGTTTTAACACCGCTAAAATCCCACTCTTTTGATGTCTTATCTGCTACAAGAGAGCCTACGGTATACATACCTGCTATCTT
>JAZNVH010000008.1:0-2740 GCA_045592745.1 Candidatus Aphodoplasma sp. | reverse complement strand
GTTTTACACCGCTTGATTCTGTATATTCATAAACACCTGTCGGGATTTTCTTGCCAGTATCCTTAGAAGTGTTATCAGGTTCAGACTCTGTAATTTCAACAGGCTCATATTTTTTCCATGACTTTACAACCCAGTTCTGAGATACAGAAAACGGCCACATATCCAAGGTATCAAGTGCTGTACCAACCTGACTAAGCATAATATCATAGTTTTCTTCTTGTATATTTTTCGGATATAACATAAACTCAGTAAAACAATATTTACCACATCCGATACGTCTTCCATACAGCTTTACAACTGTCGGAACACTATTATCGGGTAAAATCAAAGGAATAATCATAGTTATATCTTCAACGCCATCATAATCCTCATGAATAATCTCAGTTTTTTCAAAATCACATTTTACACTTGAAAGAGCATTTCTTTCTTCTACAAGTTCATCATAGGTCATATCTTCTTTAGCTGTTCCGTTACGGCTTTGCAGGGTATAATACATAGAACGATACATATTCTTCGCCAGACCATTTATGCTTTGACTATTTATTTGTCTACTTTGAGCAGCATTGATAAAATCGCTTTCATCAAGACCTAAAAACAATTTGTCAGCTTCATAAAAGCTATGAGTGCGTCCGTAAATCTGATATACCGCAACGGGCAGAATTATAATCAAAAGCAAAACAATAACAGCAATGAGAGTTTTTACTCTGCGTTTGATTTTTTTAAACGGCTTTTTTGATTTGATATTGCTCTGCATATCAATTTCAGGCAATGGCTGCTGATAGCTTTCAAAAGCCTTTTTACATTTCTCACAGCTTTCAAGATGCTCATTGAGAAGTCTGCGGCTTTCTTCACTGCATGTATCATCGAGATACGGAACAAATAAATCCTGAATTACATCACATGAATTTTTCATTTTAAATCCTCCTTGTTTATAGCGTCTAAAATCTGATTTTTGGCTCGGTAGAATGTAACCTTTGCCCAGCTTTCCGTTTTTTTGAATAATTCCGCAATTTCTTTAAACGGAAGCTCGCCGAATACCCGAAGCGTGAAAACCTCTTTGTACGGCTCTTGCATATTATGAAGTATACGATGAATCTGCCTTACGTTTTCACGGTCAACAAAGCAATCCGAGAGATTATCCTCTGCCTTTTCAGATTGAATATTATCGTCAAGCTCGGCAGGATATTTCCATGGAGAACGCATTGCACTGTAATAGCAGTTTTTTGCAATAACAATCAGCCACGCCTTTATAGATGTTTCTCCACGAAAAGTATCAATTTTACGGATTGCGTGCAAAAATGTTTCCTGCGTCATCTCTTCGGCTTCGTTTTCGTTTCCTGTTAATTTCAGGAGATAACGAAAGACGTCATTTACATAAAGCTCATATATTTCGTTTAAGTCGTTCAAGTTTTCACTTCCCTTCTGTTTAATTGACGCACAAGAAGTTAAAAGGTTACAGATTTTTTGGAAATATTTTTCATGATAATAAAAAAGCCACGCTGATGCGTGGTTTCAGAAATAAAAGTTCCTTAAAAACAAAAAATGGTGAGACATGAGGGATTTGAACCCTCGACCCTACGCTTAAAAGGCGTATGCTCTGCCAACTGAGCTAATGTCTCACAACATAAATAATTATATCAGATAAGCGAAAAAAAGTCAAGCACCAAAATCAAAATTGTGAATATTAATGTAAAATATCACCAGTAAAACATTTTTTTATGCTATCAGACGAATTTATAAAAATCATTTCATTTCTTATTGACTTTTAATTTTGTATGTGGTAAAATATTAATGTTGTAAAACAGTGCGTTGATAGCTCAGCTGGATAGAGTGACTGGCTACGAACCAGTAGGTCGGGGGTTCGAGTCCCTCCCGGCGCACCATAAAAAGACACTTCTATCAGGGTGTCTTTTTTTATGTTCATTTTCAACTTTTGTCAATATTTTTTTATTTACATTCTCTATAGTTTTTGTTATAATGTAAAAGTGGATATTTTGTCCTATATATACAGCTATACATCAGGAAGTGAACTACTTATGAAATTAACAAAATCTTTTGCCATGCTTATGGCCTTTGCGCTTTTACTTTCACCCATTGGTACCTCTGCCTCTGTGCTGGGGACTTCAAAAATAAATGGATATACAACCCAAATCGGCGAAGGCACATACTTTACTCATAATGTTTTTTACAGTGACCAGGCAGGGGTGGGCAAGCAAACTGAAAATTATATAACCTATACCCCAAACAGCACGGTTTTGCCATCCATAACAAACGGCTCTGCAATTTTTGGAACAAGCACCATTTCAAACGAGGCAAGACGTCTTGAAGCTCAGGGCAGCAACATCATTGGCGGCAGCAATGCCGACTTCTTCTCGCTTCAGACCGGCGTGCCCATGAGCAACGCCATTGTTGACGGCAAAATTTTAACCAAAGATGCCTCCGGTCAGGATGCAATAGGGATTTTGCCTGACGGTACAGCCTTTATATCCTACTTTTCGCTTAACTCCGTCCTAATCAAAGAGGACGGCAGTGAAGCAAACATTTACAACATCAACAAATACCGTCAGCCTTACGCCATATATATGATGACCGATGAATTTGCCGACGAAACAAAAAACACCACCAATGGCATTGATGTAATCCTTGGCTCAATCGAGGGCGAGATGAAGCTTGGCACAAGCATAACAGCCATTGTTGAAGAAGTAAATAAGCAGTCCGGCTCGGCGCCTATACCCAAAGG
>JAZNVH010000007.1:0-44460 GCA_045592745.1 Candidatus Aphodoplasma sp. | reverse complement strand
CTTTGCGGTAACGCTACTCTCAGTTGTCGGCAAATCTATAACAGGGCTGTCGCCAACCTCAAATGTTACGGCAGATGCTGACAAATTTTCTACACTGTATGTGTAGTTTGCCGCCAAAGCCGCAGTGGAGAGTGTGCCTAATACAAGCATTACACTAAGCATTAAACACAAATACTTTTTGAACACAAAAATTCCCCCTCGTTTTTTTATTTTTTTTAAATTTTTTCTTAAACTTATGTAATATATTTTAAACTGTGTTTTTCGTCTGCCCAAAAGCTATATAATACGCAGTAAATAAAGAATTTTCAACGCCTGAGTGCCGGCAAATGCCGACAGACGACACAATTTTACTATATTGTAACACATATATGTACAATTGTAAATTCCTAATTGCTTTTGTTGAAAAAATTTTTTAATTTTTGTTATGCTCCTAAAATTTTTTCGTTATTTTTAACAATTTTTAAAGAACGTTTTTGTTGCATTTTATTAAAGCGTTCGTTCTTTACTGTTCCTTTAGGTTTTTCACATATTGACCGGGAGAAATTCCCTCATATTTGTTGAAAAGACGAAACAGTGTTGCTACTGTATTACATCCTATACGGGTTGCAAGCTCGTTATTTTTAATATTCGGTTCTTTATCAAGAATTTTCTTTGCCATTTTAATTCTGTAACGGCTAAGATACTCTTTAAAATTTTCACCCGTCGCCTCTTTAAAGAGCGTACTTGTATAACACTGCGAAAGGCCAAAATGTCCGCCAATGTCAAGAAGAGAGATATCCTCATTGTAATGCGAATGTATGTACTCAAGCATCAAATCAGCAAGATTGTCCTGCTCAAGCTTGCTTGCCGCGTTAATATAGGAAACAAGCGTGTCAAATATTTCGTATATCTTGTCTTTCAGCTCCTCGGGAGAAGCGCACATTTTAAGGTCAAGGAAAATAATATTGCCTTCACCAAATATTTCGTCAACTGTTTTGCTTTGTGATTCAACAATTCTGTTAACGCTCGCCGTTATGGCAAATATAAACGCATTTATTCTATCACGCGTGAGACTTCGGTTTATAAAATTTTCTTCAAATATCAAATCAAGAATTTTGTGAACCTCTTCACTCCTTGCGCGTATAACCTCTGCAATAAGCTCACGCTCTGTGTCAAGCGGATAGTAAAAACCGCCCGTATTTGCGGCGTTTACCTCATCTTCGGTCACAATAGCATTACGGCTTCCTATTGAAAAGCGGTTTTCCATAACCATCTGCGATGAATTGTACGAATCCGAAAGGTCACAAAGCCTTTCACAGTCTGCACCGATTGCGCCGACCACCTCGACATCAAAACCACCTTCCACCATCATTGCCATATCCGCCAATGTTTCGCGCAGCTCGCGAAGATTCTGTCCATAAGAAATTATAGCAATAGTACTTTGGTCAATATCGAGTGCGCCATGTATAATCTGGTCCTTGAGCTGATCATCAATGAATTCTCTTATCTGGAATTTAATTTTTTCGATGCTCTTTGGCGCAAACACCTCTGTAAGCAAAGAGTAATCGGCAAACTTTAACAAAACAACTCTGTAAGGTCCTGATATATCCTCTATGCCAAGCTCCTTTACATGCTCAGCAAGCTGCTCATCGCCGACAATGCCGAACAATAAGTCCTTTAAAAATTTTGTACGAAGCGGGAAAACCGTATCATCAAGCTTTTCGCGAAGATCGTCATTATCTTTTGCCATATGCACAAAACTCTGGCGAATAAGCAGTCCTTCGTCCAAGAGGTTTTCCTTTGTATAGCGTGACAAAAATTTCACCGTTTCATTAACCGGCGAATATATCCATCGTGTAAGAAGCAGTAAAAGTCCCCAGCATATAAGAAGAATAACACCGCACAACGCCAGTATAACAAATAAAATCTGCGTAGCGCTTTTTGTAAGCTCGTCAGACGGCTTTGCAAAAACGTAACTCCATCCATATATATCTGACTGCGAAGCTACATATATGTTTTTTTCAATAAACTCTACCTCCGAGCCTAAAACAGAAACGCGTCTTTTAAACAAGTTGTTAATTCCATCTGTTGTTTCAAACGTGTTCTCGCCTATGTTACATATCATATTTTGACCGTTAATCATGGCAAAAGAACCGCCGCTAAGCACGGCTTTATTTGACAATGCCGAAAGATCCATGGTGCATATCATATAAAGCTCGTCATTTGCAGTTTGCCTTTTGTCCACCATAACAAGAATTCCCGCATCAGACGTCGAGCGCAGACAATAGCTTACAAATATCCTGTCTTTGTTTTCACTCTTCGTAAAATGCGCTCGTATTCCTTCATTTGCACCCGTGCTAAAATTATGTGAGCGCCAAAAATCGTATGCACTGGTTACATTGTTTTCTCCAACTATGTACGAAAATGAGTTAGCAAGCTTTGATACATAAACACTTATTCCCTGCTCCGACAAGCCCTGAGAATTTTCCTTTATCGCGCGCTGCAGCAAAGAATAGTTCTGTTCCCCGTTCGGCATCGAATATGCATAAAAACTCTCATCACTTCCGATGCGTTCCCATGTATGCTTTACAGATTCAAGGCGTCTGTCAATATCACCTGCCAGCTCTGAAAGAACCTCTCCGG
Source organism: Candidatus Aphodoplasma sp. (assembly GCA_045592745.1). Taxonomy (GTDB): domain Bacteria; phylum Bacillota; class Clostridia; order UBA1381; family UMGS1253; genus Aphodoplasma. The sequence goes on along the minus strand of JAZNVH010000007.1, from coordinate 41,838 downwards.
TTTGTGTTTTGAATCTTTCGCGGGCATTTGAATATGCTCCCACACAAAGAACCGCACCAAATATAATTGTAAAAACAACTGTAATCGCAATATATCCTCTTAATATGCGTTTAAAAAGCCTACGCCCCGTCATGATAACACTCCTTTTTTCTCATTTGCAGCCTTAAAAAAACTATGGCTGCCAAAAAGTGTCCGTATTTTATTATACAACGCTCACAGGTGTTTTGCAAGGGCAAATTTATGCACTTTATACATTTTTATCTCGTATACAAGCTTTTTGGTCACACAATACACGCTTGCGCATATTATATATTGATTTACATATATAACAGCATAGCAAGGGAGGCTTTTAATATGAGCGGAAATATATTTTCAGATGCACTTTTCTGGTTTTTTGCCATAAACGGCATATTCTCAATTTTGATTGATATAATAAGCTTTTTTTGTTCGCGTATAAATTCAGATACCGCCGCCGAGCAATGCATTGTCCTGACAGTAAAAAACAACCAAAACGATATCGAAGCACTTCTTCGCTCGGTAGTGTGGCAAAACCTGCATAAAAAGAACGGCGGTCATGTCCCTGACATATTTGTTGTCGACCTTGGCTCCGATGACGAAACGCCAGAAATACTCAGGCGGATTTGCCAAGGCTATGATTTTATACATGTGACTGATAAAGAAGGGTATATAGACCTTATACGAAAAATGAACTAAAATAAAAAAACAAGGGCAATTTTTTAAAATTGTCCTTGCTTAAAATTTTTAATCTGCAGTTTTTATACACTTTCTTTAAAATACATATTTCTGAGCTTTTTTAAAAGTCTGCGCTCCATTCGTGATATGCACATCTGTGACACACCCATATCAGACGCTATTTGCTTCTGGCTTTTTTCTTCATAATACCTTTTGTGCACAAACTTTTTCTCATCCTCGCCCAAAAGACGCATGCAATTGTCAACAAAATCCTTATCCTCGACAAGCAAAAAACCTTCATCCGTCTGCCCGAGAGTGTTTTCAAACCGCATATCATTGCCAAGAATTTCGCTCTCTATTGACACCACTTGCGGAAGAAGCGCCCCACTGTTTGCGTTTTCATGTTCTGCGCTGTTTGCCATATGTATTCTGTGAGCCTTTGAAAAAATTTCGTACAATCTTCTTGGCACACGTATAAAGTTTCCCTTGTCTCTAAAATATTTTTTTATCTCGCCGATAATGGTAGGCGCCGCAAAGGTTGTGAATTTCACTCCCTTTGATACATCAAAGCGCTCGACAGCATATAAAAGTCCGATGCACGCCACCTGATACAAATCATCATAATCAATGCCTCGTCCGCAAAAACGTTTTGCCGCTATGCGTGCTATATATGTATATCTGTCTATAATTTCATTTCTCAGCGCAGTATCTTTTGTTTTCTGATAACGTTCAAAAAGCATCTGCTCATCAAACTTGCCATTTACCTTTTGCTGCTCCATAAATATCTAAGCCCCTTTAAGGATTTACGCTGCCTCCGCTTATGATATAGCGCGCCATCTGCACTCCGTTTTCATGATTTTTCTTTTGCCAGTTTGATTTATCATTCGGTCTTAGAGGACGCACAGCCATATACAAGTTCTCGGCGTTCATACCATCAATTTGTGTAAAAATCGGATTTTGGCTCAATTTCACAGCGTATACACTGCCGTCATCATAGCGTTTTAAAAGGCTTTCATCAATCGAAAATTCATCTGTATACTCACTAAGGTCCACAAAGCCGTATTTTGAATAGCGTTCGACAAATTTTTCATCAAAAAGCAGCACTACTGCGTCTCCTCCTGCCAACTCAATGTCCGCCATATTATAATTCGCCGCCATTTCCTCGCTTCCGCTGCCCGCATCAAGATATATTACGTTAACCTTTGCTTTGGTTTTGCCGTCGCTGTCAACATCGCCTGTTACCAAGGCAAGCTTGTCCTCAAGCTGATACGCCTCAATCTGACCCATCGATTCAAGTCCGCCCATATATGTCATTGTAAAATCGGGACGCACCGAGGTAGCACATTCTGTTATACCGAAAATCAACAAAAGCAAAACCCCTATAGTACCAATTATGTACCACTTATAGTGATACCAAAGGTTTTCCCACCATTCCTTTGAAAATGTTTTTAAATAAGTTGTAAACATTGTGCCCATGTTATTTCACCTTAATCTTTCTGTAAAAAGCTCTTTTTAACAAAGCTTATTATACTATACCTTTCAAAAAAAGTCCAGCACATTTTCAAATCCTTCAGGGCTTATTTACAATGTTCATAATAAAGACATATTTTGGTTTTACGTAAAATTTTGATGCATTTTTAAAGTTTTCCCTCAAACGTTTCTACCTCAACCCCCGTATAGTAGGTCTTTAAAATATCTTCGTATTTCATACCTGTCGCGGCAAGATAATTTGCGCCGTACTGACTCATACCCACCCCGTGTCCGTTTCCTTTTGTAGTCATTGTTATGTTGTTTTCGTCATAAGAAAACTCTATGTTTGCCGAACGAAGTGAAAATATATTTCTAAACTGCGCAGCCTTTATGCTTACGCCCCCTGTGACAATCGTCGTTATTCCGCCCGCCTCACTTCTGTTTATTGTTTCTATAAGCTCGCGTCCCTCAAAGCTCGCATCAGGGAAATTTTGCATGATTTTGTTTTTATACTCATCAATGGAAAAGGTGACGGAGTCATTATATTTTGGTGAAAGAGAGTCTCCTTCGCTTTTTACACTAACAAGATACGGAATGTCACCACCCCACACATCCTTTGCACTTTCTGTAAAGCCGCTGCTTGTCGAATGAAAAACTGCATTTACAAGCTTGCCGTCATACGTCATCACAATCCCTTTTGTCTGCTCTGTGCATGAGGAAATCTTGTCCCAGTAAAAATCAAAGCTATCGCCCCACTGCTCTTTAAGCTTTTCGGTAGATGTCCACGCTTTACAGTGCGATGGGTCATCACATGTCATCGCGCCGTTATGCTCGGGTGGTGTGCCATCCCTTTTATACCCCTGCATACGCGTAAGGATATAGCTTCTCGCCGCAACCGCCTGTGCCTTAAGAGCCTCCTCATGAAAGCTTGCGGGCATTTCTGCACTGACAACTCCTTTTAAATATTCACAAAAATCGATTTCGCGCACCTCTCCCGTAGAAGAAATGCACGTTGTAATTTTTTCTATGGGCTCGCTTGCAGCAGAAGCAGTATTTTTTTGCTGTGCAGACGAAAATCTCACAATTACATACGGGATAAAAAGTATTATGCAAATATAAAATACGCTGATAAACAAAAATCTTTTCATATTTTTATCTCCTTTGGAGGTTTTTGTATGACAAAGAATGTCCTTTGCTTAAAACAAAGAAAAGTCCTTGTCCGACAAAAAAATATATCCAAGCGCCAGCAAAAGAGGAATGTCAAGTTCCTCTTTGTTTTGCAAAAGCAAAAATATTATACACAAAAGCATTATATCATCTGTTTCGTAGCGCCCCAAAACTTTTCCGTTTTTAAAAAGCGAAGATAAAACAGATGTGTCATTGTTTGTTTTTTCTTCCTCGGACACAAAAAGAGGGCGTGGTTTTATAATTTCCTCAGCCGCCTCCAGTTTTTTCTCACTCATTCTTTGCGCGTGCATGGGAACACCCGCATTTGGAGCAGGCATTCCCACGGAATCATATTTATAATATCTTTTCGCCATACTATCAGCTCCGCATATCGTATTTTTTGCCTATAACACGTCCTTTAATTCTCCCAGAAGCGGTGCAAGACGCAAAAGCCCTAAAAGCTTTATCGCCGTATCAACACTTTCACTTCTTGTAGAGCGAACATAAGGCTTTATTGCTTTTAAGAGAGTTATTCTCGGATCGCTCGTTTTATTAAGACTTTTATAGGCTCCTGCTATTTTCATAATACTGTCAACAGGAATATCCGAAAGGTTAACAAACGGCAAAGCGCTGTCGCTTTCCTTCTCATTATCGCCATCTTCGCTTTGTCCGCTATCTTGCGAATTGCCCGACATAAATGTACTCATAAGAGATTCAATTGTTTTAGCACCATCAGGACTATTAAGCATCTCTTTAAGAGTATCTATTGCTATGTCCATATCTTTTGACAATTATATCACCTCTTGTTTTTGTCTTTTTTGAGCTTCTCTATAATTTTCCCATTACCATTGAGTGCATCAAGCTTTGTTATATCAAACTTTGAAAGCTTTTGCTTTATCTGCTGGGGGCTTAAGCTGTTAAACATCTCAAGCACCTTCTCTTTGTCAATGCCGTCAAGCTGCTTTTTTAGTTTCGCGCTTTCAGCTTCCGACATTCCTTTTAACTTATCAATTCCCTTTTGCAATGTGTCTGCATCTATTGAAGATAATATTTTATCGGCTTTGCCCATAGAATCGTTTTTTTTCATAAAATAGTCGCCTCCAAATTTACTTTACATGATATTATATGAGCATCGCCTCTTGTAAATGCGTGTCCGATGTCGATATTTTGTAATAATTTGTAATTATATATTAATATAAAATTACTTTACATTATCATAAAATATGGTATAATGGTATCAAGGTGTATACTATATATCAGTAAAAACTCAAAATCTTTTACATAAAGGGAGGATAAGTAAATGAAAAAATTAATTGCACTTTTGCTGTCATGCATTATGATGCTTACAGTATGTACAAGCGTCTTTGCCGCAAGCTTTTCAGACCTTGTCGATGCGCGTTGGGACTGGGCACGCGACACCGTACTTGAGCTTGCCGACAAGGGCATTGTAAAAGGATACTCTGATGGTACATATCAGCCTGCGAACAGCATTACAAATCAAGAGGCATTTACATTGTTTGCAAGAACAATCGGTGTAAACGACGATGTCAACAAAGACGCTGTCGAAGCTGCGCAGGTTCTTTATGCCCCCGTTTGTGCAAAGTATAATACATACGCAACAAAAGAGCTTTGTTATATGCTCTACAGAGGAATATTTACAGAGGCTGAGCTTGATATTTATATTAGCGAAAGCACAAAGAATCTTCCCATGCAGCGCCACGAGGCCGCAATTTTAATAACAAAAATCATGGGCGGTCAGGAAGAGGTCGAAAACACTGTAATTTATGTGTTTGACTACACAGACGCTGACACAATTCCCGCAGCGTCAAAGGGGTATATTGATTTTGTAACCAAAAAAGGCATAATGCAGGGCATGGATGATAACACCTTCTCACCAAACACAAGCGTTACACGTGCTCAGGTTGCAATTATGCTCAAAAGAGTTATGGATTATATGAATATGACAACCTCCGGCGGTACAATTTCAAGCATTGACCACTCTGCAAAAACATTTGTACTAAACGGCAAAATTTATGCAATCAATGACGAAACTATAGTAAACCTTGACGGCGAACATGTAACTTTCGATGACCTTGGCATCGGCGATGAAGCCATTGTTACTTCAAACCATAAGGGTGTGTGGGCAATCGATGCGATTGAAGGCGAAGCACAGACAATAGATGCAATATATACGGGTTCATTCTCAGATACGCGCGGCGAATTCATAGAGGCATATGGTTTTGGCCTTGATTCTTCGTTAACAGAAGAATATAAGCTTGCCGATAATGTTTTATATACATACAACGGCCAAGCCGCTTCTTTGTCAAACTTTGCAGCAGGCGACAGAGTTTATATAACAATTGAAAACGAAACCGTAACCTCGCTTGAAGGTCAGTCAAGAATCAGAACAATAACAGACGCAAGTGTTTCGGAGGTAATCTTTACTCCTACAACAATGCTTGAAATTTCGCACTACGACCCCGAATACGACGGTCAAATCTATCATATTGACAGCAAGGTTTCCGTTGTAAAGAACAAAAAATCATCAAATCTTCGCAGCCTTTTGCCCGGCGATATCATAGAGCTTGAGCTTGAATATGACTCGATTACAGCAATTGTGGCATACTCACAGCTTAGTACAACAACAGGCACAATCGAAGAAATTACAATCGGACGAAACAACTCATCAATAAAGGTTAACGCGGACGGTCAAACCACTTCTTATGCGATAGTTCGTGATACACAAATTTTCCTAAACGGAACAGCAGCAACACTTTATGACCTTCGTGTAGATTATACGGTAGATATCAACATCGAAAGTAACACAGTTACACAAATTGATGTGCACGCTGTTTCGCAGCCAAAAACTGTTACGGGAACAGTTTCGGCAGTAAACACTTCGCTCGGCTTTATAAATGTGAACGTTACAGATGCAAGCGGTAATATTTCTGTGCAACAGGTATTTGTAAAAGAAGACCTTTCTGTTATCGGCAGTGTTTCGGCTAAGAGAAGCAGCATTGACAAGCTTGAAGAAGGCGACATGCTCATGATTTCGGGCGAAGTAAATATGGGCGCATTTGAGGCATCAACAATCATATTGATTGAAGATTAAAATACGAATGGACAATATTAAAAGCGGAATGAATTTTCATTCCGCTTTTTTTGTAAAGGATGCTCGTTTCCGGTTCAAACATAAGCTGTTTTAATTACCCAAACAACAATAACTTTTTATATTGTTTGCATATATAGGCTCAGCCGTACAGCTTACTATTATTATACAAATCAACTATAGAATTTTCATTTTTGTTTTCATGGGTTAAAAACCATTCATAAACTTCTTCGTTCGTATATGCAGGAACCCATGAAGCATGAGCAATGTCTGGATATATAGTTAGTTTTGCATTTCCACCGCATTTATTTACCGCATCAACCATCTTAACGGATTCTTCAAGTTTTACGACATCATCTTTTTCGCCATGAAATGCCCAAACAGGAACATTTACAAGTCTTGCGGCATTCCAATACATACCACCGCCACAGACAGGTGCAATTGCGGCAAACACTTCCGGCATACTCATTCCAAGCTGCCATACAGCATACCCTCCCATGCTTCCACCGGTAGCATAAATTCTCTTTTTATCCGCAAAGCTGCTGTTTGCTATGTGAAGTATAAATCTTTTTAAAGTTTCATACATATCAAACCATGTATTCTCATGACAAAGAGGCGAAACAACAACAAACGGAAAATCTTTGGTCGTTTTGGCTTTTTCAAAGACAAGACAATCCTTTAAAAGTTCCGGATTATTTCCTCTTGTACCTGCACCATGAATTGAAAACAAAACAGGATAAATCTCACCAACTTTGTAACTTTGCGGATATGTAATCATATATTGCATATTTTCAAATTTCAAAAATTCATATTTCATATTTAACTTCCTCCTTATTGTATATACTCATATCAAAATAAACCAAAAAATATATACCTATTTACTAAAATAGTCATTCGCATTATATTCTTTATAGTTGTCTTCATCAACGACATATGCGTGATGTACTGCAAAGAGAGTTTCCGATATCCACTTGCCTGCAAACGGGACTGTGCCAAGCTTATGCCATTTTGAAGATAAACCTTTTTCCTTCATATAAAAAGCACCGCTATATCCAAAACCACCTTTATCTATCCACCAACTAACTACTTGATAATCTCCGTTTGGCGATGGAGCCACCTCAATTTCACCGCGCAAAACTACAAAAAACATAAACGAAAACATCATTATTAAGAGAAGGATAATTGCAATAAAACTAATAAAAATTTTCTTTTTCATCTTTATACGCCTCCCCTTTTATCTATATTAATTTCTACTTTCCAAGATGTATCATCATAACCGTAATGTCAGCAGGCGACACTCCCGAAATGCGCGATGCCTGCGAGAGCGTTTCGGGTCTGACCTCTTTAAGCTTTTCTCTTGCCTCATCACGAAGGCCGTACACATCATCATAATTTATATCGTCAGGTATCTTTTTTCCCTCAAGCTTTTTCATCTGCTCTGCGGCGCTTAGCTGTTTTTGGATATACCCTTCATATTTTATAAGAATCTCTGCTTCTTCTACCACTTCTCTTGGCAGAGGTGCGCGTGTTTTATCAACACTTTCCAAAATATCATAGCTAAGCTCAGGGCGACGTATAAGCTCTGCAAGCTTAGTCCCCGTTTTAAGCGGTGTCGAGTTATATTTTTCCAAAAGCGGATTTGCATCCACGGGAGAAACGTTTATACTCCACAACCTTTCAACCTCTGCCTCTATTGCCCTTTGCTTTTCTAAAAACTTTTCATATCGCTCATCACTGATTAATCCTATTTCGTGTCCAAGCGGCGTTAGACGTGCATCGGCATTGTCCTGACGCAAAAGAAGGCGGTACTCCGAGCGCGAGGTCATCATTCTGTATGGTTCGTTGGTGCCCTTTGTAACAAGGTCATCAATGAGTGTTCCGATATAGCCTTCCGAGCGTTTTAGCACAATGGCTTCTTTTCCATCAAGCTTTCTTGCGGCATTAATTCCTGCAATAAGTCCCTGCGCCGCCGCCTCTTCATAGCCACTTGTGCCATTAAACTGTCCCGCTCCGAAAAGTCCCGATATAGCCTTAAACTCAAGCGAAGGCTTTAATTGGAGCGTATTTATGCAGTCATACTCTATTGCGTACGCACTTCGCATAATCTTTACGTTTTCAAGTCCTTTTATGCTTCTGAGCATCTTTAGCTGAACATCCTCGGGAAGACTTGTCGACATTCCCTGCACATACATTTCCTCTGTATCAATTCCCATTGGCTCGATAAAAACCTGATGGCGTGGCTTATCGGCAAAGCGCACTATTTTTGTTTCTATCGACGGACAGTATCTCGGCCCAACACCCGTTATTGCGCCCGAATACATTGGCGCGCGGTGAAGGTTTTCGCGTATAATTTCATGTGTTTCTTCGTTTGTGTATGTAAGATGGCATGAAACCTTGTTTTCAAGCTCCCCATGCGTTTCAAACGAAAACGGTGTTATCTCATCATCGCCAAGCTCTTCCTCCATAACAGAAAAATCGACGCTGCTTCTTAATACTCTGGCAGGTGTGCCCGTTTTAAAACGCAATATTTCCACGCCGAGACGCTCGAGCGATTTTGAAAGCTCTGTTGCAGCAAACATACCGTCAGGGCCTGACTCACGCACGTACTCACCTATTAATATTTTGCCTCCAAGAAATGTGCCCGTTGCAACAATAACGCATTTTGCACCAAAGCGCGTTCCCGTCGCAGTTACAACACCGCACACAGCTCCATTTTCGGTAATTATATCGACAACCTCTGCCTGAAGTACATCAAGATTTTCCTGAAGTTCAAGGCGGTGCTTCATCTCTATCTGATACGCACGTCTGTCAATCTGTGCGCGCAGCGAGTGAACCGCAGGCCCTTTGGCGCGATTTAATATTTTTGACTGTATAAATGTTTTGTCGGCTACCTTGCCCATTTCTCCGCCAAGCGCATCAATCTCGCGTACAAGATGCCCTTTTGCAGTACCTCCTATACACGGATTGCACGGAAGGTTTGCTATTGCATCAAGGTTTGTGGCGCACATGAGCGTTTTTTTGCCAAGTCTTGCAGGCGCAAATGCCGCCTCGCATCCCGCATGTCCGCCGCCTATTACTATTACATCATATTGTGCATCAAAATTATACATACTTTTAAGGTTTCTCTGCCTTTCCTTTAATATTATCATAATAATACCACACAATCTGTATACTTTCAAGAGCGTAAAAGGCGCGTATATTACAATTTTTAAGCATAAAAAGGAGTTTTTGTCAAAAAAATATTGTATTGGGTAATATTTTGGTGTATAATATGATAATAGTATTTATGTATTATGGGAGGAAATTAATTATGGCTGAAAATGATATACAGCAATTATCGGAGCTTTTGCAGATAAGACGCGACAAGCTTTTAGAGCTTCAAAACGCAGGACAAGACCCGTTTGTAATTACAAAATATGAGCGCACACATAAATCATCCGCAATAAAGGATGACTACACAACCGAAATGCGCGAAATTTCCAAACGCGGCAGCGAAGAAACAGAAACAATAGAAGCTAAAATCTCTGCTCTTGACGGACAGAAAGTGTCCGTTGCAGGTCGTATTATGTCAAAAAGAGGTATGGGCAAGGTTGGTTTTGTTCATATTGCAGACATTGACGGTCAGCTCCAGTTGTTTGTAAAAAAAGACGTGCTCGGAGAAGAAGAATATAACCGTTTCAAAAAGCTTGATATTGGTGATATCATTGGTGCTGAGGGCGAAGTGTTTACAACTCAGACAGGCGAAATTTCCGTTCGCGTTGATAAAATTACTCTTTTATCAAAATCTCTTCAGATTTTACCTGAAAAATTCCACGGTATGACAAACACAGACCTTCGCTACAGACAAAGATACGTTGACCTTATAATGAATCCCGAGGTTAAAGATACATTTATAAAGCGTTCAAAAATTATTACGGCAATAAGAAAGTATCTTGATACACTTGATTTTATGGAAGTTGAAACTCCTATGCTCGTTTCAAATGCGGGCGGTGCTGCTGCACGTCCTTTTGAAACACACTTTAACGCTCTTGATGAAGATTTCAAGCTTCGTATTTCTCTTGAACTTTACTTAAAGCGTCTTATCGTAGGCGGTCTTGAAAGAGTTTATGAAATCGGAAGAGTTTTCAGAAATGAAGGCCTTGATACAAGACACAACCCCGAATTCACACTTATGGAGCTTTATCAGGCATACACTGACTATCACGGTATGATGGATCTTACAGAAAACCTTTTCCGTCATGTTGCCAAAGAGGTTCTCGGTACAACAACAATTATATATAACGGAATAGAGATGGATCTTGGAAAACCGTTCGAAAGAATAACTATGGTAGATGCTGTAAAGAAATATGCAGGTGTCGATTTTGACCAGATAAAAACTACCGAAGAGGCAAAGGCTATTGCTAAGGATAAAGGCGTAGAATTTGAAGACAGACATAAAAAAGGTGATATACTCGCCCTCTTCTTTGAAGAGTTTGCAGAAGAGCACCTTCTTCAGCCCACTTTCGTTATGGATCATCCTATCGAAATTTCGCCGCTCACAAAGAAAAAGCCTGAAAATCCTGAATATACAGAGCGCTTTGAGTTCTTTATGAATGGTTGGGAAATGGCAAATGCATACTCAGAGCTAAACGATCCTATTGACCAGAGAGAACGTTTTAAAGCACAGGAAGAACTTCTCGCGCAGGGTGACGATGAAGCTAACACAACAGATGAAGATTTCCTCAATGCGCTCGAAATCGGTATGCCTCCAACGGGTGGTATCGGCTTCGGTATTGACCGTATGTGTATGCTTCTTACAAACTCTATCGCAATCCGTGACGTATTGTTGTTCCCCACAATGAAGCCGTTGGATAAATAAACCCAGTGTTTATGCGGGGTTTAGGGTGTTAGATAGTAAAATTTACGCCCAATTTACGCCCAAAATTTAATAACTTATGCAAAGAATTATGCAAGAATTAATCCCCAAAGTGAAACTCAACACTTTGGGGATTGTTTTATTTGTGCATTTGGGACAACTATCACATTGGTAGTTGTCCTGCTTTTAGTTTAGGAAATATATATTGCAAATTTCAATGAAAGTTACGAATGGTAATTTCAAAGGAAAAAGTCTAAAATTAAAAGTATGAGTATAATTGGGAGGTGAAAATAAAATGGAAGCAAAAGATTTTGCAGATATTTATGAGGAAATTGCCGTTGAAGCAGGGACGGAAACCGCTGTTAAAATACATAAATTATTCAAAGGGCAACAAATTTTGTTTCCGCAGAAGTTATATAAAAAAGATTTCATATATAACTATATCAAGCAAAATTATAACGGCAAGAATATTCGTGAATTATCCAAAATGTTTGGTTATTCAGATAGACGAATAAGGCAAATTTTAAGCGAGGTTTCTAAATAATAAAAAGAAAGAGGTAAAAAATTATGAAGTTGAAAAGAAGTTTTATCGGTATTTTATGTGTTCTAAGCATCATTTTATTAGCAGGCTGTGGTGCAAATAATACAGACACCCAATCGAACAAACAATATGAATATTTTGATGTTGTAGAAATGATTGAAAACGGTGACTATGATGATGCTAAAGTGCGAATTGATGAAGTTTATAAAATAACTGACTATTCTTCTGTTAAAGGTTTTAACAAAGCTATTTTAATGAAATTGTATTATGAAAAACAAGAAAAATATGATGAAGCAATAGATGAAATGTTGAAAGCTTATAATGATGGAAATTATGCAAAAAAAATAGCTGACGGAATTGAAGATACTGATGAAGAAATTCCAGCAAGAACGATTATGCAATCAATAAATGAATTATTGGAAAATGTTAGTGAGGAAAAGAAATCTGAGGTATTAACAAAAATTGACAAAAATATCATAAGTAAATACGCCAACAAGGAGTGATAACAGATGAAAAAAGTGTTACAATGGATTTATAGTGTTAGTACTATTTTGTTCGGTGTAATAGCACTATTTTGTCTCACAGCAAAATCGGGAATTATGTTTATATTATCAGGATTGCTTATTAATCCCAATATAACTTGTAAGATTCCCAAATTTAAAATGAGAAAATTTTTAATAATTGTAATTGCTATGATTTTAATGCTTATGGGATTAGTATATTCTTCTGATGAAAGTACCACTGTTACGGAGCAAAGGAATCAAACAGGAGTAAGTAATTCACAAAATTCAAACTTGCCTGATAAAGCGAAGTTTGCAGAGTGGATGAATACTTGTATTGAAGATGATGTTTATCAGGACTATGAAGATTGGCGAGATTATCCCGAAGAGAAAATCTTTGCGGTTTGGAAAGAAATTGTTTTAGATAAAGTTAAAAGTATTTCAAATGTTGAAGAAGCAACAGACTATATTTTTGAAGCTGAGAGAGTATATTCGCACATCTATGAAAATTCGGCAATTATGAGTGAAATTAACAAGGCAATTATAGATGTTACGTCGTGTTATGGTGATAACAATAGAATTGCAAATGAATATAAAAATATAGATTTTGAATCAGCAAGAAGATATAATACAACCAATAATTTTTATATCACTCAAAGATTAGAGAGCGAATACTCAAGCTCAATATTAGGAGATTTACAGAAAGCATATGACGACTATACTGCGGAAGGTTCTTTATGGATTGGATATAATGTTGAATATAGTTATGGAACAGCTATTCCCGGTGAAAATTGCTATGTTCTTCGTTCGACAGAGTTAAATCCGTTTGCCAAGTCAGATGTTTATAGTATAATGTATTATGATACAGGAACTACAACACAAATAAAAAATAATAAAGGGTTTGTATATGATGCTCCTGTATATCAGATAATAAATAATCCCGATAAATTTACTGATGATATGTGGGAATATGATTTAAATAATTCTTTACCTGAAGGTTTATATCAAAGATTACTCTTTATCATTGAAAAAGATAAATATGCTGATATGCTCCGTAGTTCAGAAAGCATAGATACATATGAATTGTCAGGACTATATATTGGTAAAGATAGTAAAAAATATTCATTGAGTATGTTTTCTGCTCCCGAAGGTTCGGAGGTTGGAAACTTGGATTATAATGATATAATATATAATCTATATGAAATTGACACTAATCGTTTTATAGCTACCGAAGGAAATAAGTCATTTGTTATTGGCTTTACGATGGAAAATAGTTCTCCGGTAATGCATATATACGAAAATGGAATTTTGAAAGATAGTATAACAATATCCGAACACTATTATTCATAAAGGGTAAAAAGAATCTCTTGCACGCAAAAAGGCAAGAGATTCTTTTTTTATAAGTATTTCAGATATTCAATAACCGCTTCTTTGGCTATCTTCCAACGATTGCCGATTTTAAAGGCATCTATCTGACCGCTATGCAGCAAGTCAAGTAAAGTATTTTTACCGACCTTTAAAAAGTCTTTACATTGGTTAAAGTTCATAATTTCAGGAATGTTTTCAGGGATGTTTTTAAACATTAAAATCCGCTCCTTTAAAATATTTTTTGTTTATATTAGTGTTTGTTGGTTTGTAAAAGTTTATATCTTTCCTGCAAACAAATCCACTTATGTTTATATATTATACCTTTGGTTATAAACCAATATAAACTTAGGAGGAATATTTTATTATGAAGAGGTTTAACAACAAGAGATTTATTACGAAAGGAGTGCTAGAAAATATTAATCCGCTAACACAAATACTTATGTGGCAGTGTATTGATAAATTGACTCTTCCCCAAGACTATTTACAGATATTTGATTTGACAATAGAGGATGGTAAGCAAAAAATTAAACATACTCAGGAAGAGCCTGAATATCATAAGGAGTATCTATTAAACACAGATGCTTCTTTTTATGTTGGCAAGGTTTTTGTAATTGATGATGAAACACACTGTACTATGTTATTAGCAGAGGATTATTAAAACAGAAAGGAGGAATAAATGTGAAAATTTTTAGATTTATAATAACTGCTATTGACCTCATTGCCGATGTGGCTATTGAGGTATATTTAAAACGACGACGTTAGAATATTTAAAGGTGTACCTTTATATACTCTTTAAAAACTGCGATAAATGAAGAAAAAAGTGTCCTTTAAGGTTCTGTGTGAGTTTTTGGATATATCCTTAAACTCAACGACCTTTTTGGACACTTTATTATTGGAGGTATTTATGGAAAATAAAATTTTTTACTATGCAAGGGTTTCAAGTAAAGAACAGAACTTGGATAGGCAGATAGAAGCATTTAAAAAACTTGGAGCGGATGAAAGGGAAATAATTTGCGATAAAGAGAGCGGTAAAAATTTAGAGCGTACAGGGTATCAGGCATTAAAAACAACAATGCTCAGAGGCGGTGACACTCTTATAGTAAAATCTCTTGACCGTCTTAGTAGAAATAAAGCAGATATAAAGAATGAACTTCAATACTTCAAGGATAACAATATCAGATTAAAGGTTATAGACCTTCCAACTACAATGATGGATTTGCCCAAAGGACAAGAATGGGTGTTTGAAATGGTAAATAATATTTTAATCGAAGTATTAGGCACTATTGCCGAACAGGAACGACAAACAATCAGACAAAGACAAAGAGAAGGTATAGATGCTGCAAAAGCAAAAGGGAAACATCTTGGCAGACCTAAACTTATTTTGCCTGATAATTGGGATGATGTTATATCTGATTGGAAAGATAAAAAGATTACTGCTCGTAAAGCCATGGAGGAACTGGGGATAAGTAAATCGACATTTTATAAATTAATAAATTAATCAACTATGTGTCATGTGCCGGGGTGTTATATTCTTTATAAATAGTGACATTTATTGAAGAATATGATATAATGTTATATATTAATATATAGCATAAAGAATTTTGCTGCTGACACATGGCACAGAGGAGATATTATGATAGAAAAACTTATCGAAGATAATATGAAATTGGATAAACTTATATTTTTATTTTGGAAAGAAAACGAAGTTGATATAAGAAATGGCAAAGCGTATGATATTACGTATGAAGAATATGAAAATAATTTTGATGAAGAAAACATTCAAATGCTTGATTTTAAGAATTATTATAAAAAAGCACATAAACATTTTTCAGACTTAATTAATCTTTTTAATGTTAAATCTAGTAAAGACAAACTATTTTTCAGGGCACAAAACTATAATCTTCCGTTATTCAGCCTATCCAAACTTCAGGCAGAGTTCATTTATGAGTTTTTTGAAAGAAAGAAGAACAAAAAAATATGGAGCAAAATACTGAAAATCGACAATAGAAATAGTGATGGCTTTTATAAACTTTTTCAAAAAACAGAAGATAAACCCCAATTTCTTGAAGAAATTAGATTTGTAATAAATGGGTTTCTTAATATTTATATAAATAACTTTCCTGATGATGAGAAAGGATATGAAAATTTAAAATCTAATTTATATATAACAACGCAATATAATCAAATTAAATGCATTGATTATTTAGAAAGTTTAATTACAAAGTTACCACTATTGACAAGCAATGAATTCCAAGAATTATCAAATCCCTATTCCGTTTGGGAGCAATATGTGAAACTATTTTCCGTTTTCCAAAATCATCTAAAAGATGAGGTGGATAGGCTTAATAAAACTTTTGATATAATTAAGGAAAATCCAAAAGCTGAAATCATTGATAGAGAACTAACAGATAAATTACTAGTCAACGCTAATAACCATTATTTTCTTCAATATGCAGAAAATTCGGCTGTTATTGACGCCATAGAACGAAACAGAGACTTTATCGACGAGAAAATCTCAGATGTTATTGAGAAAATAGACGAAGTCTTTCCAATGAATGAAAATTCTATAGATGATGTAAATACAACCACACAATATAAGCAAGAACTTAAAAAAACAAAAAAGGCATTTTATGATGTATATATGGATTTGTGTGGGGATGAAGAAGAAAAATTTTATTTAGATTTATACACAGCTCTTAATTTATGATTTATACAGGATACGCATAGTTTTTGCGACTATGTGTATTTTTTATTATGTTTAAAGCCCCAATATCGCAAAAACACCCTCCAAAAAATATGAATAGAGCGGTTTTTATTATTGTGGTATGATGAGCATAGCACAATAATAGAACAAGAATTGAAAAAGTTCTAAATGTGTTAAATTTATTGTTTAGGAGGTCGCTTTATGACAATTAAAAATGAAACTAAAAAATCTCTGCAGGAAAAAGTATATGACGATTTCAGAGAGGCATCAGCCAATAGAAATAAATATATGCTTTTTTCAGCAAGAAAGGGGGATTGTTCTATTGCGGACATAGGAGAGGAATTTGTCCCAATAAAAAGCGGTAAAATTATTATCAAAACTGCGGAAGGCACTAAAGTGTTGAGTATTGAAAACGGAGATTTAAATGATTCCGAGATTGAACTGCTTATGGTTATTAAACCATATAAGCTAATCAGCTTAGCCTTTTGTGAAAGTGAAAAGTCTGAAAAGTATTTGAGATTCAAACCTAAAGGTGATTCGGAAGTGAAAATTTTCGATGAGGTGTTTGGATTTATAGAAACAGATTGTTTCACATATTTGTTCTCATTTGATTCTACGCTTCAAAAAATTGCAGTTTTCGTTATTTGTGATGAAAATGATGAGCAAAAAGCCATATATAATTCAATGGCTAAATACTTTATCAGCTCATGTCAATTAAGTCCAGTTGCTGATAATTTAGAAGGCGGTGATTTATATGATGAATGATGCTCAAAAATTATTTAAGGAATCCACGGTAAATTCGTGGCTTCCCGACAAAACAAAACTTACTACGATGGCCCAGACTAAAAGAAGCGACGATTCATCAAAGGCATGTAGACCAAAACCTGTTGTCGAAAAGGATAATTCACCTGAAAGTCTGGTGAAAGTGGATTTTTCCAAACAACTTAAGTCTATTAAACCTAAGTCCTTAAATCTTATGCCTATAGATTTTAAGCCTATAGACACTAAGAAAAACAAGGATAAGCCACCGCAAAGCAGTGCCGATAAAAAGAAAATAACTTTGCAGTATTTACAAAACGAATTGCTTGATAAAGTTTACATTATACGTCATAATGATGGGCTTTGTTATTTTAATGATAGAACTTATGTAGCAATAAAAGATGATGCTGACTTACTGAGGCTTATCCGGGCTAAAGTTAGATTTGATGCATTTGGGGTTTCAGATGTGAGGATATTTCAAAGTCTATATAAGTATCTAAAGGCTGATGATAAGTTAATACCTAAAAATTACAATAAAAAGCTGCTTAAAGCCAAAAAATTGGTTGTACTTAAAAATGGTGTTTTGGACTTGGATACTTTAGAACTGAAAGAGCATAACCCAAAATATTTGACTTTCTTTGAGTTGGATGCTTGTTGGGTAGATGAAGAGCCAAAAGTTTTTAATGAGTTCTTAAGAGTTTCTTGCAGCAACGAAAAACAATCTATAATCAGAGCAAAAGAATCCGTTGGTTATATCTTAAGTGGTTCAAATGATGCAAAGGTATTTTTTGTAATAGGAATAGCCAAAGATAGCGGAAAAAGTACTCTTGGTACTGTAATAGAGCTTATAATTGGTAAAGAGTATGTTTCTGCAATACCACCCGAAAAGTTAGGTGACAGATTCGCATTAGGTTCAAATAGAGGCAAAATTCTAAATATGGCTATGGATGTTCCGGATGGCAAACTAAATGCTAACGTGGTGTCAACCATTAAAAGTATAACAGGCAAAGACTCAATAACTATAGAGCAAAAATATATGCCTGCTGAAACCATTGTTAGTGATACTCGTTTTTTGTTTGGTTCAAATTATCCCATAAAACTTTCTTCTGGCGAAAATGAGGCTGCATTTTGGAAAAGAATGATTATAATCCCCCTAAGTAATACAATTCCCGATAATGAAAAAGACACAGGACTTGTAGAAAAACTATTACAAGAGAAAGACGCTATAGTTTCAAGTTGTTTAAGGCATTATAAAAAGGTGAGAGATAATAACTATCGCTTTTCGAAATGTCAGTTAGCTGATGATATGTTAAATGAATGGAAAAACGGAAAAACATCCGCATACTCATTCGCAGCGTTCTGGAATGATTCCGTTTTTGTCACAGGAAACGATTCTGATTCGATATATGCAACTGATTTGTATGAATTATATACTGAATATTGTGATGAGGAAGGTCTTCATTTAATACCATACAATATGATGCTAAAGTGGATTGAAGATAATGTTGATTCAGAGAGATGTATAAAGCATAGAATCCATAGAACAGGTCAAAACCCAAAGGCTGGATACAAAGGAATAAAGTTATATAACAACTATGATTTGGAAGTTGTTGAGGAGGTGGAATAATATGAATGATATACCTATTTGGCGCAAAGCCAATCTGACTATCGAAGAAGCTGCTATATATTCCGGTATTGGTCAAAATAAGCTCCGTGAACTTACAGATGCTGACGACTGCACATTTGTCCTGTGGATAGGAAGCAAAAGACTTATCAAACGCAAAATGCTGGACAAGTATATGGCAACAGTATTCTCAATTTAAACTAATTATGGGCGTGTGCATCTCTGCACACGCCCTCTATAAGAAAAGGAGTGATTAATTTGGAAAGACGTAAGGATGACAAAAGGCGTGTTTTAAAAGAGGGAGAATCCCAAAGAAGAGATGGTAGCTACGATTTTAGATGGCGTACTTCCGATGGTAAACGGCATTCAATTTATGCTAAGACGTTGGAGGAACTTCGAAAAAAAGAGGAAACTATACGGAGAGATAAAAGTGATGGCATAAAGACCAGCAACCCCAATATTACCATAAATGACATCTATGAGCTATGGCTATACCTTAAAAGAGGGTTAAAAGATAATACTTTTAAAAACTATCAATATATGTATAATCAATTCGTGTATGATTCTTTTGGAAGAACGAGGTTGTGTAAATTGAAGCGGTCAGATGTAAGAAGATTTTATAATAAACTTGTTGATACAGATGGTTTAAAGATTGCTACTGTAGACAACATTCATACTGTTTTGCATCAGGTGTTAAATTTAGCTGTTGAGGATGATTATATCAGATATAACCCCGCTGATAACGCTTTAAAAGAGCTACGCCAAGTACATAATTGTGATACAGAGAAGAAAAAGGCTTTAACGATAGCGGAGCAACAATTATTTTTAGATTTTCTTAAAAGAAACCATACATACAACCATTGGTATCCAATCTTTGCTGTAATGCTTGGTACAGGTATGCGTGTGGGAGAAATCACAGGACTAAGATGGCAGGACATTGATTTCGATAAAAATACAATAAGTGTCAATCATACATTGGTGTATTATAACAAGGGTGATAATAATGGCTGTTCATTTGCTATTAATACACCTAAGAGCAAGGCAGGATGGCGTACTATTCCTATGACAGAGGATGTCAGAAATGCCATTATTGAGGAAAGAGCGTATCAGCGGCTTCTCGGTATATCTTCTAATGTTTCGGTAGATACATATATTGATTTTGTTTTCGTAAATCGTTTTGGCAATGTGCAACATCAGGGAACACTTAATAAGGCTCTTCGTAGAATAATCCGAGATTGCAATGAAGAAATTATCAGTAAAAATAAAGGCTCAAAAGATTTAGTTTTACTACCTAAATTCAGTTGCCACATTCTTCGTCATACTTTTACTACCCGACTTTGCGAAGCTGGGGTTAACGTAAAGATTATACAGGATGTATTAGGGCATTCTGATATAAGCACCACAATGAATATTTACGCTGATGCCACAAAAGAAATGAAGGATAAGGAGTTTAGTACATTTGAAGAGTATTTGAATTCGGCTAAACCGAACCCATGAGTTACATTAAACTATTAAATTCCTTGCAATGATACTGTTGCAAGGAATTTTTGTGTAAAAAGGAATTTATTGCGTTTTAACAACAATTATGGTATAATTATTATAATACAAAGGCGAGGTGAAACTATGTTTAATACAGATAAACCAATCGAAAGAAGTGAAGATGATTTATTAAATAGAGCTACTTTTTCCCAAGAGCTTGCTGACGCTATTTTAGCATATACAGACACAGATAATTTTACAATAAGTTTGTGTGGAGAATGGGGATGTGGGAAAACTTCAATTATTCATATGATTATACAAGAAATAAGAGAAAAATCGCAGTATATGCAAGATGAAGAAAAACCCATAGTTATCATGTTTAATCCATGGAATTATTCGGATAAAAATCAACTTATATCGCAATTTTTCAAAGAAGTTTCTTTGGCGATAAAAAAACAATCAAAAAGTGATAATCTTAAACGAGTTGGTAGTGCAATTGATAAATATTCCTCTGCTATTGATTACTCAAAATATATTCCTGTTGTTGGACAATATATTGCAATGATTGAGCCAATAGTTAAAGGTGTAGGACAAGCTCTTACTCAAAAAGCTGACGAGATTGAAAGTATAGAATCTCAAAAGGACATAGTTGTTAATGAGCTTAAAGACTTAAAGCAAAAATTAATTGTAGTAATTGACGATATTGACAGGTTAAATAATGACCAAATACGATTGATTTTTCAGCTGGTTAATTCTGTTGCAGGTTTTCCAAATATGATATACCTACTATCTTTTGATAAAAATGTTGTTGTTAGAGCTTTGAGCGAGGAGCAAAAGTGTAATGGCGAAGAATATCTTGAAAAAATCATACAAGTTCCATTTAATGTTCCTGAAGCAAAACCTGAGCTTGTACATAATGTACTATTCAATGAGTTAAATAAAATCGTTTCAGATGTACCCGAGGATAGATTTGATGAAGAACATTGGCACAATGTTTTCAGAAATTGCATTTCCTTATTCGCGAATAGCATTAGGGATGTTAATAGAATAATAAATGCATATAGATTGAAATATTCCTTAATGCACAAAGAAACAAATTGGGTAGATTTATTGTGCATAACAACATTACAGATATGTGCACCAGAAATTTATAGTTGGATTAATAATAACATATCTAGTTTAGCTATTAACTCGAAAACGCCTTTATCAGCTGTAGAACAAAACAAAATAAAAAATGATTATATGAATCAATTTAAGGATGTATATGCCAAATCGCCAGAGACAATGTTAAAAATTGTCCAAACATTGTTCCCATACTTTTCTTGGAGAACTGGCGGATATGGTTATTCAAAAAAGGATGAGAAGGAATTAAGATATTTACAGAGAATCTCATCTCCTACCCATAGTAAATTATATTTTCACTTATCATTAGAGGATGTAAAGATTTCTCGAGAAGATGTATTAAATTCCATAGAATTAGAACAAACAGAGTTGCATTTCTTTTTGGAGAAAATGAGAGAAGCTGACCGTTTACAAGCATATATGCAAGAATTAAATTGTTGTATTGATAGAATATCTGACAATAAATATGAAATGTTGTTTAACGAATTTATAAAATTACAATCACGCCCTATGACCAAGAAGAAACAGGGACTCTTTGAGCCAAGTGTAGAATATGACTGTAGGCAGTTTATATGGTCTTTGCTAAAAAAAGCCGGCGAAGAAAATAGTGGAAAAATACTGATTAAAACAATTAACTCCTCACCCAAAGACGAATTTTTAGTAGTTTTGGGATATGTTTTCTACATAGAGGAGGCATATGGTCGAATTGGAAATGATATTGATTATATTTATCGAGTTGTATCCGAAGAGGTGTTAAGCGAAAT
The DNA here is from genome assembly GCA_045592745.1 of Candidatus Aphodoplasma sp. Taxonomy (GTDB): domain Bacteria; phylum Bacillota; class Clostridia; order UBA1381; family UMGS1253; genus Aphodoplasma. The sequence goes on along the minus strand of JAZNVH010000007.1, from coordinate 19,683 downwards.
AGAAAAAGTATGTAAAAAAAGGCTTTATCAATTTAAAGAAGATAGTACATTATTGAGCAATAATAATTTTTATTATGTTAGAATGATGTGGATACATCTAGATAAAAAAACCTTTGACGATTATATGTTATATTGCTTGAATGTCGCACAAAATATTCCAAGATATCTGTGTTTTGTGGCAGGAACATGGAGTGGTGGAGGTGAAATAGGGTGGTCTTTCGATGAAAAAACATTTGGTGAGTATTTATCGGTAAAGGAAATATACGAAAAAGTTCAGGGATTAAAATCAACAGTGATATTTAATGAATTAACAACTGAAGAAAAACAAATTGCAGTCGCTTTTTCTGTATGGTATGAATCTCCTGATAAAAGTAATTATAGAAAGATTTCAGAGAAAACAGTTAATGATTTGCTTTCATTATGGGAGAAGAAATAACAAGATGTTACGCCCAACCATACGCCCAATTTACGCCCAAAAGTAGTTGAAAAATGATGTTTATTAAGTGATATTCGTATATTGACTATACTTTAAATCTGGTGTATAATAATAATTGAGCTTTATTATCTTATGTTGAAAATGGCGGAGCAAAGCTCCCAACAATGAAGCCACTTGACAAGTAATTAAGCTTTCAGATTTTTTAATCAAAGGAGGATAATTATTATGTCAAACTCAAAACCTCTTTTTATAGTATTTGAGGGAATTGATGGTTCTGGAAAAAGCACACAAATCCGTATGCTACAAGAAAATTTAAAGCTTATGGGCAGAAGCGTATGCACAACCGCCGAGCCTACAAACTCTGCAACGGGCGGACTTATCCGCGATACGCTTAGCGGCAACTATAAAAGAAGCACACCGGAGCTTGCGAGCCTGTTTTTGACAGACAGAATTTCGCACAACGTAAATCCCGTCTGGGGAATCAAGAAACTTCTTGGCGAGGGCAAGGATGTAATTTCTGACAGATATTATTATTCCTCTTTTGCTTATCAGGGCCTTAGCACCAATATTGACTGGGTGATTAATATGAACCTTAATTGCCCCGATGTATTAAAGCCCGATTTGTGCATTTATCTTGATGTAGACCCTGACAGTTGTAAAAAGAGAATCGATACAGACCGTACACATCTTGAAATATTTGAGCATGACCCAGAGCTTATGCAAAAAACACGCGCAAAGTTTTTTGAGGTGTTTGAAAAGCTCGGAGATTCGGAAAACATCTGCATTGTAGACGCAAACAAACCAATCGACGAATTGGCAGATGAAATTTTTGAGGTTGTAAAAGGTTTATTGAATTAAAAAGGTTAATAAAAGTTAATATGAAAGAGCAAAGTTACAAACTTTGCTCTTTTTTCAAGAAAATTATCTCTTTAAAAAATAATGCTTGACAAACAGTTTGTAACAGTGTAAAATATAATAGCTTGTTTATATAAGCAAAAATTTTCCTTACTCCGCACAAAGTTGCGGGGTCAAAGTCCAGAAGGAGGTGCTAAATGATGGAGATAATCAACAATTACGAAACTATTTTTATCGTAAATCCAGACCTTGACGAAGAAAAGACAAACGCTGTTGTCGACAAATTCAAGGCGCTTATCGAGTCAGCCGGTACAATTGAATCAGTTGATGTATGGGGCAAAAGAAAGCTCGCATACGAAATTGCAAAGAAGACTGAGGGTTATTATGTACTCGTAAACTTCTCTGCAAAGAGTGATTTTCCGGCAGAGCTTGACAGAAACTACAAGATTTCGGAAGATATCTTGAGAAGCATTATTATCAAAAAGTAATGCAGCTGCCGCGAATTTGGTAGCATACACAAGTTTTGTTTATCCGTTACCTCGCCCACAAGGTAAATGCGAAGAAATTTGTGTGCTATGTTTTGTGGGCAGAAAGGCTGAGGCTATATGAACAAAGCCATATTGGTAGGAAGGCTTACAGCTGACCCTGAGCTTAAAGCGACAACAAATGGTGTAAGCGTTTGCAGTTTTACTATTGCGGTTAACCGCAGATTTGCAAGAGCCGGAGAAGAGCGCAAAGCTGATTTTATCAACTGTGTTGCTTGGCGTCAGAGCGCGGAGTTTATTTGCAATTACTTTGCAAAAGGCCGTATGATTGGCGTTATAGGCTCAATCCAGACAAGAGACTGGACAGATAACGAAGGCAAGAAAAGATACGCTACGGAAGTTATTGTAGACGAAGCATATTTTACAGAGAGCAAAGGCTCAAATGACGGCGCACAAAGTGGTGCATGGCCGCAGAGCAGGGGTGCAAATGAACCCGCAGCCGCTCCGCAAAGCTTTGATTCACTTCCGGACGGAGCTGATTTTATGCCCGGTATATCTGATGACGATTTGCCGTTCTAAAAGGCAAAAACAAGGTTAAGATTTCGATAAGGAGGTTAGTAAAATGTCAGAAAGAAATGAAAGACCTGCTCGCGGCGTTAAAAGAGCTAAGAGAAAGGTATGCGTTTTTTGTGCAGATAAAGTTACTGAAATAGATTACAAAGATACTTTCAAATTAAGAAAGTTTATTTCGGAGAAATCAAAGATTGTTCCGAGAAGAATAAGCGGTAACTGTGCAAAGCATCAGAGAGAAGTTACAGAGGCAATCAAAAGAGCAAGACATATTGCACTTTTGCCCTACACTTCTGATTGATAATTTGATGTTTTTAAAGGCTTCAGCAATTGCTGAAGCCTTTTTTCATTTATTCTATAAAATCAATTCATATATTTTTTCATATAGTACGAACGTTTTAGCTGTTTTTCATTTTTGTATGCACTTCTCATTTTTTCTATTATGGATATATCCGCCCCTACGCCTTCAAGCTCTGTTTTAAGCTGTGCCAAAAGAGCTTCGACCTCGCCGTCGCACTGCGCTTCAAGTGCATATATCTCTTTAATATATTTCGAGCCGACAGTTGACATAGCTGCTGTATCCTTGTCACGCTTTGCTGTTTTTACATACTCAGCATACGCACGCGCCAAAACATCCTCTATACCTGCGATATATCTGCTTTCCATCGAATATAGCGTGGAAACACAGCGATTTACAATAGCATCAACCTTTGCCGTGTTTTTTGATGTTGTCTCTCCTTTTTGCGTATCATTATTTGCGTTTTCGCTTTTCTCGGCAATAATTTTTGCCAAAACTTCCTTTTCGCTTACCTCGCCGCTTTCAATCTGTGCTTTTTCCTCTTCGGTATAGTCACGAAAACCCTGTCCAAGATAAGTTTCAAGCTCATTTTTTAATTCCTTATCATTTTGAACAATCTTTTCTTCTATCTTTTCAGGGTCATTTCTAATCGCATCCACAAAGGCAGCTATATTATCCCTCTGCCAAAAAGCAAGCGCTAAAGCTACAATAAACAAAACTGCAAAGACAACGCCTGTAATCTTTAATATTTTTTTCAAAAAGCTCACCTCCCGGCGTGCAAAACTATTTTTCATTAAGCTGTCCAAGGCTTGCCGCCTGCAGATATGCATTTACAAAACCGTCAAGCGCACCATCCATAACAGCACCAATATTACCCACCTCATAGTTGGTGCGGTGGTCTTTTACCATGTTGTACGGGTGGAAAACGTATGAGCGAATTTGACTTCCCCATGCGATTTCCTTTTGAACACCCTTGATGTCCTCAATCTTATCCTTATGCTGCTGTTCTGCAATTTGAACAAGCTTTGATTTTAGCATTTTCATAGCAGTTTCACGATTCTGGTGCTGCGAGCGCTCTGTCTGGCACGCAACAACAACACCCGTCGGAATATGCGTAATACGGATTGCCGAATCTGTTTTGTTGATGTGCTGACCGCCTGCACCACTCGCTCTGAATGTATCAACGCGCAAATCCTGCGGATTGATTGTTACCTCTATATCATCCTCAATTTCAGGCATAACCTCGACGGAGGCAAAAGAGGTATGACGTCTTCCCGATGAATCAAACGGCGAAATTCTTACAAGGCGGTGAATACCTTTTTCTGCCTTTGCATAGCCGTAAGCGTTAAGGCCGCTTATAAGAATTGTCGCACTCTTTATGCCCGCCTCATCTCCGTCAAGTAAATCGAGCACATCACAACCAAATCCACGCTTTGCCGCCCACATCTGATACATACGAAGAAGCATCTGTGCCCAGTCCTGCGCCTCTGTTCCGCCTGCACCTGCATGGAATGTAATGATAGCATTGCACTTGTCATATTTTCCCGACAAAAGCGTTTCAAGCGTCATATTTTCAAGTGTTTCTTCTACCGCCTCGCACGCAGCCTTTATTTCATCAAAAAGTGAATCATCATCTTCCTCAATTGCGAGCGCAACGAGTGTTTTCGCATCCTCCCAGTCAGCTACAAGTCTTTCATAGCGCTCTGCTTTATCCTTTAGCTGCTTTATTTTTTGCATAGTTTTCTGCGATTTTTCCATATCATTGTAAAAATCGGGGGCCATAGTTGTTTTTTCAAGCTCCTCGGCCTCTTTTATTGTAGAAACGATGTCAAAGTGAATCCCTCAAATTCATTATCTTATCGTTTAAACCTTCGAGAGCCAGTCTGTACTCTTCATACTCTAACATAATTTATCACATCCTTTAAAAAATTATATGTTTTATTTTTTTATCTAATCCTAAATCAGCGACATCTGTTTGTTTGGATTGTCCTCTTCACGAAGGAAATTTCCCATAGCAGGAATATTCTTTGTCTTATAATAGCTTACATCCTCGATGCCGCTTTCTGATGCCAAAACAACGTTTGAAACGACGCTTCCCTTTTTGGAAATCATCACACTCACGCCCTGCGTGGTTTTTGTTGTTTTAAGCGGTATTTTTGAGCTGTTAAACAAAAGCGCCTTGCCAAGATTTGAAAATACTACAAACTCGTGCTCTTCTTCGCCAAGGAACATAATCTTAACAAGTGGCGAACCCATATAATATGCATTTTGCAGACGCTTGCGGTTTGTTTTTGTCGCGTATGCATTAACAGGCACTTTTGCCATTTTACCGCTTGCAAAGCAGTACAAGAAGTTGCCCTTATAGTCAATGGTGGGATGGATAAATACAATTTTCTCATCACTTTCCATCGAGAGAAGATTCGGCAGATACTCACCCATCTGGCTCACTTTCGAATCGGCAATATCGTTAATTTTGCATTTATAAACATTTCCCTTATCCGAGAAAAGAAGCAAATCGGATTTGTTCGTGGTTTCAATCTCCTGAAGTATTACGTCGCCCTCTTTAAGATTGTGCTCTTTTCCCGATGAGCGAAGCGACACCGCTGAAACCTTTTTCAAGTAATTTTCACGCGTAAAGAAGAGTGTAAGCGCATAGTCTTCCACAAATTGCTCCTCATTAAAATGCTCAACCTCATCTGCGGCAATTATCTGTGTTTTTCTTTCTGCTCCGTATTTTTTTGAAAGCTCTGAAAGCTGTTTTGCGATAAGCTTTTTAACAGCCGCCTCGCTGCCAAGCGTTTTTGTAAGGTCTAAAATCTCTTTAGTAAGCGTTTCTATATCCTCTGTACGCTTTATAATATATTCGCGGTTCAAATTACGAAGCTTTATATCTGCAATATACTCAGCCTGAACATTATCAATATCAAAGCCCTTCATAAGATTTGGTACAACCATACTTTCAAGCTCTGTATGGCGTATAATACTTACCGCTTTATCGATGTCTAACAGTATTTTCGCAAGACCTTCCAAAAGGTGAAGTCTGTCCGACTTTTTCTCTATATCATACGCAAGTCTTCTTTTTACGCAGCCGATTCTAAAGCGTATCCACTCACGAAGAATACCACGAACGCCAAGCACCACAGGGCCTCCGTCAATGAGAAGGTTAAAGTTACAAGAAAAAGTGTCTTCAAGTGTTGTAAGCTTGAAAAGTCTTGTCATAAGCTTGTCGGGGTCAGTTCCACGTTTTAAATCAAGCGTGATTTTAAGTCCATTTTTATCCGTTTCATCACGCACATCGGAAATCTCACGAACCTTGCCCGCTTTTATAAGCTCGACAATCTTTTCAATAATAACCTCAAGCGTTGTAGAATACGGAATTTCGGTAATTTCTATACAGTTGTTCTTTTTGTCATAGCTGTATACCGAGCGAAGCTTAAAGCTGCCGCGTCCCGTTTCCAAAACCTTTTGCATTTCCTCTTCATCATACAAAAGAGTCGCACCCGTCGAAAAATCAGGCGCTTTTATATACTGCGACAAATCGACTTTGTCATTTTTCATATACTCAATAGTCGCTTCACATATTTCGCTAAGATTAAAGCTTGCAATATTTGACGCCATACCGACAGCTATACCCTGATTGGGGTTTACCAATATATTTGGAAACGCAGTCGGCAAAAGTACAGGCTCTTTCATTGTTGCGTCATAGTTGTCAACAAAATCAACCGTGTTTTTATCTATGTCGCCGAAAATGTCAGAGCATATCGGGTCAAGTTTTACCTCTGTGTAACGCGGAGCGGCAAAAGCCATATCGCGTGAATACTGCTTGCCAAAGTTACCCTTCGAGTCTACAAATGGGTACAAAAGCGCTTCATTACTGCGTGTAAGACGAACCATCGTTTCGTATATCGCCATATCGCCATGAGGGTTAAGCTTCATCGTCTGTCCCACCACGTTTGACGATTTTGTTCGCGTACCGCTCATAAGTCCCATTTTATACATCGTATAAAGAAGCTTTCTGTGCGAGGGCTTAAAGCCGTCAATCTCAGGTATCGCACGCGAAATTATAACGCTCATCGCATACGGCATATAGTTTTTTTCAAGAGTCTGGGTTATAGGCTGTTTATAAAAATTATCATTTCCCAAAAATGTGTTGTTTTCTTCCATTCGGCTCTTCCCTCCCATCAGCTAAGGTCTGCAAGGTCTATATAATCACTGCCAAACTCGGCAATAAAGTCCTTGCGTCCCGAAAGATTGTCGCCCAAAAGAAGCTCAAACATCTTTTCCGTTCTTTCGGCATCGTCAGGCTCTACCCTTATAAGCCTTCTTGTTTCGGGATTCATCGTCGTCTGCCACATCATATCGGGGTCATTTTCACCAAGACCCTTTGAGCGCTGAATTTTGTACTTATCATCGCCAAAGCCTGCTACAATCTGCGCTTTTTCAGCCTCTGAATATGCAAAAAACGTATCGTTTTTATGTGTTATTTCAAAAAGCGGAGATTCGGCAATATATACCTTGCCCGCACTTATAAGCGTTGGCACAAGACGATAAATCATTGTAAGTATAAGTGTGCGTATCTGGAATCCGTCAACATCGGCATCGGTACATATAATAACCTTATTCCATCTTAGAAGATTAATATCAAACGAGTTAAAATCCTTGTTATGCTTTGTCGCAATTTCGACTCCGCATCCAAGCACTTTTATAAGGTCTGTTATAATCTCACTTTTAAAAATCTTTCCATAATCTGCTTTAAGACAGTTAAGTATTTTACCTCTTACAGGAATAATTGCCTGAAATTCTGCGTCGCGGCCCTGCTTACAGGCACCAAGCGCTGAATCACCCTCCACAATATATACCTCGCGGCGCTCCAAATCCTTTGTTCGACAGTCTACAAACTTTGACACTCTGTTTGTAACATCAATACTTCCCGTAAGCTTCTTTTTGATGCTCACGCGCGCTTTTTCAGCAGATTCGCGCGAACGTTTGTTTATAAGCATCTGGTCTGCAATCTTCTCTGCTTCAGCCTTGTTTTCTGTAAAATATATCGAAAGCTGCGTGCGCAGAAACTCTGTCATTGCATCTTGTATAAATTTATTGTTAATCGCTTTTTTTGTCTGGTTTTCATAGCTTGTCTGCGTTGAAAATGTACTTGACACAAACATGAGCGAATCGGCAACGTCCACAAAAGTTATTTTGCTTTCATTTTTCTGATATTTTCCGCTTTGCTTTAAGTACTGGTCAATCGCCGAAACAAACGCACTTCTCACCGCCTTGTCGGGCGAGCCGCCGTGCTCAAGATAGCTTGAGTTATGATAATATTCAAGCATCGGTGTTTCGTTTGAAAAGCAGAACGCAAGCTGAATTTTTACCTTGTATTCATCTTTGTCATCACGGTCGCGGCCCTTGCGCTCCGCCTCGCAGTACACTACGTCGGTAAAGTTTTTCTCGTTTCCACATTCCTTTACATAATCGACGATACCACTCTCATAACAAAACTCATACATATCCATTCCTTCATCGGTTTCGTTATAAAGTGTAAATGTCAGATTCGGGTTTACAACGGCTTGCTTTTTGAGCGTTTCCATATAAAACTCAAGCGGGATATCAATGTCTGTAAAAACCTCAAGGTCAGGACGCCAGCGTATCGTCGTTCCCGTCTGTTTAAAGCGAGTAGGCTCTTTTGAAAGTCCGCCTATATTTTCACCCTTCTCAAAGTGCAGCGTATACTTGTGTCCGTCAGAGAGCACCGTAACATCCATAAACTCGGAAGAATACTGCGTTGCACAGCTTCCAAGGCCGTTAAGACCAAGGCTGTACTGATAATTTCCGCCCGAGTTATTGTCGTATTTTCCGCCCGCATACAGCTCACAGAATACAAGCTCCCAGTTATAGCGTTCCTCTTTTGGATTATAATCTACGGGCACACCGCGACCATGGTCAACAACCTCAATGGATTTATCCTTAAAGCGTGTTACCTCAATTCTGTCACCGTAACCTTCGCGCGCCTCATCTATTGCATTTGATAAAATTTCAAAAAACGAATGACAGCAGCCCTCAAGCCCGTCCGAGCCAAACATAACCGCCGGACGAAGACGCACTCTGTCCGCGCCTTTAAGCTGTGATATGCTTGTGTTGCCGTATTGTTTTTTTGATTTTGATGTTTTATTATTTTCTTCCATTCAAATCCTACTCCCAAATTGTAGTGATTTTGGCACATAAACGCCATGCCAAGACTATATAGCCATGTTATGTATAGTCATATCCACATTATATGGTATATTAATTTTTAAAAAAAGTCAAGCGGCAAGGACAAATTATAATGTATATGTAAACAAAATTTATTATTTATATTAAAATTAGTAACAATTAATTGAAAAAATAAAAAATATAGTGTATAATATATTATGTATTTTGATGGGCAGATTTTATTCTTAGCCATAAGGAGGTACACACTTTTGGAAAATCAACAGTTTTCAATACCGCTTTCACAGGTTGTAAGCGAGTTTCACTTAGAAAAAATTTATGAGGCGAACGACTTTTCTGAAACAGAGGTCTCGGTCAGCGAGGTAAATCGTCCCGGTATGCAGCTCGTTGGATTTTTTGATTATTTTGACTCACGAAGAATTCAGGTTCTCGGAAGAGTTGAGATTTCATACCTTCACGAGCTTTCCCATGAAGAGAAGATTTCCTGCTTTGACAAGCTCGCCGCTACAAAGCCGCCTATGATTGTTGTTACGCGTTCTTTGGAGGTTTTTCCGGAGCTTTTGGACGCTGCAAAAAAACATGACGTTTCAATTTTTCGAAGCAGCCAGAGCACGTCAAACTTTATGAGTGCTGTTATAAGCTATCTAAACGTTCAGCTTGCGCCGAGAATAACACGCCACGGCGTGCTTGTAGAGGTTCACGGCGAAGGTATTCTCATTTTGGGCGAAAGCGGCGTCGGCAAAAGCGAAACAGCCGTCGAGCTTGTAAAAAGAGGTCATCGCTTTATCGCTGATGATGCTGTTGAATTAAAAAAAGTTTCCGATAAAACGCTTGTCGGTACAGCGCCTGATATAATACGCCACTTTATCGAGCTTCGTGGCATAGGCATTGTAGATATACGCCGTCTTTTCGGTATGGGCTCTGTAAAAGATACAGAAAAAGTTGATATGATAATTCACCTAGAGCCATGGGAAGAGGCAAAGCAGTATGACAGACTCGGACTCGTCGATGAATATACAAACATTCTCGGAATAAATATTCCTTCGCTCACAATCCCCGTACGCCCAGGACGAAACCTTGCAATCATTATAGAGGTTGCCGCGATGAACAACCGCCAAAAGCGCATGGGATACAATGCGGCAGAAGAGCTTAACCGCCGCCTTATGAGTAAGATTGAGGACGAAGCCAATCAGTAAATTTTTGCAGAAAGGCAGCTTTTCAGATGAAAATTTTAGTTGACACACATACACATACAAACGCATCGACGCATGCATATTCGACTCTTGAAGAAAATGTCGCTATCGCAAAAAAGAAAGGTCTTGAGGCAATAGCCATAACAAATCACGGGCCAAAAGTTCCCGACGCGCCTCATATATGGCATTTTATCAACATGCCCAGAAATGTTCCGCGCGACATTGACGGAGTTAAAATATTATACGGCGTTGAAGCAAACATTTTAGATACAGATGGTACGCTTGATATGGATGCAGGTGCACTTTCAATGCTTGACGTAGTAATTGCATCAATGCACCGTGACACATTTGCGCCGCAAAACAGAAAAGCGCATACACAGGCTTATATTAACGCGCTTTTAAATCCCTACGTCGATATAATCGGACACAGTGGCTCACCCGATTATGAATATAATATAGAGTCTGTACTTTCTCTTGCAAAAAAAGAGGGCAAAATGATTGAAATAAACAATAATTCGCATTTGATACGCAAGGGAAGCACGCAAAACTGTATAGCAATTGCAAAAAAATGTATGGATATGGGAGTATATGTTGTTGTAAGCTCTGACGCGCATATGTCGCGAAGCGTTGGGCAATTTGACGAAGCGACTGCAATGCTTAAAGAAATAAATTTCCCCGAAGAGCTTATTGCAAATACAAATCTTGAAAAATTTTTATCAATTCTTCGCCAAAGAAAGCTTGTAGGCGGGCTTTGATAATATTATAAATAAATTTTGGAGGACACTAATCATGTATATAGGAATTGATTTGGGTGGAACAGGAATAAAGGTAGGTCTTGTAGACGAAAACCATCAGATAATCCACCGAGCAAATGCACCCACTTTGGCAACTCGCCACTACAGTGAAATAATAAAGGATATGGCAGAGCTTGCAAAAAAGGTTGTGCGCGAGGCTGGATATGCTATAAATAAGGACATAAAAAGCATCGGCATTGGTTCGCCCGGTTCGTGCGACTCAAAAAACGGCGTTGTTATATACGCAAACAACCTCAATTTTAACAATGTGCCCATGCGCGAAGAAATGCAAAAATATATAAATTTGCCCGTATATATTGGAAACGACGCAAACGTTGCTGCGCTCGGCGAATTTAAGGTTGTTGATGAGGATATTTCAAATCTCGTTGCAATAACGCTTGGAACAGGCGTTGGCGGAGGAGTAATCATAGACAAAAAAATTTATGAAGGTTTTAACGGCGAAGCCGCAGAGCTTGGTCATATGCAGGTGCAAATGATAAATGGCGAGAGCTGCACATGCGGAAGATGCGGTTGCTGGGAGGCATACGCTTCTATAACGGCACTTGTGCGTGACACAAAGCGTGCAATCGAGGCACACCCCGAATGCCCTATGGCAAAGGATGTTATAGCTCACGACATTCGTGTAAGCGGCAAAACCTCTTTTATGTGGGCAAAGGCAGGAGACAGCGTTGCACAGACAGTTGTTGATAACTACATAAAAGCAATTGCCGAGGGTATTGCATCTGTTATAAACATATTTCAGCCCGAAGTTTTGGCAATTGGCGGTGCAATATCAAAAGAGGGCGATTATCTTTTAAAGCCCATAAAGCAAATTGTTAATAAGACAACATATTCACGCACAAACAAGGTAACAGACATAAGAATTGCAAAGCTTGGAAATGATGCAGGTATTGTAGGCGCAGCGCTTCTGGGCGAGTAAGCAAACTGTTTAAGTTTTTTAATTTGAAGAAAGAGAGATTTTTTATGAACCTATCGCGAGAAATTATATCAGAGCTTATGAATACGGGACTTAAAATCACTTTTGATGAAGCCATGAGCAAGCACACCTCCTTTCAAATTGGAGGAGCTGCAGACGCTTTGATAGAGCCTCGGGATACAGAAGAAATAAAAAAGGCAATCTGTGTATGCAAAGAGCTTGGCATAGATTATCACATAATAGGCAATGGCACAAATCTTTTGGTATCGGACAATGGTATTCGCGGCGCCGTTATAAAGCTTAGAGGCGAAATGTCAGATATTAAGGTTTTAGGTGACACAATATATGCAGATGCCGGCGCACTTTTAAGCGTTGTTTCGAACACGGCACTTGAGCATTCTTTATCAGGCTTTGAATGTCTTGGCGGCATACCGGGTACAGTTGGCGGTGCAGTATATATGAACGCAGGCGCATACGGCGCACAGATAAGCGACATACTTATAGAATCATCATATATAGACCATAACGGAAATACCGGCATTATTGATGCCAAAAGCCATGAGTTTGGCTACCGCAAGAGCGTATATACAAATTCAGATAAAATTATTACGGGCGCTGTCTTTCGTCTTACAAACGCCCCGAAAGAGCAAATCAAGGAGCAAATGAAAATATGCGCCAGGAAAAGACGCGACAAACAGCCCCTCACCTTTCCAAGCGCCGGCTCGGTATTCAAACGTCCCGAGGGGCACTTTGCCGGTGCTCTTATAGAGCAGGCAAACCTTAAAGGCTTTAGTATAGGCGGTGCATGCGTATCAGAAAAGCACGCCGGATTTATAGTAAATAACGGAGGCGCGAGCGCCAAAGATGTTTTAAGTCTTATAGAGCACATACAAAAAACCGTATACGAAAAAAATGGCGTTACGCTTGAATGTGAAATAGAAACACTTGGAGAATTTTAAAATTTATTAATACACAAGGAGGATGTATTATGCGATTTATAATAATAACCGGACTTTCGGGCGCAGGTAAAACTCAGGTAATCCGTTGTCTTGAGGACCTTGATTACTATTGTATCGACAATATGCCACCGGCACTTATACCCAAATTTGCAGAAATATGCTATTCGTCAAACGGCAAAATCAACAAGGTCGCAATGGTAATCGACATTCGCGGCGGAGATATGTTTAATGAGCTGTTTAACGAGCTTAATACGCTTAAAGCATCAGGCTACAATTATGAGGTTTTATTTTTGGAGGCTAATAACGAGGCCTTGGTTAAGCGTTATAAAGAAACACGCAGAATGCATCCGCTTGCACGTGACGGCCGCCTTATCGACGGCATTGAAAAAGAACGTGACATATTAGAATATGTAAGAAAAAAGGCAAATCATATTTTAGACACATCGTCATACACAACCGCACAGCTTAAAGATGCAGTTACAGAGCTTTTTGAAGGCGATGAAAACGGTCGTGGCGGAATTGTTATAAACATTCAGTCGTTTGGCTTTAAATACGGCATAGTGCTTGATGGCGATTTGGTATTTGACGTTCGTTTCTTGCCCAATCCATACTATAAAGAAAAACTCAAAAATCACACGGGTCTTGATAATGACGTTCAGGAATATGTATTAAAGTTTGAACAGACACAAGAGTTTGTAAAAAGGCTTAATGAAATGATGGCTTATCTTCTTCCCTACTATATTGAAGAAGGAAAAAGCCAGCTTGTAATAGGAATAGGCTGCACAGGCGGTAAGCATCGCAGCGTTACAATTGCAATACAGCTTTACAATTTCTTAAAAGAAAACGGATACAACGCAATTATAAGTCACCGCGACATTTTAAAAGATAAATATTGATTAAAAAACACGGAGAAATGCTATGTCTTTTGCATCAAATATAAAACAGCATCTTTGCGCTATTGTGCCTGATATGCCTTGCTGTCAGGCAGCGCAGCTTTGCGCGCTCATATGCTTTTCGGGCACTGTAAACTCGCAGCAAAAGCTTAAAATAAAAACAGAAAACGAAGGCGTTGCCGAGCATGCAAAGCTCCTTCTTTCTCAGATTATAAGTGCAGATGACTTTTCATACACACGCCCAAAAAGCGAAAGCGGAATTCATTTTATTACAATAGCGGGCACAAATTCTCTTGCGGCTTTATATGATACACTTATGCTGTCACAAAACGCTGACACTTATCTGTGTCCGTTTAAAACTATATATTCCTCGCCGTGCTGCAAAACAGCTTTTCTTCGCGGAGCTTTTTTAGGTGGCGGTTCAATTTCTGACCCATCAAAAAACTACCATGCAGAATTTGTAACAAAAACGGCAAAGCTTGCCGACATGCTTTATGAGCTTTTACTCTCAGAGCAAATCAGCGCAAAAATAACTGTACGCAAAAACAGCTTTGTCGTATATATCAAGGACAGCGAAGCAATCGCAAGCCTTCTTGGTCTTATGGGTGCAGGAATGTCAATGATGGAATTTTATAACATAAAAATTGAGCGTGAAGTAAGAAACAACGTAAACAGACAGGTAAACTGCGACAGCGCAAACCTTGACAAAATAACTGCTGCGGCAGGAAAGCAGCTTGATGCAATACGAAAAATCGAAGCTACAATCGGCTTTGATTCTCTGCAACCCACGCTTGCTGAAATTGCGACGCTTCGTATACAAAACCCCGAAATGTCTTTAAAAGAGCTTGGCACGCTTCTTAACCCCCCCATAGGAAAATCAGGTGTCAATCACAGGCTTGAGCGCATATGCGAAATAGCAGAAAATCTTTAATTGATAAAAATTCAATGTTTTTATAAAGGAGGTGGCGTCTATGGCAGAAATTGTTGATTTTACACATTTACATGTACATACCGAATATAGTCTTCTTGACGGCGCCGCCGCAGTGGACAGGCTTATAAAAAAGGCAAAAAGCATGAATATGAGCGCTATTGCCATGACCGACCACGGCGTAATGTATGGCGCGGTTGACTTTTACAAGGCTGCCATAAGCGAAGGAATAAAGCCGATAATCGGCTGCGAGGTATATACCGCTCCGAGAACGCGTTTTGATAAGCAGCACGAATTTGACTTAGGTTTTTCGCATCTTGTTTTACTTGCCAAAAACAATAACGGCTATCAAAATCTTATAAAGCTTGTTTCAGATGCTTTTACCGATGGCTTTTACTATAAACCGCGCGTCGACGAAGAGCTTCTTGAGCGCTACAGCGAGGATTTAATCTGTCTTTCGGCGTGTCTTGCAGGCGAAATTCCAAAGCTTTTGCTCGAAGGTGATTATGAGGGCGCAAAAAAGAAGGCACTCTGGTATCAAAGCATATACGGCAAGGAAAATTATTTTATAGAGCTTCAGGACCATGGCATCGATGAGCAAAAACGCATTTTGCCAATGCTTATAAAGCTTGCAGATGAAATCGATGCACCTTTGGTTGCTACAAACGACATTCATTATATTGAAAAAAACGACGCTCCTTATCAGGACGTTTTAATGTGTATACAAATGGGAAAAAAGGTCGACGATACCGACAGAATGAAGTTTTCGACCGACGAATTTTATTTAAAAAGCGCGCTTGAAATGAAAGAGCTTTTTTCATATGCACCGTCGGCAATTGAAAACACAAGAAAAATTGCAGACATGTGTAATGTCAGCTTCGACTTTGACAAGACATATCTTCCGCGCTATGATGTTCCTGACAATATGAGCGCATTTGAATATCTTACAAAGCTTTGCCACGAAGGTCTTAAAAAGCGCTATAATCCCGTGACAGAGCAGGAAGAAAGCCGTCTTGAATACGAGCTTGGCGTAATAAATTCAATGGGCTATGTAGACTACTTTTTAATAGTATGGGATTTTATAAAATTTGCAAAGGATAACAAAATTCCGGTCGGTCCGGGCCGTGGCTCCGGTGCGGGAAGCATCGTTGCATACTGTCTTGACATTACGACGATTGACCCTTTAAAATACAACCTGCTTTTCGAGCGTTTTTTAAACCCCGAGCGTGTAAGCATGCCCGATATTGATACCGATTTTTGTATTGACAGACGCGGTGAGGTCATCGATTATGTTATACGAAAATACGGCTATGACCATGTGGCACAGATTATCACATTCGGAAAATTAAAGGCACGTGCCGCAATTCGCGATGTAGGACGTGCGCTCGATATTCCCCTTTCGGTTGTTGACACGGTTGCAAAGCTTGTGCCGAGCGAGCTTAAAATGACTCTTGACAAAGCGCTCGACGTAAGCGCCGAGCTTTATGATATGTACTCAAAGGATGAGTCTATAAAAAAATTAATTGATACTGCAAAGGTGATTGAGGGACTTCCAAGACACAGCGGCGTTCACGCTGCGGGCGTAGTAATTACAGATAAACCCGTTTCATCGTATGTGCCGCTCCAGCTTTCAAAGGACGTTATAACGACGCAGTACCATATGGATAATCTAAGCGACCTTGGCCTTTTAAAGATGGACTTTTTGGGCCTTAGAAACCTTACCGTAATAAAAAATGCCGTTGACAATATAAAGATGAGCCGTGGTGAGCAGGTAGACATTGACCATCTTGATTTTGACAGAAAAGAAGTCTACGATATGATAAGTTCAGGTGATACACTTGGCGTATTTCAGCTTGAAAGCGGCGGTATGCGGGACTTTATAAAAGAATTAAAGCCCCGCTCACTCGAGGATATAATAGCAGGAATTTCACTTTTCCGCCCGGGTCCGATGGAGCAGATTCCCCGCTATGTAAAAAATAAAGATAATCCGGACCAAATAACATACAAGCACCCGCTTTTAGAGCCTATTTTAAACGTTACCTATGGCTGTATTGTATATCAGGAGCAAGTACTTCAAATCGTGCAAAAACTTGCAGGATATTCACTTGGACGCGCCGACCTTTTAAGGCGCGCGATGAGCAAAAAAAAGCACGATGTTATGCAGCGCGAGCGAGAGTTTTTCATATACGGACAAAAAGATGAAAACGGCAATGTTGTGGTGGATGGTGCAATAGCCCGTGGTGTAGGCGAAGAGGTTGCAGCTGCCATATTTGATGAAATTATGGATTTTGCAAGCTATGCGTTTAATAAATCCCACGCAGCCGCTTATGCAATTGTGGCCTATCAGACTGCATATTTAAAACACTACTATGCTCCTGAATATATGGCGGCACTACTGAGCTCCATGATGAGCCAGACAACGAAAATTGTAGAATACATCGCCGATTGCAAGGCAAGAAACATTGACCTTCTGCCTCCTGATGTAAACAAGAGCTTTTATCGCTTTACTGTTGAAGATGGCAAGGTGCGCTTTGGCCTTGAGGCAGTGAAAAATGTAGGTCATAAGCTTTTGGTGCAAATTGCCGAAGAGCGCGAAAAAAACGGTGAGTTTAAAAGCTTTACAAACTTTTTGGAGCGCATGAGCGGCACAGAGCTTAACAGACGCGCACTTGAAAACCTTATAAAATGCGGTGCTTTTGACTCTATGGGAATAAGCAGACGCGCACTTCTTAGCTCGTATGACGATTTGCTCTCAGGTATTACAACTCAAAAACGCCAGAATATCGAAGGTCAGATATCACTTTTTGATGATGACACCTTAGGCGAGCAGACAAAGGCTGATGATATTGTAAACCTTGCTGAATATGACAAAAAAGAGCTTCTTGCAATGGAGAAAGAAACAATAGGGCTTTACCTTTCAGGGCACCCGCTTGATGACTACAGAGAAGTTATTTCAAAATATTCCTCTGTCAATATCCTTCAAATAAATGAGCTTGCGGCTGAGGATGAAAACGGCGAATTTATTATAAAAACCGATGCAAAATTTAAAGACGGCGATTTTGTCACAATTGGCGGCATTATAACTGCGCGCCGTAATAAAACAACAAAAAACAATACACAAATGGCGTTTCTTGCTTTTGAAGATTTGTATGCAGGAATTGATGTAATTGTTTTTCCGAAGGTTTATGAAAAATTTTCCCCGGTTATGCACGAAGACAGTATCGTATTTATAAAAGCACGCATCAGCCTTCGTGAAGACGAAGCTCCAAAGCTTATGTGCGAACAGATTATCCCCTACGATGATTATCTTACACAAATAAGCTCACAGCCAAAAACGCTGTACTTAAAGCTTGAAAATGGCAAAGAACATCTGTGGGAAAATGTAAAACAAATTCTTCTAAAATACCATGGAGATACCTGTGTTAAGGTGTTTTTTGAAAAAGATAATGCCGTTCGCAGTGTTGCAAAGGAGCTGTTTTGCACCCTTAGTGACTCTCTAGACGCTGATTTAGCGCTTATTTTGGGCAAAAATTGTATTAAAATTAAGTAAATATGTATTTTTGTATTGCATTTGAGCGTAAAATAAGGTAAAATGTTGTTTGAGTTGTTTAAACTTTAACGAATATAATATATGATTAAAGCACGCCCGTGCGGCGTTTTTCTCACAAAAAGGAGTGATACCTAATGTGGACAGTAGTTTATATTGCAAAAAGTATGGAAATAGCAAAGCAAATAAGAACAAAGCTTGAGCAGGATGGTTTGATTGTAAAAATTCGCCCTATTGCAAAAAAAGCTGATAACAGCGATAGTAGCTGTGAAGTGCTTGTTCCTGAAGCAGAGGTTGAACAGGCTCATGGTCTTATTATTGATGCTGACTTTTAATCTAAATACTATACTAATGACAAAAAGGAGTGTTTTTTATGTCTGACATCAAAAAAATCGGTGTACTTACAAGCGGAGGTGACGCTCCGGGTATGAACGCGGCAATTCGTGCAGTTGTGCGCACAGCTGAATACAATGGTTTGCAGGTTATGGGAATAAGACGCGGTTATAACGGTCTTATAAATGGTGATATTTTTGAAATGAATGCTCGCAGTGTAGCAGACACACTCCAGCACGGTGGAACAATTCTTCAGACTGCAAGATGTAACGAATTTCGTGAACCCGAGGGCGTTAAACGTGCTGCTGAGGTTGCAAAAATTTTCGGTCTTGAAGGTCTTGTTGTAATTGGTGGCGACGGTTCTTTCAGGGGGGCACGCGATTTATCCGAGCACGGCATCAGCACGATAGGCATTCCCGCCACAATCGACAACGATATCGGCTGCACAGAATACTGTATCGGCTTTGATACAGCGATGAATACAGCTATGGAAGCAATTGATAAAATCCGCGATACTGCTACAAGCCATGCACGAAGCTCCGTAATTGAGGTTATGGGTCGCGATGCAGGATATATCGCACTTAACGTTGCTATTTCATGTGGCGCTGAGTCTATCGTAATTCCTGAAAAGGAATTTAACTTTGACGAAGATGTGCTCCGCCCGATCATTGAAGGCAGACACAGAGGCAAAAAGCATTATCTTGTTATTCTCGCCGAGGGTGTTGGCTCTGCAATTCCACTTGCCGAAGAAATTCAAACACGTACAGGTATCAGAACAACAGCTACTGTACTCGGTCATATTCAGCGTGGCGGATCTCCGTCAGTACACGACAGAGTAAACGCAAGCACAATGGGCTTTAAAGCTGTTGAAGCTTTGATCGCAGGAAAGAAAAACAGACTCATTGTTATGCAAAACAATAAGATTGTTGATATCGATATGGAGGAAGGCTTTAAGCAAACAAAACAAATCAGCAAAGACGATATCAGAATGTGCGAAGTTTTGGCTTGGTAAGATGATGTGTAAATTATAAAAAGAGAGAACAATTGAATTTCCCCAATTTATACAGACAGCACAAAAAAAGAGTGCCTATAGTATAAATATTAAATTTTAAGCAACATACTGACTTCGTTTTTCTAGCGGAGTCAGTTTTGTTTTTAGCTGTATTCTTTCGTTATTGTAAAAATATATGTATTCATTTATGAGAAGGCGAGCCTCATCATAACTCTCAAGCTTAGCTCGATAAATGC
>JAZNVH010000006.1:0-35035 GCA_045592745.1 Candidatus Aphodoplasma sp. | reverse complement strand
TTTGCTTCTTTACGCGTAACCTCGCTCATTCTCATCGCAGCCCTTCCCGTAGGTGCAGCAAGAAGAACACGAAGCCCCTTTTTCTCGTAAAGCTCAAGTATACCGTTAAGGGTCGTTGTCTTTCCCGTACCGGGACCGCCCGTAAGCACCATTATCCCTGAATACAACGCCTGTATTACTGCATTGGTTTGCTCATCCGATAGTTCAAAATCGCTCTCTTTCTTCCAGCTATCCACAAGCTTTTTTGCCTCTGTATGTGACATTATTCCATTCGAGCGTGCCATATATGACACCCTTCGGCAGATATATTTTTCTGCCTCATACATTTTTTCTAAAAAGACGCACTTTGTAGCGTCAATCTCACGCACAAGCGTCGCATTTTCAAGATTTAAAGAATAAAGCGCACGCTCCGCCTGCTCTTTTTCAACGCCAAGCATCACTCGCGCTGCGCCTATAAGCTCGTCTTCGGGAAGATACGTATGTCCGCCGTTTTGCGCATTATATTCTAAAATATATTTTATTCCTGCTTTAAGGCGCGACAGATTGTGTGGCGCCACTCCCATTGACGCAGCAATTCTGTCAACCGTTTTAAAGCTTATGCCGTTTATCTCATCTACAAGCACATACGGGTCCTCTTTTATATATGTCACCGCATCCGCTCCAAAACGGCGGTATACCTTCATGGCAGTAGCGGCACCTATACCATAGTTTTGTAAAAACATAACAACGCTTGATATGCCCTGCTGCTTTGCATACTCCTGACCAATATCAAGCGCTTTTTGAAGACTTATACCGCTTATACGCGCAAGGCGATGCGGCTCATTTAAAATAACTCTGAGCGATTCATCGCCAAACTCATCAACAATTTTTTTTGCCGTCGCAAGTCGTATTCCCTTTATGATTCCCGACGCAAGATAACGAAGTATTGCCTGAGCGGCTTCGGGCTCGGTTTTTTCATAAAGCGATACACTAAACTGTCTTCCGTACTCAGGGTGATTTGTCCACACTCCCGTAAGTTTTACGCTTTCGCCTTCGCAAAGATAGGGCATACAACCCGTTGCCGTTACCAGCTCTCCTTCGCAATCAAGCATACATACAGTATAGCCGTTTGAATAATTTGAATATATAATTTCTTCTACTAATCCTTCAATATGCTCCGGACTACTCTGCACCTAATCTCACCTCGCCGTATAAACAAGCCTTTCGCTTTTCGTATGCGCATTGTCAAAACTGTACCCGTCATACACACTGACATTTTCAAATCCTGCCTCATAAAGCGCTCTTTTTACCTCATCCTCTGTATAGGCGCGCTCGGTATGTGCTTCATCAAAGCGGCGATAATTTTCACCGTCCTTGCTTACAAAAAACGTGAGGTAAAAATCACATATATTTTCTTCTTCATCGTATTCATTTTCCCATACATAGCTGACAAATTCGCTGTCATAAGTAAACGTATTATCCTTTATAATCTGCGAAAGCTTGTAATGTGAATTCATATCAAAAATAAATGGTGCGTGCGGGTTTAAATAATTTTTTACAAGCTTAAACACCTTCACCAAATCATCATAATCAAGTATATAATTAAGAGAATCCGTCATACAAAGCACCGAATCTACCGTTCCGTAAAGCTCAAACTGACGCATATCCTGACAAAGATACAAAATATCCTCATTCTTGCTTTTTGCAATATTAAGCATATCGCAAGATACATCCACACCTATCATATCATAGCCGCGTTTTGACATAATATCAGTGAGTGTGCCTGTACCACACGCCAAATCAAGAACAAGCGACGGCTTAGTTCCAAGCTTTTTAAAACAGCTCTCAATATAATCCGCCATTTTTGTATAATCTATATCCTCATATATAAGCTTGTCATAAATTTGCGCAAACTCATGGTAACTTTCCATAATTTCACCCTTTATCACAATATTTTTGCTGCGCTTTGTTATTTTTTCTCGTCCTCGCCAAGCGTGCGACAAAGCGCCATCTCATAACCGCCGCTGCCATAATTTAAGCAGCGCGCAACACGGCTTATTGTCGCAGATGACGCGCCTGTTTTTGCGGCGATATCATTATAGACAAAATCAGAGCGCAAAAGCTGAGCAACCTCAAGGCGCTGTACCATCGCGCTAAGCTCGCTCATAGTACACAAATCAAGAAAAAATGCCTCGCACTCCTCCACATTTTTGAGAGAAAGTATACACTCCATAAGTTTTTTTGTATCTATTTTTTTATGTTTCGAATTCATTAGCCAACGCTCCTTCGAATTTTTATTTTACCTATGCATATATTGTATCACTTTAAAGTGTGAAAGTAAAGTCTTTTGACTTCCTTTTACCCAAAAACTTATTATTTTTTGTAGCCTATTGTAATTTTTTAGCTTTAGTGTTATACTTGTGAATGTGATAAAAACAATAAAAGGGGAATAGGCGCAAGATATATTTTGCCGTTTTTATAATGAAAATTCTTGTTTTTTCAGATACTCATAAGCACATAAATGAGTGCATTGATATAATAAATCAAACAGATAACGTGCGTGCAATAATTCATGCAGGCGACCACGCAGACGACGCCGAGGATTTAAGCGCAATTTTTGATGCCATACCGGTTTATTATGTGAGCGGAAATAATGATGCTCTCTCACAAGCACCGCTCCAAAAGCTTGTCACAATTGAAGGCAAAAAAATATTTATAACTCACGGGCACACATTCGGTGTGCGCCATACAAGAGAGCAACTTGCGCTTTATGCAAAAAAGACCTGTGCAGACATCGCAATTTTCGGACACACGCATGAGAGCTGTGATGAATATATACTCGGCATGCATGTTCTCAATCCCGGCTCGATGGGATATTATCCAAGAACATATGGTTTAATTGATATAAAAAATGATGAAATTCACACAAAAATTTTAAAATATAACTAATGAGGTGAAAAAATGCTTCTTGTAATTGATGTAGGAAACACAAATATTGTTGTAGGTGCTTTTGATGGCGAAAACCTTATAAAAAACTGGCGTATATCAACGGACTATAAAAAAAGCTCGGACGAAATCGGTATGCTACTTGTCCAGCTTTTAAGGCACAACAATATCGAAACAGATAAAATCGACGACGTAATAATATCTTCCGTTGTTCCACAGATGATGTTTTCACTCGAACGTGCAGTAAAGCGATATTTAGGTCACGA
The DNA here is from genome assembly GCA_045592745.1 of Candidatus Aphodoplasma sp. GTDB lineage: Bacteria > Bacillota > Clostridia > UBA1381 > UMGS1253 > Aphodoplasma. The sequence continues at coordinate 31,844 of JAZNVH010000006.1, read as the reverse complement.
ACCAATTGTTATTTCAAGTGATATAAAAACGGGCATAAATGTACTCTATGATAATCCAAAAGAGGTGGGCGCAGACAGAATTGTAAACGCAGTTGCGGTAAGGCGTCACTATCCGGGAAATGCAATTATTATAGACTTTGGTACAGCGACCACATTTTGCGCTCTTACAGAAAACGGCGACTATCTTGGCGGTGTAATCTGTCCCGGAATTAAAATTTCACTTGATGCTCTCATCGAACGCACGGCAAAGCTTCCCAAAATTGAGATTGTGCGCCCCAAAAATGTGATAGGTACAAACACCGTTGAATCCATGCAGTCGGGCATGGTTTACGGATATGCAGGACAAATTGAAAATATTGTACGACTTATGAAATCACAAATGCCAAAGGATACAAAGGTAATTGCAACGGGCGGAATTGCCTCGCTTATTTCGCAGGTTACCGATGCAATAGATGTTTTAGATTCACATCTTACTCTAAAAGGCTTAAAGGCTATTTATGATATGAATAAATAGTTTTATGACAAAAAATCATGCACCCTGAAAAATTTTCAGAGTGCATTTTTTATTTATAAATTTTTATATCAGAAGCCACGCGAACTTCCGCCGCCGCCAAAGCTGCCACCGCCTCCGGAGAACCCTCCGCCGCCAAAACCTCCGCGGCCCCCGCCAAAGCCGCCGCTGCCACGACCAAGCAAATATCCTCCTAAAAACGCACCGCCACTGCCGCCACGACCGCCACGCGACGAACCTCCAGTCAAAGACAAAATAATAAGTAGCATAAACACTATGCTTATTATCATTCCAACTGCGTCAACATCATCTTCCTGCGCTCCGACAGGTTCTACATTTTCGGGAACTTCAAGTCCATATTCTGTATAAACCTGCTGCAGAACCGCCTTGTATAAATTCAAAATTCCCGAATCAAAATCATTGTTTTTTAAATACTCGAGCGCATAAGTGTCAATAAGACGCCCTACTTTTGAGTCGTTTAGTGCACCTTCAAGTCCATATCCGACCTCGACATCTATTTTTCGCTCTTCGAGCGCCACAAGTATAAGCACGCCATTGTCATCCTCGCCGCCGATTTGCCATTTTCGTGCAAGCTCTATGCCATATTCACGCTCGTTTTTGCCTTCCATATTTTCTACTGTTGCAACAACGATTTGCGCCTGCGTAGATTTGCAAAGTGCATTTGACTGCTCGATAATAAAACTCTCAGTATCGTCTGACAAAATATTTGCATAATCTGCTGCATAAAACAGCGTCGTCGCTTCGGGCAGGGCCGCAAAAGCAATAGTGCTAAAACAAAGCAAAAGTATAACTACGCTTATAATAAATTTTTTCATCAAATTTTCCCTCGATATTTTTTACGGCTTAAAAATTCACCTGCGGAACCTGCTCAGAACCCGGTGCAGCCTCAAAATATTCTACCGGTGAAAAGCCGAAAAGGTTCGCAAAAATTACGCGCGGAAACGTTTTTACCATAGTATTGTATGACGATGCTGCGTCATTATAATCCTTTCTTGCAACGGCAATTCTGTTCTCTGTGCCTGCAAGCTCGTCTGTAAGTGCGCTAAACTGTGTGTCAGCTTTTAGCGCAGGGTAATTTTCTACCACTACCAAAAGTCTGCTAAGAGCGCTTGAAAGCTCATTATCAGCCTGTGCAACATCACCTGTGCTCTGTGCGCCAGCAAGCTTTGCTCTAGCATCTGCAATATCTGATAAAACCTCACTCTCATGGGATGTGTATCCCTTTACTGTATTTACAATATTGGGGATTAAATCGTTTCTTCTTTGAAGCTGTGTGTCTATTACCGAAAGCTGTTTGTCAACCGCCTCGCGCGAGGATACAAGCGAATTATACGTTCCCGAAACCCATACACCGATTATGGCAATAACTGCGACTACGGCTATTAAAACAATAAGTCCTTTTTTCATTTTTTTACACCTTTACCTTTCTTTTTTTATGTATCTTCTCTATATTATATATACCCGATTTATAAACTTAAAAACATATTTTTTAAAAGCAGAATGTGTCAAAAATTTTTTAAGACACATTCCGCTTTTATATTTTTATTTTACTACAAGTACTCCATTATCAACATCTACCGTAACGCTGTCACCTGATTTTATATTGTTTTCAAGCATTTTTTCAGCAAGCAAATCCTCGATTTTTGACTGTATTGCACGACGTAGCGGTCTTGCGCCATATATCGGGTCAAAACCCTCTTTTGCAATATGTGCTATAGCCTCGTCTGTAAAATCAGCACTTACGCCGTTTTTTGCAAGGCGCTTTTTAAGCGTATCAAGCATAAGCGACGCAATCTTTTTAATCTCGTCCTCGCCAAGCTGATGAAATACAATCATATCGTCAATTCTGTTTAAAAACTCGGGGCGAAAATGCTTTTTAAGCTCACCCAAAACATCTGATTTAATCTGTTCATAGCTTCGCTGCGCGCTATCATCAGCGGTCGCAAAACCAAGCTTTTGCCCTTTTTGCGCGGTGATAAGGCGAGCACCAATATTTGATGTCATAATTATAACTGTATTTCTAAAATCTACGCGTCTTCCTTGTGAGTCGGTCAAAATGCCATCCTCAAGAATTTGCAAAAGTATATTAAACACGTCGGGATGCGCTTTTTCAATTTCGTCAAACAAAATTACGCTGTACGGCTTTCTTCTGACCTTTTCTGTAAGCTGTCCCGCATCATCATAACCGACATATCCGGGAGGCGAGCCGACAAGTCTTGATACGGAGTGCTTTTCCATATATTCTGACATATCTACACGAATCATATCGTCCTCGGCACCAAACATCGCCTCTGCAAGTGCCTTTGAAAGCTCGGTTTTACCCACACCCGTAGGACCAAGGAAAATAAACGAGCCTATTGGACGTTTCGGGTCTTTTAATCCTACGCGGCCGCGTCTTATCGCCTTTGCAACAGCGCTTACAGCCTCGCTTTGACCAATAACACGTTTATGAAGTTCATCTTCCATATTCATAAGCTTTTGAGATTCATCACTCGTAAGCTTCGCTACGGGAATATTTGTCCACTCGGATACAACCGAGGCAATTTGTACTTCGCTTACGCACGAATTTTCTGTGGTGTTTTTATCCTTCCACGCATCCTGTTCGTTATTTAGTTCCTCTTGCAGCTTCTTTTCTTCATCGCGAAGCGATGCCGCACGCTCAAAATCCTGAACAGTAATGGCGCTTTGCTTTTCTGCCGTAATTTTTTCAAGCTTTTCTTCAAGCTCCTTTATAGCCGGAGGAGCTGTAAGCGAACCAAGACGCACCTTTGACGCGGCTTCGTCAATAAGGTCAATCGCCTTATCGGGCAAAAAGCGGTCAGTAATATATCTTGACGAAAGCTCTACCGCAGCTTTTATTGCCTCATCAGTAATTTTAACGCCATGATGCGCTTCATATTTGTCGCGTATGCCAAAAAGTATCTGTACGCTTTCCTCGGGTGTTGGCTCTCCAACTGTAATAGGCTGAAAACGTCTTTCAAGTGCAGAATCCTTTTCAATATGCTTTCTATATTCCTCAAGCGTCGTTGCGCCAATCATCTGTATTTCGCCACGTGCAAGCGAAGGCTTTAATATATTCGACGCATCTATTGCTCCCTCTGCTGCGCCCGCACCGATAATCGTGTGCATTTCGTCAATAAACAAAATCACATTGCCGGCTTTTGAAACCTCACTCATGGCTGTTTTTAAGCGCTCCTCAAACTCACCGCGATATTTTGCGCCCGCAATCATCGAGGATAAATCAAGCGTGAAAAGACGCTTGTCATAAAGCACTTCAGGAACATCGCCCGCCGCAATTTTCTGCGCAAGTCCTTCTATTACAGCGGTCTTGCCGACACCCGGCTCACCTATAAGACATGGATTGTTTTTTGTTCGTCTTGACAAAATCTGAATAACGCGCGAAATTTCCTTATCACGTCCTATTACCGGGTCAAACTTTCCTTCCTTTGCCATTTGTGTAAAATCGCGTCCAAACTGGTCAAGCGTCGGTGTGTTGGTTTTTGCTTTTTTATTTGCACTGCCCGTGGGCGCATCGTTTAAATCGCTTGTTTCGCCGCCCTGATAACCCGACACTGATGCCATTATCTGTGCATAAATTGCAGGCGGCTGAACTCCGAGCTCTGCTAAAATTTTCAAAGCAACACTCTCGCCTTCACGTATAATAGCCAAAAGCATATGCTCTGTTCCTATATAATTATGTGCCATCTTGCGTGCTTCGGCAAAGCTAAGCTCAATAATTCTCTTTGTGCGCGGTGTCATCATAAGCTGTGTGGTATTTGAAATCTCATCATTTTTTCCCATAAGCTCTATAATTTTTTCGCGCACAGCTTCATAGGTTGCACCCTTTTGTGAAAGTACGCTTCCTGCCACGCCGCCCTCGTCAGCGCAAAGTCCTATTAAAATATGCTCTGTTCCTATATATCCGTGACCAAGCTCACATGCACACGCATGGGCACTTCTGAGTGCCTGCTGAGCCTTTTGTGTAAAACGGTTGTCAAACGTCATATTTAATCTCTCCCTTCCTTTAATACCTTTCTTATCATATCTGCGCGTGCTCTGTCACGCTCTTTTGCGCCAAGCGCTCTGCCCTCGGCAAGCGAAATATGCGCAGGCTCCGATTTTATCATAAGCTGTATTATTTTTTCATCGCTTACCTCTCTTATTATACCCAGATTAATTCCTAATTTTACCTTCGAAAGCAAATCTTCGCACTCAGAAGATGAAAGCATGCGAGCATACTTAAGCGTTCCAAGTGCACGATACACCGAATCAGGCAGTTCATCGGGGTTATTTTCAAGAAGCTTTTTTCTAAGCTCACGCTCTGTTTTTATAATCTGCATTGCAATATTTTTCAGCTTTTCACACGTTTGCTCCTCACTTATGCCAAGTGTAATCTGATTTGAAAGCTGATACAAATCGCCTTTTGAACTGCTGCCCTCACCATACAAGCCGCGAATCGTAAGACCGAGCTTTCCAACCTCGCCTACAATTAAATTGATTCTTTTTGCCATTCTGAGCGCAGGAAGATGCAGCATCACAGATGCACGAAGTCCTGTTCCGACATTTGTCGGGCACTGCGTAAGATAGCCAAACTGCGAGTCAAACGCATAATCAAGTGACTCTGAAAGCATATCATCAAGCTCATCCGCCTTTTTGTACGCACCTTCAATATCAAGTCCTGCACTGATTACCTGAAGCCTTATATGGTCTTCTTCGCCAATCATTATGCTTTTATCACCATCGCGCGATAAGAGCAGAGATTTGTTTTTGCCTTTTAGCATTTCGGGGCTTATAATATGCTCTTCAACGAGCGAATTTTTGTTAAGCTCTGGCGCATTGTCAAGATTTAAAAACTCAAAATCATTTCCCGCAGCCGCTCTTATTTTTTCTGTTACGCTTTTTGCCTGCTCTTCGCTCCACCTAAAAGGGAATGGCACATCAGAAATATTTCTTGCAAGTCTTATTCTTGTGCTTACAACGATGTCACTGTCTGAGCCTTTATTATCAAACCATGTGGGCATATTATTTTACCTCCTTTGCTTCAAGCTCTTTTATCTTGTCGCGAAGTTGCGCCGCATTTTCAAAATCCTGCTTTAAAACAGCGCCTTTAAGCTCTTCTTTAAGCTTTTCAATTTCTCGGCGAAGCTTAATTTTCTCATTTGCATTTTTTGATATTTTGCCCGTATGCTCGGTATTGGCATGTATATTCTTTAAAACCTCATTAAGATACGGACGAAACGCCTCGTAGCACGCAGAGCACCCAAGCTTGCCGCTTTTTGAAAACTGTGCAAGACTCATATTACATTTCGGGCAATATGCGTTCGGCACGCTTCTTTGTGGCTCATTTATAAAAAGCTTAAATCCATCATCAAAAAAATCAGAAAATAAATCGTATAACATTATAAAAATTCTCCTTTCAAATCGATATCCAATCACACAAGACTCATCAGCATATTTTTAAAAACCAAAGCACGATATTCATCGCTTTGCGGTCTGTTAAAAGGAATCGCTCTGTCATTTAGCACGCTTTCCATAAGTAAAAGCTCTCTGCGTGTAATCACTTCCGCCTCAAGCATATTTACAAGCATTGCATGAACGCTGTCAAAGCTTATATGCGAGCCAATTGAATTTACTACATGCATAAGATAATTACTTCCCGATACCTCAACGCGCTTTATTCTTATAAATCCGCCGCCACCACGCCTGCTTTCCACGATATAACCGCGCTGACCTGTAAAGCGGGTATCAATAACATAATTAATCTGTGACGGTGCACAGCAAAAATGCGACGCAAGCTCATTTCTTTTTAGTGTAATATCAGGCTCACTCTCAAGCATATCCAATAAGAATCTTTCTATAACATCACTCATTTTCATATCATGTCACCTCTTTTGACAAAATTCTTTATTTTTTGACTTTGACTTTCTTTGACCTTTGTTTGACTTTAGTATAGCACCGCATTTTTTATTTGTCAACACATATTTTTTATTTTTTTATATATTTTTTTAAAATTTTGTGTTACAATGGATAGACAAGGTGTTTTCATTGTATATATTATATGAAAAATTTCCTTAATATACAGTATAAAAACAGTAAAAGCGTTGAAATTATACATTTTTGTTGCATTTTTATGCAATATAGTGTATAATTATAAATCAAGGAGTGAGGGTTATGTTAAACGAAATTAAAAATCTTGACAAAAATTATTATATGAATACCTTTGGCGAAAGGCTCGGCGTATGCTTTGAGCGCGGTGAAGGTATAAACTTATACGATACAGAGGGTAATAAATATACTGACTTTTTTGCAGGTATTGCCGTAAATGCGCTCGGCTATTGCCACCCGTCGTACGTTAAGGCAATTTGTGAGCAGGCAGGAAAGCTTATGCACACATCAAGCCTTTATTACATAGAGCCGCAGGCAAAGCTTGCCGAGAAATTAGTAAACATCTCGTGCGCTGACAGAGTATTTTTTGCAAACTCGGGTGCCGAAGCAAACGAAGGCGCAATCAAGCTTGCAAAAATTTATTTTTACAAGCAGGGTAAAACCGATAAAAACGAAATTATAACGCTTACCGATTCTTTCCATGGACGCACACTTACAACAGTTGCTGCCACAGGACAGCCAAAATATCAAAAACCGTATAAGCCGCTTACTCCGGGCTTTTCACATGTGATGATAAACGATTTTGATGCACTTTTAAATGCCGTTACAGACAAAACGGCAGCAATTATGCTCGAGCTTGTTCAGGGCGAGAGCGGTGTGCATGAATGTGACAGAGAATATATAAAAAAGGTTCGTGCTCTTTGTGACGAAAAGGATATTCTCCTTATCGTAGACGAAGTGCAATCAGGCATAGGCCGTACAGGAAAAATGTTCGCGTATGAAAACTTTGGAATTGAGCCCGATATATTTACACTTGCAAAAGCGCTTGGTAATGGCGTGCCAATCGGCGCAGTATGTGCAAAAGAAAATTTTTGTGCATTTGAGCCGGGCGACCACGGCTCCACATTTGGCGGAAATCCGTTCTGCACTGCAGTGGCGCTCTCAGTTTTAAATATAATTAAAGAAGAAAAGCTTGTAGAAAACTGCGAAAAAGTCGGCACATATTTTAAAGCAGAGCTTGAAAAACTCATGGCAAAATATCCTGAGCTTATAAAAGAGGTTCGCGGACTCGGTCTTATGCTTGGCGTTGAATATAAAGAAGGTCTTTCTAAGAAAATCAACGCAAAAATGTTTGAAAACAAAATACTTTGCGGAAGCACAGCTACAACACTTCGCATATTGCCACCGCTTATTATAACAAAAGCGGATGTCGATGAATTTATAAAAGTTCTTGACAATGTTACAAATGAAATTGCAAACGAAAACTAAAAATAAGGAGAATATAAAAATGAAAGATTTTTTAAGCTTACATGATTGTTCAAAAGAGCAGATAGAAGATATGTTAAAGCTTGCCATTAAATTAAAGGCTGAGCTTAAAAGCGGAGTTGCCCATCCGATATTAAATGGCAAAACACTTGGTATGATTTTTACAAAATCATCTACTCGCACACGCGTTTCGTTCGAGGTTGGTATGACACAGCTTGGTGGCTATCCTTTGTTTCTAAGCTCTGCCGATATACAGCTTGGACGTGGCGAGAGCATATATGACACCGCAAATGTCCTGTCAAGATACCTTGACGGTATTATGATTCGTACATACGCTCACTCGGATGTAGAAGACCTTGCAAAATATTCAACAATTCCGATTATAAACGGACTTACCGATTTGCTCCATCCGTGTCAGGTGCTTGCAGACTTGCAGACAACATACGAACACAAGGGAAGGCTCGAAGGTCTTAAAATGGCATACCTTGGCGATGGAAACAATATGGCACATTCGCTTTTATACGGCTGTGCAAAGGTTGGAATGGATATATCCGTTGCAACACCTGAAAACTATATGTGCAACGAAGAAGTTGTTTCAAATGCAAAAGAGGATGCAAAAAAGAGTGGCTCAAATGTTATTATCACAAATGACCCCGTAGAAGCAATTAAGAATGCCGATGTTGTATATACAGATACATGGGTAAGCATGGGTCAGGAAAGCGAAAAAGAAGAAAGACTCAAAATCTTTACTCCGTATCAGGTTAATAAGGAGCTTTTTGCAAATGCAAAGGACGATGCAATATTTATGCACTGTCTTCCTGCATATCGTGGTTTTGAGGTTACAGAAGATGTAATTGACGGCAAAAACTCGGTGATTTTTGACGAAGCAGAAAACAGACTCCACGCACAAAAAGCTATAATGGCAACATTTATGGCATAAGTTATTCACAACAAAGGAGAGGAGAAAACCAAAGATGAATACAGGCTTTGAGGTACGTGTCGCTACGTATAATGACATTGACGCAATAGAACAAATCACGCACGAAGCATTTCAAAAATATGCCCAGATGGTCGGAAACGATAATATACAGGCACTTTGTGAAACAAAAGAGGATATAAAAAATGACATTGACAATTCATTGGTACTTGTCGCTTTTATGGACAATGTGCCCGTTGGAAGTGTGCGTGTTAAAATTAACGAAGAGGATAAAACAGCATATCTTAGCCGTTTTGGTGTGAAAATTAATTCGCAAAACAATGGCGTTGGTAAATCTCTTATAAATCTTGTTGATTTAAAGATGCGCGAAATGGGTATCAAAAGAATTATGCTCCACACAGGCGCAAAAGTAAGCTCTCTTGTAAGATTTTATTATGGCAGAGGCTATTACATCGATTCAACCACAAAGGACAGAGGTTATATTCGCGCACTTTTGTGCAAGGACTATGAGTAGAAATTAACTGTCTGTTAAACGCAAATCAATATATAGATTAGGGGTTAATAATGCCACAATATATAGTATATTGTTTGGCTTTTTAATCCCTTTATTTTGTATATTTTGTTGTCAATTTGTAATAAACATGTTATAATTAATATATGAAGAATTTTATTTCATAAAATTCCTGAGAGCTATCGCCCTTATGTGCTCTTATGAGCACTGCATCAATTGACGGCATCGCAAAAATGCCCTTGCAAGCAAGCATTTTTACTCCTAGTAAAATTATTGCTTGTATCCAAACAATTCTATAATTACATAAAAAATTTTATTTACTATAACAATACAACACCGGCAGGGAGATTTGATATAAGTGGAAAAAATCATTTTCGTTCAAAATAATATAAGACATAAAATAGCAGATATTAAAAATAACCCTGCTTTGAAAAAGGATTCTTCTCGCCAGATGCTTTTTTCGGAAATGTGCGAATATTTCGATTTGCTTTGTGATCTTACGAGGCGTTGTGAAAAAGAAAATGCGTAAAAAGATATCAAAACCTTATACTCAAAAAAGAGGTCTGTATATTTTAATACAGGCCTCTTTTTCCATATTATAATGCTCCTAAAACACTCAAAATATACTCGCATACAAATACCACACCAACAGCACTAAGCGCCACACTCATAAGACCAAGCTTTTTATATGACATTATAAGAGCGCATATACACGCACTAAGCGCCGATACAAAAGACGCAGTCGAATAAAATACATCAGGAAAAACCATCGCCGCAAGCACACCATAGGGCATATACATCAAAAATGACTGGACAAAGCGATTTTTTATCTTATTTTTAAAAAGCGCCAATGGTATAACGCGCGGAAGATATGACACAAGTGCCATTATCAAGGCTGCACATAAAATTTTTAGCATACTCATTTTTCTTCCTCCTTAAGCGGAAAGAAATACGCGCCAATTGCCGACGATATTATTCCACTGATTATTATTACCCAGCCTTTGCTTACAGACGACAAAATCGGTGTATAGTAAAACACACAGCTTATTAAAATGCCAATCAATACAACACGTGTTATCGGCTTTGATTCTCTCGTAGCAGGAATAATTATAGCTATAAACATTGCATAAATAGCAATTCCAAGCGCACTTTGAACACCGGCAGGCAAAAAAGAACCGGCAAAAACACCCAAAACCGTGCCTGATACCCAGCCCGAAAATGCGCTGAGTATAAGTCCCATCATATATGTAAAATTAAGCTCGCCGCTTTGTCTCATTGCAACAGCAAAAATTTCGTCCGTATTTCCAAATGCAATCGCAAGCCTTTTTATAAGCGTTATATTTGGCTCAAGCTTTTGCGAAAGCGAAAGCGACATCAGAAGATAACGCATATTTATTATAAGAACAGTAAATGCAATTTCTGCAAACGCGGCTCCCGCGGCTATCAAATCCGCTCCCGCAAACTGTCCCGTCCCGGTAAAGTTAGTAAGCGATATAAGAATCGGCGCCCACACAGGAAGCCCTTTTTGCACACAAATCATTCCAAAGGCAAATGATACCGAAAGGTATCCGAGCGCAATCGGCAAGCCATCGCGAACACCCTTTGAAAATGTTAATTTTTTAAGCATTATATCATTCACCCCTTTTTATTTTTTATGAAAAAAAATATCCGTGCCCAAAGGCACGAATATTTTTACAAGGGTTTCCCCTTTTGCTCCAAAACATTAATTTTGACCAATCTGCCGAAGCGTAAAGTGCTTCAAAAAAACTTCCTTTTGGATTTTTGCAATTGCTCTAATCCTGTTTAAATAGAAAATCTTTTTATATTAAAAATCAGATGCCAATTAAAGCTTTGATACGTTAGCCGCCTGTGGGCCCTTTGCGCCATCAATAACTTCAAATTCTACTGCGGCACCCTCTTCAAGTGTCTTGTAGCCTTCGCCTTGGATTGCTGAAAAATGTACGAAGATATCCTCGCCACCTTCAGTCTGGATAAATCCATAACCTTTTTCGCTGTTGAACCATTTTACTGTACCTTTTTGCATTACTTTGTTCCTCCAAATCTTTTTTGCATGATCTCTTCATGCTCTCGCATAATGATATCATATATCAGTATTATTGTCAACAAAAAGTTTGGAAAAAATACCTCAAAAACACAAAAAATCACCCTTGCTTTTACAAAGGTGATTTTTATATTTTAAAGCTTTATTTTTACTTCCTTGCCCTTCTTTGCAGACTCGTATATGCTACAAAGTATTGCCTCAATTGTTACTGCATCGTCAATGTCTGAGCGTGGAGTTTTTCCTTCTTTTATGCAATTAATAAAATGGTCGATTTCGTTATCAAACATATTACCTTTTTCGGTTTCAGGTGTTTCAACTACAACCTTGTCGCCTTCACCGCGGAATATTTCATAAGTATCTTTGAGCACTGCGCCCGCTTTGCTGCCTGAAATTTGAGTCATAGTATTATTTGGTCCGTTAAATGTCCACGATGTTTCAAAAATAAGAGTTGCACCATTTTCAAAACGAACAAAACCACTAACAGAGTCCTCTATATCAAACTTATAGTCCGCCACCGGCTCACCACACCATGTATTATTATCAGAAATTGCGCCATCCGATTCTACAATCTCATGGCTTTTGCGATAATCACCTATTCTGTAAGATGCTGATGCGCTTGCCGAAACAGGCTTGGGACATCCCATAAGATACCACGCAAGATCAATTCTGTGTACACCTACATCAAGAAGCGGTCCGCCGCCTGAATATTTTGAGCATGAAAACCAACCGCCCGGAACACCGCGCTGACGTACATACGCTGTTTTTCCAAAGAATACATCGCCAAATTCGCCCGCATCAACCATTTTTCTAATTTCCTCTGCTCTTTTATCATAACGGTTTGGAACTGCAAGCTGAAATACTACATTGCTTTTCTTTACAGCCGCACGAAGCTTCTTCGCAGCCTTCAATGAATCCGAAGTCGGCTTTTCTAATATTACATGCTTACCCGCATTTACAGCGGCAACAGCCACCGGAACATGAGCTGCTGTCCATGTGCAAACATCAACAATATCGGGGTCAGAACCTTCTAAAAGAGCCTCAATAGAGTCAAACACCTGTGGAATATTCCACTTTTTTGCAAAAGCTTGTGCTTTTTCAAAATTTATATCAGCACACGAGATAACCTCTACATCGTCTCTTTTTATCCACGAGTCCATATGTACCTTACAAATGCTTCCCGTACCAACTACCGAAACCTTTAATTTTGACATAGCTACATCTCACATCCCTTTTATTATATAAATTTTACCATATTTTTATTTGCCTTTGTTTTTACAATTTCAAGCGCATCGCCAAACTGCTTTGACAAATACTGCTCAAACAATTCACAAACAATAAATTCTGTATCATAGTGGCCAACATCCACTATCTTCATTCCGTTTTCAACACATTGACGAATCTGCGAATATTTGTAATCGCCCGTAATAAACACATCAGCTTTTGCATCAAGAGCGGCGCCTATGAGAGCAGTGCCGCCGCCGGTATTTATTGCAATATGATTTACAATCCCGTTTGCATCGCCGCTGTAGCGAAGATAATCCACTCCAAGCGCACGCTTTATCTTTGCACAAAGTGCACCAAGCGTAACCGGCTCCTCGGTATCGCCCGTACGGCCAATCCCTTCAGAATCTCCATCTGTATACTCTAAAATCTTTACATTTTTAAGCCCAAGCTTCTTTGCAAGAAGGTCATTAAGTCCGCCTTTTGCAACATCAAGATTTGTATGCGCTGCATAATACGAAATATCATTTTTTATAAGAGCGCGCAAAAGGCGTCCCTCGGGAGTTTGCGCCGTAATACGATTTACAGGGTCAAACATAATCGGGTGATGTCCTATAATCATTTGTGCGCCCTCTTTTACTGCCTCGTCTACTACATCTATATCAAGGTCAAGTGTCAAAAGCACCTTTGTAACCGGCGCATCCTCATCACCGCACAAAAGTCCTACATTATCCCAATTATACGCAAGCTGTTTTGGGGCAAGCCTCTCTATTACCGAAGCAATATCCCTGCATTTTAATGTTGTGCTCATATTTTTCTCTCCTTTATCTGTAAAAGGCATCAAACGACACCTGCATATTTTTCAAATTCTTCAAGCTCACACACAAGCTTTTCATATATTTGCTTATCTATAGAGCGCCTTGCATTTTTCATACCCACAAGCGCATTTTCAATTATCGACTTTTGCTTTAAAAGGTATTCTTTATAAAGCACATCGCCGCTTTGTCTGAGCGCAGGACTTATATAACAATCACCAAGCGTAAAACTATCCGTTTTACCGCTTTTTGCAATTATGATTGTATAAATGCGTCTGTCCTCGCGCACAAGCACCTCATTTTCTATTATATAGCCATTTTTATATAAAAACTCCCTTAGCTCATGTGCGCTGCTCATCGGCTGAAGTACAAGTCTGTCTGATTTTTTTGCAATATGCCCGCCCTCACTTAAAATGCCCGAAATTACAAGCGCGCCCATTCCCGCAATGACAATCGTATCGACTTCGCCGGTTTTCAAAGGCGCAAGTCCGTCACCAAGCCTTAGCTCAATTCTATCAGAAAGTCCGAACCGTTCTACATTTTCTCTTGCCTTGTTAAGCGGTCCTTCTTTTATATCAGCGCCAATAATTTTTTTGTTTTCATCAGAGCGTGCAAGAAGGATTGACAAGTATGCATGGTCACATCCAATGTCTGCCACAGATTTTGAGTTTTGTAAAATCTTTAAAAGCGCATCAAGGCGGGGTGTTGTGTGACACGCCATAGTATTTTTATCATTTGTCATATTAATTTCCCTTAAAGATAATTTTCCATACACCTATATAATATACAATATTTAGGTAAAATACAAGAGCAAAACACAAATTAAAGCATATTTTTTAATATATTTTCCCCTAACGAACAAAAAAGCAGGATGCCTTATAAAACATCCTGCAAAAAATTATTTTCCAACACAAAACTGCGCAAAAATTTCGTCCACAATATCGGCTGACACGCCCTGCCCTGTTATAAGTCCAAGACTCTCAAGTGCGGCAGACACATCTATCGTACACATATCCATAGGCATACCGACGCTTAGCGTATCAAGCGCAGACTGCAAAGAGCTTTTTGCGCTTTTGAGCGCCTCGGCATGACGCATATTTGAAACAAGCGAGCTTGATTTTGTCGCCATTTTCAAGCCGCACATATCAGATAATCTTTCTTTTAGCTTATCTACACCATCACGCGTTTTTGTGCTTATATAAACCGGCTCCTCATCATTTATCATATCCGACAGCTTAGCTATATCAAGCTTTCTTTCAAGATCCGATTTGTTTATAACTATTATACGCTTTTTATCTTTTGTAAGCGATAATATCTCTATATCCTCTTCGCTAAGAGCCTCGCCGCTGTCAAACAGAACAAGTACAATATCTGCACCTTCGATACAGCCTTTGCTTCTGTCAACGCCAATTTTTTCCGCCTCATCACCTGCATCTCTTATCCCCGCAGTATCAAAAAGCCTGATTGCAATACCGTTTATATTAACGCTTTGCTCAATTACGTCGCGCGTCGTACCTGCAATATCTGTTACAATAGCACGCTCGGACATCGTAAGCGCATTTAATAATGATGATTTGCCGACATTTGGTCTTCCCGCAAGCACACATATTATTCCTTCTTTGACAATTCTTCCAACATCTGCGCCCTCTATAAGCTTTTCGCATCCATCTATCGCAGCTTTAAGCGTTTTTTCAAGACTCTGCTCGCTCAAATCTGCAATTTCATCATCAGGATAATCTACCGCCGCGGCAAATTGTGCCGATACATACAAAAGCGGCTGACGTATTTTTTCAATTTCGTGCATAAGTCCGCCTTCGAGCTGGTTTATAGCATTTTTAAGCGATAACTCGCTATCGGCATGAATTACATCAATTACCGCCTCAGCACTTGAAAGGTCGATACGTCCGTTTAAGAAAGCACGCCTTGTAAATTCACCCGCCTTCGCCATTCTTGCACCTGCCGAAAGCGTTGCCGAAAGCACCTTTTGCATAACAAGGGGCGAGCCGTGCGTCGAAATTTCCACAACATCTTCTGCCGTAAATGTGCGCGGTGCACGCATAACCGATACCATAACCTCATCAATCGTTTCGCCGCTTTCATTTATAATATGCCCATAATGAATTGTGTGAGAGGGCGCATCGCAAAGCCTTGTCTTTCCTTTAAAAATTTTATCGGCAATAAAAAGCGCCTTATCACCGCTTATTCTTATAACACCAATGCCTCCCACACCAACAGGAGTGGCAATAGCTGCAATAGTTTCATGACTCATACAAAAGCCCCCTTTTGTAAACTGCACTATACAAATACCTTTAGATTAAAATACCCGCACCACACAGGCGCGGGTAATTAATTTTTACGCTCTTTTGGCTTTTACATCACTCTTAAGTGAAACAACAACCTTACGGTTTGGTTCATCACCTATAGAGTATGTATGAACTTCTTCATGATCCTGAAGCGTGGCATGAATTACTCGTCTTTCATACGGATTCATAGGCTCAAAAATGTGGCGTCTGCCCGTTTTTGCAACCTTATCTGCAATACGGTTTGACAATGCACAAAGTGCCTCTTTACGTTTTGCGCGATAATTTTCTGTATCAATCGAAACCTTTCTGTAAGGTCCGCCCAAGCGATTTACAGCAAGACTTGTGAGATACTGTATTGCATCAAGTGTATCGCCTCTTTTTCCAATGATTATGCCCATATCATCACCAACAAGATTAATGTCAAGCATTTCATCGGTTTCGCTAACCTGAACATCTACTCTCATACCCATTGCAAAAAACAACTCATTTAAAAAATCTATCGCTGCTGTTTTTGCAGTTTGCTTTAATGTAACCAAAACCTTTGCATCCTTTGAGCCCAAAATTCCGAAAAGGCCCTTCGAAGCCTCTTCAAGAACTTCAATCTCAACCATATCTTTTGTCGCGCCAAGCTCAGAAAGTGCAAGCTCTATTGCCTCATCTACGCTTTTTGCGGTCTTTTCTATTCTTCTTGATTGTGTCGACAACATCTGTGTTTTCCTCCTTTTTCTTAAAGTATGCCACAGTAAAGTACTGCTGAACTATTTGAACTACATTTGAAATAATCCAATAAAGGCCAACACCCGACGGAAGTGTAAATGTGAAAAATACCGACATAAGCGGCATCATCAAACTCATCGAGCTTGCCATTTGAGTCGCTGTATCCTCGCTCCCATTCGCCGCAGCCGGCTTTGGCTGACTTGAGGCTGTCATTTTGCTAAGCCACCACGATGTAAGTCCCGATAAAGCAGGAATAATCAAAAGCGGAAGCACAGATAAAAGCATCGGCGAAATCTGTCCTCCAAAAAGAAGAGTGCTGAGCGGTCCCCATACCTCGCTCGGATATCTTGACAAATCAAGACCGAGGAAATTAAAGTTAATCACCCAATCTCTAAAACCCTCAATCGCGGGATTTGATGCAAAGTTACTCATTGCAATCTGGTAGTTGTTTGCAAGCTGCTCCATTGTCATATTAAGAAAACCGTTTGGAGCACTCTGCGCCAAAGCTTCGCTGCCTGCAACAATTTGCTGCAGATTTATAACCTTGTTTATATTTTCAGGCAAATTAAAGTTAATTCCAAGCATATAGGAAAGCGGCTTTTGAACAACCTGAAACAGTCCTATAATAATCGGGAACTGCAAAAACAATGGAAGACATCCACTTGCCGGATTTGCATCATTTGCCCTGTAAAGCTCCATCATTTCCTTATTGAGCTTATCTTTGTCATTTGCATATTTTCTTTGAAGCTCCTGAAGCTGTGGCGCAAGCTTTTGCTGCTTTACCATTGATTTTTGCGATTTTAAGTTAAGCGGTAAAATCAAAAGCTTTATTAAAACCGTAAAAATTATAAGAGCCACACCGTAATTCGGTATAAAATCATAAATAAGCTTTATTATAAAGCCCATAGGCTTAACAATAAGCCATGTAAAAATACTGCCCATATTTCGTTCTCCTCATAAGCTAAGCAAAGTGTGTTTTTAAATAGATTACTTTAGCGGGTCATAGCCGCCTTTATTAAGCGGATTACAACGTAATATCCGCCATAGCGCCTTTGCACCTCCGCGAAAAGCTCCGTATTTTTCAATCGCCTCGTATGCATATACAGAGCACGTCGGATGAAATCTGCATACAGCTTTTCGTTTTAATGGCGATATGCGTTTTTGATACATCTTTATAAGGCTAAGTAAAATTTTCTTCATTAAAAAAATCACACTTTTCTCTTTTTTGCATATCCTTTTTATAAAAATCAATTATCTGTATCGTTTGTAGGAATTATTCCACTCTTTTTCAAAAGATATGCCATGTCGCCTCTTAGCATGTTAAAATCTGCATCTGCCGCTCTGTTTCGTGCAACAATTACTATGCTGTATCCAAGATTCATTTCAGGTTCACGAAGGCGGTAGCACTCACGTATAAGTCTTCTGACTCTGTTACGCACAACCGCATTACCAAGTTTTTTTGTAACGGTGATGCCAAGTATGTTCTCTTTTTTTGAGGTTTTCTTATAGTAAATCACAAGATACCCCGCCGCAATCGATTTTCCCTTCCTGTAAAGATAGCGAAAATCGCGGTTATACTTCATAGAAGAAGTAGCGTTCAATTAAAATCACCGTCCACAGCATTGTAAAACAAAAAATGCACAAAATTACACCAAACAGCGTGCAAATAAGTACTGTTTATAAAGGCTTTTTAGAAAATTCTGTCTAAAAGAAAAGACCACTTGGTGGCCTTTTACGCTGACAGTTTTTTTCTACCCTTTAGTCTTCTTCTGGCCAGAACCTTTCTGCCGTTAGCAGTACTCATTCTTTTTCTGAAGCCGTGTACCTTGCTTCTTTGCCTTTTCTTTGGCTGGTATGTTCTAAGCATTCTTAACACCTCCTGCAAAATGTTTGAAAAGCAAGTATATATTAACTCGCCAATACACAATTTAAAACCGTATCCGCATATGCGGGCACGGTAAATATTATACATATATTTTTTGTATCTGTCAAGCTTTTTTTCATTTATAATTTAATTACAAACCCACTTTACTATATATGGAATATATGTATTTTCATTATACAACATGCAGTGCCAAGTGCCAGAATACCATTTTTATAATTTGCTTTTATGAACATAAAGTTTTGCAAATATCAAGGCTTTTTTTAAAGATTTCATCACGCAAAACATCATAAAAATCCGAAGGCGTAACCGCTCCTTTTGCCATACGCAAGACAAGCTCTATAACCTCCTGTCTGTCACAGCTTATCGACATTGCCGCCCTGCTTTCGCTGCCCGCCTGACTTTCTTTTATAATCTCAATTCCATAGCTGCAGATGCCAAAGCCGTTTAATGCGCCTGTGTGCTCTTCTATAAGAAAATATTTTAAACAAAATGCTTTTTCGTCTTCGCTCTTTATATCTTCTATAGTATATACAAGCTCCTTTTTCATATTAACCTTCTCCTTTGTTATTACGCTTTTTAAGTATTATATCAATGCAAACACAATAATTAAAGCTTTTTCAAGCGCAGTTTATGACAATCATCGACACGTTTTTATTTTATATAAGTCAAAATAAAAAGATAACCTTAGACATGAGATGCATTTTGTCAAAAAAACAGATATAACCACACCCAAAAATTATAACAAAAGCCGAATTATATAAATTGCTTGAAAAGGCGTTAAAAACGATGTATAATAGATATAAATCTGTTTAAGTAAAATTATAATTATTAAGGAGCATGAAAATGAGAGCAGTTATAACAGTTATAGGACATGACAGGGTTGGTATTATCTCTACGGTATCAAACATTCTTGCCGAGGCACAAATCAATATTCTTGATATTTCACAGACTATTATGCAGGATATGTTTACTATGATAATGCTTGTAAACATTGAAAAGTGCACAAAGCCTTTTGACACTATTTCAAAGGAGCTTGATGAGGTAGGAGAAAGCCTTGGTCTTTCTGTAAGAATTCAGCATGAGGACGTTTTTAATTCGATGCACAGAATTTAACTTAAATAATGTGGACATTACATACCAGGAAAGGTTGGTAGCTTTGCTTAATAAATTTGAAATATTGGAAACAATAAAAATGTTTGAAGAAGAACACCTTGATGTGCGCACAATTACTATGGGTATATCGCTTAAAGACTGCGTCGACCCCGACATAGATAAAATGTGTGAAAAGGTGTATACGAAAATTACCACGCTTGCAAAAGACCTTGTGAAAACAGGTGAGGATATTGAATGTGAATACGGCATTCCGATTATAAACAAGCGCATCTCCGTTACACCCGCATCATATCTTTGTGAACACGCAAAATCTGTAGACGACTGCGTAAAAATTGCTAAAACTCTCGATGCGGCGGCAATTAAAACCGGTGTAAACTTTATCGGCGGTTACAGCGCTCTTGTGCACAAAAGCTATACATACGGCGATAAGATGCTGATAGCGTCAATTCCTGAAGCTCTTAAACAAACCGAGCGCGTATGCTCAAGCGTAAACGTTGCGACAACGCGCGCAGGCATAAATATGGACGCCGTTCGCGAGATGGGTCAGATTGTAAAAAAAGCAGCCGAGCTTACAAAGGAGTCAGGCGGCTTTGCATGTGCAAAACTTGTGGTTTTTGCAAACGCGGTTGAGGATAATCCGTTTATGGCAGGCGCATTTCATGGCAGCGGCGAGGGCGAATGTGTAATAAACGTAGGTGTCAGCGGGCCCGGCGTTGTAAAATGTGCGCTTGAAAAAATTGGCAAGGATGCAGACTTTGAGGCAGTTGCCGAAACTGTAAAAAAGACTGCTTTTAAAATAACAAGAATGGGACAGCTTGTTGCAAAAGAGGCATCAAGACGCCTTGGCGTACCATACGGAATTGTCGATTTGTCGCTTGCACCGACTCCTGCAGTTGGTGACAGTGTTGCATACATTCTTGAAGAAATGGGCCTTGAAAAGTGCGGAACTCACGGCACTACTGCAGCGCTCGCGCTTTTAAATGATGCAGTAAAGAAGGGCGGCGTAATGGCGTCAAGCTATGTCGGCGGACTTTCGGGCGCATTTATTCCCGTAAGTGAGGACGCAGGTATGATCGCAGCGGCAAAATGCGGCGCACTCAGCCTTGAAAAGCTTGAGGCAATGACTTGCGTATGCTCTGTTGGACTTGATATGATTGTTGTTCCGGGCGATACAAGCGCCTCTACAATATCGGCAATAATCGCTGACGAAGCAGCAATCGGTATGGTAAACTCAAAGACAACGGCTGTTCGTATAATACCCGCTCCCGGAAAAACAATAGGTGACACAGTTGAATTTGGCGGCCTTTTGGGCAGCGGTCCGGTTATGAATGTAAACAAATACAGCGCCAACACATTTATAAGCCGTGGTGGCAGAATTCCCGCGCCACTTCACAGTCTTAAAAATTAGTTTTTGTTTAACAAGGAGATAAACAATGAGTGATATATTTGTATACACATACACTGCCGAGGCAGAGCATGAACAGTATTTGTATGTAAATCTTACAAACCGCTGCACAAACCGCTGCACATTTTGTCTTAGAACAAACAAGGACGGAGTAGGTGGCGGCACACAGCTGTGGCTTTCGCATGAGCCGAGCGCAGATGAGATAATTGATGCGCTTAAAAAGCATGATATAAATTCGTATAAAGAAATTGTATTTTGCGGCTATGGCGAGCCAACTATAAAAATTGACGAACTCATAGAGGTTGCAAAATGGATTAAAGAAAATTATGATATTGCAACTCGCATAAATACCAACGGACACGCAAACAAGTTCCATAACAAAGACATCACACCGCTTTTTGAGGGCGTTATAGATACAGTTTCGGTAAGCCTTAACGCATCAAATAAAAAGGCGTATGATAAGTGTTGTAAATCAATTTATGGCGAAGATGCCTTTGATATTATGCTTGATTTTGCAAAAAAGGCGGCACCGCATACAAAAGTAATGCTCAGCGTTGTTGATATCATCGGCAAAGAGGAAATTGACAAATGTCAAAAAATTGCCGACGAAATAGGCGTAACGCTTAGAGTAAGAGAATATGTAGAGTAATAAAATGCAACAACCCCGAGGGATGAGTAAAAATAGTGCAGAACGAACGAAACGAAGTATTGTGTGGCGTTAGCCACATAATACTCTGCCCGAAGGCGTACGATGGTACGTCGAGCGGTGAGTTTCGTTTGTAGTTCAATGAAATAAGACAAAGAAAAATCCGCAAATTTGCGGATTTTTTTACAATAATATATAAATTTTTATATTTTGTTGATGTTTATAAATGATATTTATTGTCATTGAACGGTCTGTGCATTTTTAAACATCCCCGTATTAATCCAGGATATAAACCTTAACCTGTCTTCTTCCGAACGAAAGTGCCTGTGAACGTGATGCCATAAACAAGTCAACTCTGTTTCCCTTTATAGCACCGCCCGTATCACCTGCAAAACATTCGCCGTATACATACGAGCCGTCAACAGACTCAATATACATTCTTGTTCCAAGCGGAATAACCTTTGGGTCAACTGCAACCGTACCAACTGTAGGAACTCTTCCAAGGCACGTCCTTGGATTTGAATAACCAAGTGTTTCATATGAACCATCATACGCTGTTGCAACGCATGTAATAACTCTTGCCGATGCTTTGTCAAAAGATGAACCGCTTCTTGATGCAAGCTTTGCCACAGGAGCGCTAAGTTCTCCCGTTCCGACTGCTACAACTCTGTTAACAGGCTCACGCAAAACCTCTCTTGAAACCTCTTCTTTTGATGTAAGAACGCCATTTTTTGTAACAAGTCGATAAGTTATATTTGCAAGTCCGTTCTCACCGCCTGTAACAAGTCTTTTTACGCCTCTTAGTATTTTGTCGGTTTTTTCCTCTACAAGCTCATATTCAAGCTCTGTCTCTTCTGTAACCTCGCTTATTTCAACGCGTGATACACTGATTAAATCACCTGCCAAAATTTTTGAATCAAGCGGCGGGTCAACCTCGTCGTTTTCATCAAGTATAATTTCGCACTGACTAAGCGCACCTTCAACAGTATCATATGCTGTCTTATATACTTTCTCGCCATCTATATCAGAAACTGTTATCTCAAATGCACGTTTAATTTCTATTTGTCTTGCCTCGCTTATAGGCGTACTCTCTTCGGGCACAACTACATCCTGTGGCGCAAGTACAACGTTTGCTTCTTCTAAAACATCGCCGACAGTTGTTTTTGTTGTTTTAATACTGACAGTGCTTATGCCGTCTTTAAGCGTAACTTCCCATTTTGCTGCCGCCACCAATGTAATAACTGTAACGGCTATCATCAAAGTAACCATTGCGCCTGTTATCAAAAGTTTGCGAGGCGACAAATGCTTATTAATTTTCCATTTGCCTAATAAATTCATAAATCCTCCGTTCTTCACAGCTTGAAAATGCCATAATAAAAACCAATGAAAAATATTTTGATTTTTAAAAGTTAACGGCAAACCAAAACTGTGTGTTTACTGCCTTTTTGATTTTTGGGCATACCCATTCTACATCAAATTAATATTTTTGTCAAGATTTTTTTAACAATTTTGTAATACTTTTTAAAATTACTGTCCTAAAAACACTGTAATACCGCTACTTTTGACGTTTTTAAAATTAAATAAATTTTTATTAAAATTCTTAAAATGTTACGAAATGTTAATATAATTTTATCCGTATTTAGACCAAAATATACCTAATTTTACAAATATTAAAAAAAGCAATTCATGAAACAAAAATGAAATATAAAAAAGCCTATTTTCGCTTTACTTAACGCATTTTTTGTAGTAAAATGTAAGTAAATTGATAATAATATATTGCGTATATGTTTTCTTAACTTTAGAAAGAATACACTATGCCTTACATATATTAATAGAAGAACATTTTTTAAGTATAAAGGAGTTTTTATGGTGAAGAAAAATGATGCGCCAAAATCGGCGAGAAATGCCAGCGCAAGACGCCAGAAAAAAATAAAGAAAATGAGTAGACCAACCATAATAACGCTGTGCGTTATAAGTGTAATATTTATAGGTTTGATTGCATTTTTGCTTACATCTGCGTTTATGAGTGATAAAAGCGTTGTAAATAACGGCGTGCTTATAAACAGCTACGATATAAGCGGATATACAAAAGAGCAGGTCATCGATCATCTTTCAACTATTGAAAATCCGTACGAGTCAGTATCTGTAACAGTAAAGCTTGAAAACTCGGATATAACAGCGAAAATAAATGCCAAAGATATCGACCTCACAATTGATAAAGAAAAAACTGCAGATGCGGCGCTTTCATACGCAAAGAAAAATCCGTTTACCGCACTTTATGCAAAAACTTTTAAAAAGAGCATCGATTTTGTGTATTCTTATGATCATTTAAAGCTTGATGATATATTAAACAGCTTTGCACGAAAAGCAGGCGGCACACTTGTTCAGCACGAAATCAATATACTTGAAGACAAAATCGTAATCCACGCCGGAAAAGAGGGTCTTGGCGTAGATGTAGCAAAGCTTCGCACACAGGTGCTTGACAGTTTAAAACCCGCTGCAAACGAAACAATTACTGCTACAAAGGTTAATACAACGCCTGCGCCCGTTGATGTAGAAGAACTTTTTGAGATAACAAAGCGCGAGCCTATGGACGCAAAATACGTATTGAAAGATAATGATGTTGTAGTTGAGGACGATATTGTGGGACGTCATTTTGACGTTTCGGATGCGAAAAGTCTTTTAAAAGATTTTGCTCCTGGCTCAGCAGATGTTTCGATACCATTTATACTGCAAGAGCCAAATGTCAAAGCCGATTCGCTCAGCACATCGCTTTTTAAAGATGTGCTCGGCAGCTACTCAACAAAATATATGACATCAAATGTTCCGCGTTCAAATAACGTAGAGCTTGCTGCAAAATATGTAAACGGAAAGATTCTTCTTCCTGGCGAAGAATTTTCGTATAATGGAGTTGTTGGCAAAAGAACTGTTGAAAGAGGCTTTCGTGCAGCATCTGTATATGAAAATAATAAGATGGTTGACGGACTTGGTGGCGGAATATGTCAGACGAGCTCAACTATCTATGCCGCAGTACTTTATGCCGATTTAGAGGTCACAGAGCGCCACGAACATTCGCTCGAGGTATCTTATGCACCGCTTGGAATGGATGCAACAGTTGCATATGGTTCGCTCGATTTTAGATTTAAAAACAATACAGACGCACCTATAAAAATTATAACATCATGGGGCGGCGGCAGCGTATCAGCAAAAATTGTCGGCACAAAACAAAATCCTGACAGAACTGTTAAAATCACAACACAGACAGTAAGCACAAAACCTTTTGGCGTTACTGAAATTAAAGATGAAACACTCCCTGAGGGCAAAACAGTTGTTGACGCACCGGGCTTTAAAGGGCACGTTGTAAACACATACAAAATTATATATGAAAACGGCAAGGAAATTGAAAATAAGCTTTTGCACAAGAGCACATACACAATGGTTAATAAGGTTGTGCGTGTAGGTACCGGAAAGGCTGCTCCAAGCGTAAATCCGATTGACCCGGATGATCCGACAACATCGCCGGCTCCGGATAATACTCAAGAGCCAATTTTATCGCCTACACCTACACCAATACCCACACCATCATCTTCGCCATCTGTAATTCCGACACCGCCGGTTTTTCCTGATGGATTATAAAATTTAACTTTCATATTAAAAAGCCTGATGCTTTAAAAACATCAGGCTTTAATTTTTTTATATCTTATATATCAAGATTTGTAACAAGACTTGCATTTTTTTCTATAAATTCACGTCTTGGCTCGACATTGTCGCCCATAAGCACAGTAAACATCTCATCTGCCAGAACAGCATCATCAACATTTACTTTAAGCATTGTTCTTGTCTCGGGATTCATTGTTGTTTCCCAAAGCTGTGTAGCAGTCATTTCACCAAGACCTTTATAGCGCTGTACATCGCATTTTCCGCCAAGCTCTGCCGTTACTTTTGGAAGGTCATTGTCATTGTATACATACTTTATAGTTTTACCCTTTGTAACCTTAAACAGCGGCGGTTGTGCAAGATATATATATCCTGCATCAACGAGCGGGCGCATATGTCTGAAGAAAAATGTCAAAAGAAGTGTACGAATATGCGAACCGTCGACATCGGCATCGGCCATTATTATAATTTTATGATATTTAAGCTTTGTAATATCAAAATCATCGCCTATACCTGTGCCGAGCGACATAATAATAGGCAAAAGCTTTTCATTGCCATATACCTTGTCAATACGCGCTTTTTCAACGTTTAGCATCTTACCCCATAAAGGAAGTATCGCCTGAAAACTTCTGTCACGGCCCTGTTTTGCCGAGCCACCTGCCGAGTCACCTTCGACGATATATATTTCGTTTTTCTCAGGGTCATCACCTGAGCAGCGTGCAAGCTTGCCAAGAAGTGATGTATCACCAAGCGAGCTTGATTTTCTTGTTGCCTCTCTTGCTTTTCTTGCCGCTTCACGTGCGCGTGCAGCGGTGAGTGATTTTTCAAGTATCATTCTTGCAATCGGCGGATTTTCCTCAAGAAAATCTGCAAATTTATCACTTACTGTCTTATCTACAAGACCTCTTACCTCTGAATTACCAAGCTTTGTTTTTGTCTGACCTTCAAACTGCGCCTCCACTACCTTTACGCTTATAATCGCAGTAAGTCCTTCTCTTACATCTTCACCTGACAAATTCTGATCTTTTTCTTTAAGTATGTTATACTTTCTTGCATAATCATTAAATACTCTTGTGAGTGCGGCTTTAAATCCCATTTCATGAGTACCACCCTCAGTTGTATTAATATTGTTTGCAAAGCTTACAAGATTTTCGTTATAGTTGTCAGTATACTGCATTGCAATTTCGACCTGAGCGTCATTTTTTTGTCCCTCAAAATAAATAACGTCATCGTGTATCGCAACCTTTTTGCGATTTATATGCTTTACAAATTCGCGGATACCGCCTTCATAATAAAGATTATTTACAACAGGCTCTTCTGTACGGTTATCCGTAAACGTAATATTTATACCTGCATTTAAAAATGCCTGCTCTCTGAGACGAGTAAGAAGTGTTTCATACTCATAATCAGTAGTTTCAAAAACAGTATCATCAGCCATAAATGTAACCTTTGTGCCTGTTTTATCTGTCTTTCCTATAACCTTTGCACTGCCACAGCTCTTTCCACGTTCAAAACGCTGAAAATATACATCCTCACCCGTCGAAACCTCAACCTCGAGCCACTCTGAAAGCGCATTAACAACAGAAGAACCCACGCCGTGAAGACCTCCTGATACTTTGTATCCGCCGCCGCCAAACTTACCACCTGCATGAAGAATTGTAAATACAACCTCAAGAGTCGAAATACCCATTTTTGGGTGAATTCCAACCGGAATACCTCTACCGTCGTCAGTTACGGTAATGATATTTCCCTTATCAATTGTAACGGTAATATTTTTACAATATCCTGCAAGTGCTTCGTCAATAGCATTATCAACAATCTCATAAACAAGATGATGTAGACCTCTTATAGACGTTGGGCCAATATACATACCGGGACGCTTTCTTACAGCTTCAAGTCCTTCCAAAACCTGAATTTGATTTTCATCATAATTGTTTGTAACTTTGTTTTCCAAATTTTCACTCATACTTTTACATTTCCTTTCTATATCAAAGGTAAAATTATATAAATTACTCTATTTTAAATTTTCCCAAAGCACGTTTATAAAGCGTTTGTGCAGACAATGGAGAAATATATATATTAAAATCATTTTTCTTTCCGCACAAAACATAACTTTTTGGTAAATCCTGACTGCTTACATCAATAACCTTATTATTTTTTTGAACAGTATTTAAAAATTTTCTCGTTATTTTTGAAATTGATGTTGTATCAAGGTCAAAAATCGCAATTATATCGCTTTGTGACACAACAACATCGGATCCTAAATGAAGATACATAAAATACTCTCCGTTTTCATTTTATTTTTTACTGCGACTCTACACTGTTATTTGATACATAAAAATATTTAACATTTAAATACGGTGCACTTTGCTCTTTATCAGTACAAGTAATAATAACCTGTTTTCCTTCAATTTTTCCCGATAAATAACGTCTTCTCGATTCATCAAGCTCACTCATTATATCATCAAGTAAAATTACGGGATAGCTGTTTTTTACCTGATTTATAAGCTCTGTAAGTGCAAGCTTAAGACTTAGCACAACACTTCTTTGCTGACCTTGTGATCCATATATTTTTGCATCTTTATCATTTATATAAAATATAAAATCATCTCTGTGAGCACCTGTATTGCTTGTCCCTGTTTCAATATCACGCCGACGCGTTTTTTTTATTTTTTCACAAAGCTCTTTATAAAGCTTTTCATCGTCATAAATATTATCGGCGCAGTTTGATATGTATTTTATAAAAAGCTCCTCACCCGATATTTCAGTGTGAATTTTTTTTGCAAATACTAATAATTTTTTTATAAATTCGCGTCTGTATTTTATTATTTTTACTGACAAATCTATAAGATAATTATCCCATATATCAAGCGTTTCTTCACCTTTACCATTCTTTTTTATATTTTTTAAAAGATTATTTCTCTGATTTAATATTTTTAAATAATCATTTAATAAAGAAACATACACAGGCGAAATCTGACTTATAGACATATCGACAAAACGACGTCTTATAACAGGTGAATCCTTTATTATTAAAAGATCCTCAGGTGAAAACATTACAACGTTTATGTAATCTGCAATCTGACTTATTTTTTTTATATTCACATTGTTTATACTGACAAACTTTTTTTTACCATCAAGAATTTTCATACATCCGCTGTAATCACGAACATCATCACAAAATTCTATATTTATAACACCAAAATCTGCACCTTGACGAATAATTTCTTTATCGGTTGCACGTCTGTGTGAACGCGCAGTGCAAAAAAGAAATATAGATTCGAGTATATTTGTTTTTCCCTGAGCATTATTTCCATAAATTATATTAGTACCATTTATAAAATCTATATTCACGTGTTCATAATTACGAAAATCTTTTAATTTTATACTTTTTATATACATATTACTTTACCGAAATTATAACAGTTTCATCTTCAAATTCAATTTCAACGCTATCGCCGGTGCGTACCTTTTTGCCACGCATCAAGCAAACCTCGCCATTAAATTTCACGATGCCGTCTAATATCATATCCTTAGCATCAGAACCGGTCTCTGCGATTCCGCTGAATTTTAAAAGCTGGTCAAGCTTTATATATTCTGTATTTATAGAAATATCTATTTTTTCCATAATAATCTCCGATTTTATAATAATTTTTTATTATGACTGAATTATAATTGGAAGAATCATATATAAAAATGCATCGCCCTCTACAGGAGTTATTATAAGAGGATATCTTTCAGTAATAAATTTCATAATAACCTCTTCATCTTCACAATTTTTAAATGCATCCCATAAATATTTATGATTAAATCCTATCAACAGCTCACCGCCTGATGAATTTACATTTATAATATCAGAAACCTTACCCATATGTGAGCTGCAGCTTATTATTATATTATCATTTTTTATATCAAGCTTTAAAGGACTCTTTGATGTTTCAGTATTTATTATTAGTGCAGCTCTGTCTATTGAATCACAAAATGATGCTACATTTGCATTTATTTCAATATTATACTCAGAAGGTATAGCTGACTTATATTTTATATATTCACCGTCACGAAGTCTTGATGTTACTATAAAATTCTCAAACTCAAACAATACATACTTGTCAGTAAAATATATATTTATTATATTATCGTCATCTTTTATTATCTTTAAAAGTTCATTAAGTGTTTTTCCAGGAACAATAGCATTTATAACTTTGCCACAATCCTGTATTGTTTCATTTCTTATTGCAAGACGGTATCCATCACTTGCAACCATTGTAAAACGCGAATTTTCAATTTCAAAAAACGCACCTGTCAAAACAGGTTTATTTTCACGAAGTGAAACCGCAAAAATAGTCTGCTTTATCATTTTTTTAAGCTTGCTGTTTTCAATTTTTACAGAATTTTCTCTTGCAACCTCTGTTATTTTTGGAAATTCAGACGCCAAAAGTCCCGATATATTAAAATCAACATTTACACATTTTATATTAGTAATATTATTTTCATCGCTTTCTACTAAAACAGGTGCATCAGGAAGCTTTCTTATTATATCACCAAACATTCTTGAATTTAAAACTATACTTCCTTCTTCCGATACACTTGCCTCGATTTCGTATTTTATACTTATTTCAAGGTCATTACCTGTAAGTATTACCTTTCCGTCGCTGCATTCAAGTAAAATACCCTCCAAAATAGGAAGTGTTGATTTCGGGCTTACTGCTTTTTGAACAGTATTTATAGCTTCAATAAGGCTTGCTTTATCACAAATAAATTTCATTTTTTATCAGTCCTTTAAAAATTATTTTAAAAAATTTTTTTATTAAAATAAATTAATATAATATATATTATAGAAGTAGTATTAGTAGTGTATATGGATTATGAGGAAAAGTGAAAAAATCAGCGTCATATAAGCTTTTTTTTATTAGTATAAAATAAGGATAACAACCTTAAATAATCCACATAAATCACATTTTCACAATCGTCCACAAAATAATTTTCACATATCAACATAAGAATATGAAAAAATTTTATCCAAGTATTGTCTTAAGCTGCTTTGTCATTGTTTCAACTGCAAGTGCTACCTCACTGTTTGTTTTTATGCTTTCTTCAATATTATCAACTGCGTGCATTACTGTTGTATAATGTCTTCCGCTATATTCTTTACCTATAACTACAAAAGACATATCAGTAAGCTTTCTGCAAAGATACATTGCAACCTGTCTTGCATCGGCAATATCTTGTGTTTTTCTTTTTCCTTTTATATCTTCAACAGGAATATTATAATATTTTGATACGGCTTCATTTATTGATTTTGCAGTAATTCTTACTACGCCTTTTTGTTCTATAACAGTAGAAAGCGATTCTATTGCAAGATCCATATTAATAATTTTACCTGTTATTCTTGAATAAGATATAATTCTTGTAAGTGCACCTTCAAGTTCACGTATATTTGATTTTATATTATCTGCCATATAACAATAAACATCATATGGTACTTCAACTCTGTTTTGTTCTGCCATTTTTTGCAAAATAGCAATTCTTGTTTCATAATCCGGTGGTTTTATATCTCCTATAAGTCCACATTCAAATCTTGTACGAAGACGGTCCTCAAGAGTATTTATTTCGCGCGGAAGACGGTCACTTGTAAGTACTATTTGTTTATTTGCATTATAAAGGTCATTAAAAGTATGGAAAAACTCTTCCTGAGCCATTTCTTTTCCTGCAAGAAATTGTATATCATCTATCAAAAGTATATCTGCATTTCTGTATTTTGAGCGAAATTGTGCTGTAGTTCTTGTTGAAATTGCAGTTACAAGCTCATTAGTAAATTTTTCAGATGAAATATAAACAATCTTTGCTGACGGATTTATAATTTTTGCGTAATTTCCAATTGCGTGCATAAGATGCGTTTTTCCAAGTCCTGAGTCACCATATAAAAATAGTGGATTGTATGCCTGAGCAGGTGCTTCTGCAACCGCAACGGCAGCAGCATGTGCAAAATGGTTTGAATTTCCTACGACAAAAGTTTCAAATGTATATCTTGGATTTATAGAAGAATTATTATCTGATACATTTTGCTCTGATGAATTATTTGACATTTCAAAGCTGAATAATTGTTGCTTCGGCTCATAATTATCACCAATAACAATGTTTATATTATAATCTTCACCAACTAATGAATTTACACAGTTTTGTATAAGTTCAATATATCTTCTTTTTATTGTAGATAAAACAAGGTCATTTGAAACAGACAAAATAATTGTTTTATCATCAATAGCTACAGGTCTTATGTCCTTAAACCATGTAGTAAAAGCCAGATTAGTTACTTCGGGCTCTATAAGTTTTAAAATATTCTCCCATATTTGTGTTACCTGCATTAAAAAAACTCCTTAAAAAATAATATTTCTTTTATCCGATTTATGTAAAAACAAGTTGTTGTATAGTAAAACTTTTTAAAAGTTATCCACATAGTTATAAACATTTGTGGATAAATTTTTTTCAGGTTAAAAAAACCTTTAAAAACCGCACTTTTTGTCATAATTTTATTGTGGATAAAAATGTGACAAAAATTAAAAAAATGATTTATTTTTATACCTGAAAAACTATATATTGTATTTATGATTTTTGCTTGTAAATTTACATTAAAAAGGTAAGCAAAAAACAATACAAATACCCTTATAT
>JAZNVH010000005.1:0-21701 GCA_045592745.1 Candidatus Aphodoplasma sp. | reverse complement strand
TGGTCATCACTGTTCAATTTTCAATGTTCAATGCCTTTTTTCAAGGCTTGTTTTCGCCTGCTCTCGCAAGCGACGTGATTTAGTATACCACCTTTTTTAACCCTTGTCAACACTTTTTTTAATATTTTTTTATATTTTTTTATGTTTTGTGAAAAAGGTTGTTTTTTACAGACTAATTTGCAGTTTTTTGCCTGCACTTGTCGGCAATTGGATATCAACTTTTAAGCCTTTTGGCATATTCGGCTCCATAGACAATTCGCCCGTCGCAAAACTTGACGGCTTTATACCCAGGAAATTTTCTATCATAATTATAATCGGTGAGCTTGCCCACGGGTGACAAAGGCTTGTATTCCACTTCTGCTCTTTACCCCATGCTTCATAACATGTTGTAGCGCCCTCACTAATCATATTATGCCACGAATGTTCACCCTTGCTTGTAATAAGCGCAAAGGCTTCCTCATACGCACCAATTGACGCAAGCGCACGTAGCACAAAACACGAGAACCATACGCCACAACATAAACCCTTTTTCATAATAAACTCTTTTACATTCTCTACTGCATCTTTGGGCACAATACCTGAAAGCAGCGGCAATACATTGGAATGAAGTGCCGCATGACAAGACTCAACCGTATCGGTAAACAAGCCCTGCTTTTCATCAAAGAACGTATTTATAAATGCTTTCGATACCTTATTAAACAACGACTTATACTCCGATGCATCCATACCAAGCATCTCTCTAAGAGTTATAATATCCTTTATTCCAACAAGATAATATCCGTTTATTACATTGTGAAGTCCCGGGTCTGTCGGTGGCTCCGTAGCGTCAAACGCGTAATCATCTCTAAGGTTCGGCGGCCAGTCCACAAGAGTAGTTATCTCCATAAGTCCTTCCAAAAGACCATCTTCACGCGCAAAGCCTTCAAAATATTTCATCATATCATCTATAATCGGAATAAGAGGCTTTACTGTTTCTATATCGTTTGTATATTCAATGTATTTTATCGCCGCATACGGATAAAGGAAAGAATAATCAGCCAGCTCCTGCATAAACGAGCCGGGCACAACACACATAAGTCCTTTTGAAATTCTTGCCGAATCGGCA
The DNA here is from genome assembly GCA_045592745.1 of Candidatus Aphodoplasma sp. GTDB lineage: Bacteria > Bacillota > Clostridia > UBA1381 > UMGS1253 > Aphodoplasma. Next base: position 20,596 of record JAZNVH010000005.1, on the reverse strand, counting down.
AACTCCAAAAGTGCCTTTTTAAACAGCTTAACATCACCCGTAAGATAAAGGTGTGCAAGACCGCTTACGCAGTAATCTCCGAGATACTGCCCCTTCTCTCTTGACGGACAGTCCATATACGCCTCCTGCACGCTGATTGTAAGTGCCTGTGTGCATATTTCCCAAATATTATTCAAAAGCTCATTGTTGCTTTTAAACGAAGATGCCGAGCGGTCAAATTTGTGATGACGCACAAACATATCAATACTGTTTTCGTCTATATTGTCAACATCTGTAATTATTTCTGCATATCTAAACGCTATATAATCGAAAAATAACAAGTCATCACTGCCGCCTGAAAGAGTCAGGATATTTTCATAATCACAGTTACAACGCATCTGATATCTTACACATGTGTCATCGCCGTCTACTGTTTCTTCACCGCATCTTATTGTAACCTTTTGTCCCTTTACGCCATTAAATACAAGGTGAAGCTGACCTGTATACTCTTTGCCAAAATCGACAAAATAATGCCCCGCTCCAAGCTTTTTAATAAATTGCGGTTTGATAGTATACGTATCAACAAGCTCTGCCTCGCCTATAAAGCTGTGGTCATCATCTGCTTTTTCAATAGCATTTACAAACTTGCTGTCATCAAACTCCAGAGTATTCCACCCCGGCTGTGCTTTGTTAAAATCAACATTCTCCATATACTGTGTTTCATAACCTACACTGTGGCTACGAATGTACTCGTATGCACGCGAATATTTCCATGAGCTGTCCGTGCCCAACACAATTTTTCCGTCGCAAAGCACCTCGGCAATCATACCCTGGCGGTTATCTCCACTGTTAAAAGAACGAGCTATAGGGCCATGATAATACACATGAACACCTATTACATTTTTACCCTCTTTTATGTACGGTGTAATATCTGCCACATTATAATAATAGCGGTCATGATAATTGTTTGCAGGCCCCTGACACACAAACTGTCCGTTTATATACAATTTATAATAATCATCTGCCGAAATTTTAATACTGTACTTTCCGAGAGTATCCAGCGTAAATTCCTTGCGAAAATAATAATGACTTGCATCAAGCTCTTCGGGTGAGCGTTCAATCTCCTTTCCGTCAAGCTCTCTATGCCATACGTCAATCGGTTTTAAAGACGCAAATTCTCTTGTGGTAATCCATTTAGCATTAAATTCCATATCTTCATCCTACAAAATCATGTCTTTATGCTATATTTTTCTTTCTTTTTCATTGTACAACAATATTCACGCTTTGTCTATCAAAATTTTCTTTTAAGATAAACAACACAAAGAATATTGACTTATTTTTTAAAATATGAAATAATTATTATTAACTTACAGACAAAAGCATCACAAAACATAAGGAGATTTTTTACTTATTATGGAAAGATATCAGCAAATTGAGCAAAGCATTATAACGCGCTACAGAAAATCAATATGGAGTCGTTTTACAAAAGCGCTAAAAGAATATAAACTTATAAATGAAGGCGACAGAGTTGCCGTTTGTATATCGGGTGGCAAGGATTCTATGCTGCTTGCCAAATGTATACAAGAGCTTTCACGCCACAGCAAAATCAAATTTGAAGCAGAGTATATCGTAATGGACCCCGGTTATAACGAAAAAAACAGGCTCAAAATCGAGGAAAATGCCAAGCTGTTAAATCTTCCGATAAAGATTTTTGAAACAAATATATTTAACGTTGTAACAGAAACAGACCAGTCCCCATGCTACCTTTGTGCGCGTATGAGAAGAGGTTTTTTATATGATAACGCACAAAAGCTCGGATGCAACAAAATCGCTCTCGGACATCACTTTGACGATGTAATCGAAACAACTCTTATGAGCATCCTTTATGGCGGAGAGATTAAGGCCATGCTTCCAAAGCTTCACAGTAATAATTTTGATAATATGCAGCTTATACGCCCGCTATATTATGTAAAAGAAAAGGACATCAAAGCATGGGCACAGTATAACGAGCTTGAATTTATCCGCTGTGCATGCCGTTTTACCGAAAAAGTAGAGGATGGCAGCATGGATTCAAAACGTTTTGAAACAAAAAATCTTATAGCCGATTTAAAGAAAGTTAATAAAAACGTGGAATACAACATCTTTAAAAGTATTTATAATGTAAATCTTGATACAATGATAGGCTATAAAACAGACGATGTGCGCCATCACTTTATGGACGATTATATTGATTAACCAAAATAATACAGCCTGCAGTATAAAAACTGCAGGCTGTAAATTCAAGCAAAACGAACGTAGTTGTTATAGTTATAAGTCAGGTCTAAATACAGTATATTTTAGGTTATGCCAAAAATATGGCCAGACGGTATTATCTGCATTGCCCCGGGCAGACCAAAGAGTGTCCCAGCTATCATATTTCCATTCGCCCAAAACTTTTTTAAAGGTTAATATGTTTCCTATTGAAAAATATTTGTCGATGCAATAAATTTCTGCAATTTCATCATTATATGACAGGATTTTAAACCATCCTACTGTGTCAAGCATTGAGTGTTCTTCAGTCACTTGACCGAGGTCAAACTCGTTACCATATCTTGCGGTAAGATATTCGTATTTTAACATTGGAATGCCCCAAAAAACGAAAACAATCAAAAATATAATTAGTATAAATATTAAGGATTTTTTCATTTTAATAACTCCTATTCTAAGCCTAATAAATATCGCATATAATAATAATTCTTTTTTGCGAAGTCACCAAAATCATTAGGTTCTGGGTTAGAGTTTATTCCTTTCTCTTCTGAACCATATTCATTCAAATTATACAACGTTGCCAAAATATCTGTTTTGCCGTCAATTATTGGATACGTCTCTCGCCATAAATCTTGTATCAATTTTAGATAAGCGGCAACATATTCGATGCATTGCTCGTCATTGCTTAGTCTTTTTGCAATAGCGCCTTCTTTTGTTCCTATAAATTTTCCATATCCGGGTACGTACCATATATCTCTTGTTACACTATTGTTTCCGTGCCATTCTTCTTTTTTGCCCAGATGCTGTATTTTTTCAATATTGGTGTTTTCTTCAATGGTTTTAGCAGTGCTGATACGCACTTGTGCTATTCCAACAGAGGGGTCGAGCCAAGTTATTTTATCTATCACTGAGTCAGCAACATTATAATTTAGCACTTGTTCAGTATAAATACATGCAGCCATAATTGCTGGATTTACTCCATATTTATTTGCGGCTCTTTTTATTGAATCGGCATTTTTGGCAATGACAGTACTTGACCTAAGAATATTTTTGACAGATTTATTGTTCATTTTAGCATTTTCTTTAATCCTATTGTTATCAAAAGACTGTGTTATATCATATTCCGTATTTGAGTCAAGAGCAGCAACAGTTTTGTTTTTTGCATTAAAAAATACAGGCTCTGCTGTCTGCAAAGTATTTATCTTTTGCAGTGCTGAATCAGCAGCTCCGTTTAATTGACTCTCAAGTGGTGAACCAATAAAAGCGCTTTGCCACTGTTTTATTGCGCTGTTTGCATCTGCTATTTGATTTTGATGATAAGCTTTTTCCTCTTCTTCTCCCATTAGTCCGCTCAAAAATGCGCGGTCGGTATCGTCGGAGAGCTTTGGATTTAATACGCTGTTTGATTTGTTTTTGAATAAATCAAGCATTTGCTTGTGTTCATCTGCTGCGCCATAAGCTTCTTTATTATACCGGCGCTCTTCGACAGACGGAAATCCGTTGTTTTCCAGAAAACTCTGCGTTTTGCCTAAGTTTTCATTGGAGTAAAGGTAATCAAGAGCAGAATTTGCAAAAGTATCATCAAAAACATTTTTTTGCACTGTGTTTATTCCATTATAATTCTTTTTATAGCTTTTGTCCAGTGGGAATACAGTATCAAATGAATTTAACAAATAATTTTCATTAGTCATAATCTCACGTCCCAATCAAAACTTGAAAAAAAGCAATACTTAAAATGAAAATTTTTTAAAAATTTTTGAAATAAAAAAACAGACTCATATGAGTCTGTTTTTTCGTTTATACATCAAGAATTGTTCTTACCTCGTTATAATCAAGCGTAATTTGCGCGCCCTGCATACTGTCACAAAGCTGTTTTAGATTTTTCGGGCCAATAATCGCAACAGTATCAAAATCTGTATTTGATATAATTGATGACAAAATCGCACTGCTAAGCGAAATGCCATATTTTTCGCATATACAAATAAGCTTTTTGCATCTTTCGATATTCTCATCACAAAGATATCTCTCTTTTGCCTTTGGTGAAAGCGCCCCCTCACCGCCCGTATGATACTTTTGGAAAAATCCCTTCGCCTGCGATGCAAACGCAAACACGGGCATTTTTGTTTTTGCGTAGTATTCGTATTCTGACTTAGTCATTTCGACAAGTGTGGGGTCATCTTTGTAAGAAGGCGAGCTTTTTGCCGCCGCCCACTTAATCTGGCTTGCACAAAAGGCGTTTTTACCTGATGAGTTTGCGTATTTTACAGCCTCATCAATTCTGTTTGTGCGCCAGTTTGATGTACCAAACCTACATATTTTACCCTTTTTTACAAGCTCATCAAGTGCATCAATAATTTCGTCTGCATCCACACCTGCATCGTCTCTGTGCAGCCACAAAATGTCAATATAATCCGTCTTAAGCGCACTAAGACTCTTATCAACATCATCTTCAATTTCTTTTTTTGACAAACGGCTTATATTCATAGCAGCCAAATCAGGATGTGCGCACTTTGTGGAAATTACAATATCATCACGTCTGCCGCGCTGCGAAAGCCACTTTCCTATAACAGCCTCACTATCGCCCACTTTTCCGCCAAAATGAGCGCCATATACACGCGCCGTGTCAATTGTGTTGCCCCCCAAGAAGCAAAACTCATCCATCAAAGAAAACGCAGTTTTCTCATCAATGATTGTTCCAAAGCTATCACTTCCGAGCGCAAGCGAGGAAACCATTATGCCGTTTATATTTTTAAAATTCATACACTTTTCTCCTTTTAGCGTTAGCGCAAAACTTTTTCTACAAAAGCAAAACAGGCAGCTATAACTCCCCGTCAAATTCTTTGCAAAGCGCACCAAGAGCAGTATCCTCGTCACTTTCGGCAACAACAAGCGAAATTTCATTAATGCTCGTCGTAATAAGCCTTATTTCGACCCCATTTTCACCAAGCACGTTAAATACCCTTGCAGCAATACCTCTTTCACTTTCCATTTTTCCTCTTAAAACAATCTTTGCATTTGCACCGCAAATATGTGTCACCGCACCATTGAAGATGGTTTTGAGAGTCTTAATTGCTTTCATAAGAGAATCAATTTCACCCTTATATGTACTAAATGATATACACAGCTCCCTCTTGCACGAATGAAGGCACGAAATCATATCAACATTGATTTTATACTGTGTAATAACATCAAACACCTTTGCAAGTGTGTCTTTTTCATTAGGCAGTTTATCAATCGTGACAATTATCACATTATCATGTGTGAAAACTGTATCAACAATTTTCATAAAAGATACCGCCTTTTTATATATAAGCCATCAAAGGCTTGAAACCAAATCACTCATGCTGTAAAGTCCGGGCTTCATTTTGCAAATAAACTGCGCCGCACGCACAGCACCTACTGCAAACACCTCTTTTGAGGCCGCATGATGCGAAATTTCTATAACCTCGTCTGTACCTGCAAATATAATCTCATGGTCGCCTACTATGGTGCCACCGCGAACAGAGTGAAGCCCTATTTCTGTCTTTGTACGTTTTTTTCGCTGTGAATGTCTGTCATACACATACGCAGGCACCTCACTAAGAACACTCGAAATTTCATCAGCTATCGCAAGTGCTGTTCCGCTTGGTGCATCAATTTTCTGGTTATGGTGGCGCTCGATAATTTCAACATCAAAATTTCCCTCCAAAATCTTTGCAGCACGTTTTGCGAGGTCAATTATAAGATTTACACCAAGGCTCATATTAGCCGAGAAAAACACAGCCACCTTATTAGATGTCTTTTTTATAAGCTCTTTTTGACTTTCACTAAGTCCTGTGGTAGCAATTACCGAAGGAATGTTTTTCTTGCACGAATAGTCAAGAACACTTTCAAGGCACGCCGGATGCGAAAAGTCAATTATAACGTCCGCCTCTTCTCGTACCTCAAAAATTTCTTTATAAACCGGAAAATCACTTGCAGGCTCATCATTTATATCAACACCTGCAACGATACACACATCCTCTGTTTCGGATACAATGCGCGAAATAACTCTGCCCATTTTTCCGTTTGCACCACTAAGTATAACTCTTACCATATTTATAACTCCATTATCTTTATGTATTATGCCCCTGTTTTGCAGGTTTTATTTTACCTCCAGACCATAAGCGACAAGCGATGCTTTAACAGCATCAGCATTTTTGTCCTCAAGGTCGCAAAGTGGCATACGAAGTGGCCCAACACCATATCCAAGCATATTCATTGCATTTTTAACCGGTATCGGATTTACTTCTATAAACAATTTATCAATCAAATCAAGTGCATCAAGCTGTAGTTTCGCCGACTCTTTTACCTTGCCGTCAAAATAAAGCTGACACATATCATGCATATCCTTTGGAATAATATTTGCCGCAACGGATATTACACCAAGTCCACCAACAGAAAGTGTTGGTACAACCATGTCATCATTTCCCGAATAAATCGCAAGCTCGCCTACATTTGCAGCTACCTTCGAAAGATAAGCGATATCACCGCTCGCCTCTTTTATAGCAACGATGTTGTCAATTTTTGCAAGCTTTTGAAGTGTATCTATCGCAAAAGACATCTTTGTTCTTCCGGGAACATTGTAGAGTATAATTGGAATATTAACGCTCTCGGCAATAGCTTTATAATGAAGATAAAGTCCCTTTTGTGTTGTTTTATTATAGTACGGAGTCACAATCAAAAGCCCGTCACAGCCAAGCTTTTCGGCAGCCTGTGAAAGTCTTATCGCATGAGGCGTATCATTTGAGCCGGTACCTGCAATTACAGGTATACGTCCTGCTGTCTTTTTTACTGCATACTCAATAACGCTAAGATGCTCCTCATCGGGCATAGTCGATGCCTCGCCTGTAGTACCGCATATTATAATTGCATCAGTTTTGTTTTCAACATGAAATTCTATAAGTTCGCCAAGCTTATCAAAATCTACACCATTTTCTGTAAAAGGTGTAACAATCGCAACACCTGAACCTGTGAAGATAGGTTTCTTCATGATAATCTCTCCTTTTTTATTTTAAAAGCCAAATTATAATGCTTTCGTATTACATTATATGCACGCATGGTTTTTTCATTGTATAAAATCAATCAAAATATCCCTTTGCAGCAAGAAGCTCTGCCATCAATACAGCACCACCTGCAGCACCTCTTAATGTGTTGTGTGAAAGCGATACAAATTTATAGTCATATACGCTGTCCTCACGAAGTCTGCCGATTGATACAGCCATACCGCCCTCCAAATCTCTGTCAAGCTTTGCCTGCGGTCTGTTGTCCTCTTCAAAATAGTTAAGGAACTGTTTTGGTGCAGAAGGAAGCTCAAGCTCTTGCGGAGCACCTGAATAATTCTTCCACGCATCCTTAATTTCGTCAATTGAAGGTTTATTCTCAAAATTCACAAACACTGCAGCAGTATGACCATCAGATACAGGTACACGAAGGCACTGTGTAGTGATTTTCGGTTCTGTTGCATCAACAATTTTGTCACCAACAATTTTACCCCATACCTTCATAGGCTCTTTTTCGCTCTTCTCTTCCTCGCCGCCTATGTACGGAATAAGGTTATCAACCATCTCAGGCCATGTTTCAAATGTTTTGCCTGCGCCCGAAATAGCCTGATATGTGCAAGCAACAACCTCTTTTATGCCATACTTTTTAAGCGGATGAAGAGCAGGAACATAGCTCTGGATTGAGCAGTTTGACTTTACTGCTATAAAACCACGCTTTGTACCAAGACGTTTTTTCTGCGACTCAATAATCTGTGCATGCTCATCATTTATTTCAGGAATAATCATTGGAACGTCATCTGTATGTCTGTGTGCCGAGTTATTTGACATAATCGGGCACTCAAGCTTTGCATACTCCTCTTCAAGCGCACGGATTTCATCCTTTTTCATATCAACTGCGCAAAACGCAAAATCAACCATAGATGCAATCTTTGCCTTATCTTCGGTTGCATCCATAACTACCATATCAGCAACGCTTTCGGGAAGGGCTGTTTTCATTGCCCAGCGGTTGCCCACAGCGTCTTTATATTTTTTACCCGCACTTCTTGTTGAAGCCGCAAGCACCTTTATATTAAACCACGGATGCTTGTCAAGAAGGCTTATAAAGCGCTGGCCAACCATTCCTGTTGCGCCAATTATTGCTACGTTATACTGTTTCATTACTAAATCAAACTCCTTTTTTGTTGTTTCTGATTTTAATTTTATGTAATAGACATTTTATCTGTGTGCGTTGCATTTAAAAAGGCAACAACGCAGAGCGCCGCTGCCAATCACAAGCACATTATACTATGCCCGATTATTGTGCAGATAGCACTCCACCATACAGGTGACAAACATATGGCTCTTAACCATACATCCAGATATGCCGCTACGACTCACGGCATTCTTCGGCACCGTCCCCTTTCACGCGCAGCACCACGGTATATCGCCTACCTTCTTACGCGTTACTGATGAAAAGTGCGCCTCTATCAACATAAAATCTATTCACTATAAGCATATAATACCACGAAAGAACGTATGTGTCAAACATTTTTTCATAATTAATTGTTTTTTCACACACTTTCCATAACAATTGTCACAGGGCCGTCATTTAAAAGCTCAACCTTCATATCTGCGCCAAACTCCCCCGTTTGACACTCGACTCCGTTTTCGCGCACACACGAGACAAATTTTTCATACAAAGGTATTGCCTTTTCAGGACGCGCAGCCGAAACAAAACTCGGCCTGTTTCCCTTTTTGCAATCTGCGTAAAGTGTAAAATTTGACACTGTCAAAAATGAACCGCCCACATCTTTTACAGACAGGTTCATTTTCCCTTCCTCATCTTCAAAAATTCGCATACCGCAGCACTTCTTTGCCAGATATTCGGCATCTTTTTCACTGTCATCTTCGCAAACGCCAAGCAAAATCAGAAAACCATTGTCTATTTTTGATACAACTTTTTCATCAATTGTAACGCTTGCGTGTTTTACCCTTTGCACTACCGCCCTCATATTAAGCCCCCGCTTTTATCATATTTGTGTGCTTATCTCGCGTTTTTCGCCGTCCTTTTCACAAATTATAAGCTTATCACCAACGTACTCTACACTTTCCACAACAGAGTCACCCTGATAAGCCTCAACAACATTTATGTATGTAACATTTTTTGCATTTGTGCGCTCTATGATATATGACACTTCATCAGTCGACGGATTGTTTGGCCCTTTTGCAAAGATAATATCTTTATCCGAAGCAACCGAATAAACCGAAAGCGTACATTCGCCACAGTCATAGTCAAAACGCATAATACCCTTGCCTTTAATCATGCTTATATCACTTAAATGCGATTGCGGTTTTGTATCGTCCGCGAGTTTTCCAATCTTTTCTGTGTTTTGTGGCTTATTTATAGACTCTCCATGTATATGCAGCGTCCAGTCCTTATTTAATTCATTATCAGACTCCACACTAAACACATCTGCAAAATATTTGTCAAACCAATATATTCTGCGCTTCATTGTTGCGCCCTCATAGCTTTCGTCGCACCACTGTTTTATAACAAAGCTGTCAGGCATATCGCTTACGCCGTCTTTCCACGCTACCGCACCGTCAAAGACAGCCTCTTTTCCATTTTCCTCAAATTTTGAATAAAGAATTTTCCCCGCAGGCATATTATCACCATTTATACAAACAGTGTTATGGCTCGCTGTATTTTTATAATACCCATAATGAAGCGGAGCACCATAACGGCACGTGCCAAGGTCAGCACAAACGTCCTTGCCAAACGCATAAAAACCTATACCAAGGCGGTCATAGTGGTCGTGCTCACCGCCATATGGACTTGCTTTGAATACAAGGCTTCTTTTATCAGAACCATGAACAATACCAATACTTCCGAACACATTGCCGCCATAGTTTTTAATTTCATGTTTTGGTGGATTTGGAAATGTTTCTTCGCCATATAAAAGTGCTTCAAGATTTATTCTGTCGCCCTCTTTTAACCCCATTGTAATACACTTTAAAAGCTTCTCCGATTTAAAATACGAATACGCATACTCATAACTTTTACGTTTCTCTCCCAGATGAGTTCCCACCGCTTTACCACCATCGTTAATCGACGGGAATATACCATCACCATCAACGAATTTTAACGGAAGTTCGAGCATTTTCTTTAAAACCGCACCATATTTTTTATCAGCAAATAAGCTGTATTTTGTATAACGGGCAAACTTTTCAAAACACAAAAATGCAGAAATTGCATAAAAATGGTAACCTATTGTACCCTCAAACCACATTCCGTCTTCATGAACAGCATTGTCAAGCTGATATTTAAGACCGTATTTTCTTTCAAACGCAAAGTTCACAAGCTCATCATTTTCAAGTGCAACACCTATCATGCCAATTGCCGCACCAATCCATGCCTCGTGGTTATGAATCTGGTCGGTAAAGTGTGTCATAAGATGATCTGCGCCAATTAAAAACAAATCATTTTCAATAAGCTCTTGCTCCTCTTTTGTAAACGTATCCTTTGTTATATCATACGCCTGTACCAAAGGAATAAGCAATCCCGAATCTGTCAAAACCTGAGCCGCAATTCTTCCCGGTTTATTGTATGGGATATCTCCATGCACTTCATATGATGGCATTTTTTCAGCATAACCTATAAGTATGTCGTGTACTCGATTTAAATATTTTTCATCACCTGTAATCATATATAAAACAGCAAGGTCATATGCGCCATTAAGTGTTTTGCTTACCGCCGCCATCCACCAAGCGCCGCAGTATGGCTCGCCGGTAAAAACCTCTCCGTCAACAGGGCACACATAATGCTCGCTGTCATAATAATCAAACTCGAGCAATACAGAATGCTTGGGGCAAACGTAATAATGCTACCATGTCGCAAGCGCCGTTGGCTGAACGTAAATTTTGTTCATAACATCCTTTACTTCCTCCAAAAGCCCTTCCAGATATTTTGGCTCAGCCTTTGCCATTCGTCTTATTCTTTCCACGTCCTGCTTGTTAAACGAAATCATAAAAATACCCCTTTTTTATAACATTTCGCAATTCAAAAATTTTCATCGCCAACATTATACCAAACAAAGCGTATACTTGCAATAACTTTCGCGTTATTTTATTGACTTTTTGGGGATATAATAGTATAATAATAAATTGAAATTGAAATTCAGTTTCAATTTATTATTTGATATCAAAAAGGTGATTTAATGTGAGAAATGAAAACGGTTATAATACAAAACAAAGAAACCAGATTCTGAATTTTTTAAAGTCTAATGCCTCACGTCATCTTACGGTAGATGACATTACATTTGCGCTCTCATCTCTTGGCACGAGCGTTGGAAAAACTACTGTATACAGATATATGGACAAGCTTGCAAACGAAGGGCGTGTGCGCAAATATTTTGTGTCAAATTCAAAAAGCGTATGCTACGAATACATCGATGATAATTCATCATGTCACATGCACTATCACTTTAAGTGCACAAAATGTAACCACCTTCTTCATGTTGACTGCGAAATGATGGACAATGTTTTTATGCATATGAAATCCGAGCATGGCTTTGTGGCAGATAACACAAAAACGGTTATATACGGGCTTTGCGATAATTGTGCCAAGCAAACGGAGGCATCGTTATGATAAAAAAATTTATTTCAGTCTTTTTGTGTGCTTTTCTTCTTGTTATAGGCTTCGGATGCACACCATTGCAACAGCCAAAGACAAACAGCGACGAAAAAATCAGTATCGTTACCACATTGTTTGCAACATATGATTTTACAAAAAATATTACAGGCGAGCTTTGCGACGTAACATTGCTTTTAGCCCCTGGAGTTGAATCGCACACATATGAGCCTTCCCCTGCTGATATTATAAAAATCAAAAATGCCGATTTATTTATATATACCGGAAAATATATGGAAAGCTGGGCAAGTGGTATAATAAATGACATTGATACAGAAAAAACAACTGTTGCAGATGTGTCGGAGAACATTATTCTTGACGAAAGTAATCATAGTCACGCACACGATACTCACTCATATCATCTTGACCCGCATATCTGGACATCGCCTTTAAACGCACAAGTAATGGTGCAAAACATTTTAGATGCGCTGACAGTATGTGACCCGGCAAATGCACAGATATATAAAGAAAACGCGAGCGCATATATTACAGAACTTGAAACGCTTGATAGTGATTTTGAAAATATGATAAATGCTTCAAAAACAAAAAAAATTATGTTTGGCGGACGTTTTGCGATGAATTATTTTGCCAAGCGATATGGTATTGAATACATCAGCGCATACGATTCGTGCACCTCACATTCAGAGCCAAGTGCGAAACTTGTTGCAAATATAATAGATGAAATGAAAGTAAAAAATATTGGCGCGGTTTATTATGAAGAGCTGTCAAATCACAGCGTCGCAGACCAGATTGCATTAGAAGCAGACGCCGAGGCACTTCTTTTACATTCGTGCCACAACGTAAGCCGTACGGAGTATGAACGTGGCGAAACGTATATTTCACTTATGCGCCAAAACCTTGAAAACTTAAAAAAAGGACTGAAAGCAGAATGAGCATATTAAAATGTGAGAATTTGTGTGTTTCGTACGACGGCAATGCCGTAATACAAAACGCTTCCTTTTCAATCGATGAGGGCGATTATGTTCTTATTGTCGGCGAAAACGGTTCGGGAAAATCGACTCTTATAAAGACAATTTTGGGGCTTATACAGCCTGTTAGCGGAACACTTAGCTTCGAAAATGGATTTTGTCAAAATGAAATTGGCTATCTTGCACAGCAAAGCGAGCTAAAGCGTGAATTTCCCGCAGCTGTATCAGAAGTTGTATTGTCCGGATTTTGCGGCAAAAAAAGTCTTTTTCCGTTTTATACGAAAGTGCAAAAGAAAACCGCACACGAAATTTTAAAAAAGCTTCGTATGGAAGAATTTGAAAAGCATCCCGTATCGGAGCTTTCTGGCGGTCAGCTTCAGCGTGTATTGCTTGCACGCGCGCTGTGTGCTACAGAAAAAATAATTTTGTGTGATGAGCCGGTGTCGGGACTTGATGCTTCTTCATCAGCTCAATTATATTCACTGATAAAACAATTAAACGACGAAAAAATTACCGTTATAATGGTAACCCACGATTTGCACCGTGCACTCCCATACGCAAACAAAGTCATTCATATGGGACAGGATGAAATATTTTGCATGAGCGCTGATGAGTATAAAAAAAGCAAGCTTGCAAATATTCTTTTTAAAGGAACAGACAGATAAAAATTTTGAAAGGGATTGTTTTTAACGTGGTTAAACTGATTTTGGAAATGTTTTCATATGATTTTTTATTGCGTGCCGTACTTGTGGGGACTCTTGTTGCTCTTACTGCATCGCTACTCGGTGTAAGCCTTGTACTAAAACGCTACTCAATGATTGGCGACGGACTTTCGCACGTCGGATTTGGTGCACTTTCAATTGCGCTTGCGCTAAACCTTACGCCGCTTTATGTTTCACTTCCCGCATGTGTGCTTGCGGCATTTCTCCTTTTAAAAATCAGCGAAAGTTCAAAAATAAGAGGAGATTCTGCTATTGCAATAATAGCAAGCAGCTCTCTTGCTCTGGGTGTTATTGCAACCTCGCTTTCCTCAGGACTTAATGTCGATGTATACGGATACATGTTTGGCTCTGTACTTGCAATGCAAAAAAGCGATGTATACATAAGCATTGCACTTTGCCTTGTCGTATGCGTCGTGTATATTATTTGCTACAACAAAATTTTTGCTATCACCTATGATAGCGATTTTGCACGCGCAGTCGGAACGAAAACAAATGGATATAATATGCTGCTTGCTGCTCTTACAGCACTTACTATCGTCATCGGTATGCGCATAATGGGAACAATGCTCATTTCGAGTCTTATAATTTTCCCTGCGCTTACATCAATGAGAATATTTAAAAGCTTTAAAAGAGTTGTAATATCTTCGGCGGTTATATCGGTAATTTGCTTTTTTCTTGGAGTTCTCTTTTCATACGCTCTGTCAATTCCTACGGGCGCAAGCGTAGTGGTTTCAAATCTTTTTGCTTTTATAATATTTTCGTTTATTGCCAGAATAAAAAAGTGATTTATATACATAAGCATATAGAAAGGGTGTAGCACGTTAATTGTGTTACACCCTTTATTTTGTTCTCTATTTATCTTCCTTTTTTTTATAAACAAACGCCGAAAAGAATTTATATCCAAAATCATATCGGTTCATTCCCGCAAGATATCCTAAAAATGATGCTATCGGCATAAGCGCATACGAAAGTAACCAGTAAAACAGACTGACAGCGCCGTTTGTCCCCGTCCTGAACCCTTCAAACATAAAATTCCAACCCAAAAACAAACCTCGACCGACAAGCTGAATTTTCATTTGCAAATCGTAGTCTGCAACCTGATGAGCAAAAGTAAAATCATAAACACATGTCAAAATGAGGGTAACCAAAAGCGTTGGTATTGTAAGCACAAGTCCTTTTAATATGTACGGCTTATTTGTCGAATATACCTTTATATCTTTATCAGCAATTTTGTACGCGCACGAATACACCATAATCGCATATCCTATGCTTGTTGCTATGCTCATAAGAATCCATCCAAACTTTGATGAAAGCAGTGCCAAAAATATAAGCGGACACAGCACAATCGAAAAAATCGCAGTAATCACGTGCGTTCCCATCATTTTAAAACAAACCTTTAAATAGTGTTTAAGCACTTCTACTCCCCCTATTATTTCTTTATATGTAAGTATATCACACACACACCACTTTGTCCATTATTTTAAAGAAATATATATAACATATATGTTTTTTGAAAATTTTTCTAAAAACATATTGACAAGCAAAAATCCTCGTGATATATTATAACTGTATTAATACAGTTAATACAGTTTGTCATAGGAGGTGTTACTGGTGCTTAATATAAACCACAACGACCACAGACCAATATATGAACAGATTAAAGAGCAACTAAAACAGCTTATATTAAGCGGTGCACTCGCACCTAATGAGCAACTTGCGTCGGTAAGAGAGCTTGCACTCCATCTTGCCATCAACCCCAATACTATTCAGCGCGCATACAGAGAGCTTGAGAGCGAAGGGTACATTTATTCCGTGCGTGCCAAGGGTTGTTTTGTTGCACAGGTAAACAAAAGCATAGTAAAAAAACACTGTGCAGAGCTCTTTAATGCACTTGGCAAAACAGTTCGTGAGCTTTATTATGCAGGAACAGACAAAGACGAAATTAAGCTTTACATTGATGAAATCTATAACAAAGGGGGCAATCAAAAATGATTAGAATTTGTAATCTTACAAAAAAGTTCGATGACTTTATCGCTCTTGACGAACTTAATATGCACGTCAAAAAAGGCAGTGTATATGGTCTTGTCGGCCCAAATGGTTCAGGAAAAACAACGACTATAAAACACATCGCAGGCGTAATGATGCAAAACAGCGGTGATGTTTTTATAACAGATAGCAAGGTTTTTGAAAATGTGTCCATTAAACAAAAGGTCATATATATTCCCGATGATGTGTTTTTCTTCCCTTCATATACAATAAAGGATATGAAAAAATTTTATAAAAGTGTGTATCCTTCTTGGAACGAAGAACGTTTTTGCAAGCTGACAGAAGTTTTTAAGATTGATATAAACCGCCGTGTTCAAAGACTATCAAAAGGTATGCAAAAGCAGGTTGCCTTTTGGCTTGGTATATGCACTATGCCCGATGTGATGATATTAGATGAACCCGTTGATGGACTCGACCCCGTAATGCGACGCAAGGTGTGGAGCCTCATACTGCAAGATGTTGCCGAACGCGAAACCACAGTGCTTATTTCATCACACAACCTTCGCGAACTTGAGGATGTATGCGACCATGTAGGAATTATGCATAACGGGCGCGTCATACTTGAAAAACAGCTCGACGATATAAAATCAGATGTACATAAGCTCCAGCTTGCCTTTAAAGAAAAAATTAATCCTGAGCTTATAGCTCAGCTATCCCCCATGCACATTTCCGAATACGGAAGCGTAACACTAATGATTGTTCGCGGTCAAAGAGAGCAAATTCTTGAATGTGTAAAAGAGTACTCACCCATAGTATGTGATATTCTTCCGCTAACACTCGAAGAAATTTTTATCTATGAATTAGGAGGTCTGGGATATGAAATCAAAGATGTCATTCTTTAATAAGGGCTTAATATTTTCAAACCTTAAGCGTTATAGCTGGGTAAGCGCAGTATGGAGTGTGCTTTTGTTCTTATCAGTACCTCTCACTATTATGACTTATGAGCTCTATGACACACAGGATTTAAACCTTCGACTTTTAGAAGAAGGTTACAGAAGCTTTATAAACCGCTTTGGTGGAGCGTTTGCAAATGTGATGCTCTGTGCATTTCCCGTACTGATTGGAATGCTCGTGTTTCGCTATCTTCACTCGCAAAGGTCATCAACCGTAATGCATGGGCTTCCATTTACAAGACTGCGTCTGTTTGCAAATTCACTTTTTTCGGGTTTTGTGCTGATGCTTATACCGCTTATTATAAATACCACAATCGTACTCATAATAAAGCTCTCATTGCCAATCGGAGAATATATTACATACCGGATTATATTCACATGGCTTTTAAATTCACTTTGCATAGCATTTTGTGTGTTCTCACTTACAGTATTTGTGGGTATGTTTACAGGCAATCTCATCGCACATATTGTATTTACATACATAATACACTTTTTGCCACTTTTGCTTTGGGTGTGTATTCAGGCGTTGTTTACCGAGCTTGTATATGGATACTCCTATTCACAAGTACCCGAATTTTTAACAAAGTTTCCGATGATGTATATTATTCAGGACTCTACGGATTGTAATTTAATATATTTTCTGTCAGGAATAGTACTTCTTGTAATGGCGTTTTTTGTATACAGAAAACGCCCCGCAGAAAGCGCCGGCGACATTGTATCGTTTAGGTTTATCCGACCAATATTTAAGTATGGCGTAACCTTCTGCACTGCAATTTTCGGTTATCTGTTCTTTATAGGACTAACAGGCGAAAAACAACTCACAATAACATTACTTATTTTTGTAGTAGTGGGATACTGTCTTGCACAGATGCTTTTGTCAAAAAGCTTTAGAGTATGGCAGGCGTGGAAAGGTCTTGTTGTAAGCCTTATCGTAGCACTTGCCATTTTGGGAGGCATAAAGACAGATATTACAGGTTTTGAAAGACGTGTGCCGGATATAGACTCAATCGAAAGCATAACAATAATGAACTCAATGCCGGGCATCGACGTACAGACAATTGAGCTGACTCAAAAAGAGGATATAGCCCAGATACGCGATATGCACGAAGACCTTACTAAAAACGAAGCATACAAAGCATATAACAGGCGTTTCCCTCATGAAACATACAGACTGCTGTTCAGTTATACTCTTACAAACGGCAAAACTATGGAGCGTTCATACCGCTACGTTGTAAAGGAATATGAAGACTATCTGAAACCGCTATATACACCCGAAAAATTGCTCACATCCGGCATAAAGGCAATGAGAGCAAATGCAGAACAAATACTCAACTTACAGATTATGGCGTATAAGTATGACTACAAACACACATCAATCACCGCCGAAGAAAAAATAGCAGAATTTCTTGACGCTTATAAGTCGGATGTAGCTTCTATGAGCTTTGAGGATTTGGTATATACCGAAGCAGATAGTGAAATTGCATCTGTAACCTTTGAAATTTATAAAAATATGTCGCAGACAAATGCCGATAATGTTTTAAGGGCGCCCAATGGCTCGACTATTGAGATTACAGACTATTGTCATTACACAATAACCGACAAGTATACAAATACTGCTATGTGGCTTGAAGAAAACATTTTCAGTAAATACAAAGATTAAATACACAAAAAAAAGGTGCGAGAGTTCGCACCTTTTTATATTGATTTTACTTTGACTGAATATACTCATCAATTGCTTTTGCAGCATCCTTTCCCGCTCCCATAGCAAGAATAACAGTAGCCGCTCCCATAACAACATCGCCGCCGGCATATACGCCATTCTTTGACGTAAGTCCGCCTTCGCCTTTTGTTATAATACATCCGCGTCTGTCTGTATCAAGTCCTTCTGTTGTATTCTTAATAAGCGGATTTGGTGATGTTCCAATAGCCATTATTACTGTATCAACATCAATGATATATTCAGAGCCTTCACACACAATCGGCTCACGTCTGCCCGATTTGTCAGGCTCGCCGAGTGTCATTTTAACACACTCTATTCCTGTAACAAAGTCATCGCCTACTATACGCACAGGGTTGTTAAGCGTCTTAAAGATAATGCCTTCCTCTTCGGCATGCTCTACTTCTTCACGTCTTGCAGGCATTTCTTCCATAGAACGACGATACACAATATAGACATTGTCTGCGCCAAGTCTTTTTGCGCAGCGTGCAGCATCCATAGCTACATTTCCGCCACCGACAACAGCAACATTTTTTACCTTTTTAACAGGCGTATCACTATTCTCTTTATATGCTTTCATAAGGTTTATACGTGTAAGAAATTCGTTCGCAGAATATACGCCGTTAAGGTTTTCACCCTCTATATTCATAAAGCGCGGAAGCCCTGCACCCGAGCCGACAAACACAGCTTCAAAACCCTGCTCAAAAAGTTCATCAACCGATAAAACCTTACCGATTACCATATTTGTCATAACTGTTACGCCAAGTGCTTTTAGGTTTTCAATCTCTTTTTTGACAATTTCCTTTGGCAGTCTGAACTCCGGTATACCATACACCAAAACACCGCCCGGAGTGTGAAGTGCCTCAAAAATCGTTACTTCATAACCTTTTTTTGCCAAATCGCCCGCACATGTAAGCCCCGACGGACCAGAACCTATAACAGCTACTTTATGACCATTAAACTTTGGTTTCTCAACCTCAACCTTCGCATTTGCCATGTGCCAGTCGGCAACAAAACGTTCAAGTCTGCCTATTGCAACAGGTTCACCCTTTATACCGCGCACACACTTACTCTCACATTGAAGCTCCTGCGGGCACACTCTTCCGCAAACAGCCGGAAGCGAGCTTGTTTTAGTGATAATTTTATATGCGCCTTCAAAATCCTCTTCTTTTATTTTTGAAATGAAAGCGGGAATATCTATCGAAACAGGACAACCGCTTACACACGGCTTATGTTTACAATTAAGGCATCTGTTTGCCTCGTCTATCGCCTGCTCTTTTGTGTATCCAAGCGCAACCTCGTCAAAATTTTTATTGCGCACATCGGGTTTTTGAGCTGGCATTTCGTTTTTCTTAAGTGACATATTAGGCATCCGAGTCAACCCCCTTAAACAGATTGCACGTATCTTCATAACGATGCTTTTCAAAATCCTTATACATGCCTGAGCGCTTTAATATAAGGTCAAAATCAACCTCGTGGCCATCAAAATCGGGGCCATCTACACAGGCGAATTTTGTTTCACCGCCAACTGTCAAACGGCAACCACCGCACATACCCGTTCCGTCAATCATAATCGGGTTCATGCTTACAATAGTTTTTATGCCATATTCCTTTGTAAGAAGGCTTACAAATTTCATCATAATAACAGGGCCAATTACGATTACCTCATCATAATTATGTCCTTCTTCTATAAGCGAGCGAAGTGCATCTGTAACAAGGCCCTTTTCGCCGTGACTACCATCATCGGTCATTACCTTTAACACATCGCTGACATCTTCAAACTGCTCTTCAAGTATAACAAGGTCTTTATTTCTAAAGCCAACGACAGAATGGACCTCACTTCCCTGCTGATGGAGTTTTTTTGCGACAGGATATGCAATTGCACAGCCCACGCCACCACCGACAACAGCAACTTTTTTAAGTCCTTCTGTCTCCGAGGCGCGTCCCAAAGGCCCCACAAAATCCTCTATATACTCTCCTTCTTCTTTTGCATCAAGCTTTTTTGTGGTAGAGCCAATCACCTGAAAAATAATTGTGACTGTGCCCTCATCTCTGTCAAAGTCAGCAATAGTTAAAGGAATACGCTCCCCTTCTTCGTCAACCCGAAGAATTATGAATTGTCCGGGCTGGGCTTTTGCTGCAACATATGGTGCTTCTATTTTCATTTGTGTAACTGTTGGATTAAGTCTTTTTTTACTTTTTATAAGATACATATATAATCGTCCTCACCGTTTTTTTATTTTACAGACAAAATCTTAAAACCATAAAATCAAATAATTCTCAAATAAAAGACAAAATATAAAATGATTTATAAATCTTATCTGTAAGACGCAACATATCTATTATACAAGAAAAAACTCTATATAACAACCA
>JAZNVH010000004.1:0-17520 GCA_045592745.1 Candidatus Aphodoplasma sp. | reverse complement strand
TAATTGAATATTTGGCAAACCAACCGAAAGGTTGGGACGCAAAGCTCAAGAGACTAAAGTTTAACTATGTCAGTCAGCTGCAATTTTAGAGTAATCGTCAGATTGCTTTATTATTGCGGCTTTTTTTATTGCATTTGGAGGGGATTGAAATGCAGAAGAATATAACAGACAGCGAAAGAATAGAAAGCAAACTTGAAAGCGAAGAACAGCGTTTCAAGGAATACGGCTGTGTTCGCCGTGAACTCAAATACGGCTCAACCAAACATTTTCCTCTGTCTGACAGGTTTAAGTGGACGCAAACGACAAGACAATTCAGGTCTATTGCTCCGCTGATAGAATTGCTTTCGCAAAGAGATAAATATACCGGAGAACATTCAAGACGTGTGGCTCTTATGACATATCGCTGCTGTATGCTTATTGAAATGAGCAAGTATTATAGGAACACCATTACACTTTCTGCTTTCTGTCACGATGTCGGCAAAATCAGTATTCCTGACGGCATACTAAATAAAGAAGGCTCGCTCACCGATGAAGAATACGAAGAAATAAAGCAGCATCCGAAAGATGGATATGACCTTCTTATTAAACGGTCAAAGTACACACATATTACAGACGGCGTTCTATATCATCAGGAACGGTGGGACGGTAAAGGCTATCCCTTTGGAATAAGCGGTGAGCAAATTCCGTTTCCGGCAAGAGTAATTGCTATTGCCGATTCCATTGATGCAATGCTTAGCGACAGACCATACAGAAAAGCTCTCACGCAAGATGAATGTTATGCAGAGATTAAGAAAAACTCAAAGATTATGTACGAACCGCAGCTTGTAGAAATATTCCTGAATAATTGGAACTACATTGTCGGTGGTATATACGACTAACCCATATATACAAAACGAGCCTCCGGGGAAAAATCCTCGGAGGTTTTTTGTGCAAATTGATGTTTTTTACTTGAATATTAGCGAAAAGGATTGATTGTATGCTATTCGCTACTTCCACAAATAGCAGATTTTTTATAAAATTAAGTAAAGAATCAATGCTATTTGCATAGGAGGTGTCTTATATGGAAAAAACTGAACTTGGCAGTATGATAAAGAAAGCAAGACAAAAGAAAGGTTATACCCAAGAGGTTTTGGCTGAAAAAGCAGATATTGGGTTAATGTATTACGGTGAAATAGAGCGTGGCGTTAAAATGCCAAGCATGAATATATTTATAAAGATTATAGAAGCATTAGGCGTTTCTGCTGATTATGTTCTGCAGAATGAGTTATCTTCCGGCAAAGAATATGTATTTGACGAACTTACAAAGAAACTTGAAAAACTTACCCCTCAACAAAGGAAAACTGCATCAGATATATTAGATGCGTATATAAACAATTTATAATTTTGTATTTGTTATTGAATGAGTCGCAATGCGGCTCTTTTTTTGTTTTCATAATTCATTCTACATATTTCATCATAATTCTACAAAACTTCCTAAAATTAGAACTTATTTACTTACAGAGTTCGACAGACTTTTCATTTTATTTATGATAATATTAGCGTATAGCATAGATTATTTAATACATATTGTCAAAGGGGGTAGAATTATGCGAGTAGGGTTTCATAGAAAGGTTGACAATCTTGGCCGTATTACAATTCCGAAAGAGTACAGAGAGTTTTTTCACCTTAACGAACAAGACACCGTATGCCTTATTGATACAACAGAGGGATTGCTAATTACAAATCCAAAATTTACGGTTGTTGAGGTTTCGGAAACAAATGATAAATGCTATAAAAAATAATTTACGATTTGGAGGAAAAAAGAAATGTTAAAAATCGAGGGTAATCATTTATCAGTGGCAGGAATTAAATTCAAATTGCCGCAACAGTTTTACATTGATATTGAGGGTATGGAGAGCGTACACGCAGACGGGTTAAGATTGATTTCGCCTGAACAGGATTGTAGAATAGCCTTTATGACAACAGAGGTTGAATTTGATACACCTGTAAAATCCCTTATGGATATTTTCATTGATGATGTATTGGGAACTGATATTGCAAAAGATATGTTCCAACCCAACGAAACCGGATATATTTGGATTGAGGAGCCACAGACAAGCGAAATAAACGGTTTGAAATGTGCTTATGTGAAATACCATACAAAATATAGCTATTATTATGAAATTCATTTCGAGAGAGTTATCGGCGCCGATAGACAGCTTGAGGTTTTACTTGAAATACCGAAAAAGCTCTCTGTATCTCTTGATGATGTTTTAAGCAGACAGAATGTAAAAGATTTCTACGATAGTTTTGAGTTGGTATAACAGTATAAAGCCGTTAGTTTATGTTGCTAACGGCTTTGTTTGTAAATAATTGTCGAAAGATTTTTATGTTTTAATAACAAGTTTCGACAGACATTGATAGCGAAAAATGTTATAATTATTGTAAATTAAAGGAAAATAATCACTTTATATTGAAGAATAGTATTTGCTGTTAAAGGGGGAAAAAACAATGCTATTATTGTATGAGCAAGTCAAAAAACGAATAACTATAAAAAAATCCCGTCTGATTCATTAAGGAGTCAGGCGGGTTCTTTTTTGCGAATTATGTAGATAAATCATTTATTCAGTCATTTAATGTCATATTATAGGCATATTGAAAGGGGTTGAAACCATTGTCAATATTAGAAGAATGTACCGAACAACAAAGATTACAACAAAATAATAAAAATATTTGGCGTGGCAATTCCGCTATGCGCATATAGGTTTTTTCGCTTTTAACAAAGGCGGATTGCCTTGCGTTAGGAGTGTGATTAAATGCTATTGTATTACGAATGCCCAACACCAATTTTTCCTTTTGCGAAACGAAGAAACCGCACACATCATATCCGGGTAAATCACAAATCCGGCGGAAAGTCTGATGATGCAGGCGGAGGTCATAATCGCTCTTATCGCACAGCCGAGTATCAACCTATTATAAGGTTGTATTTTGGCTGTGCATTTTTTTATCATTGCCGAAGCCCTCCGAGCCTACCGAACTATCAAAAATTTCAATTTGAAAATTCGGAGGTAAAAGCAATGTTAAAAAATAATTTTAATAAATTTTCGTTTAACCTGTGTAACTTTTGCTTTTCAGTTGTTACCTACACGAAAGGCGAAAAGGAAAACACCAACTTTCTTCACGGAAAGGAGGTGGCACAATGAAAGAAAATAACGAAAAGCGCATCTCTAATCAGTTCGGAGCTTTTTGCACTCGTGTTCTCAAAAACGAAGCAAAAAATATTCACAAGGAATATGCAAATCGGAGAAAACACGAGGTATCGTTAGACAGCTTAACGCAAGACCAAGTTTTGCAGTTATCGGCAAACGATAGATATTTCAACAATCAACATATCTTCAATGTATTGGATAAAGAAATTGTTGTTGTAGGAAATTTTCTTGCAGACGCAATAAGGCAGCTTCCGCAGGAAAAACGCGACATCATTCTGCTTTCATATTTTGCGGATATGAGCGATAACGAAATCGGCAAATTGTTTAACACATATCAACAGGCGATAAATCGCCGCCGTTTGAAATCTCTGAAACTGCTTAAAGATTACTTTGCAAAGGAGGGTATCAAATGGGACGACATGTGAATGCGACAGATATTCCTGTTACTGTAATTGCTGCGGCAACGCAGGGCAAGCCGGAAGCTATTTCCTATGTGCTTAACCATTACAGAAACTACATACGGAAATTGGCTACCCGGACGCTAAAAGACGAATACGGAAACGAATACCTCTTTGTTGATGAAGATATGGCAAGTAGGCTTCAATCAAAATTGGTGTTCAGTATAATTTCCGATTTTAGCATTTTGCCCGCTTAAAGTCATTTTCGGGGGGCGCGTTGCCTTTCCGCGCCCCTTTTATATATTATTATTCTTTTCAAAACGCATTTATGATAATGCGTTTTGAAAAGGCTGATAATAAAGTCTTAAATAAAAATTGTTCTTTGAAAAACACTCCCAGCGAATGGGCGTCATAGACGAAACGGACACGAAAGGTATGAGCCGAGCTCTACGGCAAATACGCCACGACTTCCACCGGGAACGAGCGATAAATATTTGTACCGTAATTGCAGAGGTGGCTTTCTGCAAGCAAAGACGTTTATACTGAATAATGATACTCCCGCGTTGAACGCCCTCAAAGCATTGCGCGGCGCACCTATAAGCATAGGCCGAGTGGTGAAATTCCCTGTGGAGCTGCAAGCCGGCAGCCGTCCGTTTTTGTCATATAGATTTTTGGATAAATATTTTGATGAAAGAGGTGTGGCCTATGGCTGAAAATAATAAATCCAAAACCAATAAAAATTGTCATAGAGCCGACAGCTCTTTGACGGATAAAACCACTTACGAATTTGATAAAAATTCTTTTATTGTCGAGCCCGTTTTCAAAACGGAAAATTCTGAAACTTTAGGGGCTGTCTTACTCCGCCTTATGACACAAAAAGAATAAAAAGTTGCACAACTTTATTCAAACAGGCTGACAAGTCAAAAAAAGCGCGTTATAATATTTATAGGTCAAGTGCTTATTTGACTGTCGGAAAGGAGGACTAATGAGACAGTCGAAAAGTAATAAAAAGAGAGAAACCACAGCGTCGTTATATTTGCGTTTGAGCAGAGACGATAATCTGGAGGGCGAAAGCTACAGCATAGGAAATCAAAAAAAGCTGCTTACAAAAGTAGCAAAGGAAAAGGGATATACAAACTTATTGATTTATATTGACGACGGTATTTCCGGCGTAACAATGAATAGACCTGACTATATCAGAATGATTGAAGATTTTGAAAATAATAAATCTTCTGCACTGTTTGTAAAAGACCTTTCCCGTATAGGCCGAAACTATATTGAGGTCGGAAAACTGACAGAGGAATTTTTACCTGAACACGATATACGCCTTGTTGCTGTATCAGATAATATAGATACAACAGAGGGCGAAAACGAACTTGCACCTATTAAAAATCTTTTCAATGAATGGTATGCACGTGATATAAGTAAAAAGCGTCGTATCAGCAATAAGATTAAAGGTAATTCAGGTGAGCCGCTTTCAGCCCCGCCTTATGGGTATATGAAAAATCCCGACGATAAAAAGACTTGGCTTATTGATGAAGAAGCTGCAAGCGTTGTCCGCAGGATATTCAGTATGTACTTACAGGATTTTGGAACAGAACAAATCGCAGTAACTTTTGAACAGGAAAAGATTTTGACGCCAGTTAACTATTGGGCAAGCAAGGGAGTTAGGAAACCTCACAAAAAGAAAAGTGAAAATCCGTATGCTTGGAACTCATCAACGATAGTTAGTATTCTAAATACACAAGAGTATTGCGGCGATATAATCAATTTCAAAACTTATTCAAAGTCATACAAGAATAAAAAGCGTATAGCGAACGATCCCGAAAACATTGTAACTTTCAAAGATGTTAACCCTGCAATTATTGAAAGGGCTGTATATGAGAAGATACAAGAAAAACGGGGCAAGGTTAGAAAACGCAAAAAAGCAGACGGCGAAAAGAATATGTTTTCCGGCTTGCTTATATGTGCGGACTGTGGAAGCAATCTCAATTTTCATTTCAATCAAGGCAACAAAGAAATTACATACTTTAATTGCACAGGGTATAACAGAGGTAAAAGAAAAATTTGTGAATCCTCTCATTATATCCGTACAGATTTTCTTGAACAGGTTGTACTTGGAGAAATCCGAAGATTGACAAGGTTTGCAACAAAGTATGAAAATGCTTTTGCAAAACTTGTTATGGGGAGCTCCTTAAAATCTGCTGAACAGGAAATGCAATTCAAGGAAAGCGAACTCAAAAAGCTGCAAGCAAGAGATAAAGAACTTGACATCTTGTTTGAAAAGATATACGAGGACAACGCAATGGGTAAAATCTCTGATGATAGATTTGCGAAACTTTCCGTAAAGTATGAGGACGAGCAGAAAGCCGTCAATGAAAAGATGCAAAACCTTAAAGACGAAATCTCAAACAGCAAGAGCAAAAATGTTTCAACGGATATGTTTATTGCTACGGTGCAAAAGTACACAAGAGCAAAAAAACTCACTCCGCAAATGCTGAATGAGCTTATTGACAAGATTGAGGTTTACCAATCTGAAAAGATTGACGGTAAGACAGTACAAAGACTTAAAATACATTACACTTGCATAGGAACTCTTGAAATTCCTGATATGGATTTGATACCTGAAAACAATGTTAAAGTCCATACAAGACAAGGTGTAGATGTTCACTTTGACACAAGAGCCTGTGTAGCAGTATGAAACATATACGGCACAAAAAAACGAGTGTTCTCATAGAACTTCTTAAATCCTATAAGAACACTCGTAATGGTCGGGATGACAGGATTTGAACCTGCGGCCCCTACGTCCCGAACGTAGTGCGCTACCAAACTGCGCTACATCCCGACATACGAATTATTATAGTATAAAAAAACTATGTTGTCAATATATAATAAAGAAAAAAGCTATTTTGCAAAAAATAAGTCGAAGCAAAGTAAACTTTGCTTCGACGTGGTGCGAGTGATGGGACTTGAACCCATACGCCATAAGCACACGCCCCTCAAACGTGCCTGTCTGCCGATTCCAGCACACTCGCAAACAACATATATGATTATACACCACTTTTTTTTGTTTGTCAACACTTGTATTAAAATTTTTTCTGTGATAAAATAAAAAATAATAAATTTATATTCTGGAGGACAAAATGGATACGTTTATAGAGTATATGATCCCGAGAAAAAGGAGTACGAAAGATATAGCAAAAATATTTGGAGCAGTCATAGGGGCAATTGCGGCGTGCGTCGTTATAGGATTTCTTATCACCATATCACCTCAGTGGCTTTTTATAGTGTGGTTTATGGCAGCGGTTTTTGTATGGTATGGGGTATATATAATAATTTCAAGACAAAATGTAGAATATGAATACTCTTTTACGAATGGGGAACTTGATGTTGATGCTATATATTCAAAACGTAGACGTGTACATCTTTTGAGCGTAAAAGCAAGAGAATTTGATATATGTGCACCTGTGTATGATGAACGCTTTACACAAAAATACCTTGATGTGTCAGGTGTGAAAAACTATTATAGAGTAGCAGGAAGTATGGAAAGTCAGAATATGTATTTTGCCGACTTTATGCAAAACGGCGACAAAGTACGTCTTTATTTTGAGCCGCCAAAGAAAATGGTTGAGGCGATAAAGCGTTTTAATGTGCGAAATGTGTATTTGCCCGAGGAAAAATAAATATCGATAGGCAGTGATGGTTGTGATAATTGGTATAGGCACAGATATTGTAAAAATAGAAAGAATTAAAAAAGCTTGTGAGAATCATCGTTTTTTAGATGAGTATTTTAGTGAGAGAGAAAAGAGTTTTCTTTGCAAAAAAAAGGATATATTGCCAAGTGTTGCTAACAATTTCGCAGCAAAAGAGGCTTTTTCAAAGGCTCTTGGCACAGGAGTTCGAAATTTTTCTATATGCGAGGTAGAGGTGCTTCGTGACGAACTTGGAAAGCCATATATAGAGCTTTGTGGAAAAGCATTAAAACGTGCCGAGCAAATGAATGTCAAAAACATACACGTTACGTTATCAAACACCGATACTGATGCGATTGCTTTTGTTGTTTTGGAGGGGTGAGGCAAGGTGAAAATTTACAGTGCAAAGCAAATGAAAGAAGCGGATACTATTGCGATTAAGCAGTATGGCATTGACGGGCTTGTGCTTATGGAAAATGCCGCCGGTGCAATTAAAAATGAGATTTTGCGTCTTGAAAACATAAAAAGAGAACGAATTCTTATTGTGTGTGGTCGTGGCAATAATGGTGGCGACGGATTTGCGGTTGCAAGACGCCTTATAGACAGTTTTGATGATGTGTGCGTTGCTTTTTTTGAAAGTGAGAGTGCACTTTCGCATGATGCGGCAAAAAATTATGAAATTTTAAAAAAGCTTCATATTAATATAATAGATGATGTTGATAAAATGGTAAAATACGCATCTGCGTGTGATGTCATTGTTGATGCATTGTATGGTTTTGGTTTTCGCGGAGAACTTTGTGAGCGTGACAAAACTATTGTAGAGGCGATAAATTCATCGGGCGTATATGTGCTTTCTGTCGATGTGCCTAGTGGCGTAAGTGCTGATGAGGGTGAGTGCAACTTTGCTGTTCATGCTGATAAGACAGTTACATTTACAGGATATAAAATTGCTCAGTTGACATTTCCTGCCGCATCATATTGCGGTGAGGTAGTTGTGTGTGATATTGGCGTGCCTGATTTAATATCGTCGAAACTGAGCTTGGGACGAACAATTGATGCTGAGTTTGTAAAAAAAGCATTTCTTCCACGAGGCAGAAATGCACATAAGGGAAGCTGTGGAAAGGTTTTT
Source organism: Candidatus Aphodoplasma sp. (assembly GCA_045592745.1). Classification (GTDB taxonomy): domain Bacteria; phylum Bacillota; class Clostridia; order UBA1381; family UMGS1253; genus Aphodoplasma. The sequence continues at coordinate 9,113 of JAZNVH010000004.1, read as the reverse complement.
GTTGTAGGCGGAAGCACAGGAATGAGCGGTGCGGTATGTATGAGTGCTATGGCAGCTATGAGGAGTGGTGCAGGGCTTGTTACGGCAGGTGTACCGAAGGGAATCAATGATATTTTTGAAAAAAAGGTTACAGAGGCGATGAGCCTTGCGCTTGAAGAAGAAAATGGTGCAATTTCGAAAAAAGCAGCAAAACAGATTCTCGAATTTGCGCGTGGCTGTGATACGCTTGTGATTGGACCCGGAATGGGACGCGGCGAGGGGACAGAGTATATTTTAAGAGAGTGCCTTGCCACATACGATAAAAATATTATTATAGATGCTGATGCGCTTTTTGCGCTTTCGCTTGATACAAGCATACTTGATAATACAAAGGCAAATGTTATACTTACTCCGCATCATGCAGAGATGGGGCGCCTTGTTGGCAAAGATGCAGGATATGTTGAAAAAAATGCGATGTGGTGTGCGCGAGAGTTTGCTTGCAAACATAACGTCACGGTTATATTAAAAGGAGCATATACTGTTATAGCAGGTGACGGAGAGCTTTATGTAAATAATAATGCCGGTAATCAGGGAATGGCAACTGGTGGCAGTGGCGATGTTCTTGGTGGTGTTATAGGAGCGCTTGCATGCGTAATTGATAATCCGACAATTGCGGCAGTATGCGGAGTGTATATACATGCACTTGCCGGTGACGTGGCAAAAGAGCAGTTTGGCACAAGAGGTATGCTTGCGGGTGATATCTCTGATGCTCTTCCAAAGGTGTTTTGTGAATTTTTAAAAGATAATAAATAGACGAATTTTTAATAATTTTCAGCAAAAGAGGGAATATAATGGATAGTTATACACAGCGCGTGTGGGCACAAATTAGTCTTGATGCAATTGCATTTAATTTAAAAAGTATAAAAAAGATTACCGGTGTCGGTCCAAAGATTATGGCGGTTGTGAAGGCAGACGCGTATGGACATGGCTTTTTTCAGGTTTCAAAAACGCTGATTGAAAATGGTGCTGATGTGCTTGCTGTAGCGATGCTTGACGAGGCAAAACAGCTAAGGAACAATGGTTTTGATGTGCCGATATTGATCTTGGGAAATACAAACTGCGATTTGTGCGATGAACTTATTGAATATAATATTATGCCAACTGTTTTTTCGTATGATATGGCAGAGGCAATGTCTAAGGTAGCTGTAAAAAAAGGTGCAAAGGCAAAAATTCATATAAAGCTTGATACTGGTATGAGCCGAATAGGTTTTTTATGTGATGATAAAAACTTTTTTGATACTGTGTCGCAGATAAAAAAGATTGCTGCGCTGCCAAATATTGAAATAGACGGAATTTTTACTCATCTTTCCTGCGCTGATGAACAGGATAAGGGGTATACGTTTATGCAGTATGAACGTTTTATGAAGGTTTGTGATGCCCTTAAAAAAGAGGGTGTACATATTGGCAAAAGACATATTTGTAACAGTGCTGCTACTGTTTTGTATCCTGAGATGCATCTTGATATGGTGCGTCCCGGTGTGATACTTTACGGATTGCATCCGTCATCTCTTACTGAAGATAAAATTGAGCTTAAAAGTGCCATGAGTCTTAAAGCGAGAGTGACTTTTGTTAAAAAAGTAGAAGAAAAAATTGGTGTAAGCTATGGAAAAGAGTATGTTGTAGATAAGCCGACTTTGCTTGCTACTATACCAATAGGATATGCAGATGGTTATTCAAGACTTCTTACAAACAAAGCCAGTATGCTTTATGATGGAAAAAAAATGCCCGTTATCGGAAGAATTTGCATGGACCAATGTATGATTGATGCAACAAATGCAGATAATATAAAAGTAGATGATACTGTTACAATTATGGGAGAGGATAACGGAGCATGTATAACGGCTTCGCAGCTTGCCTCATATATGGGAACAATCAACTATGAAATAGTATGTCTTATAGGTAAACGTGTACCAAGATTATATACCTCCAAAGAGCGTGTGGTAGATATTCTCAATAATCTGGTATAAACTTCTATTGACTAATATATATTTTTGGTATATAATTTATATATATCGATGAAATATATGCTTTTGTTAAATAGAATTTATACAAGTAAATCGGCAAACAAACCCGTTGTCGGTTTAATTGAGGTCATAATCGCAGAAATGGGGGTTGGGTTACGTTGCCACAGTATAAGAAGATTTTGATTTCGCTTCCTTTGGAAACAATTGAGGGGATTGATGAGTTTGCATCATATGAGGGAGTGAGCAAAAGTGAATTTATAAGACGTGGTTTGGCTGAGGTAGTTATGGGCAAACGACGTGAAAAAATGAGGGAAGAATTAAAAAACGGGTATATCCAGATGGGTGAGATTAATTTATCACTCGCAGAAATGTGTTTTGAAGCAGATAATGATACGCAGCTTTGCTATGAGGAAAAATTATCGGAGTGTGAAATATAGTGATTGTAAAAAGAGGCGACATTTTTTATGCTGACTTGAGTCCTGTGATAGGTTCGGAGCAGGGTGGAGTACGTCCTGTTTTGATAGTACAAAATGATGTTGGTAATAAATATAGTCCAACAGTTATTGCGGCAGCTATTACATCACAGATAAACAAGGCAAAGATGCCGACACATATCGAAATCAGCGCGCAGGATTATGGACTCAACAAAGATTCTGTAATACTGCTTGAACAAATCAGAACAATTGACAAAAGAAGACTTAGAGAAAAAATCGGCAGGCTTGACGAAACGCTTATGGAGCGTGTTGATAATGCACTTTCTGTAAGCTTTGGCCTGACCGATATTTAAAATATTCTATGTTATATTAATTAGGAAGAAAAACAGATAATCATACAAAAGAAGGGGTGTTTGTGGTGAAAAAAAGAATTGTGGCAATTTGCGGTGCGTGTGTTTTGGCGTTGGGGGCAGCGGGATTTGTATTTGCAGCTGAACCGGGAAGTGATGCAGATCCGCTTATCAGCAAAAGTTATATTGATTCTGTTCTGCTGCCGAAAATTTACTCCTACATAGATGATGCTGTGACAAAAATCAAGCCATCTGAGGTTCAAAGTGCGCCGGATGTGTTTGAGGTTGTAAATGTAGGTGCCGGAAAAACTGTTATCGCCTCTGCAGGAACAGAAATGATTTTGAGAATGGGCAGTGCGAGCGTTATTGGCTCTGCACGTGGAGGTATTGCTGATGTTACGGGCGGATATGACCTTGCCGACAAAGCGGCAGTCCCATCGAATCATCTTTTGATAGTGCCGCTTGACGATGGACGAGGCGTTGTTATTGGCAGCGAGGGTGATGCAATACTTATGATTAAGGGCGGATACGAAATAAAATAAAAAGCGGGGTGAACTTGTTGTGGTTCACCCCGTATAATATTTATCTAAGACAACCAATATCCGCCATACTTATATAATCGGATTTTCCTGCTATAAAATGGTCGACGACCTCTATATCTACACTTTCGAATATGCTTACAAGCTTTTTTGTGCTTTCGATATCGCCCGTTGACGGACGCAATATATCAGATGGATGATTATGGGCGAAAATTACTTTTTGAGCATTGTGTCTGAATGCTATTTCGAGTATGAGGCGCGGATAGCACGGAGTTTCGTCGAGAGTGCCTTCACATACAAGCTCTTCGTGGATAACACGGCATGAATTGTCCAAACAGAAAATATAAAATGCTTCGTATATTCTTCCCATAAAGAAATTTTTTATATATTCTCCTGCTACGGCAGAGCTGCTTAGAACAGGGCGCTCACGCGTTAAATCTTTTAAATATGCACGTGCAAGCTGAGGTATCATTGAAATAAGTGTGCTGCTGTGCTCGCTTATGCCTTTTACCTTTTGAAGTTCGCTTGGATGTGCATCAAAAACACGTGAAAGTGAGCCAAATCTGTCAAGCAAATCATGAGCAATTTCATTTGTATCTTTTTGTGGAATTGTATAAAACAGCAAAAGCTCAAGTATTTGATGTTTTTCAAAGCTGTCAAGCCCTTCTGTTAAAAAGCGTTGCTTTAACCTTGAGCGGTGCCCTGCGTGTGAATTTGACTTTTGTGTAGTATCAGCCATAGTGGTAAAACCTCCGTATTGCTTTTATACCTATAATTATATATACACTATATAAAAAATGCAAGGCAAATTATCTTAAAAGACAATTTTTGAAGGTTTATGATAAAATTTTTGCTATATAAGAAAATTTTTTTGATTTTTCTATTGACTTGGGTAGTTTATTATGGTATATTATTAGTGCTTCGTGTAAGTCTTTTTTTTTATGCACACTTTTAGGAGCATCTGCATATATGCAGAAACAATAAATCAAAATAGCGAAAATACGTCTTATTATGAGATGTATCAGATAAATGGAGGTGTAACCATGAGAACTAAAATTACATTGGCATGCAGTGAGTGCAAGCAGAGAAACTACAACACAATGAAGGACAAGAAGAACACTCCGGACAGGCTTGAACTTAACAAATACTGCAAGTTTTGCAGAAAGCATACACTTCACAAGGAAACAAAATAATTTTAGTGTTATGCACAAGCTTATTTTAGGAGGAGATTTGTAATGAGCGAATCTACAAAGAAACAAGGCTTTTTTTCAAGAATTGCTAAGTTTTTCAGAGAAGTTAAAAGTGAAATGAAGAAAGTTGTATGGCCTACATGGTCACAGACACTTCGTAACACAATGATTGTTATTGCCGTAATCATCATGGTCGGAGTATTTTTGGCAATCGTAGATACTATCTTTGGCGGAATCGTAAGAGGCGTTGTCATTGGCGACTTTGGCAAAGCTTTTATGGATGTGCTTAAGTTCCAGTAATAACGATATCGCCCGTAAAGGAGCAGAGAAGTATGGCTGATGCAGCAAAGTGGTATGTTATACATACCTATTCGGGCTACGAAAATAAAGTCAAGACCAACATTGAGAAAACGGTTGAGAACAGAGGAATTTCTGACCTTATTCAGGAAATCAGAATTCCAATGGAAGAAGTCGTTGAGGTAAAGGATAAAGAAGATGGCACACAGGAACGCAAAGTTGTACAGCGCAAAGTGCTTCCTGGATATGTTATCGTAAAAATGGTTATGAACGATTTAAGCTGGTTCGTTGTGCGTAATACGCGCGGCGTTACGAGCTTTGTAGGACCGGGCTCAAAGCCTGTTCCGCTTACCGAGGAAGAGGTTTATGAACTCGGTATCGAGAAAAAGGTTACACAGGTTGACTTTGCACTCGGTGACAACGTAAAAATCGTTTCAGGTCCTTTGGAAGACTTTATCGGTGTAGTTGAAGAAATAAATGAAGAAAAACAGAAGGTGCGTATCTGTGTTTCAATGTTTGGACAGGAAACGCCCGTTGAGCTTGATTTTTATCAGGTTGAACCGCTTGATTAAAAAAGCTCATAAAATTTATTTGTTTAATAGACGGCTTGCCGTTTGTTAATATATGCGAATTTTTCGCATCCTCCAAGGCGCATAGCCTTGCGTGGGAGGACGAAAGTCCGCCATTACCACATTTGTTTAATTAAGGAGGTGCAAGTCACATGGCACAGAAAGTTGCAGGTTACATCAAACTGCAGATTGCTGCGGGCAAAGCAACGCCTGCTCCGCCGGTAGGTCCTGCGTTGGGTCAGCACGGCGTAAATATTATGCAATTCTGTAAGGAGTTTAATGAAAAGACTGCTAAGGATGCAGGTCTTATAATTCCGGTAGTTATTACCGTATATGCAGACCGTTCCTTCTCATTCATTACAAAGACTCCGCCGGCTGCCGTTCTTTTGAAGAAGGCATGCAAAATTGAAAGCGGTTCGGGCGTACCGAATAAGACAAAGGTTGCTAAAATTTCTAAAGATGCAGTTCGTCAGATTGCAGAGCAGAAGATGCCCGATTTGAATGCTGCAAGTGTAGAAGCCGCTATGAGCATGATTTCAGGTACGGCAAGAAGCATGGGTATTGTAGTAGAGGATTAATTTGGCAAAGGCCAAAGGTAAGTTCGTGGGAGAAGCGTATATGACGCTTTGCTTGACCACATAAGGAGGAAAGGTTACTATGTTTAGAGGTAAAAAGTATCAGGACAGCGTAAAGTTGTTCGACAAAACTAAGACATATGACCCGGCAGAAGCAATCGATCTTGCTATCAAAACTTCAAAGGCAAAGTTTGACGAAACTGTTGAGGTTCATATTAAATTAGGTGTTGACTCGAGACACGCAGACCAGCAGGTAAGAGGCGCAGTTGTGCTCCCTCATGGTACTGGTAAGGTTGCTCGCGTTCTTGTTTTCGCAAAAGGCGATAAGGTTGCTGAGGCAGAGGCGGCAGGCGCTGATTTCGTTGGCGGCGAGGAGTTAATTCCGAAAATTCAGAATGATAACTGGTTTGAGTACGACGTGGTTGTTGCAACACCCGACATGATGGGCGTTGTTGGCCGTCTTGGTAAGGTGCTTGGCCCTAAGGGACTTATGCCGTCACCTAAGGCCGGTACTGTTACACCCGACGTTACAAAAGCTATTAATGAAATTAAGTCAGGTAAAATTGAGTACAGACTTGATAAGACAAATGTCATTCACTGCCCAATCGGTAAGGCATCATTCGGTGCAGAGAAGCTTGTAGAAAACTACAAAACACTTATGAGTGCTGTAGTTAAAGCAAAGCCGGCTGCTGCAAAAGGTCAGTACCTTAAGAGTGTTGCAGTTGCTTCGACAATGGGCCCGGGAATCAAAATCAACCCGGCAAGAGCAGAAGCGTAAAAATATTTTAATTTGCTCTTGACAACACATATTTTTTGTGTTAAGATTTTATTCGTTGAGAATTTGATATATCTTCCGTAGACAGCAGGTGGTGAGTTTCACCGTAACGAGCGTTTGCTTTCCTGCCGAGGTGGGCATTGTAATTTTTGATGCGGCGCATCATGTATAATTGCGATTTTATGGCTCTCTCGTCTACGCGGGGGAGCCTGTTTTTATTCCTTCGACAGAAGATTATGGATATCACATTCTGAAAAACACACCAAATGGTGTTTTATACGATTGACCTTAAATTATGGGAGGTGAAACATCACATGCCAAGTGAGAAGGCTTTAAGCGAAAAGAAAAAGATAGTTTTAGAGCTTACTGAAACTCTCAAAAATGCACAGGCGGGCGTTTTGTTCGACTATCGCGGTTTGACAGTTGAAGAAGATACAAAACTTAGAAATGATCTTAGAGCTGCCGGCGTAAGCTATCATGTTGTAAAGAACACTCTTACAAGATTTGCTTCAAAAGAGGTTGGTCTTGATGAGCTTGATCCAGTGCTTCATGGTCCTACGGCTCTCGCAGTTTCATCGACAGATGCAATTGCACCGGCAAAGGTTTTGGCTAAATTTGCCAAAGATAACGATATCGTAAGCATTAAGGCTGGTTTCGTTGACGGTAAAGTTATCGACGAAAAAGGCGTTATCGAACTTTCAAAGCTTCCTTCAAAGGAAGAGCTTATTGCAAAACTTATGGGCAGCCTAAACGCACCCGTATCCGGAGTTGTCAATATATTGCAGGGAAATATCCGTGCTATGGCAATTGCGCTTAACGCTTATGCAGAAAAGAAAGCTGCAGCAGGCGAGTAATAAAAAAATATTAAACTAAAAACAAAAAATTATTTAAAATTTATGGAGGTACATTAAAATGAGTGAAAAAGTTACAAGCGTATTGGACGCAATCAAAGAGCTTACAGTATTAGAGGTTTCTGAATTGGTTAAGGCTATGGAAGAGGAGTTTGGCGTAAGCGCTGCTGCTCCTGTTGCTGTTGCTGCTGTTGCAGGTGCTCCGGCTGATGCTGGCGCTGCTGCTGCAGAGAAGACAGACTTCGACGTTATCCTTGCTGATGCAGGTGCTGAGAAGGTTAAGGTTATCAAGGTTGTTCGTGAGATCACAGGCCTTGGTCTTAAAGAAGCTAAAGACCTCGTTGACGGCGCTCCTAAGGCTGTTAAAGAAGGCGCTTCAAAGGATGATGCTGAAGCTATCAAAGCTAAGCTTGAAGAAGTTGGCGCAAAGGTTGAGCTTAAGTAATTATTGCCTATATGGCGAGAAAAGCGGAGTACTGTGGTACTCCGCTTTTTCTATACCTCATTAGTCAGCTGCGCTGACAGCTTCCCCAAAGGGGAAGCCACAAGGCACAGCCGCTCGGTAGGGGCAATATTTCAAAAATATTTCAGACAAATTGCAAGCATAAAACACTTATGTTTCAAAATGCACAAAAAAGCAAATGAATTTTGTACATTTTAACCGCAAAAATATATAAAACACATTAAAAAATAAAAACTTTTGTTTTTTATTTTGAAAATAGCTTGAAATAAAAATGTAACTTTAGTACAATATAATCATACTCAAGTGCAATGTGGGTTTTTTTGTGTTTGCCAGATTTTTGATGCAAAAATACCCCCAAAAGCACAACCAAAAAAATTTTAGGAGGGTAAAAAAATGAGGAAGATGAAAAAAATTGTAAGCATTTTACTCGCGGCCACGATGGTGCTTACAAGCATGAATGTTTTCGCAGTTGACCCCGGTGACGGGGAAGCTGTTGCAGGAGGCGGTGATACAACACCGACAGCTGCATCGCTAATTTCAGTGGATACAACAAATGCGACTTATACGAGCACAGCAGATGGAAAAACGTATAAGCTTGCGGAGTATGTAGAAGGTGACACATTCTCACCAAACGATGCCGTACTTGTAAACCGTGGCGGTTCTGAGGGTGGTACTGCTTGGCTTGCTACTGCTATTGGTGAAAAGCTAAGAGGACTTCTCTATATTCGCGGAAGAAACGTAGGAAGTGACGCGGATGCAAACGCAAAGCTTGATGAGCTTAAGACAAATGAGGAACCGTTTATTAGCTTTACCCCAAGTGTTTCAGGTATAGTATACGCCGTTTCAAACTCGACCCTTGACAGTGTTTACCTTAACGCATCAGAGGAAGTAGGCGGTGCGTGGACAACACTTAACTACGTTGACCTTCACAGGAATGGTGCAAGTTGGCCGACAGTTGATGGTTACAGTAGTTGGGCCGCTTATATTGGCGCAGATATAAATGCGAATATGGCAACGGATGAGAATGCTCCTGCGAATGCATTAATGACTGACAGAGCACGATATGG
>JAZNVH010000003.1:0-11565 GCA_045592745.1 Candidatus Aphodoplasma sp. | reverse complement strand
GGGAAGCTTGTATGCACCGTGTGCATTACCTACTGCTATTGCAAGAGCATCAACACCTGTTCTGTCAACAAAGTCCTTTGCCATTGAAGGATCGGTGAAATACTTTGATGGGTCCTCTAAGTGTGAGCTGCCCTCTGCTGAGCCTTCGTTATCACCAACGTGACCGAGCTCACCTTCGATTGTTGCACCATAAGAATGTGCAAGGTCCGCCATTTCCTTAACCTTTCTTACGTTTTCTTCATAAGAATCTGTTGAGCAGTCATACATAATTGATGTAAAACCAAGCTCAAGAGCCTTAAGGCAAGTTTCCTTTTTTAGACCGTGGTCAAGGTGAACAACTACCGGAACTCTTGCTTTTTTAGCCATCGGAAGAAGATAATATGATACCTCTTCAAGCGGACCATATGGGAAAAGAACTTCTGCTGTACCCATAATTACGGGAGAATTTGTCTTTTCTGCAGCAGCGATTATACCCCTTGCAAGCTCCATATTTACCGCGTTGAAAAGACCAACTGCGTATTTGTTCTGCTTTGCCGGAATAAGTACCTGATTCAAATTAACTAGCATGTAACATCACCTTTCTGTTTTTGTGATTTTTATTCGCCAAAATCTTATACAAGTATATTGGCATACTTACTGATTTTATACAGATTTTATTATACAATAACTGACAGAATATGTCAAGAGAAAAGAACAATTAAAAACACACCCTCGCGGAGTGTGCTCTTTGCTTGTTATTCTTCTTCGTCTTCGCACGAATTGATATATGCTTCTTCTGCGTTCTTTTACGCTTCGCTCAGAATTTCAATTGCATCTGTAATTGAATTAAACAGCTTAAAATACATACTCTTGTAATCAGGCATAACAAATTCTCCTTTATAATAAAAAAGTGCGCAGCCGAAGCCACGCACGAAAAATGCATAATTCCGATTGCTGCGACACAACTTTGACAAACTATAAGAGAAAGCCAAAACAGAGAATGCATTTTTGCCAAAAACAAAAATACTTTCCCTATAGTTTGTCCAAATATTCAGTTGCGTCGCACATATAGCTTAGCATATATGAAAATAAATTGCAAGAAAAAACTGCCACAAAAGTGACAGTTCTATTACAATAATGAAATCGTGCAAAGCACGATGAAATCCAAACAAGTTTGGATGAAATCAAAGCCTTTGGCTTCGATGAAATTAAATCCGTCTTAAATCCACACGCCGTAAGGCGTATTTCATCTGCGTAAGCAGATTTCATCCACGATAGTGGATATATTCCGTCTGCAAAGACGGATTTAGTTGAAAAGACCGCCAATTTCGTATTGAAATTGACGGTCTTTTCTGGTGAGCCATCCGCGATTCGAACGCGGGACACCTTGATTAAAAGTCAAGTGCTCTGCCGACTGAGCTAATGGCCCGTATATGGTTGGGATGGCAGGACTCGAACCTACGAAATGCCAGAGTCAAAGTCTGGTGCCTTACCGACTTGGCTACATCCCAGCATCACCAAATTAAATATATATAATAAAGTGGGGTGGATAGTGAGAGTCGAACTCACGACCTCCAGAGCCACAATCTGGCGCTCTAACCAACTGAGCTATACCCACCATATTTTGTAAAAAAATGGCGTGCCTGCGGGGATTCGAACCCAGGACCTACTGCTTAGAAGGCAGTTGCTCTATCCAACTGAGCTACAGGCACATTTTGGAGCGGGTGATGGGAATCGAACCCACACAATCAGCTTGGAAGGCTGAGATTCTAGCCATTGAACTACACCCGCAAATATGCGTCTTATTGATAGCTGACTTATAAAATTATAACAGCACTAAGCTCGTTTGTCAACACTTTTTTTCAAAAAGACGTAAATTTTTTCTTAAAATCCCTGTTTATTAAAAATATACTGCAATAAAAGGGCGTTTTTGTGCCTTTAGCATCCCATAAACCATTAAATAATTGCCACTTCAAAAGGGAAGTGACAACTATTTTGGTTATAAATTATTTTTTACAATTATTCTTTTATTATACTGATTTTGTCTTCATTTGCGATAACCTTAGCTGTGTCACCTGCGCAAAGTTCGGATTTTATTATCATATATGCAATTTCATCTTCGATTTTGCGTGCGATTACACGTCTTAATGGTCTTGCGCCGTATTTGGGGTCATAGCCTTCTTTAAGAATAAGCTCTTTTGCCTCATCCGAAACGATAAGCGTAATTTTTTTATCGCCAAGCTCGCTAATCATATCAGCAAGCATTAAATCAATAATCTTTAAAAGCTCGTCGTGCTTAAGCTGTTTAAACACAACAGTTTCGTCAATTCTGTTTAAAAATTCGGGTCTGAAAATTGATTTAAGCGCTGTGCTTACCTTTGATTCGATAGCGCTGTCTTCGTCATTTATAAAGCCGAGATTGCCTGTTTTAAGGTCGCTTCCCGCATTTGATGTCATTACTATAACGGTGTTTTCAAAGCTTACGACCTTGCCGTGACTGTCTGTGATGCGACCATCATCAAGTATTTGCAAAAGTATATTGAATATTTCGGGATGTGCCTTTTCAATTTCGTCGAGCAGTATAATAGAATATGGCTTGCGACGTACTTTTTCAGTAAGCTGGCCTGCGTCGTCATATCCAACGTATCCGGGAGGCGCTCCTATAAGCTTTGCCACAGAGTGCTTTTCCGAAAATTCGCTCATATCAAAGCGTATAATTGACTCTTCGTTATCAAAAAGAGCCTCTGCCATAGCCTTTACAAGCTCAGTTTTACCAACGCCCGTCGGACCTACAAAAACAAATGAAACGGGACGCACTTTTTTTGTTATACCTGCGCGGCGACGTCTTATTGCTCTGCATACTGCCTCGACAGCATTGTTTTGACCGATTATGCGTTTGTGTATGCGGCTTTCAAGCTCTAAAAGCTTTTCTGATTCAAGCTCCGTAATGCGCTGTACGGGGATTTTTGTCCACGCCTCAATTACGCTTGCAATATCGTCAACAGTAATTTCGGGGCTTTTGCTCTCGAGCTTCTTTTTCTCGATGTCCTCACGAAGTTTTGACTCGGCAAATTTAAGCTCTGCCGCCTTTTGATAATCGTCAATAGAATCTGCGCGTGCGGCATCCTCTTTTTTTGCTAAAACTTCTTCAAGTTCACCCTCGAGCACTGCAAGCTCGGCAAGTGCCATGTTTTTAAGGTTTGCACGTGAGCCTGCCTCGTCGATTACGTCTATTGCTTTATCGGGCAAAAATCTGTCGGTAATGTATCTTTCTGAAAGCTTTACCGCAGCCTCGATAAGTTCATCGGATATTTTCACACTGTGATAATTTTCATAATATTCACGAATGCCTTTTAGAATTTCTATGCTGTCCTCGATTGACGGTTCATCAACGATAACAGTTTGAAAGCGACGTTCAAGTGCTGTATCTTTTTCAATGTGCTTGCGATATTCGTTTAGCGTCGTCGCGCCAAGAACCTGTATTTCGCCGCGCGCAAGAGCAGGCTTTAATATATTTGCCGCACTCATTGCACCTTCGGCATCGCCTGCGCCCACGATATTGTGAAGCTCGTCTATTACGAGAATTATATTTCCAAGGCTTTTGACCTCTTCGATTACGTTTTTGAGTCTTGCCTCGAACTGACCGCGAAATTGCGTGCCCGCAACAAGCGCCGTAAAGTCTAAAAGATATACCTCGCGGTCAAATAGCTTTGGTGGTACATTTTTTTCATATATGCGCACAGCCAACCCTTCTGCAATGGCAGTTTTGCCCACGCCCGGCTCGCCGAGAAGGACAGGATTGTTTTTTGTGCGCCTGTTTAAAATCTGTACTACTCTGTCAATCTCCGCATTTCTTCCGATTACGCGGTCAACAAGACCTGCAGCTGCTTTTGCGCTAAGGTTTGTGCCATACGTTTCGAGCATTTTTTTCTTTTTCTTTTTAGGCTTTTGAGTAGCTGTTTTTACAGATGATTTTTCCTCATTATTATTCTCATCAGTGTTTTTATTTTCGTTTTTGGGCATATTCGGCATACCAAAAGAACCAAACATTTTGCCAAGAAGGTTCATGGTTGGCGCATTAGCCTCATCACCTTCTTCAAACCCTGCGAGCATAGATTCGTCGATTTCTCCGCTTTCGATCCCCTGCATCATAGATGTAAGCTCGCTGCTTAAGGCGTCTATATCAGCGTCTTCAATGCCCATTTGTCCGACAAACTGGTCTATCGGTGCTATGCCAAGCGCCTTTGCACATGAAAGGCAAAGTCCTTCGTTTGTCTGTTTATCTCCTTCAAGCTTTGTTATAAAAACTACTGCGACATTTTTTTTGCATTTACTGCACAGCATAGTAATTACCTTCTTTCTGTCTTTGCGTATATATAAAGTCAATCTTATATTTAAAAGCTATAATATACTATTATAGAGTATAACATATATGCAACCGCTATGCAAAGCTTTTTATAATTTAATTAACAGAAAATTAATATTGATACACAAAAGCGGTTGCAAAATTTGTGTTTTTTGGGTACAATATAAATTAATACATAATGATGACAAGGGGGAGATATGTTGTTAAAAATAAAAAGGCTGTTATCTGCATTTACGATGATTTGCATAATTCTTGCCTGCTCGGTTTGTGTATGTGCGCACAGTGCAAGTCCTGCCGATGTTGTTGTGAGTATGAAGATTAATGACCCGATAATGAAGATAAACGGCGCAAGTGCACAAATTGATGCAGGACGTCAAACCGCGCCTGTTATAGTAAATGACAGAACGCTTGTGCCCATAAGAGCGATTATTGAGGCATTTGGGGGAAGTGTTAGCTGGGACGATAATACCAAAACAGTAACACTTACAATGAACGATGACAAAATAAAGCTTGTTATAAACAGCAAAACGGCACATCTGAACAACAAGGCACATACGCTCGACGTTGCGCCTGCGATAATTAATGACAGAACGATGCTGCCAATACGTTTTATTGCGGAAGGGTTTAACCTTGGTGTTGCGTGGGACAGCGGCAGCAAAACGGTTTATATAATACGAAATCTGTTTGAAGATGAGGAATATCAGACTATAATGAGTATGCTTCCTGCATACAATGGAGCGGCGTATGCACATCTTAATGGAAACGTTCCCTTTTTTGAAGATTATGAGATAATTGACGCTTCGTTTGAATATTATTCCAGCCTTGACGAGCTTGGAAGATGTGACGTTTGTATGGCATCTGTATCGCCAGAGCTTATGCCAACCGAAAAAAGAGAAAGCATCAGCTCCGTAAAGCCTACGGGCTGGATAAACAAGGCGTATGATGTCGTTGACGGAAGGTATTTATATAACAGATGTCATTTAATTGGGTTTCAGCTGACGGGGGAAAATGCGAATAAAAGAAATCTTATTACTGGCACAAGATATATGAACACAGAGGGAATGCTTCCGTTTGAAAATGAAATAGACGATTATATTGACAGAACGGGAAACAATGTTATGTATCGTGTAACGCCTGTTTTCAGCGGAAAAAATCTTGTTGCAGACGGAGTGCTTTTAGAGGCATACTCTGTTGAAGATAACGGAAAGGGCATTTGCATCTGCGTATTTTGCTATAATGTTCAGCCCTGCATAATGATAGATTATGCGACGGGTGAGAGCTGGTATGTGGGATAATAACTGATTTTTTTAAAATATCTGTGAGGTTAAGTTCATTAAAAAAGCTGTGATAAAAATCACAGCTTAATTTTTTTATTAAAATATTCCTGATATAAAAATCTCTATTCCGATTCCAATGAGAATAAGACCGCCGAATATGCCTGCCTTTCCCGCGAGCTTTGTACCTGCGCTTCTGCCGATGAGTACACCGGGCAGACATATACAAAACGTAACGATAGCGATAATAAGAGCGGCAAAAAGCGCCGAAATGAGATTATAATCCGCTATTGCAAAACCAACCGAGAGTGCGTCGATAGATGTTGCAATGCCCTGCACTATCAACACTGTTAATCCAAGACGTTTGTTTGAACACGGGTCGTCGGATTCGTTTTTTATTCCTTCAATAAGCATTTTTGTACCGATAAAACCAAGCAAAATAAGAGCAATCCATGGGATGAGCATTTCAAATGCTTTAAAATGCTGCGCAATAGTGTGTACGCATATCCAGCCAAGCATTGGCATAAGCGCCTGGAAAAAAGCAAAAATTCCTGCGATAGCACACATTTTTGCTTTTCTCATACATGGCTCGTTTAATCCGTTTGCAAGCGAAACTGAAAATGCGTCCATGGCAAGACCTATGCCAAGCATAATATTGGTTACAAAAAAGCTTAGTCCAAAATTCATTTTAAAATCCTCCGTGAAATAAAAAAATACCGAATATGCAAAACCATATCCGGTAATCGAAATCGAAAAGAGACAGACTACACGTATAGCTTTACAGATATACATGAGTCTCGCATATTAAAGTAAGCCAGACCTTTTTTGGTCAGTATGTTGACTTACTGCGTTTTATAAAAACGCTTGCTACTCCCTCACAACGAAAGATAATATATCATAAATAGACAGATTTGTCAATGAATTTTCTTGATTTTTTTGATGTTTTGTGTTATTCTAAATTCGAACAAGATTGGAACGAAAAAGCAATGAAGTTCTGATAATATTTGTGAATACAGGAGATGTTGGAAAGTGAAGCTTTATACTTTGGGAACGAGCCACGGAGCAGCAGAAAAGGGACGCACGTGCTCTGTAAATTTACTCGAGGTAGGCGATGCGTATTATTTGTTCGATTGCAAATGAATGCGATGTGTATGAGCTATAATAAGTTGCACATAAAAAATTAAGAGGGAGCAAGGAGGATGCGATATGGAGTTTTCGAGCAGGGTTTTTTTATATGACTATCTGGTATCCAACAATAAAATAATTATTCCTGCGGGAGAGCTTTTTCAGGTGTCCGAGCTTTCACTTATTCGCGGAGGTGAAATAGCAGAGCATGTGCAGCAGTGCGATGAGATTACGTATGCCGTATCGGGAAGGGCAAAGTTTTATTCGAATGACTTAGCAGAGCAAATAACAGGCGGACAAATACACTTTATAAAAAAAGGTATGAAGCATAAAATTGTTGCAGATGAAGATGCGAATTTCAGATATATATGTATAGGTTTTAACAGCAATTTGTGCTGCGAGGATATAAAAGCGTTTTTTAAGATGAGGGAGCAAACCGGCTGTTTTGTCAAAGATGATGACGGAAGCATAAAACGTCTTACGGAGCTTCTTTTAAATGAATTTTATATGGAAGATGAGCAAAAAAATATTATGATAAATCTGTATCTTTCACAGATTTTGATTTCCCTTGCACGTATATATAAGGGGAATATAAATTATATTGACAAAAAGAGCACATCAACCTCTAATTATGCTGTTTACAGGGCGCTAAGATACATTGACAGAGAGTATATGTATATAAAAAGCGTAAAAAGTGTGGCCAAAGAGCTTTCTTACAGCGAGTATTATCTTTCTCACATTTTTTCCGAAAAGGTTGGTATGAGCATAAAAGAATATATAACAAAAAAGAAGCTTCAGACAGCGGCGCAGATGCTTAAAACAACAAATCTTAGCATAAATGAAATATCGGATTATTTTAATTTCAGTACACAGCATACCTTCAGGCAGGCATTTAAAAAGGAATATTTTATGAGTCCGAGTGAATATCGTAAAGTATGAGCGCAAATTTTAGACGGTTGAAAAGCAAGTTTTGGTGTTGTGTTTTTGCCGGGTTTCTGCTATGTTTATGATATAAAATTAATCAGGAGGTTTATATTATGAAAATAGCTATTATAGGATGCGGTACAATTGCAAATAAACGTCATATACCGTCGTATTTGCAAAATGAAAAGGTAGAGATTAAGTATTTTTGCGATATTATTTTAGAAAGAGCGCAAAAAGCAGTTGAGGATTATGGTTGCGGCATTGCCGTTGCTGATTACAAAGAAGTGCTTGCAGACAAAGAGATTGAGGCAATTTCTGTTTGCACACCAAACCATATGCACTCGGTTATCACAATTGATGCTTTAAAAGCGGGTAAAAACGTGCTTTGTGAAAAGCCTGCTGCAAGAACATATGCAGAGGCACTTGAGATGCAAAAGGTTCAGCACGAAACAGGTAAAATATTAAACATTGGTGTGGTTAACCGCTTTAATGCAGGTATAAGACAAATTAAAAAGCTTATTGACACAGATGAGCTTGGTGAGGTTTATCAGGTTTATGTAAGCTTCAGAGCGCACAGAAGCATCCCCGGTCTTGGTGGCGATTTTACAAATATGGCTGTTGCGGGCGGCGGTGTCACAATTGACTGGGGCGTACACTTTTTTGATATAGTTATGTATTGCTGCGGTGACCCTGAGGTAAAAACGGTTTCGGCAGAAAAATTCTGCAAGCTCGGTAATCCTATGGAAGAGTATGTTTATACATCAATGTGGGCAGGACCGCCGACATTTGATGGTGTGTGCGATGTTGAAGAGGGCGTAACAGGTATGATAAGAACAAATGGCCCTGTTATTACATTTAACGGTGCGTGGGCACAAAACATTGGCGAGGATGAAATGTTTATTGACTTTATCGGAACCAAAGGTGGCATAAGACTCCATTACACAAAGGATTTTGTCTTCTATTCAACAAAGAATGGTATGCTTACAAAAACAACCTTCGAGATGAATGAAGGAATGGATATGGAGGCTATGTTTAAAAATGAGATAAATGCTTTTGTTGATTGTATTGAAAGCAAAGAAAAGCTTCCTTCACATATTGATATAAACATCCTTACATCAAAGATGATGGATGCAATTTATCGCTCGGCAGAAACTCACAAGGAAATTGTGCTGTAAGACTGGAGGAAACGGATATGAAAAAAATTGGTTTTATAGATTATTATCTTGATGAGTTTCATGCAAATAATTATCCCGAAATGATAAAAAAACAGTCAAACGGACGATATGAAGTTTGTTATGCTTATGCAAAGATTGACAGTCCTATCGGAGGAATGACAAGCAAAGAGTGGTCTGCAAAATACAAAGTTGAGCTTCTTGACACGATTGAAGAGGTTATTGAGAAGAGCGATTTGCTTATAGTTTTATCGCCTGATAATCCCGAAATGCATTTAGAGCTTACCGACCTTGCGCTAAAATCGGGAAAGCTTGTCTATGTAGACAAAACATTTGCGCCCGATAAGGAAACCGCAATCAAAATATTCGAAAATGCAGATAAGCACGGCACAAAATGTTTTTCAAGCTCGGCACTAAGATTTGTGACGGAACTTAAAAAAATTGACACAGATAAAATTTACAAGGTGTATTCGGAAGGCCCCGGAAGCTATGAAATTTATTCGATACATCAGATAGAGCCTATAATGAGCCTTATGAAATGCCGTGCAAAAAGGGTTATGGCAATTTCGGATAAAGCGCATCCGTCGCTTGTAATCGAGTTTGAGGATGGAAGATATGCTCAAATGTATCAGCGCATTGCAGAAGGTCCGAGAAGCTTTCGTATTACTGCTTGTTATGATGATAATACAGCGGATATACATAAAATCGAGTCTGATTATTTCTCACTCTTTATTGATGCAATGATAGAGTTTTTTGATACGGGAGTTGTTCCTGTGCCGCACGAACAGACGATAGATGTTATCGCAGTAAGACAGGCGGGCTTTAAAGCGTTTGAAACTCCATTTACATGGATAAATATTTAAAAAGTCAGGAGAGATTTTGAATGTATAATTTCCCAATAGGCGTAATTTTAGAATCGTTTAAGCTTGGCAGAAGTGAAGCAATAAAAAAGGCAGCCGAGCTTGGTGCAAACGGAATCCAAATGTATGCAACAAAGGGTGATAATGCACCTGAAAACTTAGATGCATCTGACAGAATAGAGCTGAAAAAGGAAGTTAATGATGCAGGTCTGGTATTTTCTGCGCTTTGCGGCGATCTTGGTATGGGATTTGGCAATAAAGAGAAGAATCCAGAGCTGATTGAAAAATCAAAGAGAATTGTTGAGCTTGCAAAAGACCTTGGAACAGATATCGTCACAACACATATCGGTGTTGTGCCAAGTGATAAAAATCACGAAAGATATAAAATTATGCAGGAGGCTTGTTTTGAGCTTTCTAAGTTTGCAGACAGCATGGATGCACATTTTGCCATTGAAACAGGGCCTGAAACCGCAGATGTTTTGAAAGGATTTTTGGATGATTTACATTCGACGGGTGTTGCGGTAAACCTTGACCCTGCAAACTTTAAGATGGTTACGGGCGATGACCCCGTAAAAGCAGTTCATACACTAAAAGATTACATCGTTCATACACATGCAAAAGACGGAAACCGTCTAAACATTGGAAATCCCGAATTCATATATAAGGCGGTTCATCCTGTGCCGCAGGGCTTCAATGACGTTCAGTATTTTGAGGAGGTTCCGCTTGGAACGGGCAGTGTGGATTTTCCGAATTATTTAAAGGCACTTGAAGAAATTGGTTATAAAGGGTTTTTGACAATCGAGCGAGAGGTTGGCGATACTCCTGAAAAAGACATAAAAATTGCTTATGATTTCTTAAAGAAAACGATTTCGGAAAATTAAAAATAGTTTCAGCACCTGTATACAATAATGTATGCAGGTGCTTTTTTGATTTGTGTAAAATAAAAGCACATAAAAATTAAACCAGAAAAAATAATGAATAATATTCCTTTGATTGCTAAGAATAAAAATGTAATTTAGATTGGAGGTTAAAATATGTTTAAACACGAAAAAATACTTTTTCATCCGGTAGAAATTGAAAAGCCTAATCCACAGTATGCCGTACTTTTACAAGAACAGCTTGGAGGCGGAAATGGAGAAATGAAAGCTGCTATGCAGTATATGTCCCAGAGCTTTCGTATAAAAGACCCCGAAATCAAGGATTTGTTTCTCGACATTGCCGCCGAGGAGCTTGGACATATGGAAATGATTGCACAGACAATCAATTTACTAAACGGCCATGATGTAGACGCATCGAAAGTAGGAGCGGGTGAGATACAATCACATGTTATTCTGGGCTTAAATCCCGGACTTATAAATGCTTCGGGCTACTCGTGGACTTCTGATTATGTTACCGTGACGGGAGATTTGTGCGCTGACCTTTTAAGTAACATTGCATCTGAGCAGAGAGCAAAGGTGGTATACGAATATTTGTATCGCCAGATAGATGATAAAAAAGTAAAAGAAACAATAGATTTTCTTCTTAACAGAGAAGAAGCTCACAATCAAATGTTCCGTGATGCGTTTAACAAAGTACAAAACACCGGATCTAATAGAGATTTTGGTACAACAAAGGCTGCCAGGATGTATTTTTCGATGTCTGAACCTGGCCCTAATGCTTTTGCAAATAACCAGACAAGTGCACCGTCATTTAACAACTAAATAAAAAAAGAGTTTCGAGTTCACTGAACAGAACCAGTAAAAACGAACAATAGAAAAAAAGAGCCTCCTATGGTATAATAAAAACCATGGGAGGTATTTTTTATGCCAAGAAGTTATAGACACATCAAAGATTATGAAAAAGAGATAATGGAAATGAGAGAACAA
>JAZNVH010000002.1:0-40002 GCA_045592745.1 Candidatus Aphodoplasma sp. | reverse complement strand
TGCCATCACCAGGCATATGACCTATGTATATGCGGTCAACTATATTGTAAAGCATATTGATAAGCTGTGCCACAACAGTCGGAATAGACAGTCTGAACAAAAGCTTACCGATAGGCTCTGTCGCTAAAAATTCCTTTTTGTAATTCATTTAATAAAACACCTTATTTTCGTATATAATTCATCCAAACAACATCATCGTATTGCTTGATTTCTTCTAATTTAAATTCGGATAATGTGCTATCCATAAATAATGGTTTGTCCTCAGCATCTGCAACAATCGGTGCAACAACAAGACTAAGCTCGTCAATCACATCTGCACGCTGAAAATAACCGTTTACAATGCTACCGCCCTCTAGAAGAATAGAGTTTATACCCATAAGGGTTTTAAGCTTTTCAAGAGCAATTTTGACATCAATCTCGTTTTCGCCTGCAAAGATATATGGAATCTCCATACTCTGCAGATAGGCAAGATAACGGGCGTCTGCCTGTTCTGTCAAAACTTCAATTATTTGAGCATCGCCATAACCTGGGTCTTCGTCGGCAATCTTACTGTTTTTCCAACCAAGCTTGCCCTTTGGGTCAAAGCTTACTGCATAGAATCCCGATAAATTATAAGGAATAAAATCATTTTTATTATCAATAGACTCGTACTTTGTCAAATCAGGATACCAACCGCCTGTAAAACTGCTTTCCATAGTCACTCGACCGCAAATAAATCCATTTGCGCCGTTTTTGTTATACTCACGATTTAACTCATAATAAATATCCGTAGCTTTTTCACATTCCGGTCGGGACAAAAATTCTCCCGTAACCTTTCCGTCTATTGATGTCACCATGTGACAAATTATGTGCGGTCTGTTCATCAAATCACCTCTGTATCAATTATACTATATATTCATCGGTATTTCAATAACGCCAAAACAATCCACAATTTTATCTAACATTTTTCTAGCACTTTTCTAGCGAAAACCCAAAAAATGCATCAAAAAGTGGCAATACTAAGATTGCGAGAAAAGCAAAGGCTTTGAAGGATTTTATCCCCTCAAAGCCCTTATTTTATGCGGTTTTTATCGCTTTTTAAGTTCCTTTAACTTCCGCTAATTTACTCTATCTAAAAAGACTGTCTAGGAGCTCGAAATTAAATGATATTTGTTAAACCCTTTTTTCTCATAATCATATAATAGCATAGAATAACCAATTTGTCTAATTGAATTTTTAACAGAATTATCTATGCTACTTATCACTTCATTTACTGCATTTTCAATATTAATAACCGTTTATATATATGTCTTTCCTTGTGTTGATAATCTGAAAAATCTTTCATATATACAATTTGCAGTTTTTTCTTGAAGTATATCTATGTTTTTACTTAAATCAATTAGATGTTCTTTTTGTACAGAATATGTCGAAATATGCTTTTCTTTGTCGAATTCCGTAAACCATTGCGGATAATGGGTCTGTAGGGTATAGGGCCAAATCTCCAACTGCATGTTTTTATTGCAGATGGATTCATATTTACAATCACAGACTGCATACTACAAACAATGATGGGAGCTAAATCTTGGCCAAGTACACTTTTTTAACAATTTATCCAACTTTTCACTTTTCCATTATAAAACAAAATTCCATATACAGTAGTTAAAAAATGATATAAGGTTTTTACGCAAACTTTTTTGGCAATATTCTCTGTTATAAATTTTTAAGCATAAATCCTTGCATAAATGTTATCTGCCGAAACTTCCAACAAGGTTTTTCCATTGTGTTCAAGCTTGTCGCCAAGCGACACGACTATATATACAATTTCATTTTGACTTTTACGAGCAAATTTTATAAAATTATCTCCTGTCTCCTGAAAAACAATATCTCCGCATTTAATAGCTTCGTTTTCATTCTTTAAAAAAGCTAATTCTTTATAAAAATCTTGCAAGCAAGTGTTTTGGTTTTCCCACTTATAAAAGCATCTGTTTAATGGGTCTTCAAACCCCTCCATTCCTATTTCATCCCCGTAATAAATAGAGGGGTTCCCAGGAAGGGTAAACTGCAAAAGTGCTGAGACTTTGGTCAGGGCCAAGGCTCTATCAAGCTCCGCACCGGATAATCTGAAATTCGCTTTTTCGCTCTTACTCATACCCTCGCCTTTTCCGGAGAGAGCTGTAATAATTCTTGGAGTATCGTGGGTTGAAAGCAAATTCATCAAGCAATCCAAGACCGGACGTGGATAGTTTTCTGCAATAGTCATTATTCTGTCGGAAAAGACTTTACCGGTAATTTTTCCTGTTACAAACCCCAAAATAGCCTCTTTAAACGGATAATTCATTACTGAATCCAACTCTGTATTTGAAAAATACTTTCTCCGTCTGCTGTAGCTTATTTTGTTTGATGCATCCTCCCATACCTCACCTAAAAGCATAGCATTGGGATTTACTTCTTTTAACTTTTTGTGAAAAGCTGCAATAAACTCATCAGGAAGTTCATCTGCCACATCGAGTCGAAATCCATCTGCTCCTAGCTTTAGCCAATGACAAATCACGCTATCCTCTTCATGTATTATATAATCCATATAACTTTGGTTTAATTCATCAACACAGGGTAATGTATCAATCCCCCACCACGAAGTATATCTGTGGGGGTACTCATCAAATTGAAACCATTCTCTGTAAGGCGAATCAGGATTGCTGACAGCACCATTACCAAAAATACCTTCAGCGTCAAAATAGATACTGTTACTTCCCGTGTGAGAGAAAACACCATCGAGAATAATTTTTATATCTAGCTTGTGTGCTTTTTCACACAAAACCTTAAAGTCTTCCTCTGTTCCAAGAAGCGGGTCGATTTTTTTATAATTCGCTGTATCATAACGATGATTTGAATATGCCATAAAAATAGGATTAAGGTATATAATACCTACTCCCATACTTTTTAAGTATGGAAGCTTTTCGATAATCCCCATTAAATTTCCGCCAAAAAAATCGCTGTTTGTTATTCGCCCATTCTCGTTAGGCAAATATACCGGTGTATCATTAGTATCATTATGCAATTCATAGGGCAGGAGCTTCCCATTTGGGTCAACTTCACCGGATTTCGCAAATCTGTCAGGGAAAATCTGATACATAACCCTGCCTTTAAAATCATGAGGTGTATCATAATTCTTATCAAAACAAGTAATCTGCCACAAATCACCAACTGCAATATTTGTATCATCACCTTGTTTAAACAAATCAAAAGATTCGTTTTTTGTTGTTATATTAAAATAATAAAAATAAAGGTCACAAGCAAAAAGCAAAAACCGTGTGATATATACTTCATAATCGCCGTCTGTTGACTCAAGGCTAAAGGGCACAGTCATTTTAAAACCGCTTTCGGAGCTAATGCAAAGGCGGACCGACTCGGTCTGACAGCTAATTGGAATTTTAATGCGCAATGTGCATAATTCATCCTGCCTTAAGCAACCAAAGGGAGTTTTATAATATTCATTTTTGCTATTATATAAAATTCGCATTATTTTCACCGCTTAACAAATATTCAGGCATAAGAGGTTACCCCTTATGCCAAATACTTTAATATTTCATATTCCAAATGTTATCTGCATATTCTTTAATAGCCCTATCCGAAGAGAAAATTCCTGCCTTGGCAATATTAACCAAAGACATACGGGCAAAACCAAGCTTTGAACGATAAGCTTTTTCAGCATCCTCGTGAGCTCTTACATAATCAGCAAAGTCAGCCAAAATCATATAACTGTCTGCAACGCCAAAATCATTTGTAAGAAGCGAGCGTTTGATATCGTCAAATTTAACGCCCAAAACTCCTGATGTGAGCATATCAATAACCGCTTTAAGTTCAGGATTATTATCCAAATAATCTGTAGGACGATAGCCCTTTCTCCAAAGTTCCTCTACCTCATCTGCGTGGAGACCAAACAAGAACATATTTTCGTCCCCTACCTGCTCGTGAATTTCAACATTAGCACCGTCTAAAGTTCCTAAAGTTACAGCGCCGTTAATCATAAGTTTCATATTACCCGTTCCTGATGCTTCTTTGCCGGCAATAGAAATTTGTTCAGAAATATCTGCTGCAGGAATAATAATTTCAGCAAGAGAGACTTTGTAGTCTTCAATAAATACAACCTTAATCTTGTCACGAACCTCAGGGTCGGAGTTAATCATATCTGATACGGCAACAATCAAACGGATAATTTGTTTTGCCATAACATAACCCGCCGATGCCTTTGCTGCAAATATAAATGTTCTTGGAACATAATCACCTTTTGGGTTATTTTTGATTTTATTGTAAAGGTATAAAATGTGAAGCACATTTAAGAGCTGACGCTTATATTCATGAAGACGCTTAACTTGAATATCAAATATAGAAGTAGGATCAACATTAATACCATTTGTCTCAGCAATATAATTTGCAAGGCGGACTTTGTTACTATGTTTAATTTCACAAAGCTTATTTAATACTTTTTCGTCATCAACATATTTTAAAAGCTTTTCAAGCTCCATGCTGTCGTGCTTAAACCCGTCACCAATTAACTCTGCCAGGTATGCAGTAAGTTCAGGATTAGACTGACAGAGCCATCTTCTGTATGCTATACCATTGGTTACATTTGTAAATTTATCCTTATTAATATTATAATAATCGTGGAAAATACCGTTTTTCAAGATATCACTATGAAGCTTTGAAACACCATTCACCTTATGACACGCAGCAAGGCAAAGGTTAGCCATGCGAACTTCTCCATGGGCTATTACCGCCATATAATCAATCTTTGCGATATCCCCCGGATAAATCACATTAAGCTGCGCAACCAGACGACGGTTGATTTCGCATACAATCTGGTAGATTCGGGGCAATTGTTCTTTGAACAGGTTTTCATTCCAGCGTTCAAGAGCCTCGCTCATAACAGTATGGTTTGTATAGGTTAATGTCTCGCATGTGATTTTCCATGCATCGTCCCAACCATAATCATATTCATCCACAAGAATTCGCATAAGCTCAGGCACGCAAAGAGCCGGATGCGTATCGTTAATATGAATAGCAATTTTTTCAGACAGGTTATCAATCGTACCGCAACGCTTTAAGTGGTTGTTTATAATACTTTGCAGCGATGCAGATACAAGTAAATACTGTTGTTTCAGTCTTAGAATTTTTCCTGCAATATGATCATCTGCAGGGTAAAGGACCTTTGAAATAACCTCTGCCATAGTATTCTCTTCAAGTGATTCTGCATAATCACCACGAGAAAAGGCAGCCATATCAAAACGATTTTTAGATTTTGCACTCCAAAGAACCAGTTTATTAACCGCTCCTGTGTCGTATCCTGAGATATACATATCATAGGGTACAGCAATAACAGAATTATAATTTGTATGTGCAACCTTATACTTTCCATTATCATCCCAACCATTAACTTCACCGCCAAACTTTACTTCAACAGCTTCGTCTTCTCTGGGATTAAGCCAAACATCACCCATGCTAAGCCAGTCATCAGGGAACTCCATCTGCCAGCCATCGACTATTTTCTGCTTGAAAATGCCAAATTCATATCGAATTGAAAATCCTGTTCCGGGAAGTCCTACACTTGTCATTGAATCAAGATAGCAAGACGCAAGTCGTCCAAGGCCACCGTTTCCAAGGCCTGCATCCGGCTCCATATCGTATATATCTTGAATGTTAAACCCACACTTTTTCACTGCATTGGCAAATTTTTCTTCAACACCAAGGTTATATAGATTGTTGCGAAGCGATGTACCTACCAAAAATTCCATTGACATATAATAAACCTGTTTGTCACCATTTTTGCGGTATTTATCATGAAACTTCTTTCTCTTTGTGGCAAGAAGTTCCTGAACAACACTGCAAAGGGATTTATACATCTGCTGTGATGTAGCTTCTTTAATGTCACAACCAAAAAGCCTTTCACATGCGCTAGAAAGCATCTTAACTTCAGCGTTATACTTTGTGGTCTTCTGTGTAGTTGCTTCTGTTTTCGGTTTATTTGAAGCAGAAATCGTTGTTTTTTTCTTTGTTGATGATGTAGATGTTTTAATTTCCATTGTCTTCTCCTATTTAGTTAATTCATTATATAAATTTAAATACTCACTTACTGATGTCTTCCAACCACTATTATATTTAATAAGGTTCTTTATGTGCTTATCCCACTTTTTGCGATTGCCGTAAAAATCAATACACCTGTCAATTGCGCCAAGCATATCGTGAGCATTATAACCCTTAAAAGTAAAACCTTTACCCTCTAAAGTTTCCACATTTAACGGTGGCACTGTGTCAACAAGACCGCCTGTTTCACGCACAATAGGCACAGTTCCGTACCGCATAGCAATAAGCTGCGAAAGGCCACAAGGCTCACTTTTAGACGGCATCAGGAACATATCTGCTGCCGCATAAAGCTTATTTGCAAGTTCTGGATTAAAAGTAATATTGGCAGACATTTTATCCTGGTGAATATATGCGTTAAAATTAAACATATCCTCATATTTTGAATCACCCGTTCCTATGACTACAAACTGCAAGTTTCTTTGCATAAGCTCGCCCATAACATATTCCACAAGGTCAAGCCCCTTATGACTTACCAACCTGGAAACCATAGCTATCATCGGCACATCTGGCAAAACCGAAAGCCCAAGCATCTTCTGAAGTTCTGCCTTATTTTTAGCCTTTCCTGAAAGGTCAGATGCCGTATAGTTTTCAAAAATGAGTGAATCCTTTGCAGGATTATACAAATCAGTATTAATGCCGTTGACAATGCCCGCAATTTTATATTCATTCTCTTTTAAAATATCCTGCAAACCGTGGGCAAAATAAGCATGGCGGATTTCATGGGAATATGTTTTTGACACAGTTGTTACCTTATCCGCCATAACTATGGCACTTTTCATAAAATTTATGCAGTTATCATAGGTTAAAACATTTCTATAATATTCGTCAATACCAATAACATCCTGCATAAATTCATTTGGCATCTTACCTTGATATTCAATATTATGAATGGTAAACACAGTTCGAGCATTGTCATAAACACCGTTATACAAAGCTTTTTTGAGCACCGGAATAAGCGCTGTTTGCCAATCATTACAATGAATTATATCAGGGAAATAATCCATTTGACGCATAGCTTCCAAAATTGCCAAAGAGAAAAATGTAAATCTTTCTCCGTCATCATAATGACCGTAAATACCATCACGATAAAAATAATGTTCGTTGTCAACAAAATAATAGTTTAGTTTTTTGCTTCGGCTTACCGCTTTGAAAATACCTACATATTCTCTGCGCCACGCAACTAAAACAGTAAAATTTTTGACAAACTCAACCTTGATATCAGGATTATCTTTAATTGATTTATAGTATGGTATAAATACACTTACCTCAACATCTTTTTCCTTAGCCAAAGCCGCAGGAAGGGCCTGCGCAACATCACCAAGACCGCCACTTTTTATAAAAGGTGCAGCCTCGCTTGCTGCATAAAGTATCTTCATATTGTCTCACCTTTCTTTATAATAACAGGACTTGATTGAGCACCTAAAAGTCGAGTTCCCTCTGTTATTATTACATTCTTATCAATTATAGCATTTTCAATACGGGCGCCCTTTTTAATTTTGGTTCCTTGCATAACAACAGAGCCAATAACCTGTGCTCCTTCTTCTATAGTCACATCTCGGAATATGACAGAATTTTTAAGTTCTCCATAAATTTTGCAACCGTCTGCAATAATACATTCATTAACTACAGAATTCTCTCCATAATATGTAGGTATCTCATCACGAACCTTTGTATAAATAGGTGCTGACGATTTATACAGACCTTTTTGAACTTCTTCATCAATAAGCTTGATATTGTTTTTAAGATATGCTGTTATGTCACGATTTCTAAGTGCAACTCCATCAAATTCATACAAATTAACCGAGAGCCTGCCTTCGTTAAAATATTTCTGCAAAAAATCTTTTTCAAAGTGATAATGTCCTGCCGCAACACATTCAGTAACCACTTCTATAAGGACTTCACGCTTCAGAATAAACATACCAAGTCCAACAAAAGTACCGTCTTTTGCTTCATAGTTTACATTAATATTTTTTGCACTACTGTCATTGTTAGCTTCGAAAACTGTAGGATAATGAATGCCATCCTCTTTTTGAGACGAAACAACAACAGTAATGTCCTTGCCTGATGCAATATGTTCAACAAGTACCGCCTCATAATCTATATTGCATATAGTTATTGTGTCAGAAATCACAATATACTCACTCTTTTGGCTGTTCAAAAAGTTAAGAGCCGTATTAAGTGCCTCTAACTTGCCGTGATATACCTCGCCCTTTCCGGATGCAAACGGAGGAATAATATACAAACCTCCGGTTTTACGATTAAGGTCCCATTCTTCACATGAACCAAGATGGTCCATAAGCGATTCATAATTATATTTTGTAATAACTCCAACGGAGGTAATACCCGAATTTACCATGTTAGATAAAACATAATCAATCTGTCTGTATCTTCCGCCGAATGGCAAAGATGCTACAGTTCGTTTAGCAGTAAGGTCACCTAATGCGTCATCATAAATGTTTGAAAAAACGATACCGGTCAATCTTTTCATAGTCACACTCCTCTCACACAACCTGATTTGGCTTTATGGTAGTATTTTTTGCTATATGCTCACCTTTACCAACCACACTGATTCCCCATTCCTCTTTGTCGTAGAAAACAGGGTCATCGCCAACTCTTGTGTTTTCATCAATAACGGCACCCTCACCTATAATTGCATACTTAATAACAGCGCCTTTTTTTATAACAGCTTCGGGCATAATCACGCTATCGTATATTTCAACGCCTTCTTCAACAGTACATCCGGTAGATACAACAGAGTGGCTGATTTTCCCCTTTATTGAGCAACCTTCAGCAACAAAGGAATTTTTAATTTCGCTGTCTTTAGAAATATAACTAGGTGGTTTTGCATAGTTTCGTGCATATGTTTTGAACACCTTATCACGGATATTAAAAGTTCCGTCTAAAAGCTCCATATTGGCTTCCCACAAGCTATGGATTGTACCAACATCCTTCCAGTAGCCATCAAATTTGTACGCAAACAATCTTCTTTGGTCACGCAGGAGGGATGGTATAACATTTTTGCCGAAATCGTTATCTGAATTTTCATCTGCCTCATCTTCAATAAGATATTGGCAAAGAATATCGGTTTTAAAGATATAAACCCCCATAGATGCCAAATTGCTCTTTGGGTTTTGGGGTTTTTCCTCAAATTCATAGATTGAACCATCGGGGTTGGCATTCATAATACCAAATCGGCTAGCCTCTTCCATAGGTACTGTTCGAACAGCAATGGTACATTCCGCATCGTTTTCAATGTGAAAGTCAAGTAGCTTTGAGTAGTCCATTTTGTATATGTGGTCTCCCGACAGAATTATCACATGCTCAGGGTTATAGTTTTTTATAAAACGAAGGTTTTGGTATATAGCGTTCGCCGTTCCTTTATACCACTCCATTTTTTTTGATTGTGCATATGGTGGTAAGATGTGGACTCCGCCAAAATTTCTGTTAAGTCCCCAAGGCTGACCGTTACCTATGTAATCATTTAACTCCAGAGGCTGATATTGAGTCAAAATACCAACAGTGTCTATTCCTGAATTGACGCAGTTAGAAAGAGGAAAATCTATAATACGATATTTACCTCCAAAAGGTACTGCCGGCTTAGCAGTTTTGTCGGTAAGAACCAGCAACCGGCTGCCCTGCCCACCTGCAAGCAACATAGCAATACATTTTTTTCTCCTGTTCAACATAAGGATAACCCCCCTTTTTTTAATACACATTATAACATGTGTTTTTATATTATTTGTTAACTACTTTCGTGTAGTACACGGTAGAAAGCGGCGGAAGGGTTGTAGAAATTGACTGTTCAAATCCGTGCATAGGTATTTTCTTTGTTTTGCGTCTTGGAAGGCGAGTTCCTGTTCCACCGTATTTAGAGCTGTCACTTGAAAGTACGGCTTTATACTCTCCCTCATCTGGCACTCCAATTAGATAATTTTTTCGCATAACAGGGCAAAAATTGCATACAACTATTATTTCCCCGCCTTTTTCATCTCTGCGGATGAAGGAGATAACGCTTTGGTCATGGTCATCATGAGCAATCCACCGAAAACCTGTCCAGTCTGTATCATTCTCCCAAAAAGCTTTGTTATTAAGATAAAAAGCATTCAGGTCTTTGACAAATTTTTTCATTTTATTGTGCTTGTCATACTCAAGCATAAACCATTCGAGAGGCTTTTTATAATCCCATTCAATAAATTGAGCAAATTCATTGCCCATAAAATTAAGCTTTTTCCCCGGATGAGCCATCATATAACCATAAAAAGCTCTTAAGTTTGCAAATTTTTCTTCATAAGTTCCAGGCATCTTGCCAATCATCGAAGCTTTTCCATGAACAACTTCATCATGGGACAAGGGCAAAATAAAGTTTTCCGAAAAAGCATAGGTCAACGAAAAAGTCAGGTCATTTTGTCTGCCTTTTCTAAAAAGCGGGTCTGATGACATATAACCAAGCATATCATTCATCCAGCCCATATTCCATTTAAAATTAAATCCAAGACCTCCATCATAACCAGGCTTCGTCACCATAGGAAAAGCAGTAGATTCTTCAGCCACCATAATTGCTGACGGGTTAAATCTAAACGCAGCACTGTTCATATCGCGAAGAAAATCGACAGCATCAAGGTTGATATTTCCCCCGTATTGATTGGGACGCCACTGACCGTCTTGCCTGCCATAATCCAGATAAAGCATTGATGCAACTGCATCTACCCGAATTCCATCAATATGATACTTATCAAGCCAGTATACCACATTTGATATTAAAAACGACCTAACCTCATATCTCGAATAATCAAAAATTCGGGTTTTCCAATCCGGATGTTCATTTCGAAGTGGATCGCTTGATTCATACAGGCAACTGCCATCAAATTCGTATAGTCCATTCTCGTCCTTAGGAAAATGCGCTCCTACCCAATCCAAAATTACACCTATACCTGCGGCATGGAATTTATCAACCAACTTCATAAAATCCTTAGGTGTCCCGTATCGTGATGTTGGCGCATAATACCCTGTCACCTGATATCCCCATGATGGGTCATAGGGATATTCGCTAATAGGCAAAAGCTCTACATGCGTGTAGTTCATATTTTTAACATATTTGACAAGCTTGTCGGCAATATCGGTATAAGACAAAAAATTACCATCTTCATGCTGCAGCCATGAACCCAAATGCACCTCATAAATATTCATAGGTTCTTTTGTAATATCTTTTTTTGTCCGTTTACTGCAATATTCCGAATCAGTCCATGTGAACCCTTCTAAATCATAGACTTTTGATGCATTTTCAGGGCGTGTGCACGCATGAAATGCGTATGGGTCACTTTTATAAACCGTTGTACCATTCTTTTTTATAATATAGTATTTATATTCATCAAAAATCTGTGCTTCATTAACCGCAGCCTCCCATACTCCATACCCAATGCTATGCATAGGGCAAGCAGATGTATCCCAATTGTTAAATGACCCCACAACAAAGATACACTCTGCATTTGGCGCCCAAACTCTGAAAATATATCCGTCCTCTGTTTTATGGCACCCCATAATGTTATAAGCCTGCGAACTTTTTCCGCTCGCAAACTCGCAAAGAAGAGTATTAAGATCATTTTGTACTTTTTTTGTCATAAAGAATCTCTCCTTAGTGTATCTTCCTTTTCTTGCTAAAATTATACATCAAAAGGCTTTTTTTGTCAAGGATAAGATGCTTTTCCGAAATCCCCAAAAAAAAATGCTTTTTGTTCAAGTTTTTTATTGAAAAACCGACCAATATGTGATAAAATGTTTATAATTTATGTTTACTAAAGGGGATGTAATTTATTTGGAAAGAAAAAGTGGTATTTTGATGCATATATCCTCATTGTTTGGAGATTATTCAATTGGTGACTTTGGTCCGCAGGCAAAATTATTTATTGATTTTTTGGCCGATTGCGGCTATTCTTATTGGCAGGTATTGCCGTTTTGTCCATCGGATGAATGTAATTCCCCCTATAAGTCTGCATCATCCTTTGCTGGAAATCCCTATTTTATTAGCTTGGAAATCCTACATAACAAAGGTCTATTGACTAAAGATGAGCTTATCGCTCAAAAACAACATACTCCTTATGTGTGTGAATATGAGCGTTTATATAACGAAAGACTGGCAATTTTAAAGATTGCAGCAAGCCGAGCTACCAATAAACCAGATATTGAAAACTTTGTAGTTCAAAATCCTTATATTGAGAACTTTTGTAAATTTATGGCGATTAAAAACTCAAACGCCGATAAACCATGGTATAAATGGGAAAGTGAGAATTATAAAGACGAAAACTTATTTATGTGGAAATTTATCCAATATGAGTTTTTTACACAGTGGGAAGAAATAAGAAAATACGCAAACAGCAAAGGTATAAAAATTATTGGCGATATGCCTATTTATGTTGCCCTTGACAGCAGCGATGTGTGGGCAGATAAACATCTTTTTAAACTTGGTGAAGACAATTTGCCTGTTACTGTTGCCGGAGTTCCGCCTGATTATTTTTCAGCAGACGGCCAGCTTTGGGGAAATCCCATATACGATTGGAAAGCAATGGAAACAGATGGTTTCAGATGGTGGAAAGATAGAATATCCCATACAGCAACAATGTTTGATGGGATTCGAATTGACCATTTCAGGGCCATTGAATCCTTTTGGGAAGTTCCCTTTTCAGCAAAATCAGCAAAAGAAGGTTTTATGACCAAAGGTCCCGGCATGAAACTGATTGATGCAATCAAGGAAAACTCAACTGATACAATGATTATTGCAGAAGATTTAGGTCTTATCACCGAAGACGTGGTTAAACTTCTCAAAATGAGCGACTTCCCCGGTATGAAAGTCTTCCAATTTGCATTTATGGGCGACAAAAATTCTCCTCATCTTCCCCATAACTACCCAAATCAATGTGTAGCGTATACAGGAACCCATGATAACAACACTTTGCTTGGATATCTGTGGGAGCTTGATGACAAAACCAGACGCAATATGCTTGAGTATTGCGGCCATAAAGAAGAATCTTGGGAAAAAGGCTGCGATGCCATAATCCGTACTATGCTCGCATCTCATGCAGGGCTGGTTATTATGCCGATTCAGGATTTGTTGGGCTATGGCTCTGACACACGGCTAAACACCCCTGGCAAAGCCGAGGGAAACTGGGGATACAGAATAACAAAAGAACAACTCGACAGCATTGACAAATCAAAATATCGCCGTTTAAACGAGCTTTATTCAAGAGTTTAAAGTCAAGACCACCGACTAACTTTAATTTTTATACATACCTAATATTTCAAGTGGGTTAGATGTATTTTAGAGCATAGTTTTATCGCACTCACTTTTTAATTTTTTCCGTCACATCATAAGCCCTCGTCATTCCATTTGAGAAAACGTGATTTTGAAAAGTTCTATCCTCGTGTGTGCATAACAACCAAGTAAACTATATAATCAATAACAAAGCAAATACCTATTTGATTTTCATATATATTTGTAATATAATTATACATATGAAATTTGTTTTGCAGTGAGCAAAATAGGCATATAATTTAATAAATAAGAGGATTACATATGGCATGGTATGATGAGGCAATATTTTATCATATATATCCCCTGGGTATGACAGGGGCAGAAAAACAAAACTTTTACAATAAGGTAGAGCACAGGCTAAACACTTTGATTCCGTTTATATCTGAGATAAAGAGCCTTGGATTTAATGCTTTATATATTGGTCCGCTTTTTGAATCGGTAGGGCATGGTTATGAAACAACAGATTATAAGAAGTTGGATTCAAGACTTGGCACCAATGAGGATTTGGCTAATTTTGTTGCCGAATGCCACAAACAGGGAATTAGGGTAATATTAGACGGTGTCTTTAATCATACAGGCAGAGATTTTTTTGCCTTTTCAGATATTAAGAAAAACAGAGAATCATCGCAATACAAAGATTGGTATTGCAATGTTAATTTTAATGGGAATAATGAATATAATGATGGATTTTCTTATGATAACTGGGGAGGATATAATCTGCTTGCCAGGTTGAACCAGCATAACTCAGAAGTGAGGAATTATATCAGTGATGTCATTCGTTTTTGGGTCAAAGAGTTTGATATAGACGGAATTCGTCTGGATGCTGCTGACGTTCTTGATTTTAGTTATATGCAGATGATGCGCAAGGTGGCAAATGAAGTGAAGCCTGATTTATGGTTGATGGGAGAAGTTATACATGGCGATTATATTCGCTGGGTTAACGGCGATACCCTGCATTCTGTTACAAACTATCATTTGCACAAGGCGCTGTATTCAGGACATAACGACCACAACTATTTTGAAATCGCACATACTGTAAAACGCTTGTATGTGATGGGCGGCAACCGTCCTGACGGATTAAAGCTATACAATTTTGTTGATAATCACGATGTGGAACGAATTTACACAAAGCTAAACAACAAAAGACACTTTGTCCCTGTTCATATTCTTCTGTATACTCTCCCGGGTGTTCCGTCTGTATATTATGGCTCTGAATTCGGAATTGAAGGAGAAAAGCAGAAAGGCTCGGATGATTCTTTAAGACCCGCTGTTTCCTTTGAACAATATAAGGATGCTATCCTAAACAATAATTTCACAAATCTTATTTCAAAACTCGGTGAAATACGCTCAAAAACAAAAGCATTATCGTACGGAAGCTATAAAGAACTCCTCTTAACAAATGGTCAATATGCCTTTTCAAGAGATTTTGACGGAGAATCTGTGATTGTAACTGTAAATAACAGCGATGAAGATTTTGAGATGCTCCTTCCTGCGGCAAATGCGAAAGAGTATGTTGGCACACTTTATGGCGAGCATATATCCGCAAAAGACGGATGTATATGTGTGAATGCAAAAGCAAATTCGGGGGAAATCTGGCTGCCAGACGAAATGGCGGATAAAAAAGTGCAACCAATTGAACTTAATATTGAGGATAAAATAATCATCCCAGAAATTCCGAAGGAAGTATTTGAGCCCCAAAAAGAGGAGTTGTCTGTTATTATTGAAGATGAGGCAAATTTAAATTTAACTCAAAACAAACCATATGAAGAAATGACGGTTGAAGAGCTTCAGAGTGCAATAATAGAAAAAATGAAGTGCAACGGACCTGTTACAGAGCAGATGATAAAAGATGTTATGGAAAATGTCTATCATGATTCTTTGGTGACATGGGTTGAAAGTTTCAGATAAAGCATACATTTTGACTTTCTGAAAATGCATTTGACCATATCTTAAAAATTCAATACAGACAAAGCAAGACTAAAATGACAAAATCCTGAAAGTCGCATAAATACTGGCTTCCAGGATTTTTGAATTTTCCGTTTTTATTAAGATGTGCGGTAAAGATTTCGAAAATTGTAAAATCGCCAAGCATTGTTTGTATCCATATTCTAATCATCTCGTCAAATTCTTATTTATCACTTCTTTGGCTAATAAAGCCCTACTGTTTCTCTGTTTCTAAACTCGTGCTTTTCGTAATAGCCAATCAGATTTCCGTCATCATCACGAAGAGCGACCATATACACATCCTTGTTTTCCTCGTCATTGCGATAGGTGTATATGATGTTGTTATCCTTGCTTTCCTTAAACCAAGCAACCACCTTGTCAATCATTTCATTTGCGGATGAAGTATGGCAGTCTTTAATGCTTTTGCCCGTCAAATCCTTGTGATAGCGCTTTATTGCACACGGATTCATATATACGATAATATGTTCCAAATCGCAGACAACGATAGGTGCCGTATCTTGTTCGAGTATGCTTTTGAATAATTTGTTTAACATTTTAATTCCGCCTTATTTTAATCTGTAATGCCCTTAATAACCTTTCTTTCCCTTAAATATTACCACTTTTTAAGGGAAAAGTCAAAGAATCAAGCAAATTTACCCTTTAAGGTAAAGTTATTCTGCAAAACTGTTTTATCCTTTCATATATTTTTTCTAACATTTTTCTAGCACTTTTCTAGCGAAAACCCCAAAAATGCATCAAAAAGCGGCAATACGAAAATCGTAAGAACAGCAAAGGCTTTGAAGGATTTTAACCCCTCAAAGCCCTTATTTTATGCGGTTTTTATCGCTTTTTAACTTCCTTTAACTTCCGCTAATTTACTCTATCTAAAAAGACTGTATAGGAGCTCGAAATGCGTTTGCCTTAACGGGCACGCGGATTCAAATCGCGCTCACCACGCAAAAAGGCGGTCATTGACCGCCTTAATTTTTATTAAACTTACGCTATGGTTGTGTAAATATAAATTGCAAACAATACAACCGAAATCCACATTACCGGTGAAATGTCTTTTGCTTTGCCTGTAGCAAGCTTTAATACAACCCATGCAATCATAGCAAACATAATACCTGTTGCAATAGAATATGCAAAAGGCATCATTACAACTGCCAAGAAACCGCCGATAGCATCTGCAACATCACCGTCAAAGTCCATCTGTGTTACTGCTGAAAGCATCAAAAGACCAACGAACAACATAGCCGGTGTTGTAGCAAATCCCGGAATTGCAAGAAAGATCGGTGCAAATGGAATAGCAATGAGGAACAAAATACCTGTTGTCAATGCTGTCAAACCAGTTCTACCGCCTGCAGCTACACCTGCTGATGATTCAACATAGCTTGTAACTGTTGATGTACCAAGACATGCACCTGCTACTGTACCAACAGCGTCTGCCATAAGTGCGCCGCCTGCTTTTGGAAGAGAACCATCTTCTGCAAGCAAGTCACCCTTCTGAGCTACACCAATCAATGTACCAACTGTATCAAAGATATCTGTGTAGAGGAATGTAAACATTACAACAGCGAAAGCCATAAAGTTATCTTTGATAAATGTAAAATCAAACTGGAAGAGCGCAGGAGCTGCAAAGTTTGCCTTAATTGATTCCCATGAAAGTGAAGGAATCAAGGAATATACGCCTGCTTCAACATCTACCACATACCAACCAATAAGCTCTGCTATAATGCCCAATACCCAAGTAGCCAAAATACCGATAAGAATATCGCCCTTAACCTTGTAGTGATGCAACACGCCAATGATTAAAAGACCAACAACAGCCAAAACAACCTGGGGTGAGCCTAAATTACCAAGACCTACCAATGTAGAGTCATTGTTTACAACAACACCGGCGTTAATGAGTGCAATAATTGTAATAAACAAACCGATACCTGCTGTAATACCAAGCTTTAGGTTCTTTGGAATTTTGTTAACCAATGCTTCTCTGAACTTAAAGATTGAAAGAATCATAAAGATGATACCTTCAAGCAAAATAGCTGTCAAAGCTACTTTGTATGAATAACCCATGGTTAAACATACTGTGTAAGTAAAGAATGCATTAAGTCCCATACCTGATGCCAGTGCTACAGGGTAGTTAGCAAAAAATGCCATACATATTGTAGCAATTGCAGCCGACAATGCCGTTGCCATAAAGATAGCAGCTGCACCAGGGCCATCAGGAATGATGCCCAACATACTGGGGTTAACCGCTAATATGTAGGACATTGCCAAGAAGGTGGTGATTCCGGCAATAATCTCAGTTTTGACATTAGTGCCGTGCTCTTTGAGCTTGAATAATTTTTCCATTTTTCTCATCCTCCATATATTTTTTTGAAGACATACAAATTATATCATATATTGACAAGAATTTCAAGTATTTTGTAAATTTTTTATAAACTTTTATCAATTTTTTTGTAAACTCCAATTTCAAAACAATAAGTTTATTATTAATCATTTTTTTACTGTATGAATTTTTAAACAAAAAAACAGCATAAATACTCTATTTACGCTGTTTTTATTATTTTACATTTTAGGGTAAATCATTCTTGGTTAGTCATTTGTTATATTCCCATCGCCACTTATAGGAATTATTTCTCCAAGATAAGTCGGTTTTGGCTTAAATATCACCTTCACAAAGTCTTTACACCGAGCAAGTATTTCGCGCACTTCTCTGTTTGACTGTCCCCAGTATGTGCGATAGTCAGCACTTACGCCATAAGCTTCAATCCCTAACTTTCTAGCAACATACAACGCTCTGTATAAATGATAATTTTGAGTTACAATTATAAGCTTATCCGCTCCAAATATCTCTTTTGCGCGATATAGGCTCTCATACGTTGAAAAGCCCGCATGGTCCATAAATATATCGTTTGAGGGAATTCCTGACTCCACAGCAACCTGCTTCATTGTATTGACCTCATCGTAGTTTTTTGCAGCATGGTCACCGCTCATAATAATTTTGTGCGCTACGCCCTGATTATACAATTCAATCCCTCTTCTTAGTCTGTCCGAGAGCATATCGCTTGGTTGTCCATCGTTTTTGACCTGACATCCAAGAACCAAAATACAATCAACATCTTTTAGCGTTTGTGCTTGCTCGGGTGTAATGATGCTGTTTTCGCCCATACTCTTTACATAAGCATTTACCCCAAAAACAGTCGCAAAAGCTATAACCGCAAGGCATATGAGTATAACAAGAGTTATTATTAATCCTTTCTTTTTCTTCATAGATAAAACCTCTTTATGTAATTCCAATTTTATAATCAATTGCGACACCATTCTCAATAGTTATAATAAGCCAGTTATCATCCATAAAATCTACTCCAAGATAATAAGTCAGTGTGCTTTCATCACAAAATTCTCCCTTAGGAAATTTAAATCTTTCAGGTGCGTTTTCAGTTTCTTTTCCAAGCAGTAATATTATCTCGTTTTCGCTCATACCGACAATTTCGTGTTTTGAGAGCATGTTTGAAACTATTTTATATCTGGCACCAGGGTTGTCCATCCATTTACGTACAGTAAAGGTGCGACTCCGCTTCCACATTCCCAAAACAGCAAGCACGCTTATGATTATAAGCAAAAAAATTATAGCAACAGTATAATTAAATATCTTTGCCCTTTTCATTTTTCTTTTCCTTCCTCTTTTTACGTATCATAAATACACCAAAAGCAACAGCTATAACCAATACAAACCCACATACTATTAAAACAGAAGCGTCTATGTAACCAACAAATGCAAACACATTATCATTTGTTGCTTGTGGAAGATATACATTTTTCACAATTATCTCTCCTCTTTTTAATCAGGGTCTTTCCCATACACCCATTTTCTCATTCTTTTTCAAAACGAGCCTGTATCCACCACCTATATCCGCAAAATATATTTCTGTATCATTTTTATCAAGTTGTAGCACAAATTCATTTTTTGCGCCAAATACAGAGTTAAGTCCGCCAAATGTTGAGTAAAAAGTTAAGTAATGTGGTTTTACTCCACCACCATTATCTTTAAAACCTCTGGTATATCCCATAGAAGATAGAATACTTGTGTAAAGCGTGATTTCTGTTCCGTCTTCTGATACAGAATAATCATGCAAAACCACATCAGCTCTTTTTGTAAATCCGCTGCCAATTAAATAAATTCCTGATAACACAACCGCAAGCAAGAGTACAATTATAATTACTTTTTTCATTCCATCATCCCCTACTCAATGACAAAATCCATTTCATAAATTTCTTTATCATAATCTCCCGCCGAGCGAAAATCCATAAATTCTTTTTTTAATCGATAATAGCCCGGCTTTAACTGTCCGTATGCGTATTGCCAATTTATATTTATTTCAGTAATATCGTTCATTTTAATGCCATAAGCAAGCATATTCCATACCAAAGGTTGACCGGTTATTGTTTGCACCTCTTGCCACTTATCATCAACTCTTGTTTCAAGAGAGTACGCCGCCCCTGTTTGCAGTTCTCCCGAAGGCTTTGCTCCAAACTGCTCTATTTTAAGCGTCATACCATTTGGCGTTATATTATCAGCATAAAGAATAAGCCCCCATTTGTCAGCATTCAAAAAATTCTGTTCAACCCGACCTTTTCGACCGCCCAGCTTTACAGAACCCAACAAAGGCGCATATACATCATCAAATGTAACATCTTCAGATTCACTAAGGACAATCATTTCGCTGTCAATGGCGCCGCCGTTAAGACGCCCTTTTATATAATAACAATATTTTAATCCATCAAGTGCTCTTGAATATGTATCATATTTTTTGAAAATTACCCACTCACCGTCAATGTTAACTTCCTTTGTTATGCTTGTCGCATTCTGATAGCCGTCAGCTTCAAAGTTTGCTTCGCCCGATTTAAACGGAATTTCATTTTCTTTTACTGTCTTTTTCAGCTCACCGTCCAGCATCCCACAGCGAGGAGTGTTTTCACTGATAAGCCCTGAGTCATAATACAAATCGCCGTCAACATTAAACATTCTGACACATCTTTTTTCTAACTGCACTCCAAAGTTTCCTTTAGGTTCATCACCACTCTTGCTGACAATAACGCTTGTCGGTCCATCTGCGCCGCCTATTACTCCAATGCTTGTACTATTGCAGGCCGTAAGGGATAGGCATAATAATAAAAGGGATATAATCAAATTTCGTTTCATAAACACATCCTCCTTTGTATATCTTAGACGCAAAACAAAGGAAAAAGTTCCCTGTTGTATCGCTCACTTTAGTCCAAATCCATTTTTCTATAAAGAATCTTAAACAAAAGTGAGCCGACATAACCTTTCATCATGCTTAAAAAATCTTCACGGGTTACAGTTTTATCCGTTCCCAAAAGCTCGTAATCTACGCCCGCCTCGTTAATATGTATACCAAGTCTTTCAAATCCATTTCGCTCATAAAAGCCAAGCCTGTTTATACGTTCTTCAAAGTTTGGTGCTGATGCAGCGGTTGTATCCTCAATCATAAGCGCAACAACCTTATCGGGATGTGTACGTTTGATAAAGTCAAGGGTTTTTGTACCATAACCTTTGCCGCGCTTTTCTTCTGCAATCGCAAAGAAAAACACGTATACCATCTTATCAGTTGCCATAGTATAAATAAGTCCGACAAACTCACTCTCCTCCACTATTGCATAAAAATTGTATCTGTCATACTTTGTTTTATTAAACAGCATAAAAAGCGGCGCTCTCTCATCAGCCGGAAAGGCGGAGCGGTACAATTTTTTAATCTGTTTTTTGTATTTTCGTGCATCTGTAAATTGCATATATACCACCTCTTAGTTTTCCATTTATTTGCTTTAAGCAATCACATCACGTATCATACACAAAGAAATACATCGTGTCAGTATCACAATCATAAAACCCATATCACACTAACACCAAAATTTTATCACATACTCCGCCGCATTTCAATATCTACGCAAAAGCACAATACAAAAAAAGCTGCCTCGTCTATACAAGGCAGCCCTTTTTTATGATTGATATATCAAATTTATCTTATATTTTTATACACAGGACCATATGTCTGACAAGTTCTGTAGTCCTGACCTTCCTTGTCCATGCCAAATACGTTCCACGATGCAGCTTTGAAAATTCTATAGCATCAAGTCTTCAAATCAAATTCCCATGCTCTGCGCTCAGTTTTTGAAAGCTTTCCTTTTATTACACATCGTCCGTCACATATTTAAAAGCCTTTTGAAACAGCCTCGATATTAAAAGGCTACTCATCATATCTTTTATTTAAAAAATTTTCTCTAAAAAGAAATAATAGCTTTAACCCCAAACTATTTTACAGACTCTTTAGCCACTCAAACATATTGAGTGAAAGAAGATTCCAGTTCTGGAAGCCCGGATTATTAACTCCTATTCCCGTTTCGGGGTCATAATACTCATGCATTTGACCATTCTTTTCTATATCTTTTCCAAACATGGTTATTGTTTTTGTTGCAAGCTCTTTTGCCTCTTCAATAAAACCATAAAGTCTTAAACCTTCAAATACCATATAATTCGAAATTCCCCAAATAGGTCCAAGCCAGCAGGACGGATTTCCCGATTTAATTATAGCATACATCTTTTCCATTTTCGAAAGAGTACGTACTCCATATGGCGCAAAGAACGTCTTTTCATTAAGATAATGCTCTTTTACCATTCTTTCGGCTTGCTCTTTTGTAGCAATTCCTGCCCACATTGCAAGAAAGCCCGACCATACTCCAATTCTTTGTATTAGACAGTTCCAATGTCTTGGACAGCCTTTATGTAAGTTTACGCTAAGGTCTATCGGCAAAAGGTTTATATCCACGCTGTAGAAAAAGCCATCACGCTCATCCCAGCAATTTTTTTGAATTGCATCTTTAAGCTCATCAGCCATAAGTGCATACTTTTTCGCTTTTTCCGAAAGCGAGAGCTTGTCTGCAATTTTTGAAATGGCATCAAGCTCTTTATACATAAAACAATTGAGATAAATCGACGCAGAGCTGTTTTCGGGACGATAGAATGTGCACGGGTCATTGTCAACGCCTATCGCAAAATCATCAAGCCAGAAATACAAGCCCGACTCATGCTTGCAGTTGTTTTCATAATAGCTTATATATCTTTCAAACGCATCAAATTTGCCACAAAGCCAGTCAAAACCATACTTGCCCGAAACATATAATGCATGCTGTGCAAGGTTTGGCTTATGAATATTTGTCTTTTTTCCACCGACAAAATCTTTGCTTACCTCGTCAGACTTAATCCATATTGGTGTCGTTCCGTCTTCATCGACATAATCAAGAAAATTTAACACACAGCCTTTTTCATACTCAGATATATCATCTCTAACAAACTCACCGAGCGCAAGGTCTGTAAGCCAGCTGTCTCAATCCCACAAATCATCGCTGTATTTGCTGCCCGGTACAATAAATTTGTAGTTCATTATTCCCGACGCTTCTCTAAAGCATTCACGATAATTTTTTGTTGTATAATCGGCAATAAGATTGCCATATTTTTCAATATTTATATCCATTATTTTTCTCCTTTATTTTAAATATTAATATTATTTTCTAAATTTTGCAATGCTGTGGGCAAGCTCTGTTACCCTGTCAACAATAATCTGTGCCCCGTTTTCTTCAAGCTCGCGTCTTGTTCTAAAGCCCCACAAAACTCCAACGCTATGCGCTCCGGCATTTTTGCCTGTCTGCATATCAACATCGGTATCGCCTATCATAACGCACTCTTCCGGTTTTGCGCCAAGGCTTTCTGCAACAGATAAAAAGCCGTCGGGAGCCGGTTTGTTTTTTACGCCTTCACATTGTCCTGCAACATATGCAAAAAAATCATTTCCAAAAGTTTCATTTATAATCGCACGCACTACATTGTCAGGCTTGTTTGACAAAACTGCAACCTCTATTCCCATAGCTTTGATTTTTAAAAGTTCTTGCTTTATTCCATCAAAAGGCTTTGTAAGATGCATAAAATTATTCTCATATGCCGCATCATATATTTTTATCGCCTTTTGAAGATTTTCGGGCGTAAACGCATTGTTATGCGCCAGAGATTTTTTTAAAAGCACCATTCTTCCGTCTCCGGCAAAATATTTAAATTTTTCAGTTTCTATGCGCGAAAGATTCATTTTTTCCATAGTTGCATTTACGAAATATGCAATAGACTCAAGCGTGTCCATAACCGTTCCGTCCAAATCAAAAATACAC
Organism: Candidatus Aphodoplasma sp.; assembly: GCA_045592745.1. Lineage (GTDB taxonomy): Bacteria > Bacillota > Clostridia > UBA1381 > UMGS1253 > Aphodoplasma. The sequence goes on along the minus strand of JAZNVH010000002.1, from coordinate 16,394 downwards.
ACTTTTATCATTGAATTGCACCCGCTTTCTTGCATAAAATTTTGCCTGTTAAATTTATTATAAAAGCTCAAATAATTCGACTATCCGTTCTTGTATCTCTAACTAAAAATTTTACCATATTGTTAGGGTTTTGTCAATCAAAACAAGCCTAAAAAAAACACATTGAGCACCATAATTAGCAAAATAAAATCAGGCAGAAATTTTTGCTATTTTGTGGCTTAATTTATTGATTTATTTTTTAATTTATGATATATTAATGAAGTAGTAACTTATTTTTCGGAGGTGGTGTAATGACGCAATTTGATATTACGGGCATGAGCTGCGCGGCATGCTCTGCAAGAGTGGAAAAGGCAGTGTCTAAGGTGGATGGCGTTGTATCCTGCAATGTAAATCTGCTGACTAATTCTATGAGCGTAGAGGCAAGTGCATCAAGCGACGAAATTATAAAGGCAGTTGAAGCTGCCGGATATGGTGCAACCCTTAAAGGCACCTCAAAAAAAGAAGATGATAAATTTTTAGAAGATAAGCAAACACCAAAACTAAAAAAGCGGCTTATTTTATCATTAATCTTTCTAATAATTTTAATGTACGTTTCTATGGGACACGTTATGTACTCACTCCCCATGCCAAAGTTTTTTGAAGGAAATTATATCGGCATAGGGATATTACAGCTACTTTTAACGCTTGTTGTTATGATTATAAACAAAAACTTTTTTATAAGCGGTACAAAAGGACTTTTAAACCGCGCACCTAATATGGATACGCTTGTTTCGCTCGGTTCGGGAGCGGCATTTGTTTACAGCACATACGCCCTTTTTGCTATGACAGGCAAAAATGCTGATGCACATATGTATCTTCATGAATTCTATTTTGAGTCTGCTGCTATGATACTGACGCTTATTGTGGTAGGCAAAATGCTTGAATCACGTTCGAAGGGAAAAACAACAAACGCATTAAAAAGCCTGATGCAGCTTGCGCCAAAAACTGCTATCATCGAAATTGACGGCACCGAAAAAGAGATTTCGGTTTCTGATATTAAAGAAGGCGACATTTTTATAGTCAAGTCAGGTATGAGTTTCCCCGTTGATGGCGTTATTATATCCGGACATTGTGCTGTCGACGAATCGGCTATCACTGGCGAGAGCATCCCCGTTGATAAAGAAACAGGCGACAATGTAACGTCAGCCACTATTAACAAATCGGGATATGTGCGTTGCCAGGCGAAAAAAGTCGGCGAGGACACCACACTTTCTCAGATTATAAAGCTTGTCAGCGATACCGCTGCTACAAAGGCTCCAATTGCAAAAGCGGCCGACAGAGTTTCGGGCGTTTTTGTGCCCATAGTAATAACAATTGCCATTATTACCATTATAGGTTGGATTATAGCAGGAGAAAGTGTTGGCTTTGCGCTTGCACGCGGTATATCTGTGCTTGTTATAAGCTGTCCGTGCGCTTTGGGACTTGCAACACCCGTTGCCATTATGGTATCAAGCGGCGTTGGCGCAAAAAATGGTATCTTATTTAAGACAGCCGTATCACTTGAGCAGACGGGAAAAGTTTCTATTGTTTGTCTTGATAAAACAGGAACAATCACAAAGGGCGAGCCTGTTGTTACCGATATAATACCCACAGATGACGTGAGCGAAGGTGAGTTGTTACGTTTTGCATACGCACTTGAAGCAAAAAGCGAGCATCCTCTGGCACGTGCTATTGTGGAAAAAGCAAAACAGTTAACCACTGAATTATTAGAAAGTGACAATGTGAATATCGTTTCAGGAAATGGCATACAAGCAGTTATCGAAGGTCATCATATTACCAGTGGAAATGTTGATTTTATTTTAAAATTTACCGATATTTCCGACAAAACACTAAGCATATGCGAAGATTTATCAAAACAAGGCAAAACTCCCTTATTCTTTGCAAAGGATAAACAATTTTTAGGCATTATAGCCGTAGCTGATGAAATAAAAAAAGACAGCGCATCGGCAGTTAAAGAACTAAAAAATATGGGCATTCGCACTATTATGCTCACCGGGGATAATAAAACAACAGCAAATGCTGTAAAAGAGTGCGTAGGCGTTGATGATGTAATTGCAAACGTGACTCCGCAAGGCAAGGACGATGTCATAAAAAAGCTAAAGCTTGACGGAAGGGTCTTAATGGTTGGCGACGGCATAAACGATGCTCCCGCACTTACAAGAGCTGACATAGGTATCGCAATCGGAGCAGGAACAGATATTGCGATTGATGCTGCCGACATCGTTTTGATGAAAAGTTCAATCTGCGATGTAGCTGCAGCAATCAGGCTTAGTCGTATGACACTTGTAAATATTTATGAAAATCTTTTCTGGGCATTTATTTACAATACGATTGGTATTCCTCTTGCGGCAGGTGTTTTAATTCCGTTTGGTATAAGCTTAAATCCTATGATAGCGGCCGCAGCTATGAGCCTATCAAGCTTTTGTGTCGTATCAAATGCACTAAGACTTAATTTAAAAGATATAAAAAATACAAAATATGATAAAAAAATTAAAACCAAAAAGGAGAAAAAAACTATGGAAATTACGCTTAAAATCGAAGGTATGATGTGTCCTCATTGCGAGGCAAGAGTAAAAACAGCTTTGGAGGCAATTGACGGCGTAGCAGAGGTCATTCCCTCTCACGAAGAGAAACAGGCAATAGTTAAACTTGAAAAAGAGGTTGATATAAATCTTTTAAAAGAAACTGTTATAAAGCAGGGCTATCAAATTATTGAGTAGATATAAATGCATCAAATGAACGTATAAGAAATCGGGGGTAGTGAATATGAAAATAAATGAATCTGCCGAAAATTATCTTGAAACAATATTGATTATAAATAAACGCAAGGGCTCTGTAAGAAGTATTGATATAGTACACGAGCTTGGCTTTTCAAAACCCAGTATATCTGTTGCGATGAAATCATTAAGAAATGAAGGATATATAACAATGGATGATTTGGGAGAAATCGCTCTTACCGACAAAGGCTTGGAAATCGCCCAAAGCATTTATGAGCGTCACGAAATTATTGCCTCACTGCTTATTTCAATTGGCGTCGATAAAGAAACGGCTTATGAAGACAGCTGTAAAATCGAGCACGTCATCAGCAGCCAAACCTTTGATAAGTTAAAAGAACTTATCAATAAACAAAAATAATTTGGGGGAAGCGTATTTTATGCTTCCCCATTTGCATACTAACTACGTTTTAAAGTTTTTAAATATTCTTTTTGTTTTGGTGTAATTCGGTAGCTTTCAACAGCTTTTTGTATCGTTTTATTATGTACCCACTTTGAAAGCACGTTTTTTTGTATATACGGCAAAATTTCGTCATATCTTCTTGCAAGCGCCGTCGCAAAATACCACGCAAGCATCATATTGACGTAATATTCTTCCGATTTTATGCCCGCCACAATCCTTGGATATTCTTTGTCAAAATTATCATCAAGATAATAACACATTAGCATCTCTAAACCAAAGCGAATTGTGTATATATGGTCAGTTTTAATCCATTTTTTAATTTTATCAAAAAGCTTATCAGGATATTTTTTTAATGCCTTTGGCCTGAGCAAATCGCATGTCGCCCAATTGTCAATGTAAGGCAAAAACTTTTCAATTTCTTCTATGCAGTTGTCGTAATCTTTAATCTGTTCTATCAAAAATCCATGAAGATTGTTTTCTTCATAATACTTATGCGGCAAAGAACCAAGAAACTCTTTATATACGCCCTCTTTAAAAACCTCTTTTGCATATTTTCTAAGCTCAGGAGTTCTCACTCCAATTATACAGTTTTTATCGATAGTCGGCATAAGCTTTGCATGAAAATCACGATAGGCTAAATCCTGCATTTCAAATAAGCGTTTTTGCATTGTAGTCATCTTATTTCCTCGTTTCAAAAAACATAATACATCCTATATTGTTAATCATACTTTATTATATTTTATTTGTCAACAATGATAAAAACAGTCCCGAAACATGATGTTTCGGGACTTCGTTTGTGTTTTTAATGATATTAATAATTTTCAGCGTGCACTTCAAAATAGCTTTGCGGATGTGCGCATGTCGGACACATTTCAGGAGCTTTTGTTCCTACTACAAGATGACCGCAGTTTCTGCACTCCCAAACCTTAACTTCGCTCTTTTCAAACACTTCCTTTGTTTCAACATTCTTAAGAAGCGCTCTATATCTTTCTTCGTGGTGCTTTTCAATCGCTGCAACAAGTCTGAACTTTATTGCAAGCTCCTTAAAGCCTTCCTCTTCAGCAGTTTTGGCAAAGCCTTCATACATATCTGTCCACTCATAGTTTTCGCCCTCGGCAGCGTGCAAGAGATTTTCGGCAGTATCGCCAATTCCTTCGAGCTCTTTAAACCACATTTTTGCATGTTCTTTTTCGTTGTCAGCAGTCTTTTGGAAAAGTGCAGCAATCTGCTCAAAGCCTTCTTTTTTAGCCTTTGAAGCAAAATATGTATACTTATTTCTTGCCTGTGATTCGCCCGCAAAAGCCGCCTCCAAATTCTTTTCTGTTTGTGTACCTGCATACTTACTCATTTTTTGTTTCCTCCTCATTTTTTATATATTTTTAATTATACTTCTTCAAATCTGTATTTTTGCATAACATCGGGATATTTGTCGTGATCAACCTCTTGCAAAAACATTTCAAGCGGTCTTATCCACAAACTTTCATCGCCATACATTTGCCGATAAACCACGTACGTTTCGCCCGTTTCACTATGTGTTGCAACATCCTCGACTTTATAGAGATTTCCTTTGAAATGCTTATACACACTTCCTATTTCAAGTTTTCTCATATTATTCTCTGTCATCATACATCTTCATAGCTTCGCAAATATCGTCAAAACTGTTGCATTTACCATTCTTTACATACAAATATGATGTAGTCATTCCCGAAACAAGACAGCTTTTCACATCAAGACCTGCCAAAAGACCTGCGCAGAAACCTGAGTTAAAGTTATCTCCGCCGCCTGTAGTCTTTTTCGGTTTTTCGCACAAAATACCCTGAACCTCTACTTCTCCGCCATCATATACGGCAGCCGAACTGTCAACGGGATGAATAATAACTGTGCCGATACCTGAATACTCTTTTATTGCTCTTGCGATAGGAAGTGAGCCTTCATATTCTCCGTCGCACAAAACAGAATGCATAACCATAGCCTCGCTCTTGTTAAGGCCAAGATAAGTCGGTGCATACTCGCTGTAACGTCCAAACATTTTAAGTGCCGCTTTGATTTCCTCGGGCTGACGCTTTGCACAGTCTGCAATATCAATATAAATCTTTCTATCCTTTTTCTTCATTTTTGGCATAACAATTTCCAAAAACTTTTCATAAATTTCATGGAAATGCACCAAATAACTCCAGTTTACAAGCGTGATAATATCAGCATCTTCAAAGTGCTTTACAAGCTCATCTACGCTCACGCGCGCGATCAAATCTTCCCACGTAAGCTGACTGATTTCTTTAATATTACTCATAATAACCTTGCCGTCTTCAAACTCAAAAAGATATGAATAACCCGGCTCGCTTACGCTGATTGTTTTACATTTTTCGTGCAAATCAAACACCGGATTTGCGTCAGGATAACCAAGTGCACCAATACATGTGCAGTTTACTCCCATATTGGCAAGTCCGTTAATATAGTGCGGTCCACATCCGCCAAAATCGGTGCTCTCAAAGACAAGCTCTACATTTCCGCTTCTTCCTGCAAGGCTTGTAATTTTTCCGCCAAACTGGTCAATCGTCGGATAATACGTGCAGTTTACCTCGTCCGCACGTGTTTTAACCGGTTTTACCACATAGTCAACAAAACCATCAAAGCCGGCGCTAACAAATTTTGACTGTACCATTTCTTTTTTTGCTTTGAATTGTTCTGAATATTTCATATGCGACCTCCACTAAACTTATAATCAAAACTTATTGTTCTAATTCTATCATAAAGCAATTTCTTATGCAATAATTTTATGGTAATTTTTATTTTTAAACCAAAAAAAATTCACTATTGCAATCATCCGGAAAATATAGTATAATATATTTACTTATTTTTTTGGGATATACCCAATCTAAAAGGAGGATATTTAAATGAAAAAAATTATTTCAGTTGTTTTGGCAGTTGCTATGCTTGTAACTTTAGTTGCTTGCGGCACAACAGGCACAAAGATGACTATGGGTACCGGCGGTACATCAGGTACATACTATGGTTATGGCGGCGTACTTGGTCAGTACATCACAAACAACGCAGGTATTGGCGTAACAGTAGTTTCAACAGATGGTTCAAAAGCCAACATTCAGGGAATCCAGGCAGGTAACTATCAGTTAGGTACTGTTCAGTCCGACGTTATGGCTTACGCATGGGACGGCACACGTTCTTTCGAAAAGGACGGCAAAATTGATTCTTTCCGCGTTGTAGCAGGTCTTTATGCAGAGGCTGTTCAGCTTGTAACAATGGACCCGGCTATCAAGAGCGTTGCCGACCTTAAAGGCAAGAGCGTTTCTATCGGTGCTCCCGGCTCAGGCGTTTACTTTAATGCTGTTGACGTACTTAGCGCAGCAGGTCTTACAGAAGAAGACATTAAGCCTCAGTATCAGTCATTTGCTGACAGCGCAGACGCACTCAAAGACGGTAAAATCGATGCTGCTTTCATCGTAGCAGGTGCTCCGACTCCGGCTATCACAGAGCTTTGCACAACAAACAGTGCATACCTCGTACCAATTGATGGCGCTATCGCAGAAAAGCTTATGGCAGACTGCCCGTTCTATACAACATACACAATTCCTGCAAACACATATGCAGGTCAGGCAGAAGATGTAAGCACAATCACAGTTAAAGCTACTTTGATTGTAAACGCCGACGCTTCTGAAGAAGATGTATACAAATTGACAGCTGCAATCTTTGATAATGCAGAGGCAATTACTGCTGAAAACGCAAAGGGTGCAGAGCTTAGCCTTGAAAATGCAACAAGCGGTATGACAGTTCCTTTCCATGCCGGTGCTGCAAAGTACTTCACAGAAAAAGGTGTCGAGGTAAAAGCTGAGTAATATCGGTTATCGTAGATAAATCTATGGCTGCGACGAACTTTCGCCGCAGCCATTTAAATAACAACTATCCGGGAGGGATTTTATGAAGTTCTTCAAAAAGAATACAGCAGCTATAGCTTCCGAGCCTATGGATATCGATGCCGTGATGAAAAAATATGACCGCGAATCCAATACACGTATATGGGAAGGCAAACCAAAAATAGCAATAAATTGTATACTTGCAATTTTCTCATTATTTTGCATATATGTTACCTTGTTTGCAAGCTGGCTCGAGGAAATAAGACTCACTTCATTTGTGGCTTTTATAATTTTGCTTGGTTATCTGGTATTCCCTGCAAAAAAGGGAGTCCAAAAGGTTAATTATATGCCATGGTATGATATATTAGCTATGATTTTAGGTTCGGCAGCATTTTTATATTATACAGCCAATGCCATGACTATCATTCAGCAGGGAAGCAAATTTGAGTGGTATCAGATTATAATTGGTATCGTTGGTATACTCTCGCTTATAGAAGTATGCCGCCGAAGTGTAGGCTTGCCAATCGTAATAGTCGCAGGCTGCTTTATAGTTTATGCGCTCATATGGGGCGTGTCAAACCCAAGCTTCTGGGGCAAGCTTAATTACATAGTTCATTATTTGTTCTACGGAAAAGAAGGTGTTATGTCAACACCGATTAATGTCTGCTCCAAATTTATAGTAGTATTTATCATTTTTGGTGCATTTCTTGAACGTACAGGTATTGCAGATTTCTTTATAAAAATCTCAAACTCTATTGTGGGTGGTTTTTCGGGCGGTCCTGCAAAGGTTGCCGTTGTGGCAAGCGCGCTTGAAGGAATGGTATCAGGCTCATCTGTTGCCAACACTGTAGGTTCAGGTTCTGTTACAATTCCGCTTATGAAAAAGACCGGATATAAGCCGGAATTTGCAGCCGCTGCCGAAGCTTCGGCCTCAACAGGCGGTCAGATAATGCCCCCGATTATGGGCGCTGCAGCCTTTTTGATGGCTGACTATGTAGGCGTGTCGTACAGTAACATTGTAGTTCGTGCGATACTTCCAGCAATACTTTACTTTGCAGGCGTATTTATCACAGTTCACCTTGAAGCAAAAAAAGAAGGTCTTCGCGGTCTTACGAAAGAGGAACTACCAAGACTTCTCCCCTTGCTCAAGCAGACATACTTGCTTCTCCCTTTGATAATACTTATCTATCTTGTAGGAACAAGCCAGAAGTCGATTCAGTACGCCGCAGCTATTGCTATTGTCGCAGCAATTGTGGTAAGTATTTTCAATAAGGAAAACCGCATCAGCTTTAAGAGAATCTGGGAAGCACTTGCAGCAGGTGGTCAGGGAACAATTACAGTTGCAGCCGCGTGTGGTGTTGCAGGCATAATTGCAGGCACAATCACAATGACAGGTCTTGCAAACGTTTTGATTAACGGCATTGTCGCATTGGCAGGCAATCAAGTTATAATAGCATTATTCTTGACTATGCTTTGCTGTATAGTATTGGGAATGGGTGTTCCGACAACCGCTAACTACTGTATCATGGCAGCTACATGTGCACCAATTCTTGTTCGTATGGGTGTACCGCAAATCGCGGCTCATTTCTTCGTATTCTACTTTGGTATAGTTGCCGACCTTACTCCTCCTGTTGCTTTGGCAGCATACGCAGGTGCTGCGATTGCTCAGGCAAATCCGATGAAAACGGCACTTACATCCACAAAGCTTGCGATAGGTGCATTTATCGTACCATATATATTCGCACTAAATCCTGCAATGTTGTTTATCGATACAAACGTATGGGAGATTATCTCTATCAGCATAACCTCATTAGTAGGTATGTTCGCTTTATCGGCATCGCTTGAAGGCTATCTATTTACACACATGCCGTGGTATGAAAGAGTTGTATCTGCTGTCGGCGGACTTTTGCTTATATACCCCGGTACTGTAACAGATATAATTGGTGTACTTTTGTTCGTAGTAATTATAGTTATTCAAATTATAACAAGAAAAACATTAGCTAAAACAAACTGAATTTAATATTAAAAAAACATAGCATCTTTTGATGCTATGTTTTTTCTTTATTTTTTAGCCTATTTTAACTTCGTGCACATCTGCTTTTATATGCTTATCTTTCTCAAGATAAGTTATAATCTCGTCTATGTCTGTAGAATAAAAATACAAATCCTTACAACCGCCGCGAATGAATTGTTCCTCTACCGACACTTCCAAAAATTCCTCGAGCTTTTTATAATAATTGTTTATATCCAAAACCGCAATCGGTTTTGCATGTCTTCCAAGCTGTTTTAATGTAAGCACCTCAAAAAACTCTTCAAAAGTACCTATTCCGCCGGGAACAATAATAAATGCGTCAGCCAAATCTTCCATCTTTGCCTTACGCTCGGCCATTGTCTGTGTATAAATAATTTCGTCGCATTTATCAAAAATCAGCTCTATATTTTCTTCTTTGAAAAAACTTGGAATAACGCCTGTGATTTTACCACCGCCGCTGTATACACCACGCGCAGCCGCTCCCATAAGACCATTTCCACCTGCGCCAAATACAAGGCTGTGTCCCCTTTTTGCCATTTCTTTTCCAAGATTTTCTACAAGTTCAATATAAGAATTGTCAATTTCATTACTCGCTGCACCAAATACGCAAATTTTCATTTTAATACTCCTGTCCAAAAATTTTTTATTTTCTTCGCTTAAATATCAACATATTGATACTTATGCTTTTCAAATTCAAAAGATGTTCTGTATCATTAAAAAGCTAACATATTTAGTATATCAAAAAAAGTGCTTTTTTTCAATATATATAAATTATTTTTCTTTAACAAAAAAGCACCGCGCCTCACAAATCATGTTGTCAAGCACAAACTTAAACATTTCAGGTCCAAAATCATCCTCAAATCCACTGCCATTTACACCTGCATATTTGCACAATTCTTTTTCTCTATTAAGCATCTTTCTAAAAAGTCCGCCGCATAGCATTTTCTTCTCATTCGTTTCTTTGTCAAGCATCCAATACGGCATAAACGGATAAACAAACGAGTTTGACATTGCTCCGCCAAGCATACCTGCTTTTTCTATAAGAAGCACTTTAAGTCCCTCTCTTGCCGCCGAAATACTTGCAGCCACGCCCGAGAGTCCTGCTCCCACAACAACTAAATCATATCTTTTCACAATTTATCACCTCGAAATAATATTATCACAACAAAAATATATAAATCTTATAAAAAACAGATTATACCTTGAACTTTTAATACATTTATGATATAATTTTAAAAAAGATATACTCGGAGGTTTAAGATGGAGTATAGTAGTCTTTATGATTTTATTACATATCTCGAGTATGGGACAAACCTGCACATCGGCGTTTTATTTCTTGGAAATTACGGAAACGAAAAATGTATTCTGCCTTTTGAGCAGACAATTCACGCAAGCAAAATTTGTGATGAATTCAAAAGCTATAAAGGCAATATGAAAAAATGTTTTAGATGCAGAAACGCGGCAATAAACAAAGCAATACGCACAAAAAAAGATTTTGCAGGTCTTTGTATAAACGGCGTATATGAATACACAAGACCTATTGTAATAGAAGAAAATGTAGTATGCGTTATATTTATCGGAAACATCCTTGAAAAAGCACATGGCGCGCAAAAGCTTACACAAAAGCTTAGAGCAAATCATCATCTTCTTGGCACTTTGGAAAAAGATTTTACGCTTGATAAATGCAGATGTGTTGGCGCGCTTCTTGAAACGTATATCAAAACGCTTCTCAAAAATATATCTGCAACACATCAAAACAACTTTAATCCCTTAATTGAAAATATTAAAAACTATATTGCCGCAAATCTTGAATACGATATAAAGATTTCTCAGATAGCAAAAACTTTTCACTATAATGAGCAATATTTAGGCCGCCTTTTCAAAAAAGAACTGCGTCTAAGCATAAGTGACTATATGAACTATCAAAGGATTGAGCGCTCAAAAAAGCTCTTGAAAGAAACCGACAATACAGTTGTCAACATTGCATTTGCGGTAGGTTTTAACAACGTTACATATTTTAATCGTATGTTTAAAAAGCATGTAAAAATGTCCCCAGTGCAGTTTAGAAAAATCAGCAGCACAAAAGGAATTATATAAAAAAACACAAGAAAGGAAAATCAATATGTCAGAATTATTGGAAATTATTATGCTTATTTGCTTTGGTTTTTCATGGCCGCTTAATGTTATCAAAGCTTACAAAGCACGCACAACAAAAGGAAAGAGTATAGCATTTTTATTTTTGATTTTTATAGGATACATAGCAGGAATTGCATCAAAATTTACTAACCCTGCATATATGGCGGCTTTTTATGAAAAATGGTATGTTTTATTTTTCTATTTTCTTAATATATTTATGGTCAGCCTTGATATTATACTTTATTTCAGAAATCTTTATATCGATAAAAGCAGCCTGTAATTAAACAGGCTGTTTATCTTTTATATTTTATAGGTGATTTTCCAACAACCCTTTTAAACGCAGCACTAAAATAATTCTGGTCTGCAAATCCAAGGGCTTCGGCTGCTTCTCTTACGCTGTATCCACTTTCGAGCAAGCTTTGTGCTTTTTTTATCTTTAAGCTGTTAAAATAATGCATTATGCCTACACCCGAATACTTTTTAAATATCTTTTTAACGTTCGATTCACTCATATTACACAGCTTTGCAATATCTTTTATCTGAATATTTTTATCTATATTCTGACTCAAAACAGAAACGATATTCATATAATTAATAGCGCTTTTTGTTTGAATTCCAAAAATATCCGAATTTTCATTCGCCATCAAATCCATCATAAACAGCTCAAGCCTTTTTATAACCTTCTCTGCCGTTCTTTCTTTGCCATTTAATACACCCAAAACATCCTGTCCGTCTAATATGAAGCAACTGTGTGCATCTTCAAAAATAGATATAATTTCGCCAAAGTTCTGCTCGGATATAGTATATATACGCTTTTTTTCGCTTGGAATTGTGCCGTCGAAAGAAAATATTATCGCCTGTGCATCTTTAGACTCCGACCAAAGATTATGAAATTCTCCGGGACTATGCACAATCGCTCTTCCTTCGCCAAGAATATACAGCTCCGAGCCAACAGTTGCACCCACATTTCCGTGAGTTACACACACGACTTCCCAAAAATTGTGTTCCTCTCCTTCAAAGCTGTAATTCTCATTAAAGCTTTGTTTGAAAAATGTATACATCGCCTGAATATTAAATTGTTTTAAAATATCATATCTTTTATACATACCTTCACCTTTTTGTGTCCGAATTCTAAGAAAGTTTGTCTAAAAACGCATATACTTTACAAAAAAGATATATTAAAATGATATCATGGTATTTATGTGATGTCAAGACCTATGTCTGCAGTATCTATATGAAAGGATGATATTTTTGAAAGATTTAACATTAGTTGTACTTGCTGCCGGCATGGGCAGCAGATTTGGCGGATTAAAACAACTTGAACCAATCGGAAAAAACGGCGAAGTAATTTTAGACTACTCTGTAAGCGACGCGGCTAAAGCAGGTTTTACCAAAGTTGTATTTATAATTAAAAAAGAGCATAGACAGGATTTTGAAGAAACTGTTGGAAAAAGATGTGAAAAAATTATTAAGGTTGATTATGCATATCAGGAGCTTACAAATCTTCCCGAAGGCTTTAGCGTCCCCGACGAAAGAGTTAAACCCTGGGGAACTGCGCACGCACTGCTTTGTGCAAAAGAAAATGTAAACACTCCTTTTGCAGTAATTAATGCAGATGATTACTACGGAAGCGAAAGCATGAAAATAATTGCAAAACATTTGCTTGACAAAAACACTCCTTGTATGGTAGGATTTCCTTTGGGAAATACTCTTACCGAAAACGGAACTGTATCAAGAGGTGTATGTGAAACAGAAAATGGTTATTTAAAAAATATAACCGAACATACAAAGCTTGATAAAAACTCAGGCATTCCTTTAGACACTTTGGTATCTATGAACCTCTGGGGTTTGCAGCCTGATATTTTTGCAGAAATAGAAAACGGAATTTCTGACTTTTTGAAAAATATGACCAATCCTCTCAAGGATGAATATTTTCTTCCCTTTGTTATTGACAACCTTATTAAAACTAAAGACTATAAAGTTAAAATGCTTATCTCATCTGATAAGTGGTATGGTATGACATATAAAGAAGATTTGGCATCAGTGAAAAGCGCATTGGGAAATATTAAAATTTATGAGTAAGGAAGCTTATAAAAATGGAAATTAAAGAAATATTAAAAAAATTTAAAATCGTTGAAAGCGTTGAAAACTACGGAAACGGACACATTAACGACACATATCTTGTAAAAAGTACGCCAAACTACATTTTGCAAAGAATTAACACAAGTATCTTTAAAAAGCCGAACGAAGTTATGGATAACATCGAAGCGGTAACAAAGCATCTTAGCAAAAAAATTAAAGCCGAGGGCGGCAATCCTTATCGCGAGACGCTTACTGTGCTACCCACTATTGAAGGCGAAAACTTTTTAAGAGACGGTGATGACTGTTACAGAGTATACCGATTTATCGAAGATACGGTTTGTTATGAACAAGCCGATACCGATGAAATTTTGTATAATGCTGCATTTGCTTATGGTAAATTTTTAAATATGCTTTCAGATTTTCCTGCAAAACAATTAAACGAAACTATTGTTGATTTTCACAATACCCCTGTCCGCGTTAAAAATTTCGAACAGGCAATAAGTGATAATATTTCCGGCAGACTTGATGATGTAAAAGCAGAGGTCGAATTTGCAAGGGCAAGAGAAAAAGAGGCAAATCTCGTTGTTGACCTTATTGCATCAGGAGAGATTCCTTTAAAGGTAACTCACAATGACACAAAGCTAAACAACATCTTGTTTGATGTAAAAACAAGCAAGGGACTTTGTGTAATTGACCTTGATACCGTTATGCCTGGCTCTGTGCTTTACGATTACGGTGATGCATTAAGATTTGGTGGTTCAACCGCTGCAGAAGATGAAACCGATTTGTCAAAGGTTGAGTTCAGCCTTGATAAATTCAAAGCATATACAAAAGGCTTTTTAGACGCTGCCAAAGACAGCCTTAACGAAAAGGAAATTGAGCTTCTTCCTTTCTCAATAAAGCTTATGTCATATGAATGCGGAATAAGATTTTTGTCAGACCATCTTAACGGAGATACATACTTTAAAATTCACCGTGAAAATCATAACCTTGACAGATGCAGAACACAGTTTAAGCTTGTGGCTGATATCGAGAAAAAATATGATACGATGATGAAAATCGTAAAAGAACTTCTCAATGCATAACATAATAAAAAAAGGACATCGTACGATGTCCTTTTTTTATACAATTTATTCACAACAAGGGTCTGATTTCTTTTCGGTCTTTTTTTGTGCTTTGCTTATGTCGGTTTTATCTCCCAATCCCGTTGTTTCCGAAAATATAACATTTGACTTTGTCATTTCAACTACATCAGTAGGAACTATTATCTTTGCAGCTTTACCATCCGCCATAGCAACCAAAGCCTCATACTTTTTAAGTTCAAGAACCGATGCATCTACTCCTGCTTCTTTTAGCGCCGCGAGACCGTCTGCCTCTGCTTTTTTCGACAGGTAGATTGCTCTTGCTTCGCCCTCAGCTCTTGCAATTCTTGCATCTCTTTCACCTTCGGCTGCAAGTATCATCGCCTGCTTATCACCTTCTGCACGGGTTATTGCTGCCGCTTTGTGTCCCTCAGCCTGAAGCATTGTTTCTCTTCTGTCACGCTCCGCCTTCATCTGCTTTTCCATTGCATTTTGAATTTCTGTGGGCGGAATAATATTTTTAAGCTCAACTCTATGAACCTTTATTCCCCATTTATCTGTGGCTTCATCCAATATTGATGTCATTTTTCCGTTAATTGTATCTCTTGATGTAAGTGTGCCGTCAAGCTCTAATTCGCCGACAATATTTCTAAGTGTTGTTGCTGCCAAATTTGATAACGCAGAAATAGGATTTACCGCACCATAAGCGTATAGCTTTGCATCGTAAATCGCATAATAAATTACGGTATCTATCTGCATCGTAACGTTATCTTTTGTAATTACCGGCTGCGGAGGTGAATCAAGCACCTGCTCTTTTAACGTAACTCTTTTTGCAATTCTCTCGATAAACGGAATTTTGATATGAATTCCGGCAGACCATGTCGTTCTGTATTTACCCAAAAGCTCAACAACGAATTCATGAGCCTGGGGAACTATTTTAATATTTAGTATTATAACCACAAGCACAACAACAATAAATCCTGCAAAAATTCCCATAATTTATACCTCCTCAAATATTGCTTACATAATGCAAAAAACTTACTGATATTTTTTGCATTTTTCGATTATAGTATACTAAAAAATATACACTATGTCAATATATGCGGCTGTTTGCCGTTTGAATTGTTGATTTGTGCTCATGCTAAAAGAAATAAAAAGTACTCTGCGTCTTGTGTTTTATTTATTGGGGTATCATGTAGATAATAGACGCTCACAAATAATTCATATATTAGTTCACTCCATTCTATCGTCTATACCTTCCAAACTCTCCTATTTTGAGTGCAGTAGCATCTCCATATTTGGGCCAATTTCGCTTTGTTTCTTCAGTAGCCGACGGCGCGTATCTATAAAATTCACAAATATTTTTTTGACCAAAACATTCTCCAATTTTCATTTCCATACAATTTTTGCAATCTTTTGCTTTTCCTGCCCTGTTATCAGCTTTTTCTTTCTCCTTTTTAGAAGAATTAACAAAGGTTGTTTCAGCTTTTTTCTGCGCTTTGCGCAGTATCTCAATCGCATCGGTAACTGAATTAAATAAATCTAAATACATACTCTTGTAATCAGGCATAATAATTTCTCCTTATTTATTTTATAGTATATTATAATTATAGTCAATATATTGAGTATTGTCAATAGTTTAAGTATGATAAAATTATTTTGGTGATGAAGATGATAAGTTATAAACCATTTTATAATACACTTTTCAAAAAAGGGTTAACTGAATATTATTTAATTTTTAAGCAAGGTTTTTCTGCAAATACTTTGCACAGAATAAAAAAAGGCGAAGCCATAAGTACAAAAACTCTAGATGCTCTATGCTATGCTCTCGATTGTGATGTAAGCGATATAATAGAATTTATAAAAGAATAAAAATGCAAAACGGATACCAATAGGTATCCGCTTTCTATGGCTCCTC
This sequence comes from Candidatus Aphodoplasma sp., assembly GCA_045592745.1. GTDB lineage: Bacteria > Bacillota > Clostridia > UBA1381 > UMGS1253 > Aphodoplasma. The sequence goes on along the minus strand of JAZNVH010000002.1, from coordinate 59 downwards.
AAGCCCAGCTCGAACCAACGGACCGTTTGCGGTGCCCGACATTCATCTTCGGCGATAAA
>JAZNVH010000001.1:0-13281 GCA_045592745.1 Candidatus Aphodoplasma sp. | reverse complement strand
AGCAGAATTTGCAAAAGTATCATCAAAAACATTTTTTTGCACTGTGTTTATTCCATTATAATTCTTTTTATAGCTTTTGTCCAGTGGGAATACAGTATCAAATGAATTTAACAAATAATTTTCGTTAGTCATAATCTCACGTCCCAATCAAAACTTGAAAAAAAGCAATACTTAAAATGAAAATTTTTTAAAAAGTTTTGAAATAAAAAAAAGAAAACACAATTAAAAATTGTGTTTTCCTTGGTGGAGGCGGCGGGAGTCGGACCCGCGTCCGAAAACATATTCATACAGGCATCTCCGGGTGCAGTCTGTGGTCTATATTCCCTCAGCTACAAGTCCGCAGACAAACTTGTAGCTTTGGTAGCTTCATTAGTCATGTTTAGCGCAAAGCTTAGCTAAATCACGTTCACCGCTGTTCGACGCCACGTCCCGAGCCGCGGTCCTCTCGGGCGTGACGGCCACCTAATTAGGCAGCGTAAGCTAATTTATTGTTAGCGTTTAAATTTAAAGTTAGGCTTTTTAAGCGGCGCCCACCGCTACCCGCTTCCCATACTTCAACATCCCCGTCGAAACCATTACGCCCCCATATAATCGGAATGTCAAATTGGTGCAAATATTAGTATATCATCTTTTTTTATTATGTCAACATAATATATATGACATTTTTACTATAAACATACAGTTTTTATCTGTTTTTATCGCGCATAGCACGCTCTATACTGCGTTTTGCATCACGCTTCGCAGCATCGTCTCGCTTATCATAAAGCTTTTTACCCTTACATACGCCAAGCTCGAGTTTTACTTTTGAATCTTTAAAATATAATGACAAAGGTATAAGTGAATATCCCATCTGGGCCGCCGTACCGGCAAGCTTCATTATTTCCCTTTTATGAAGAAGAAGTCTTCTTTCGCGAAGCGGATCTTTATTGAATATATTTCCCTTTTCATACGGACTTATGTGCATACCGTGAACATATATCTCGCCCTGCTTTGTTACACTCGCATACGAATCTTTCAAGTTGACACGTCCTTCACGCAAGGACTTTACCTCTGTGCCAAAAAGTTCAATACCTGCTTCATATTTTTCTTCCACAAAGTAGTCGTGATACGCCTTTTTATTTTGTGCAATTATCTTTGCCATGATTTATTTGCCCTTTCCGTTATTACAAAAACATTTTATCCTACATTCTGTCCCGATATACTTATAATATTTTCAGTATATTGTTTTTCTTTTTTCTTCTTTATCGCGAAGAACAAAACCGTTTGTATAATTCCGACTATAATCCATGTAACCGGTGCACCCAAATATAAACATACAAATGTGGGATAAGCCGCAAAGATCGTATAAACCCACATAATTCTTAACCCGCATATTCCGAAAATGGATACTATCATCGGCACTGTAGTGCACCCCATTCCCCTCAGACACGCTACCGACATATCCATCATTCCGTAAAGTATAAATAAAGGAGCATACAAATGCATATGTTGCAATCCATAAAATATTACATCTTCACTATTTGTAAATATTAAGAGAAGCGGTCTTGCAAAAACATATATTATAATACCCATAAATGCCAACGAAACAAACGAGTACACCTGACATATACGCCAACATTGTAAAATCCTTTTAAAATCCTTGGCTCCGTAATTTTGCGCCGTTGCAGTAACAACCGTAGCTGATACTGCATTTATCACAGCAAACACAAATGCCGTGATAGAACTTGATGCTGAAGCACCCGCAAGAGCAATAGTTCCAAGCGAAAAAAGTGCCGATTGAATTATGGTATTTGATAAACTGAACATACAGCTCTGGATTCCGGCCGGTATTCCCGCGCGCACCATCATTAACAGTTCTTTTTTATGTACATAAAGCTTTTTAAAACTCAAGCGACATCCATTATCTATTGTTGCAAGTGCTCTTAGAGCGAGAACAGAAGAAACCGCCTGTGAAATTATCGTCGCAAGCGCAACACCTGCTACATTCATCTTAAAGTATATAACAAACACCAAGTTTAAAGCTACGTTAATTATACCTGCAGTAAACAGATAATAAAGCGGCCTTTTTGTATCGCCGTACGAACGCATTATGCCCGACGTAAAATTATATGCCATATTAAACGGCATACCTGCAAAATATACCCTCATATATAAAGCCGCAAGATCGATAACATCTTCAGGCGAGCCCATCAGTCGAAGTACAGGTGCTGCAATAATATTACCCAATATCGCCAAAAATACACCACTCAAAAAACTCATCGCAACCGCTGTATGTGTCGCCTTTTGCATCCCGTCCTGATTCTTTTCGCCAAAATAATTGGAGATAACTATGGTCGCACCAAGAGAAAGTCCCGTAAACAAACCTACAATCAAATTGATAAGCGATCCGCATGCGCCAACTGCGGCAAGCGACACTTCGCCCGCAAAACGGCCTACTACTACTGTATCAGCAGTATGGAAAAGAAGCTGTATTATGCCCGAAAATATAAGTGGCACAGAAAAACGAATTATCTTAGTTACCAAATTGCCATACGTCATATTGATTTCATGCTTGTCAGTTGCCATAATTATTCTCTCCTATCACAGAGTTATTGCTTAAACTTTTTAACCCGCCCCAATTATAGCACAACCGTCTATATTGTGCAAGGCATATTGCAAAAATAGTTCACATAAAACAAACAATTTTTGTTACGAAAATAAAATGTAAAAAAATGTATATGTATTCCCTTTTTCGACAACGTTAATTTACAAAAAATCTTGCACATTGTGTGTATAATAAGAATTACAAATTAAAATTCTATGACTCATTTATCGGTTTTAGAACAAATTTTTAAAATTTTACATACGAGGAGAGAACTACTATGCCACAAACTGAAATTCCATATTATAAACGTGTTGACAAAGACGCTTCAGACGCTCAGAAAACATCCAAAACACAAACAAGACTGAAAAAGTCCGACTACATATCAGGTGCTGTCTCATTTTTTCTTTCACGCGTATCTATGCTTGGAGCTCTGAGTCCATTTTCTATGGCATTTTTTGCTTCATCATATACAAGAGCAAGAATGCCCCTTACAATTCTGTGCTCACTTATTGGTTCATTAAGTACAGGCTCAGGTACTTACGCATTTAAATACCTGATTGCTATGGGCGTTTTTTCGTTATATAAAATATTTTTTGACAAAAAAGGCTCTGCCACTCCTATATCAAATGCAATAGTATCATCGATATCACTATTTTTGGGCGGAATAACACTGATGCTTTTTGACATAGTTCTTGCCTATAATATAGCCCTGCTTGCACTTGAATGTATAATATGTGGTTTTCTTGTAGTATTGTTTTGCGAATCAAACATATTTTTCCAAAACAAAATGCCTGCAAAAAGCCGTGCCACAAACGAACAGCTTTTGAGCCTTATGATGATATTTTCACTTTCGCTTGCAGGTATAAGCAATATTACACAAATGGGAACAATAAATTTAGTTCACATAATCTACGGTATATGCGTCATATTTTTAGCTTATTGCCGAGGAATAGCCGTAGGAACATGCGCCGGTGCCTGTGTTGGTATGCTGTGCGCCTTAAACAGTCTTGATTTGCTTTCGGTCATTGGCATATATACATTATGCGGCTTTTTTGCAGGCTGTGCAAAGCCGCTTGGAAAATATGGTGTTTGTCTAAGCTTTGCCGCATCAGCTATGAGTCTTGGCTTTATGACCACAATGTACGCATATGGCGAAGTCGGAATATTAAATTTTTTAATCAGCGCTGTTGTTTTTGCATTTTTTCCGCAAAGAAAGCTTGAACACGTTACATTATTTGTAAATGGTTACTACGGTTCACGTTCTGACCTGCCATATATGCAAAGAATGCGGGAAATGATAAACTCGCGTCTATATGAACTTGAAGATACATTTAAAACGCTTGCCGATTCTTTCGATGAGCTTTCTGTAAGACGAAACGCAGACGAATATAACCGCATCTCCGAGGTTTTTGACGACTGTGCAAAAAAAGTATGCACCCACTGCGGTCTTCGCAGACATTGTTGGGACAAAGAGTCAACTTTGACTTTATCAGCGATAAATGCAATCGAAAAAAAACTATATGATAAAGGCTATGCTGATGTTCTGGACGTTCCCATTCTGTTTCGTGAAAAATGCGTTAAATGCGCTGAGTTTGTAGCTGCTTGTAATCATTTTTATGAAATAAGCCGCATAAATACACTTTGGGAAGGTCAGGTTGACGAGTCAAGAAAAATTCTTTCGCAACAATATCGTGGATTCGCCTCTGTTGTAAATTCACTGTGCAGCGAAATGAATAATGACATAATCTGTGAAAGTAAATACGAAAAGAAGATTACCTCCGAGCTTTTAAAGCACAGAATATCTGTAAAAAGTCTTTGTGTATTCGAGAGACTTGACGGTTGTTTCGAAGTCGAGATTGAATTCTTCGACACAGACGATTTAGAAACGACAAATGATATTGAAAATATTATATCCCATGTACTTGGAATACCGATGCGTATGACAAACACGCTTACAGATGAGCTTCGCGTAATATATGAACCTATATTGAACTTTAAAATTGAAAGCGGCGTTGCAACGCTCAAAAAAGATGGCCAAAGCGTTAATGGTGACTCATATTGCAGTTTGGCTCTAAGCTCGAACAAATATCTGGTAGCTATAAGTGACGGCATGGGTTGTGGCGAAAATGCTGCCTGCGAAAGCAAGACTACGATTAATCTATTAAAAAAGCTCTTAATTGCAGGCTTTGACAAAATATCAGCATTGCAGCTTATAAATTCGGCTCTTGTATCGAAAAGTGGAACCGAATCGTTTGCAACAATTGATTTGGCTGTGATAGATATGGTAAATGCCGGTGCGGAGTTTGTGAAAATCGGTGCATCGACAGGATACATAAAACACGCCCAAAGTGTTGAGAGTATTTTTTGTAACACTCTTCCAGCAGGTATACTCACCGAGGCCGATATATCGCTTTCAAAAAAGCGTTTAAATGACGGCGATTGTATAGTTATTCTCAGTGACGGGGTTGCAAATGCAAAAAAGAATACAAACTGGGTATGCGAAACTCTTATGGAAATAAACGAAAATGAACAGGCCGAAACCATTGCCGAAATTATAATAAAAGAGGCCGTTATACACAAACGCGGCAAGGTTGATGACGATATGACGGTAGTTGTTGCAAAAATTTTGGAAAAATAATGCTTTAGAGGTATATTTCATGCTATTGTTGATAAAAATATAACCAGATAAATACAAAATTTATGCGAAAGGAATCTGTAAATGGCTGACAAAAGTAAAAACGAACAATACGACATAGTGACTCAGGCACAAGATGTTCTCGATTTATATATCAAACGCTGCTTTGATTTAAATCAATATGGCAAAGTACGTGGCATAAAAAAACGTGCGCATACAAATAAAGGTACTTTGCTGTTATCACTTCTGCTCACAGGCTGTGCACTCACAGCGGCACTTATATATTTTATATTATAGCCATCAAATACAAAAAAGCTTCGGAAACTATATCCGAAGCTTTTTATCGTATTTTTATTCTTCGTGTGCATGACAACTACTGCAACAACCGCTGCATTTTTTAATCTTGTCATTTTTAATTCCAAGGCGATTATAATAATCCTCAATTGCACTGTGGATTGCCTCTTCTGCAAGCACCGAGCAATGAATCTTTGCCGCCGGAAGTCCATCAAGCGCCTCCATAACAGCCTTATTTGTAAGTGCGAGTGCCTCGTCAATAGTTTTTCCCTTAACAAGCTCTGTTGCCATTGAGCTTGTTGCAACAGCAGCACCGCATCCAAATGTCTTAAACTTGACATCCTTTACGATTTCATCTTCAATTTTCATATATATCTTCATGATATCGCCGCATTTTGCGTTGCCAACCTCACCTATTGCATTTGCATCGGCAATTTCGCCAACGTTGCGTGGATTTGAAAAATGGTCTAACACTTTTTCGCTATACATTTCTTATTCCCCTTTCTACTTCTTCATACAAAGGTGACATATCGCGAAGCCTTTGCACAATCGGCCCGAGCACATCGAGCACATACTCTATCTCTTCCTTTGTTGTAAAATCACCTATGCTCAGTCTTAAAGACCCATGAGCAATTTCATGCTTTAATCCTATCGACAAAAGAACATGCGACGGGTCAAGCGAACCGGACGTACACGCACTTCCGCTTGATGCTGCAACGCCCTTCATATCAAGCATAAGAAGAAGCGATTCGCCCTCTATAAACTCAAACGAGAAATTTACGTTATTGCAAAGGCGCTGTGTTCTATGACCGTTTAGGCGGCAAAATGGTATCCGCTCGCTTATGCCATCTATGAGCATATCACGAAGAGCGGTAAGCTTTTTAATATTTTCATCTATATCATCAGTTGCAAGCTTTAACGCTTTTGCAAAGCCGACTATTCCTGCGACATTTTCTGTACCGGCACGTCTTGCTCTCTCCTGTGCGCCGCCATGCATAAAATTGTCAAGCTTTACACCGTTTCTTACATAAAGTGCTCCAACACCTTTAGGGCCGTATATCTTATGTGCCGAAATCGAAAGCATATCAACTCCAAGCTCTTTTACATCAATCTTTACATGACCTACTGCCTGAACAGCATCGGTGTGAAACAAAATCTTATTTTCTTTTGCTATTTTTGCAATCTCGCCAATCGGCTGTATAGTGCCAATTTCGTTATTGGCAAACATTATTGTAATAAGAATTGTGTCTTCTCTTATCGCATTTTTTAAATCCTCAAGACGTATCATACCATATTCATCTACCGGCAGATATGTAACCTCGAAGCCATTTTTTTCAAGATATTCAAGCGTATGAAGCACCGCATGATGTTCAATCGCCGAGCTTATAATGTGTCTTCCCTTATCCTTTTGCGCCATAGCTGCGCCCTTTATTGCCCAGTTATCAGCCTCTGAGCCGCACGATGTAAAGTAAATCTCGTTTGCCTTTGCTCCGATTGCTGCAGCGGCAGTCTCGCGCGCCTTATCAAGTGCGCTTTTTGCACTTCTTCCCTGCATGTAAATTGAAGATGCGTTTCCATATTCTTCTGTAAGATACGGCATCATCACATCAAGCACTTCTTTTTTAAGCGGTGTCGTTGCAGCGTTGTCCATATATATTCTATCAGTCACACCTATGACCTCCTTTGTATCAAGAAAAAATATCCCAAAAAACATTATATACCTAAAATTGTTTTTTTTCAACCAAAACAGAACAAATTTTTAATTTTATTTTCAAAACAGTGGCGTATATGTGCGCCTATTTAAAATATCCACAATTTCCTCTGCGCTTTTTTGATAGGCATTTATCATAAAAACGCCCTCACTTTGAGCGGTTGATGCACTCACTGATTGTAAAGTTGGCATATGCTCACCAATGTAAATAAACGCATCTACTACACATTCACACTCAGAGCACATCAGCGTTTTGATTCCATACTTACTTATCTCTCGCGCAAGCTTTTCAAGTCCGTCCTGCACTGCTATAATCATAAAACAACACCTCTTTTAGTAAATATTATTTACCAAAGAAGTGTTTTTATACTAAATTATGCATCGTAAAAGCTCTGAGCTACAAAACCCTCATCCTCAAAAAGCGAGTCAGACATATATGACAAAACTGCAAGCCTGTCACAGCGCTCATTTTCACTGTGTCCGTCGTGTCCTTTTACCCAATGAAGTGTAACTTTGTGTGTATCCATAAGCGAAAGAAGTCTTTCCCACAAATCGATATTGAGTGCTTTTTTTCTGTCTTTTTTTATCCAGCCATTCTTTTGCCAGTTATACACCCAACCCTTTTCGATTGCATCTACAAGGTATTTTGAATCGCTGTAAAGCTCAACCTCGCACGGTTCTTTTAATGCCTCAAGCCCCGCAATAGCCGCCATAAGCTCCATACGGTTGTTTGTTGTGCATACATATCCTTTTGAAAATTCCTTTTCATATGAGTTATATTTTAATATCGCGCCATAGCCACCCTTGCCAGGATTGCCGCTGCATGCACCATCTGTAAAAAGCTCTACCTTTTTCATATTACTCTCCAAGCTCGCTCTCATCAAATGGAGCATTTAAAATTTCTCTTGCCTCATCAAGCTTATCCTTATGAACATATATCATAACTCCAAGGTTTGAATTTCCGCAATATATTTTTGCAACGGCGCTATAGCTTGCATAGCGCTTGATTGCCATAACAGAGCATGAACGGAGCAGCGAAATTTTTACATCTGCATCAAACTCGTCATCTACTGTGCACAACAATTCAAACTTATTAAAATCAATTTCATCAATAGACGGCATATTATCGTTATAATCGTCCGCATCTTCTGCCAAAAACGCCGCCACATCGGAGTTTTCATATACCGTAAAACGAAAATCTATACCATTTTCATTTAAAAGTTCGCCCTCATCTATCATTTTCCAATTCTCAAGTTCGTCAAGGTTTGGAAAATATGTATCACATTCAAACTCGTCTTCAATTTTTGTAATATATGCATATTTACAATATGGCAAAAGCTCTTTGTATATGCTTCCACCGCCGATTATAAACGTATCATCACCCATATCATAACGGCCAAGTTCGTAGGTAGAATTGACAACCTGTGCTCCCTCCACAACATATGAAGGATTTGTTGATATAACAACATTTTCGCGGTTTGGAAGTGGCTTGCTGTTTGGAAATGACAAAAGCGTTTTTCTTCCCATAATTACACGTTTGCCAACTGTCTTTTCCTTAAAGTATTTAAGGTCAGCACTTATATGCCACGGCATTGTACCATCTTTGCCAATGCCCCAGTTTTTGTCTGTTGCAACAATCAGATTCATAACTATCTCCTTTTTCCCTATATAGCCACGGGGAATTTGCCAACTTTTGCGCCCGTATTATAGTTTTCAAGCACAAAATCATCAACTGTAAAATCGTAAAAATTGTGTATATCAGGATTTATTTTAAGTACAGGCGCATCGTGCGTTTCACGCTCTATAAGCTCTTTTATAATTGGCACATGTCTGTCATATATATGAGAATCCGCAATAACATGCACAAACTCGCCGGGTTTTAAATCACAAACCTGGGCAAGCATCATAACAAGCGCTGCATACTGACATACATTCCACGCATTTGCAGCCAAAACATCTTGTGAACGCTGATTAAGTATCGCATTTAATTTTCCGTCGCACACATTGAACGTAACAGAATATGCACAAGGATACAGTGCCATTTCGTGAAGGTCTTGATGATTGTATAAGTTTGTTATAATGCGTCTGCTTGACGGATTATTTTTTAGGTCATAAATAACTCTGTCAACCTGGTCAAATTCGCCTTCTTTATATTTATGCTTGACTGAAAGCTGATATCCGTACGCCTTGCCGATAGTGCCCTTCTCATCAGCCCATGCATCCCAGATATGACTGTTTAAATCTTTGATGTCGTTTGACTTTTTCTGCCATATCCACAAAATCTCATCGATAGCGGCCTTTAAATTTATCGGTCTTAGCGTCAAAAGCGGAAACTCTTTTGAAAGGTCATAACGGTTTACAACGCCAAAGCGTTTAATCGTATATGCAGGCGTGCCATCCTCCCATCTCGGACGCACATCCCCCGTTTCCCAGCTGCCGTTTTCAAGTATATCACGACACATATTTATAAAAATATCATCTGTACGACTCATTTAAAATACTCTCCTTCACGAAAATATTTTACCCTTATAACTTATCTTTAAAATGAAACCTTATGAAATACTTTTTTACCCTTCTTTACAACAATTCCGTCGCCTTCGAGCTTTGATGCTTCGATTTCATACGAAACGTCTGTTACCTTCTCGCCATCAATCGAAAGACCACCCTGCTGAATAAGTCTTCTTCCCTCTGCTTTTGACGGAATAAGTGAAACCATCAAAAGAAGGTCAAGAACGTTTATCTTTTCACCAATTTCGGCTTTGTCAACAACGCTCGAGGGCATATTTGAAGTATCTGCGCCACTGAAAATCGCTGTCGCAGCAGCGTTTGCCTTGTCAGCCTCCTCAACGCCGTGAACCATCTTTGTAACCTCATACGCGAGCACGCATTTTGCCTTGTTAAGCTCTTGTCCTTCAAGCTTTTCATACTCTGCAATCTGCTCGAGCGGAAGGAATGTAACAAGCTTTAACAAACGGATAACGTCTTTGTCATCAACGTTTCTCCAATACTGATAAAAATCATACGGAGATACTTTTTCAGGGTCAAGCCAAAGCGCACCTTTTTCAGTTTTACCCATCTTCTTACCTTCTGATGTAGTAAGAAGAGTAAACGTCATACCATACGCCTGCTCTGAATCCTTACGTCGAATAAGCTCGATACCACCAAGGATATTTGACCACTGGTCATCGCCGCCAAATTCCATCTTACAGCCATAATCTTTATGGAGTTTGTAAAAATCGTAGCCCTGCATAAGCATATAGTTAAACTCAAGGAAGGTAAGTCCCTTTTCCATTCTTGTCTTAAAGCACTCAGCAGTGAGCATTCTGTTTACTGAAAAATGAACGCCAACCTCACGAAGAAAATCTACATAGTTAAGCTTTAAAAGCCAGTCGGCATTATTAACCATAATTGCCTTGCCATCGCTAAAGTCAATAAACTTTGACATCTGTACTTTAAAATTGTCGGCGTTACGCTGAATTACATCCTGTGTAATCATTGGACGCATATCAGACTTTCCAGTCGGGTCGCCAACCATTGTTGTACCACCGCCGAGCAAAATTATCGGGCGATGTCCCGCATTTTGCATATGCTTCATAACTATAAGCTGCATAAAATGGCCTATATGAAGACTGTCGGCTGTTGGGTCAAAACCAATATAAAAAGTGATTTTCTCCTTGCCAAGTATGTCACGAATCTCCTCTTCGTGTGTTGTTTGCGCGATAAGTCCGCGCGCTTTAAGTACATCAAAAACGTTTTTCATTTGTTTATTCACTCCAATTTATATTATTATACTTTTTTTACCACAATAATAATCTATTATATAGTATACCATAAATTTATTATTTTTCAAGTTTATTTTCCCTGGCATAGTAAAAAAGATATTGCTGGGCATAACCGCCAAGCTCGCCAAAGCGTTTTTTTGCAAATTCGCCTATATCGCCCATAGCCTCACCATTAAAATAATAATGCTCAACAATGCGCCGAATCCACACATCAACGGGAAACGCATTTTTATGACCAAAGCCAAAAAGTAATATACAGTTTGCAACCTTGTCCCCAACGCCTTTTATCTTTTTAAGCTCGGATTTTGCACTTTCATAATCCATAAGGGCGATTTTGTCTGTGTCAACCTCACCCGAGCAAAGCTTCTTAGCTGCATCCAAGATATATTTGTCACGAAAACCCGCTTTTATCGGTGCTAAATCCTCGCGTGAAAGAGAGGCAATTGTCTTTGCATCCGGAAATGTGTAATACTCACGCCCGTACGCCTCAATTTTTTGACCAAAAAGCTTGCACATACGCTCGATAATAAGCTTTATACGAGGTATATTATTATTTGCCGAAATTATAAATGATATAATCGTTTCAAAAGGCTCTTGCGAAAGTATTCGTATACCGCGCCCTTCTTTTACAGCATTTTTTAAAACCTCATCATCTTTTGAGAGTATTTTTTGTATACCCGCATAGTCGCGTTCGAGGTCAAAATACCCTTTCCATATATTTTCATATTCATCCATAGTTGTATTAAAAAGCGTAATTTCATTATCCCTTTGAGCCGCCCTGAGAGCTTTTTTACCAAAAACACCTTCATACTGTCCATCTTCGGTTTTATTCCAGCGAAAGCACTGACCGCATTCAAAGGTGTGAACAAGGTCAAATTCTGTGCATTCGGTTATTATGATATCACTTCCTGATACTTGTATTTTCATTTTTTATCACCCGCTAAAAAATATGCTTTTATTATAGCACATAATATGGTATAATGAAAGAGAAATATTTTTATTTTGCAAATTTTGAAAGGATTTTTAAACCTATGAAAGAAACGATATATACTATTCCTGTAAATGAGGCTTTTGATAAGTCCTGCTCATGTCCGTTTTGCACCCTTTTTCACAAGCTTGAACAAGAAAGGGTTGCATATACTCTCGGCGCATCTATGATGGAGCCTGATGCACGCATGATTACAAACGAGCTTGGCTTTTGTCAAAGGCATTTTAAAATGCTTTTTGATATGCCAAATAAATTAAGTCTTGCACTTGTACTTGATACGCATCTTCAAAGTGTTATATCAAAGCTTGAAACTGCTGGTGCTGGTGTGGGAAAAGAAGCAAAAAACAGCGGCCTTTTCAAAAAGAAAAGCACCGATTCTTTCGCCCTTCTGTCGCATTTTGCAAATTCGGTTACATGTGAATGTGCAATATGCCAAAACATAAATTCAACAATGGAAAGATACTTTGATGTCTTTTTCTATATGTGGGAAAATGACGCAGAATTCAAAAAGAAATTTGATGACAGTGCAGGAATATGTCTTGTTCACTTTGGCGAGCTTATGGAAAAATCTCAAAAATATCTTAAGCCGAGCAATGCCAAACGTTTTGCAGAAGAACTTTTTGAAAAACAGAAAAAGCTTTTTGCATCGCTCAGTGAGGATATTCACAAATTTACGCTAAAATTTGATTACAGAAATAAAGATATGCCTTGGGGCAGCGCCAAAGATGCACCAAAGCGTGTAATCGAATATCTTTCGGGCGAAAGTCTTGACGGAAAGGATGATAACGATGCGTAAAATGAAATATATACTGCTGACTGTTTTATTGTGTTTTTTCGTTTCGCAGACGGCTATTGCCGATAATGTTAATTTTGGGCAGACGTTGGCAGATATGTACCTTTCAAACACAAATGCAGACATCGCACTCGTTTATGAAGATGATATCACAAATACGCAGGATAACAGCACTTGTGTTGTAAACGTATACGAAATAAGCGGCGATAAAATCTATTTAAAATTCGATGAATTGATTAACAAAAATAAAAAAAATATTTTTATATCAGGTGCAATTATAGACATAAAGAGCACAATTGGAAATAGAAGTGAAAACAGCATTGAAAAAATTACGATAAACAGCTCTTCCCTTTTGCCGGAAGATGTTTATACCATTGCAATAAATAATGAGCATGGTGATTTTTTCGAAGGCGAAAAAATTATAGCATCTTATACGTCAAACAACGCTCTTTTATATGAGTATATAACTACATTTTTACCATACGATAAGGAAA